>JAZUHP010000119.1:0-83641 GCA_045641785.1 Bacteroidaceae bacterium
CGCTGCTCGAGTGCTGCTCGAGTAATGACTGGTGAATAACTGGTGAAAAGGGGGCGATTGAACAATTTACTAGGGGGCAGTTGCTTGTCCTATATTTTGTGCCACAAGCGACCATGTAAAAAAAACAGGAGTACGCTTTGCGCGATGATTTTCGTCGAACTCACGTTAATTAATTTACGTTAATTAAAAATCCTGCTTTACCTAAATAAAGTTAAAATGATAAAACATCATGCGCCGGACATGTTAATAGTATCTCTTTGGTTGTACAGCATCTCATGATTCACCGAAAAAAAATAATGAAGATATGTCAAAAGTGGCACATCTTCATTATCATATAACTAATCAAAAAAGGATCCTTTATGATTAACCAAACAACAGTTTTAGTTTCTTCATGAAAGGAAGACTTTTTATATACTTCTCATCTATTCGAGGTTCAGGTTTCGCAGAGTTCATAGAGTTCTTTGTATCTCTTACATAGATTTTAATCTCAATGCTGTTGACATAGTTAGTAAACACATCTCTAGAATACTTCTCAACATAGTCAAGTTTATTTGTATGGAGAGTTACAACATTTGTCTGGTTATAGAAGGTAAGCTGGATATTACACTCCATAATGCTGCTATATCCAGAGACAACGATAGCACCATGCTCTTCTTTCATTGCAGGAATCCTCCTTAGACTTCGTCCATAGAGTTTGTAATCCTCAAGACATTCTATAGTTTCTGAACCAGGATTAAACACAGCTAATCTTCCAAGATTATCCTTGAAGTCTAACTCTATGACTTCCTCTGCAGCATTCAACATTATCTCATAATAGAGACGCCAGGTTGATTGGTAGGTAAACTTTACCCATCCATTCTCAGTCTTATCTTCTAATAGTATCATTGTCAACAATTAGTCTTTTTAAGTTTAATATTTTACACAAAAACAGGAATAATTATCAAGACACACAAAAATTCAGTCTTATACCTATGTCAAGAAAAAGTTTTTTAACAATCGATATTTTGAAAGTCAACAGAAGACCTAAATTCAGTTGCCAATCTTGATAGAATGAATATCTATCTACTGTAATAATACCACTCAGGAATAAGGTTTTCGGGGAGTCCTTCAGTTTCTTTCAGTTCCATGGACAGCACCTCAAGCAGTTTATGTTCTGTCCAGGCAGGGTCTCCCATGCTGTAATCAAGATAAGTTGTTTCATTTATCTTGAGCCTGTATTCATAACCTTGTTCATAATTAAAATCCTCAATTCCTCCCCAAGCTTCCCAAGTATTTGAGTTATCTTTCTTGACAGCAAGAACCTCAGACTTGATATTCATGCCACTTAACGTTACAACTCCTTCAAGTTTATGAGAAGCTACAGTAATAACATAGTCTTTAGTTGAAAGGATTTTGCGGCCATTCTCTTCCTCATCATCAGACAAGCAGCTACATAGACCCGTTGCACAAAAAAGAACAACAACTAAGTTAAGAAATAGTCTTACAGTTTTCATTTTAATTGTATTTTGTTTGATCTATTAACGGTGAAGTTAAGTAATCAAAATTCTTTTAATTATGATCACTTACTTATTGCTTTAGTTCTAAATACCATTTATCGAGGTAGCAGGGGTAACAGGATTAATGGCATCTCTATGTTCTTCACAAAGAAAATGACCTATATGAATATCTATTCAATTGCATAGTCAAAATCTTTTTGGCAAAATTAATGAAAAAAACAGATACTCAACAACAATTTCATTCTTTTTTATCTCTAATCCTAAGATTTTCGTCACATCCCATTCACAAAATTCAGTAATCTTCTAGTGTGAGTTTTACAGAAGATTTGTCACTCCGATTTCCACATTATCGCGACGATATTGAACAGGAAACCAAAGAGGCACACCATTGGTGCCACCACAATTCGGGTGGCACTAAATATGTCAGGTTCATAACTTGACTCTGTTGTGCCACTTCCACACATCAAGCAGAAGCCTATCACAACTATAGAACATCCTATTACAAGCAGGATATAATTCATCTTAGAAAATGCATAAGAATTATTCATAATTGACTTTTATAATATCACTTTTAGGAGTTAAAAGGAGTTAAAAGAATTTATCACTCCTTCGTCGTTTAGGGAGTTAAAAAACGATACTCTTGGATGATATTCGTTGTTAACTGTTAACTGAACATTCGTCTTTTTACTCCCTTTTACTCCCTTTTACTCCTTTCAAGTTATTAGTTACATTTTATTGCCTTACGAGTTTGCTCAATGGCATAGAGCACTCGCATCTCATATTCATAATCCGAAGAACAAGCCTTAAAGCGATGCTCTGGAAGACATGAATACCAGTTTATGTATTGAGTACCCCTTTCCTTTAGTTTGCCAAGTATGGCTGTTGCCTTGTCAACCTGACCACATTGTAGATATACAGTAGCCATGTCCAAAGAACCAAACATAGGATTGTGAGGCACATTATATGATGGAAATTCCTTTTCGCATTTATCCAACACCTTGACTGCTTTGTCGTACTTCCCTTCTTCCACAAGCTTTGTGGCAAGGATTGATATCATCCTTCTATGGGTAAAGCACATTCGTGTAGCCACCTCATCAAGATATATTCCCGGTTGACTGACATTTCCATAGTGGAACTTATTCATGACTATCTCATACATCCTATCTGTATTTACAGCAGTTATATGATATGGTTCATTCTCCTCAAAGGTGAAAGGCGTTATTCTGTATGCCAAACCTTCAAGCATAAAGTGGCGATAGAGATTACCTGTTGCCTTACCAATCCCCGTAGATACATACAAAGGACGCGAGAAATTGCTTTGTGCAAGCATCTCAAGTATCAGGACAAATGCCTTTGTCACACTACTCTGTCCACTAAGACTTATATCCATATAGTCAGGTATCTCCTTGCCCTCAGGTATCTTCATACCTGATTTACGAACAGCTTCCTTATCCACTTTGAGATGCAAGGCTTCACTTGGAAGGCATGCTGGTAGAGCATCAACAAACTCCTTATACTCTGAAGGTATATCCTCCTTCAAGATAAATTTCCTTATGGCGGTTTTCAGTTCAAAAGGATCATCACCCCATATCTTGTGAGCCACCTCAGGTTCCTTCTCATACACCTGTTCTATAAAGTCCTTCATCCTTATGGAAGAATCACCCAAGCTGATCTGAGGATTAACGCTTATCATGGTCTTCACATCCACAGCATATTGCTGACGCGTCCATGATATTGGGAGAGGACTTGATGCTCCTTTTCCCGTGTAAGCAGGACGCTTCATCTGGTCAATATACCAGTCGGTATTGAGATACTCCAGATTACAAACCCTCACATCTGTCCTATTACCCTCCACATCCTCATTATACCATAGGGGGAAAGTGTCATTATCCCCACATGAGAAGATAATTCCATCATGAGGTACCGTCTCAAGATAGTTAAGTCCAAAGTCCCTACAAAGGTAACGACCAGAGCGGTCATGGTCGTCCCAAGTCTGAGTGACCATCTGTACCGGAACAGCAACAGCCACTACAGAAGGAATAACTATAGTCATTATGGTTGCCTTACCCCTAAGCCTACCCTTTAGTATGTTATAAAGAGCTGTTATTCCAAGTCCACACCATATAGAAAAGGCATAGAATGAACCGGCATAAGAATAGTCACGTTCACGAGGTTGTGAGGGTGTCTGGTTAACATATAGTACAATCGCTATTCCTGTCATGAAGAACAGGAAGAACACTACCCAGAATTGCTGTGCTCCCGTCCTTCCTCGTCTGAACAATTGCCAGAAAAGGCCTATAAGACCAAGGACAAGAGGCAGACAATAGAACACATTATGACCTTTATTCCCCTTAAGTTCATCAGGCAAGAGATTCTGGTCACCCAACCTTATATTATCTATAAAGGAGATACCCGTGAGCCAGTTACCATGTTCAAGTTCTCCACGTCCCTGAATATCATTCTGGCGACCAGCAAAGTTCCACATGAAATAACGCCAATACATAAAGTTCAGCTGATAAGTGAAGAAGAACCTGAGATTATCATACTGAGAAGGTATGGAGACCTTACGGGTACCAATGGTAGGAATATTATAATCCACGGTCTTATAGTGGATATCTCCAAGCCATTGCTCATATTCATTCCTATGGCGCTCACTATACATTCGTGGGAAAAACATACATTGGTTGGATGGGTATCTCAAATCAAACTTGTTCATGGTACTAACATACTCATCCTTATCTGTTTCTGTATACTTTGTCTTCTTCTGATAGACAGGACCCTTATCTACATGTTCATATTCAAGTTCCCCATCTTTGCCTATCACCACACTTGGTTCAGAAGCGTAAGTCTGTCCCCACAGCTTCGGAGTGTCCCCATACTGTTCTCTGGCAAGATAGTCACGAAGTGCAAACACATCCTCAGGGGAGTTCTGATCCATTGGCGTATTTGCCATAGAACGGATGGCAGTAATGGCGTATGAAGAATAACCTATCAGCATTACCGTAAGACAAAGGATAGAGGTGTTGAGTACACGAGGGGAGAAATAGCGCATTATCCTCTCCTTCCTTGTGTGGCTTGTTGCATATAGTGACCATACTATCAGGATTAATAGTAAAGCAACATACACGAACAAACCTGAGTAATATGGCATTCCGAGGGTATTGACAAATAATAGTTCAAACCATCCGGCAATAATTAGTACTCCAGGCACTACTCCATATAGGATGAATCCTATGATACATGCACTCAGTATAAGCATAAACAAGGATCCCTTTACCGTAGGATTCTTGCAGAACTTGTAATAGTACACAAGTACCATAGCAGGAATACAGAGAAGGTTAAGGAGGTGTACACCAATACTTAATCCCATAAGATAGGCAATAAGTATTAACCATTTATCCACATTGCCACCACCTTCAGCTGTACTTTTCAAGGTTATCCAAAACACAAGTGCTGTGAAGAAGCTTGAGAAAGCATATACCTCACCCTCAACTGCAGAGAACCAGAATGTGTCACTCCAAGTATAGATGAGTGAACCTGCAAGTCCAGATGCCATGATTGCTATGGTCTTTCCCATAGGCACATTATCATCCGAGGGATGAATCAGTTCCTTTGCAAGATGGGTAATTGTCCAAAAGAGGAACAGGATGCATCCTGCTGAAAGGAGTGCAGACATTATGTTTATCATCTTTGCAACTTCTTCGGGAGACGAAGCAAAGTGACTGAACATATTGCCTACAAGCATAAAGAATGGTGCACCAGGTGGATGTCCAACCTCTAATTTTGCTGCTGTAGAAATAAACTCTGGACAATCCCAAAAACTTGCTGTTGGCTCGATTGTCGAACAATAGGTGAATGCTGCTATCGCGAAAATCATCCACCCTGTGATGTTGTTAATCTGTCTGTAACGAATCATACCTTTGTACCGATTTTTTGTTTTCGGCACAAAGGTATGTCATACTTATTATGTTATCAGGAAAAAGTGTCTGACATTTGTCTGACATTAATCTGACAATTGTCTATCTACTTATTAATCAAGATATATGATTTACCCCTATCACACTCAATCTTAAGGTTGCTGTTTTCCTCAACAATAGGTTTAAGACGACGGATAAGTGTGTAGAGAGTGTCACTTGCATCTGGTTTCTTTGGCCAGAGAGCATCGCATATCGCCTGCTTTGAAAGGGTATGAGATGAAGAACGGAAAAACATCTCCATCAGTTGTTGCTGCATAGGAGTAAGTTTTACCACCTCACCCTTATCTGTCATAAAACGAGCCCCATCCTCCATATAGCGAAGACCACCATAGGAAAGCACATCGTCAACAGTAATGACGGACAACCTGTTCTTCCTATTATACCATAGACAGCCAATCGCCCAAAGTACGGCTAATGTCGCAAATGTTCCTGATGTCCTCTGATTAGACGATGCAAGGATAGTCATGAATCCACAACCAGCATTAGCTTCAAGCACAGTTCCTTCTCCACTATCAGATGTCCTTACCGAGATGCTTGCCGTATCTCTTACCTCATCTATTGTGATATAGTTTCGATAAGTACGGATAGTATCGGCATCAACAACACCGTATTCACGCTCAGCCATAGTCATAGCCAAGGCACGCTGTACATCACTATTGATGTATGCTTCTCTGGAATGATAGCAGATTATACTTGAAATAATGGAACTACCCACCAACAAAAGGAAAATGAGTAATGGAGTCTTGCGGTTCATAAATATATGATTACATGAGGTTGTGAAATATCGCTTGCAAATATACGACTTCCTCCACAATCATCAAAATATACTTTGTTAATAAAACTTTAATCAAGTTTCGCTTCACCTAAAAGGAGTAAAAAGGAGTTAAGTGGAGTAAAAAGGAGTAAAAAGACGAATGATTGATCGCGAACATACCCTTCGGTTAGCGGAGTATCGTCTTTAACTCCCTAAGCGACAAAGGAGCGATAACTTCTTCTAACTCCATTTAACTACCTAAAGCGAAACTTGACCCCCTTATTCTACCCACTTGATGACTGGTGTACCATCCTCAGCAAACTGGATAGGGAGCCAGATATGGAGTGACAGACTCAGATGCTGTGGATTCCATATATCAGCCATGAAGATATAGTCAGAAGTAGAGAATCCTGACATGCCAAATGCCTTGAGGTCGAGGATATAAGTACCCTGTCCGCCAAATGTCTTGTTTGCTGGGAAGTTCTGGTAACTTGCATTTGGACCTGTAAAAGGAGAAGGAAGTTGTTTCCATGGTCCCCAGATGTTATCACTCACGAACATACGAGCCTCATTAGGTGCCCATCCTGTACAACCAGAACAGATAAGCCAGTATTTGCCATTACGTTTCATGATACATGGTGCCTCATTCTGTCCACCAGGACAAACCATGTTATACTTACCTGTGAAGTCGAGGTAATCGTCTGTAAGCTCATTCACATTAAGTGTGAGGTTCTCCTGTGAAGAAGTGATATGATATACCTTGCCATCATCATCAATAAAGACTGTCATGTCACGACTCATCTGACCTCCCTTAAGGTCACGCCAGCAATACATACCCTTTGCTGTTTCCTTACGCCACTCAGGAGTCCACCAGTCCTTCCAATCTGCAGCATTAGTCTTCTTTGCTGCCTTGATCTGTGCCTTTGTCATATCGAAAGGCCACTTGCCAGGGTTAGTACGAAGTGAACGGATAAACTTGAATGGTCCTACAGGAGAATCACTTACAGCAAAGGCAACTCGTGCTGCCTCATAGCCCTTACCCTTAAGCTCGAGGTGGAAGAGCATGACAAACTTCTTTGTCTTGGCATTATAAACAACCTTTGGGCGCTCCATGATACATCCACGCTCTATGTCATGTCCTTTCTCCTCACTTACAGCAAGTGCCACACCCTCATCCTTCCATGACTTGAGGTCTGTACTTGAATAGACGCTCACACCTACCTCTGTTGTAAATCCACGGTAAGGACGGTTTTCACCATACCAGTAGAACTTATCACCATACTTGATGATATTTCCGCCATGGGCGTTTATATGCTTGCCATTTGTATCTGGCCACAACTGACCATTGGTTTGTGCTACAGCCATAACAGATGCAGCAAGAACCATTACAAGAGTCAGCACATTTCTTTTAATCTTTAGATTCATAGTTATAATAAATTGTATTTGGTTAGTAATATCTTTTCGGTTGTACGGTTATACGGTTATGAGGTTATACGGTTATACGGTTGTACGGTTGTACGGTTGTACGGTTTATCTCGCTCGTTCCTCTCTCAATGAGAAAAGTTGATACCATAGAATATATGGGCAAACGAGCATCCCATTAGATGCACGTATGAACCTCACACCCTTTCCACTTGCATTAGTCACCCTCCCCATAGAGGGGGAGGGATGGGGAGAGGGTCTTGTCTTAAGTCTTCTTCAAGACATATCCCAAGCATTCCCTCAATATGTCTGCCCCAAGCAACCATAATGCACCCAGATAGATAATGGCAGCAATAATGATTCTTGATGCGATAAGAACATATATATTTGTTATTGATTGTGTCATAATATATGTAACTACCATTGTTCCTGCCGCAAGGGCAAGGAATGGTAGTATGTCTGCCAATGCTTTTTTATATGGCAGACCTATCTCACGTTTCAGGAAAGTATGCCAGATGAACAACCACAGTATGACAATGCTAACATATGTACATAGCATCATTTCTATTGCTGATAGCGACAGAGTGAATGACAATATGGACATCTGTACATCACCGATAAAGAAGCATACAAAAAATGCAGAAGAAAGGATGGCGGCTAACTGTGCTATCACATTCCACATATATATATTAGATTTACCTCGTGAAATTATCAGCTTAAAATAAAGCGTTGCTATAGGCAGGAATGCACCTCCCACACATAATATCTGCATGAGATATGAAGCGTCTGCCCACTCATCACCCAAGGTTATTGCTATGAACTCTGGCGCTATGAGAGAAAGTCCAAACATAAGCGGGAAACAGATGAAGCATGTGAAACGGAGCATCTTACTGAATGTTCGGCAGAGACGTTCCCTATCATCACCGACCTGCACAAAGATTGGTTGGGCAACACCGTCAACCATACCTGTTATGATACCGGTTCCCATAGTGTTCCACTTATTTGCCTGGTTATAGTTTCCTGCAGATATCTCTCCATAGTACTTACCGAGTATGACAGAGAAGAAGTTGGAGTTCACCCTTTCTACCACATCTGTCACAAGCATCTTACTTGAGAACCTGAACATCTCTCGTACTGGCTGAAAGGTGATGTCAAGTGATGGTCTCCATCCAGACATGTACCAACTCATTACCACCACCAAAAGGTTGAATAATAGCTGCTGGGTAACAATGCCCCAATATGCCATACCGCTGAATGCCATTATAACTCCTACTGTATTAGATATAATTACAGCAACAAAACTCTGTATTGTCAATTTTTTCTGCTGAAGATCACGAAGGAGTATGGCACGTGGAACAATAGAAAGACTGGCAACAAGGAAACAGAGGAAGAAATAACGACATAGAGGAATAAGGAATGGCTTATCGTAGAAGTCTGCAATAAAGGGGGCGCAAAAGAACAGCAAGACATATAGGCAAATGCTGGCACTCACATTGAACCAGAATACAGAATTAAAGTCTTTATGAGTAGCATTTTTTCTGTTGATAAGGGCTACTATGAATCCACTATTCTGCAAAGAAGTGGCAACAACACCAAATATGTTTATGAGACCTATGACACCATAGTTCTCAGGACCCAGTTTACGACCAAGCACGATGCCAAATGCTGCTCCGAGTATCTGCATCGTTATGTTGTTCATAGCTCCCCAAAAGAAGCCCTTTACCGCCTTATCTTTTAATGTCTCCATACGTTATAAAGACTGTCTTACCTTTTTAATTTATACAAGTTTCGCAAGTCCTTAACTTGCTCACTTTAAGGAGTAAAATGGAGTTAACAGGAGTTATCACTCCTCCGTCGTTTAGGGAGTTAAAAGACGTTACTCTGCTGACCGAAGGACTTTTCAGCGAACAACCATTAGCTTCGCTGAGACCCTTCGGGGTTCGTCTTTTTACTTCTCTTAATTCCCTTTAACTCCTTCCAAATGAAGCAAAAATTGAATTATTCAATTAAACATGTTTACATTCGTACCGTCAAAAACTATGCGGTAACGATATAAGCCACGCAATTTTGAGTATGTCTTTGTTGAATCAATGGCATTTATAACGCCATAATTATTGAGGTCGTACGTCACACCGCAATGAGAACACTTGGCAAAACCATTATCTGTCATAGTAAGACGATAGGCTGTCGCATCACAATAAGGACACGACAAATCATAGCATAGAATATCACCATTATAGTTTGTTCCCACTATAAGTCCACCAAGTCCATAGAAGAAGTATGACTGTATCTTATCAGGAGTGTATTCTGTAACTTGACCTGTTGCTGCAAGTCTCATCTCTAACTTGCCATTACCCTTCTTTCGGATAGACGCAAACTGTCCATAGTTTCCCATGACACCAAATAGCTCCGTATAGCTCGAAACAAGGAAATTGCACCTCACAAGTTCCCTGTTTGAATACACCTGTGTCATCTCGTCACAAGAACTCAACACGCTCACAAATGATAAAAAGGCTATAGCCAAAGGTAGAACACGAAGTCCCCCTTTGCCTACAACCTTATATAATAGATGTCTTAGGTTGAAGGTCACAGGTGATGTAACCTTTTTTGTATATTGACCAAGGCTACAGGTAACAAACCTTATAACCTTATAACCTAATAACCTCATAACCTTTTATCACTTCACATCAAGAAGATCAGCAACAGCCTTCTCCATCTTGTCGAACTTGAATCCTGCCACTACCTCATTCATGAGAGCCTTGATCCTATCGTTACAAAGATTGCCAATAGAACCCTCATGTGTATGGTGGATATCCTTGTTTGGAGTAAAGTTGCCTGCCTCAATATCAAGACCTACCTTCTTATATGCATCGCGGAATGGCATACCTTCACGAGCAAGACGGTTAACCTCCTCTACAGAGAACATTGGGTCGTAGATTGGATTGTCAAGGATATGCTCCTTTACCTCCATCTTATTGATAATGTATGCAACCATCTGAAGACAATCCTTCATCTCGTCAAATGCAGGAAGGAATGCTTCCTTGATAATCTGGAGGTCACGGAAATATCCTACAGGGAGGTTGTTCATGATCATAGTTACGGTAACAGGAAGAGCCTGAAGCTTGTTACATTTAGCACGAGTAAGCTCAAACACGTCTGGGTTCTTCTTGTGAGGCATGATACTTGAACCTGTTGTACAGTCAGCAGGGAGCTTTACGAATGAGAAGTTCTGTGAGTTGAACATACAAGCATCAAAAGCGAGTTTTGCAAGGGTACCTGCAATACTTGCCATAGAGAATGCCACATTACGCTCAGTCTTTCCACGTCCCATCTGAGCATATACAACATTATAATCCATAGAGTCAAATCCAAGGAGGTCTGTTGTCATCTGACGATTGAGAGGGAAACTTGATCCATAACCTGCAGCAGAACCAAGAGGGTTACGGTTTGTTATCTTCCATGCAGCCTGAAGATACTGCATATCATCAACAAGTCCCTCTGCATAAGCACCAAACCAAAGACCAAAACTTGAAGGCATAGCCACCTGAAGGTGAGTATAACCTGGCATAAGCACATTCTTATAGCGCTCAGACTGCTGCATAAGCTCGTCAAAGAGGTTCTGTACAAGTCCTGCAATCTCCTTAATCTGTTCACGAATGAAGAGTTTAAGGTCAACAAGTACCTGGTCATTACGAGAACGACCTGAATGAATCTTCTTTCCCACATCACCAAGCTTACGAGTAAGCATAAGCTCTACCTGTGAGTGTACATCCTCAACACCTTCCTCAATATCGAACTCCCCACGTTCAACCTGGTCATAGATAGAACGGAGCTCCTTGAGAAGCATGTCAAGTTCCTCCTTTGTGAGGAGGTCAATGCTCTGAAGCATTGTGATGTGAGCCATACTGCCCAACACATCATATTTTGCAAGATAGAGGTCCATCTCACGGTCACGACCTACTGTGAACTTCTCTATCTCTTCTGTCATTTGGACATTCTTTGTCCATAGTTTATCTGCCATCTTTTAACTGCGTTAAAGTTAAAAGTTAAAAGTGAATAGTGAAAATTTTAAGTTACTTTATCTACATAGGAAATATGATAACTATTCCATACAGTCCTATGGTAAAATGGATTATTCACTTTTCACTATTCACTTTTCACTTAATTATAAGGAATCATCGCAAGCATATCTGCGAATTTCTCGACACCATCCTTGAGCTTGTTTCCAATCATCTGCTTGATGAAGAAGTTGAGCTCTGCCTCGAGAGTCACACGCATCTTGCTTGTAGTGTCTGATGTAGGAAGAATCTGAATCCACAAAGTCACTGGTATAGGTGACTGCGACGCAGCATACTTGATACACTTCTCTGGTTCACGATCAATGATGTTGATAGTGAAGTTTCCTACAGGATCAACATTTACCGATACTGAATCAGGAGTGAACATAGCTTGTGAGAGCTTCTCCTTTATCTGATCAATCTTATCGGCTGGAACCTGACCTGAAGAAATAAGCTGCTGCTGAACATTAGGATCATTGAACCTGTCACGAATACTCTCAAGATTACTCAAATCTGATAGCTTCGCATATACTGCTGACTGTGGATAGTATAACTGTTTTACAGAACTTTCGTATTTTGCCATAAATTAACTGCGTTAAAGTGAAAAACTAAAAGTGAAAAGTGAAAAATCATAGTTACTTTTTCTGAACGGGAATTATGAATCAATCGTAAATGCCCCTTATAGTAAAATGGATTTTTCACTTTTCACTATTCACTATTCACTTTATTTAAGATCGTTTCTCCACTCTGATGGATTAGCACGCCACTCCTTGAGAGTTGGAACCTGGTCTTCCTTGATATAGCCAATCTCAAGTGCGATAGATGTGAGTGCCTCGTAGTTAGAGATAGTGACGAGCTTAACACCTGCATCAGCAAATGCTTTCTCTGCTACAGGGAAACCGTATGTGAAACTTGCTACCATACCTACAACCTCACAACCTGCCTGACGAAGAGCCTCAACAGCCTTGAGTGATGAACCACCTGTAGAGATAAGGTCCTCAACAACGACAACCTTTGAACCTGGCTTGATCTCACCTTCAATGAGGTTACCCATACCATGATCCTTTGGTTTGCTGCGAACATATGAATATGGCTTGCCAAGAATATCTGAAACGAGAGCGCCCTGAGCAATGGCACCAGTAGCAACACCTGCTACAGCCTCAGCCTCTGGGAAGTTTTCGAGAATAAGACGAGTAAGCTCAAGCTTAACGATATTACGAACCTCTGGGTAAGCATTTACCTTGCGGTTGTCACAATACATTGGAGACTTCCAACCTGAAGCCCAAGTGAAAGGATTCTCTGGCTGAAGCTTGATAGCCTTGATTTCAAGAAGCTTTGCAGCAAAAATTTTGTCGAGTGAATTTGCCATAATTCTTTATTTATTATAGTTATTTTATTTAATTCGTCATATTGATTCAACAAGATTCCTAATGAACTGGTCGGTCACACTACTAATCTCATTTTTATCATAAATGGTGAGCAAGGTTATGTCTATACTTCCGTCATCATTAACATATTCATTATATGTAATAATACGAGCACCCCCACTCTTTCCTTTACCTTTAGATGAAATCTGCATTCGAATTTTCCGAACACCGTTTCCGAGATCCGTTCCCTGAACAGGATTGGACTTAAGACGTTTGATCAAGTCACAATAATCAGCAACAAGAGATTTGTATTTTTTCCTAAGTCTCTTGAAGTTCCGTTCAAACTCACTATGTGTAAATATTCGAACCTCCATGATTTGCTTATTCCGCTTCAAGTTCAGTCAAGAACTCCTCTGCTGTCTTAAGTTTTCTTCCCGACTGTCGCGCTTCCTTTACATCACGAAGAGCGCAAGTCAAACTCTCCTTAACCATAAGACGCTGACGCAAAGCCTCAGCTTCAACATCTTGCTGGATGATTCGTTTTGTTAGAGCAGCACGAACCTTCTTTGGCTGGCTCTGTATCAAAGACCAAAGAGCATCAATGGTATTGACCATTTGTGGCTCTGGAGCTTGAACTGTTACTGCCATAATTCTTTATTTATTATAGTTATTATTGACTTTTACCTTAATGCAAACTTGCACAACAACAGTTTACGATGGCAAAGTTACACATTTTTCTAATAAATATAGGTGTGTAAAGATTATTATGTACCTTTGCAGAGCAAAAAATAACTACCATTATGAAATATTTTGATTCTGACTACATGGAAGGTGCTCATCCCTTGATTATGGAGCGCCTTATGGCTACCAACCTTGAACATACAAGAGGATATGGTTCTGACGACTACAGCAAAGAGGCAAAGAAACTTATCCACAAAGCATTAGGTACAGAGGATGTTGACCTCCATTTCCTCGTTGGAGGTACTCAGACAAACTCAACAGTCATCGACTCTCTCCTTATGCGTCATGAGGGTGTGGTATGTGCCGAAACAGCTCATATCAATGTCCATGAATCTGGTGCCATCGAGTCATGTGGGCATAAGGTCATGACTCTTCCTTCACATGAGGGTAAGGTTGATGCACAAGAACTTAAGGATTACATCAAGGAGTTCTATGCTGATGAGACCTATGAACACATGGTTGCTCCTGGAATGCTTTATATCAGCTACCCTACAGAGTACGGAACACTCTACTCTAAAGATGAGCTTGAGGCACTCCATTCAATATGTGAGGAAGCAAACATCCCAATGTATATTGATGGAGCGCGTCTCGGTTATGGTCTTGCAAGCGACGCCTGTGACATCACTCTCTCTGACCTCCCTAACCTATGTGATGTTTTCTATATCGGCGGAACAAAGGTAGGTGCCATGTTTGGCGAATGTGTAGTTGCTAAGAAAGGACTTCTCAAGCACTTCTTCCCTCTTATCAAGCAGCATGGGGCACTCCTTGCAAAAGGTCGACTTCTTGGTATTCAGTTCGGAACACTCTTCACAGATAACCTCTACACAAAGATTGCCCGTCATGCTATAGAACTGGCAATGAAACTCAAGAAAGGTTTTGTAGACAAGGGCTATAAGATTTTCCTTGATTCTCCAACCAACCAGCAGTTCTTTGTTCTTCCTAACGATGTGATGGACAGACTTCACAAGACTTCATCTTTCGAGATTTGGGGTACAAGAGGCGAAACTCACACTACCGTCCGCTTCGTCACAAGCTGGGCAACAACAGAAGAGGATGTGGATGCACTCATTAGTGAACTCTAACAACAATTATATAGAAAAGCGTGAAAACTGCCTGGTAAGTTTTCACGCTTTTTCTTGTCTCAATCCATATTTATCTGTTTTTAAGAAATCTGCGAGTCAAAAATGTAAGGAAGTATGGAAATGTGTAAAACTTATCATTAAAACCTATATTCTTTCTACAGAATTTAATTCCATATTTTATATCAGCAAACATTTCGCTATTACCAGATGTCATCTTATTAAGTGATACAGTAGCATTATCATTCGCCTTTACCTCAATAGGCACAAGTGAATCCGCATCACGAACAAAGAAATCCATCTCTACGCCAATCTTGTCATTACGATAGAAATACAGATCACAACATTGTTTTTTCAACATATCACCTACGATATTCTCGTAAATACCTCCTTTGTAAGTGCTGAAATTCTTATTCACTCTCAAATCCTCCTGCGCCTCATCGTCAAGTGAAGCAATAAGCATGCCTGTATCTCTGTAGTATATCTTATATTGTTTTGGATCATAATTTCCTTTCAAAGGCAACTCTGGAGATTCCAAACAATAGCACACATTTATTATCCCTGCATTATTCAACCATTCCACAGCCCCAACATACTCACGGTTTCTGGCTCCGTGAGCAATCTTCGTAACTTGAAACTTCTTGTTTTCCTTTCCAATAAATGTAGATATATGACGATACACACTCAATATTCTTGCCTGATCAAAACCAGACGCATATTTTGTGATATCTTCCTCATAATCCAGCAACAACTGTTTTTGAGTCTTTAGAATATTGGTGAAGTTCTTATTCCTGACAAAAGTAGCCACAACCTCGGGCATTCCACCAAGAATCATGTAATCCTGGAAATGAGAGAAATAAGTATCTAATTCTATTTGAGAGAAAGGTACCACATCCTTCATGTGACGAAACATGTCCTCTATTCTCTCATTATCATATCCAATAGCCCAAAGATATTCTTCAAAGTCAAGGGAGAACATCTCATAATCTTCCTTGTATCCCACACTATTTGATTCTATCTGCTTATAATATACACCCATCAACGAACCAGAACAGATAACGTCAAATCGTCCATCCATTTTGAAAGCCTTAAGACTTGTTGCACAGTCAGGGCATTCCTGAAGTTCGTCAAAGAAAAACAGAGTATCACCAGCCTTAATCTTTACTTCCGGATTTAAAAGGGTAATATTTTTCAGTATTGAGTCAACCTCATATCCATCGTCAAATATTCCCTTATATGCCTTTTGAAGAGCAAAATTTATCTCCACAACATTAGCATAATGAGTTCTTCCAAACAATCGGATTGATTCTGTCTTTCCAATCTGTCTGGCTCCCTTTACTATAAGTGGCTTATGATCAGGAGTTTTTCTCCATTCATCCAAATATGTGTCTATCTTTCGTTTTAGCATATCATCACATTTTTCGATGCAAAAATAGCACTTTCATCACATTTTTCAAAGATTTTAACCTCCTTTCATCACATTTTTCGGTATAAAACAGCACTCTCATCACATTTTCGGGAGCTATTTCACCCTTTCCCATCACATTTTTCGGTAAATGATTGCTCTATTACTTCTTTGTACAATTAAGGTGTCCAGTTTGCTGTATTATATTTTACCGCAAGCTGGACACCTTTAACCTTTTAACCCTTTAACCTCTTAACCCTTTTACCCCTTTATCTCCCGTCAGGATACAATATATGTGTAAAATCCTTCGACATCGCTTCGTAATCCCTTCGTATTGACTTCGTAACAAAGCCAAATTTCTTCGCTGATAAGAATCAATTAGAATATGTACCCTAATTTTAGCTTACCCCCTCTGAAATCAGGACCTCAGGCGGTATCATCAGACGTTATACAAAGATAGCCATAATCTTGTCCTTTTGCAATTTCACGACATCTGCGAAACAACATTTTTCGCACTTTTTTATTCCATATCAAGAGCATATGAAAATCGTTACGAAGGACTGTAATGTGAAGATTGCAAAGACTAACCAGAATACTTGACAAGAAGAAGTCATTCTTATTTTATTACTCTTCATTTTCAAGTGGGTTAAAATTCCTCATGACGTATTTATCGATTTTCAACAACATAATTCCTATTTCATACAGAAAAAGAATTTCACAAAAAATCTTTTTTTGACTTCTGTTGTAGTTCGGTTGCTATATTGCGAATGCAAAGGTACAACAGTTCTACAAATGCTACAATGCGTAGTTTAAAGGATGCTTACTATTAGTTTTACGAGATTCCAAATAGAAAATCATGAAGTATATAGACTAATATAGGTGTGTCAACAGTTGATATGACGTTGACACACCCACTCATAATTTTATAGAAACAAGTTCGTTGCTAATCGAAATTTCCTCCTTCTGCAAGAGGTGCTTTGTTTATATGCGGAGTATCATGTGGTACTCCTGCCGCTTCTTGAGTTGCAGTAATGCTTCCTGCAAGAATTGAGCATCTTAATTTTGCCGCATTTGTTTTCGCACATGGAATTACATAATCTTTCTTTGCCATATCCCTACTTTACAATAAATTTCTTACCATTTGAAAAATAAACACCCGGTCTAAGCCCTGCAGTTCCATTATTACCTGCCACACGTCCATCAATAGAATAGATAATCTTGGAATCTTCTACGACATTCTCCACATTGTCAACACCTGTAGTCTCATCCTCACCAACAACCTTAATACGGATTCTCGAATTAGCCATAGATTGAAGCATTACCTGTGGATCCCTACTCTCCACCTTCATATACCATCTGTAAGGTTTAAGAGAAATGCTTGAAGACTCTGTATAACTTAACGCGCCAGCAGAAAGCGCATAGTATTTGTTAGTAACCATTTCACTACCAGAAACACCAGAATAAGTACCTGTGAAAGTAAATTTCATTTCTGAACTTGAGACATCAAGAGAATTTACTGCAGCAGGATATACCGTAGCATCTTCTAATATAATACTCTTATCGCCAACAGTCTTTGCCTTGATAAGATAAGGATTGTTTGGTTTTAAAGAACCCTTCTTTATCTTTATGATTTCAAGAACAGTCTCATCCACATTGCCATCATCATCTGTATCATACATATTAACATTATTAATTTTAGCCATCTCAAAATCATCCTTCCAGTCATCGTATGACATAGAGAATGGCACATAGAGTGCTTGCCAGTTAGTGTTGTTGAAGGTACGGGAATAAGTTATAGAGCTATAGTCTTTTTGATTATTTACATTATAAACATTTCCATCAACAAGTGTTAAAGTTGGTTCTTTAACAGTCAATACACAAGTTTTAATTATGCCACTACCATCTGTTGACTCAGCTGTTATAGTGGTAGTTCCGACCTTTTTTGTAGTTACTACTCCCTTATGAGTAACTGATGCTACATCTGGGTTTGAGGAATTCCAAAAGAGTTGCTTATTAGAGGCATTTGATGGCAATACTATTGCTTCTATTGTAGTTGTACTTCCAACAGTAACGTCCATGTTACTACTTATCGTAACAGAAGAAACCATTTGGAGATCTTCTACTACCTTCCATGATCCACCAGCAATAGGAAATCCGTCAAAACTACTTGACAAGTCAGCAGCTACATGAACCTGTCCACTTTTAAGATTACTCCATACAGGTCCCTCAGAATGGCCTTGTGCTTCAGTTGCATAATCATATATATTACATAGGCTATAAAGATTATTACAAGCCCATAATCTAAAATTATTCACCTTAGAAGGTATATACAAATCTTCTAATGAAGTACAACCATAAAAAACATAATCATTTATAGAATTCAACATAGATGGAGGAATGATAAACGACTTAAGGCTTGTACAATAAGAAAAAGCATTCTTTCCTATATACGTAACTGTATTTGGAAGAAGAATTTCTTTTAGTTTACCACAATTAGTAAAAGCTCCATCATAAACTTCTGTTATAGTATTAGGTAGCATAACTGTTTCAACTTCACTGTCATCAAAAGCATGATTTCCTATCCTTGTAACAGTATATTTAACTCCATTATACTCCACTATAGCAGGTATTACCACATTTCCCGAATATGGTGAGTTATATGTAGTAAATCCACCACCATATCCAGATGTAGTTGTAGTACTCATATAAGTAACAGAAGCATTCTTTGTACCACTAATAATGTCATAGTAAATTCCATCCACTTTAAAACTATAAGCAAATGAAAATTGATTTGATGCCCAAAACGCTATCAAAATCAAACAGGCTCTAAGCCATAAATTCTTAAATTTACTCATTTTAACTAAAAATTATTGTTAAACATTGGCATAAACACCATTATCTGTTGTATATTTTCAAGTTGACTATCAAGAATAACATTTTCATGAAATAGAAAGTTGTTGGAGAGTGATGAACTATCTCCTTCACATATCCTATACAAATGACCATCACGAAATTCTGGAATAAAAGCAGTTACATACACTCGTCTATTCTCATTAAGATTCCTTACTGATATTATACTTCTATCTTCATCCATAATACTAATATACTTACCACATGTAACTTTTAGTCCTCTGGATATAGGCTTTGACACATCATTATTATACTGGGTATTATAATGCAAACAAGGTTGTTCTCCCATCTTTACATTTGCACTTCCTATACCAATAACAGTACCACCATACACATGTAAATCAGAGCCCTCCGTATCAATGCTTTCATTAGGCAACTTCTGATTAACAGATATTACCATTCCATCTCTAATTATTACAGAACCATTAGAATCAATTCCGTCATTATCTATTGAATTACAATATATCTTTCCTCCTAACACTTCAAATTTTTCTCCAATATTAATTCCATCATCATAACAATCACATTCAAGACTACCTCCATAGAAATTAAAAAACTTTCCACACTCAACTCCTTCGCCACCCATACCTAATGTATGACAGTAAATTTTACCACTATATATATCAAGGTTCGTACTAGACTTAATTGCTTTAGGACATCCATATCTAACATCTTCATCTATATCATTTACTATACAGGAGTTTGTCGTTTTAACAGTAATACAAGGTCCTTGAAGATATTCGATATCATGATGTTTACCTATCGAAATGTATTGCTCCGCAACAATTCCTTTTCCACCTATACCTGTACTTAAGCACTCGATAATTCCGTCATTTATAAATAGAGAATCATCAGAAACCACACACTTTGATGTATAATAATCAACAACATTATCTTCGTTTATGTATTCACATCCATCACCATGAGTTGTCAAACTTAGCGTACCGCCATTAATATATAAATTTCCGTCAACAGAGATGCATTTACCTCCAGGACTGTTGTTTACAAGATTAAAATCACCCCCATTTATTACCATAATGGAGTCACACTTAAATATTGAGCAGTAGCTTAGTTTTCCATTATTGTTTTTTATTTTTCCATCAGCCAAAGCAGATATACTTCCTCCATTCAGATTAACAGTTCCCTTACATTTAATACCCTTTGAAGCCACTCCAGATATAGACATGTTTACACATCCATCTGCCATACAAAAATCTCCATCAAGGTCAAAAACATCTCCACCCGTGCATGACAATAAGAAATTACCGCCATTAATAGATATGTTTTTTCCAGAATGAATCACATCTGATTTTGAGCAAACAATATTATATGTTCCGTCATAAAAAGTAATTGACTTTTTTGAATACACAGCATGCTTATAATTTCCTTCCAATGAAAGCATTCCACTTCCACAAAAAGCAACAGCACCATTCACATTAAAACATCCATTGGAAACTTCAGTTGTATCGACAAAATGGCTATTATTATCTATAAAAGAATTATTTGTTCCATCTACAAGTTCCACAAACACCTTTTGTTTCGATACAGAATTAAATGCAGGTCCTTGTAATGACGATATACTTACTCCATTTAATACAAGCTTATAATCAATTTCAGAATCAATCTTTAGACTTCCATTATTTGTGTATCCATTTACACAAATAACAGGTTCATCGAATGCATTCCTTATAAAAACAAAGACATTAGCATTACTATCATTGGAGATGACACTAATTTTATCAATCAAAGGATTTGAAACAGCAACTGATTCTCCTTCATACACAAGGAATAAAGTATCTTTTTCTTTTGCTTCACAAAAAGATAAAGAATCTATTAGCGAATAATTAATTTGAACATTATTTTTAAGAGATACGAACATACAGCTATCTCTAAAAATAATACTGTCAATAGTGTCAACTGGTATATAATCTACATTTCTACCACTATGAATACATATTGTATACCCTACTTTTGCAAACATTAGTATGGAATATACAAACAAAAGAAATACGACCTTCAGTTTATTGTTCATTTTAACTTCAACAACCCATTCCCCAATGGTTTCGTCATTTGTTTTAAAATGAAAAAGGCGGGGAGTCTCGTTACTCATCCCACCCATAGAGGTCTTCGCATTACCCTTAATAGAAGAACAAGTAACTGCAGAAGCCCACGCCATGTGATTATATTATATATGCGTATAGACAATTGCATCCTATTAATAGGATACAATTGTAACTATACACGCACGGATATAATCCACCCGAGGACATTCTCAGTAACCTTGTCTTGTCTATTAATGAAAGTTGCGAAGTTTCTATGAGTCAAGAACAAAGCGTAGAAAACGCCTTTTAGTCAATGTCGGCACTCAAAAAGAGTACCATTCCAAACTTTACCCACCCTATAGTGGACTCTGCAAGGAATCACTTGCAAAGGAAAGAAATATTCACGACATGAGCAAAAAAATACGGAAAAAACTATTTACAGTCTTTTCCGATCTATAACATTCACGTTTTCCTCCTGCCACATCTCATATAAAGCAACAGGTCCAAGATGCCAAAACTTTGTTTGCTCGTTTTGAAGTTGCTGGTAAATATCAGAAGAATAGAATTTTCTTAAGGAATCAAGCTTCGTGCATTTATTATCCTCTGCAAACATTGCAGCCACCACAGAAATCTTTGCAGGAAGCAATAAATGCACATTACTCTGATTTATTTCTAAATTCATCACTCATCTTAACCGATTCATAAGATCAATTTTGACTATTCCGACAAGAGACAAGAATCCTTTTCAACTCAACGCCTGGAGTAGCAGGTAGCACACGAATCTTATGTTGCGTCTTCGTTGGGTCAAGTGGAACATTAACAACCCTTACAGCATATCCACGAATGACATTCTGCTTCCACTCCTCACTACGGTCGTATGTCTGGTATTCAATATCCTCACTCCTGTAACCATCCACCTCCACGGCAAAGGCAAGGCGTTCACCTTCAAAAGGATGGTTAGGTACAAGTTCTATACGAAGAGATACTGAATCTGTTCCTGCCTCAGTAGTAAACAAGAAATTATGTCCGTCACCATGACTGTCAATCACCCTCCACATAGACGAATCGGGGTAGGAAGGAAGCATATCAGGAGTAACACGTGAGAACACAGGCAAATTGCGTGGTGAGGCATCCATTATGCCATTCCACTTGCCTCCGGCACAAATCTTGTTATATGTGTAGGTCAAAGACTGAATACTATCATAAGCCTCAACACAGTGGTCAGGACACAAGAACTTGAAGTTCATCTGCGTAGCAGCCTGAACAGGGTACTTCACAAGTTGGAAGAATGCATCCCTACGGTCATCAGGAATAGTCTTCCAAAGTTTCTCCACCCTGTCAGACAAGTCCTGATAACTCCTTACACGTTGCTGCACCTTTGCCTTTGTCCAGTCAGAAATAGGATGTATCTTGTTCCAGTATGCCTTATCAGCTTCCTCCACACGAGTACCAGCCATGTGCTCTGGTTTCATCTCTGCAGACAAGTCAAAGTACCGCAGAAGAATATCTCTAAGTTCAGATACATATTCCTTGCCAAACTCCCTCTGGACAAAGGCATCCATACAGTTGACAATCTTTCCAGTCCACGCCAACTGCATGAACTGTTCAATCTGATACTCAGATGGTTTTATATCTCCCACATTAAGTATCCACATCTTACGAATGCCACGAGAATAAGCCTCCAGCATCTGGTTCTGTAACAAATCGGGAGACAGGGAGTTAAGCCATAGATAGTCATGAGGACGTCCCCAATAACTCACATGATAATACACTCCATTTCCACCAGTCCTTCCTCTTTCCACAGAGTCCGGGAAATGACGTATGTATCCATAGTTGTCATCTGTCCACATCAGCGTCACATCGTCAGGTACATGCAAACCAGACTTATAAATTTCCAGAACCTCCTTGTAAGGTACAAACACCTGCGGAACCTTAGTCACATCTGTGTTAACAGCCTTGAGCATTTCCCGCTGATCGTCAATAACCTGTTGCAGATACTTCAACTTATCCTCTTTTGTCTTAACGCCTTGCATAGAACCGTCATGTACTCCACGCATTCCGATGGTATAGACAATCTCCTGTCCTTTTACTTCATTCAGGCGTTTCTGCCAGAAACTCCTGACATTATCACTATTAGTCACATAGTTATAGTCCCCCTGTCCTGATAGGCTCCATTCTGCGGCAGGAGAAGTAGCCATAGGTTCACAATGTGAGCCACCCACATAGATGCCATATTTTTCTGCCACCTCTCTGTTACCCTTTATTGTAAAGAAAGGCTGGGAACACTCATGCATCGCAGGCCAGTAATAGTTGGCACGAAGGCGCAACATCAGCTGGAATATCTTCTCATTCACCTTTGGACCTATTGCCCCCTTTATGCGACCTTCCCTTATTGTCCATGCTTCAGGTTCCTGCCTTGTTGCCCAAGGACTAAGTCCCCAGTCCTCATCATTTATGAAGATACCACGATACTCTACGGCAGGATACTGTTCATCATGATATCCATCACTCAGGGTAAAGCAATCCAACTTACGAGGTGAACAGTCAGCCCAATACTCCCAAGGACTTACACCAATCATTCGCGACACCTCGAGTAAACCGTATGCTATGCCATGTGCATCAGCTCCAAACACATATAATTGTCCTTTCTTTACATCAATGGAAAAACCCTCACGTGGAAGATTATTCCTCAACATAACCACGATATCTGCCTGCTTCTTAATCTTTGCAGGAACCAAATGACAGGATAGGACATTCTCCATGTCACCCCCAAACATATCAAGTGCTGTATATGCCACAGGTCTGTCCACCCTTGGCATATACACCTTTACAACACTTCCTGCCTTTACCAAAAAATCCTTGGCAAGACATGATGCAACACAAAAAAGAGAAATAATAATAGTAAGTATTCTGTTCATCTATATGTTATTTTTTTCATCACTTAACTATGGTGTCCAGCCACTTGTGCTATATTTTTTTCCACAAGCGGCCATGTAAAAAAACAGTGCTTCGCAAAACCAAAGGACTTAACGCAGCAATCTCACTGACCAAAGAGAAGTAAAACATAAAAAACATTTCTAGAAGTACTATTTGACTATTTCCATCCGGTCGATATGTTACGCATGGCAATTGTAAAATAGTCGGATTGTTCTTTCTTGTTTTTCCCTGTTTCTTCTTTCGTCCGCGCCATGCGCGATTAAATTCATCGAGCTCGCGTTAATCAAGGATTTGTGTGCAAAGATAACATTTTTAGAAATGGCTCAATAATAAATTGGTACCATTTTAATTTATATTGTTGAGATATTTCGGAGATACTTAGAAGGGGCAACACAGGCATTTTGACTGACAAACTGATTCATAACAGCGAACAAGACAAAACTTTGGTACTCCGATGGCAAATGTACTACACGACATTTTCCCATTACATAATCACCAGCAAAATGACATGACGATTAATTTATTTTCCGAACTATCATCCATATTTGCTACAGTATCATCCCATTCTGTCTTTTTACATACAAATAAAATGGTATTTCCATTTGGTTCTTCTGGCATACCAACACAATCAATAACTGTAACATTTCTACTGGATTAACATGACACCAGAATAATACAACTAACAAATACAATAGTACAAATCAGCATAAAAAGACATTTATTCATACTGCACATTATCAAGAAATTCTACATTTTTCTTAGCTCTCATTTTCAGCACATAATAGTTATTACGCAAATCTAAATACTTGTCATTGCTTGTTATGTTTATTAATTCGTCATCAAAACCTTTACTATTTTCTTTATAGTTTTTCAACGCTTCTGGAGTTATCAAAGCATAATAATAACCTCCACTATATGACATACATTCTGGAACTATAGACACATAATCATATACATTCGAAAGATTATTCGTAGTATCATATTCATAATATCTTATAAATCTATCATAATTCATCCAACCTCTAATTTTGTTTTCAAAATAGTAAGCACAGAGAATTCTATCATAGTACTTTTTTGAAAAACTATTATCTTCAAAATTCTCATAGGTGTATGTGTTAGGAGTTTTTACCACGCATTCATCACACAATGTAAAATCTGCTAAATTCATTATATAGAATTTATTTTGAAAGAAGTCAAAGAACATACACTTACCATTAGAAACATTAATAGGATAATCCATAAGCGGATAATTAGAAAGTTCAGAATCATTCAATTCAACTTTTTCATCTATTAAATTCATATTCTTATCATAAATATATATTAGATGTTCTCCATTGTTAAAACTTCTATTATCTCTATGAGAAGAAACACATATAAACATATCCTTATGAACATCTATACGCCAAAACATATTATCCGATTCTATCTGTTGTACCTTCAAACACTTACCTTTAGAATCATAATTCAGCATTCTATTTTTGGGATCTAAAACAAATACATGTCCTTTTTCATTTACGGCAATATCATTAATCCATATATATTCATTTTTTGCATTTCCCACGTTACCTATATTCCCTAAAAAACGTCCACCTTTATCAAAACATAGAACCCTTGGAGTACCTTGTTTGTCCAAGAAAAAGAATTTTCCATCTCTAGCATAAAACTTTGTTACCTTGCTTAACATACAAGACCTGTTGTTCTCAAGAGGAATTAATTCAAAATCTTCAAATATGCCACTCAAAGACACGACCTTCTTTTGATATGACATATTAACTTCACTAACGTTATAATTATTAACAAATGATGATTTACATGAACATAAAGATAGCAAAGACAATAAAGAAAAATACAAATAAAATAATTTCATAATCAAAAATTGTTTTATAAGTCCATAAATTCTATCTATCAGATAGAAAATACGGACTTTTATTGATTAGTTAATTAGTTATTATACACAAGACGTGGATCCAAATAATATTTCCATTCATCAGACTGAGCAGTCTTACTGCCACTTGTACAATCTTCTGGTTTATCACATTCATGATTTCCGTTACTAGGTATAGAAATACAATCCCTCCAATGATAATCATTAGCCTTACTTGACCATAAATGTTCGGTAAGTCCCCATTTATTTACTCTTGAAATACCAGTATCAACAAAATCGTAACAACTATAATAACCATACCACGTTCTTGTTGGCACTAACACCATATTAGAACCAGATTCTCCTGGAGAGCTTAATGCCTCAACATTCTCAGCCAAAAGCAATTCTTCTTCTGACATATTTGAGGCCACATAGGAGTCATAAGCTTTATACGACCCCATACTTACAGTGGCAATAACAGCCCCTGCAAGAGTTGTCTAAAAAATACTTTTCATTATTAATTTTTCAGTTTTATTTTTCCTTACGATGACAAAAACCGTTCGGAGAGTTTAATAAAATAGTCAATTGAGCGAAACTCATGACAAGGAACTGATCTTTGCATGATAGATTCCTTGCTCGGAAATTTCCTTTGTAGCGTTCTACACACTCCCTGAATTCTCTTTCTGGGATTAATGACATGAGTTGAGAAAATATGGTTTTACCTTTGTTCATAATGCCTTTATATAAAAAGGCACAAAGATAACCATTTCAAATCTAATACACGAAATTCACATCATACACGATTAAATATTAGAAAGTTAGATAACTCCTATCTCGTTTTAACGGGACACTAATGTTATTGATTCTTACGTTCATTTGCTATGATCTTTTGAAATAGAGCCTCCATCTTCTCATTTTGGAATGGATTACCAACCATAAGGACTTTTCCATCATTGTTTATCACAAATGTGTGAAAGAGTTCATTGTCCGGTATATGAGGATTAGCAGAAAGGAAAGCGTTGCAAGTATCAATATAAACAGAGCCTTCAATTCTGAAATTACATAATTTACTATAAAGCCAATCATACATTTTCATATCAGTACCAAAGATATAAACAAATTCTACGTCATTATAGCATTCCTGATCAATGTTTTTTTTCTCCATTTCAGCTATTTCTTTGATTGAACAATAAGTACACCCCACACGTTGCACATAAGTCACATACTTAATACAATATTTCTTTTTTGCATCACTCTTATATAAAGAACATATTTTGTAATCTAGAGAATCATAAGGAATTCTTATTTCATGCGACTTAAAATCAGCTATACTATTATTCATATCCTGATAACACGATGATACAAATATTAATAGAAACAAATAATATATATATTTTTTGGGTTTCATATTTTTACTTCATTTTCATTTTAATAATTGCAAAATTACAAAGCGTAGAATAATCTTTTATAAAGTATTTAGATTTAGATTTTACACTTTGTACTATGGCTTGTGGATACCTTGGGGTGTCTTCATAAAAAGACAATAATATTTCCGGAGAAAAAATAGAATACAAGAAACCATTAGCACAACAGTTAAATTCTGGAATCCATCCACATCTATTTGTTTTTACAGACAGATCATCAAGATTAATGCGCGAGATACACAATTCCTGATTTATACAAAGCTTCAGATAAATCATATTATCTAATAATAAATGCTCATTAACAAAGTCATACTCCAACAAATTATTAAAAAATCTGTCATCCTTAAATCCCTTCTCATCCACCATTTTTTGAGAAAAGAGTCTATAACTTTTATATAGGCTTGGATCTTCAGAGAACATGTTTATTGTATGTCTATGAAAATCGAAATAGCACATTTGGGAGTTTGTACTACACATTGGATTCAGCACAAAAGAACGAGAAGAAACATCAAAAGGTAGTTGCCTCAACTGGGAACACTTGAGATTAAAATCTTTATCGTAAAAGTACAACTCATCACGATCCTCACATCCAGGAGTAAACGAATAACAAACATACCCATCCATAAAACTAACAATCTTCTTAAACCTAACATCTTCTGCTGGTTTAAGAATCTTGTAATTCAAGTAGTGTCCTTCCAAATCATAGATTTTTACGACACTTCCTTCTGTTAATATAGCTACACAATTATTAAACTCATTTACTGCAAAGTCATCTATATAATCATACTCATCTCTACCATGCCCTATTTTCCCTATATGACATATATACTTCCCCTTGTCATTAAATTTAATTATTGCAGGTTCACGTCCTTCATCATAAATATATATTGAAGTATCAACAACCTGAACTTTTTGAACATCACTCAACATTCCTTCTCGTACATTTTCAAAAGCTGTTATTTCACAAATTTCAGCGATATCTGTTAAATTCACAATTGAATCATCTACATTTGTCAAATCTAATTCCAACAAACTCTTATTAGTGCTATCACTACATCCTACAAGAAGAGTGAGCAACAAAAAATACAAAAATCTCATAATAAATAATTATTAATTAAAGTTTTGCAAACTTCTAATTCACTTCATATTAACAGAATAAAAGGCTAAAGAATATAAAAAGACACAAAATTAAAATTACTAATAAAGCGAACTGATTTTTAATATCTTATTTAATACCAATAGTTCCATCAATCATTTGAAGTTGAAGCCTGCAAAACCTAAATTATAGATATTCCATTTATGTCAATGCCATAAAATGGAACAAAACCAATTAATATTGTTTAGTATGGAAACCAACCCTCATATTGTTTTTGAGTATATTGTCCATCTGGACAATTTTGCTTTGTACACCTATCTTGTGCATTTTCATCGTCCACAGTTTCTCTTTTACATGTTTGCCATGTACTTCCTGTACAACTTGAAGTTTGATAAGTCCTATCGCCAACATATCTTCCATTACTATAAATAGGTTCTCGCTTAGTAATTTTGCAATCCCAGCAAGAGCCACTCTTATTTGGTACCAAAATTTTCTTCTTTTTCGAAGAGCCTGCATCTGAGTCAAAGCTTAACGCCTCAACATTCTCAGCCAAAAGCAATTCTTCTTCTGACATATATGAAGCCACATAGGAGTCATAAGCTTTATACGACCCCATACTTACAGTGGCAATAACAGCCCCTGCAAGAGTTGTCTTAAAAATACTTTTCATTATTAATTTTTCAGTTTTATTTTTCCTTACGATGACAAAAACCGCTCGGAGAGTTTAATAAAAATATTTGTTGTCTTTTCCACCATAATGCCACCTGATCAGGGTGTTCATACGATTTCAAAGGGGTGCAAGGATGATCAGTCCTTACTGTATCTCATATTCCAAAACGAAGTTGTGTGCAATAAGTCAACTTCAAACTAAAGCACAGATTTGGAGTAACAAGATTGTCTTAAACAAATACGAGTTTCTACTTAATTTTTGTGATGCAAAGTTATGCAAAAGAGACTCAACAGCAAAAAAAAAAAAGACAAAAAAGTAAACAAAAAGTAAACAATCTGACATATATATCTGCATATGATTTAATTAAAAAACAGTAAACAAAAAGTAAACAAATGGTAAATGTTACGTAAATGAAACATACACTAAAGTCCAACACATAAATTCTTAGATTAACTTTGGACACCCTATTGAATAACACATACTAAGTATTGGTATTTTATTGCATCAATCATGCTATACTCAAATATAGGTATTTTAATACCCACTTATTGGTAATGCTATACTTATTCCATACCTTTGCAGAAAAAATAACAGAATGACAAAGAAAATAATATCTATACTCATGATGACTATCCTCACATTGGATAGCCATCTTCTTTTTGCTCAAAGCTTCGGCGTAGAGTACACAACTGAACTGCAGACAAATTTCAAGGGAGACAACAACTTCGTCAATCTTCTCAAACTCAATGGAGAGTTACCTTTATCAAAAAACGTAAGAGTAAAGGTTTCTACCCTGAGTACAGCAAAGACAAACGACACCTCCATAGCTAATGACATGCAGGTTTTCTCAAACATCGAAGTGGACAACATGATTCTTGCGCTTTCAGTAGGAGGTATAGAATGGAGCATCGATGATAACAACATCCTGCTCTTTGGCGTACACAATGTCAATGAGGACTTCTTCACAAGTGATGTTACATCTTTGTTTACTAACAGTTCATGTGGCATCTACCCAACATTGTCTTTCAACTACCCTATCGCCAACTATCCTGTTGCCTCAATAGGTATGCACTACAAGTATGATTCTGAAAGCATGGGAATAGTAGGTGCAGTTTATAACGGTGTTGGCTATAACAAGTTTACAGGTCGTGAGAACGTGTTCCGCTTCTGTCCTAAAAGCGACGGTATCTTCGCCCTTGCCCAGGCAGAATACAAGTATAATGACAGTCACTATTTCTTCGGAGGAAGTCTTCATTATGGAGAACTAGATGATATAGAAGGACACAAGGTTCGCAACACATTATGGACTTATGCTGAGCAGAAGGTTGCTGACAATACCACTCTTATAGGTGGATACTCACATGCCTTCCATTCAAGCAGTTACTGTAAGGACTTCGTAGGTATTGGAGGAGAAATAAACATAAAGGACGCAGAGTTAGGATTATTCACCGACTACGCTCACTTCAAGGACACAGAAGAGTGGGCTACAGAACTAACCTGCAAGATTCCTATTAACGAATATCTATTCATCCAGCCAACTGCACATTTCATCTCACAGGATGGAAGACAGCAGGTTATTGGAGTATTCCGATTAGGAATTGAACTATAAGGCATGAAAATCAGGCAAAGGTGTTTGACTCGTAGATTTATTGGTGTCATTGGTAGATAAGCAGACAAGGTAGTATTGACACGAAACGGTTTTGTATATAATTTTGTAACGGTTAAAGACTTTCTCAGGTCATCCATGAGAAAAACTTTAACCCAAAACATACGGATATAAACTTGAATATACTATTATACAAACCATTTTACTACTACAAAAAAATGACGGTTAAAACACTAACAATGACATCATTGTTTCTGCTGTCCATTGATTCAAACGCACAGGAAGCCAAAGCAATGGTAATGAAATCAACGGATGAGGTAGAACATAGTTTTGTGACTAACAATATCCGCTCAATACAATATGAGGGCGAACAAATGATCATTACTCACAAGAATGACCAGAAATACCAATTTCGTATTGATGAGATCAAGTCAATCACTTTCACCTCTGTCGTAACAGCCATCGAATCAATAAGTCAGGGTTCGGCGAGTTTACCATTCAGTATCTTTGACATAAACGGTACAAAGATAGTCAGCGGTATGACTGACAACAATGGTAAGATAAACACAAAAATAAACCTTAACGGGGTTTATATCATCAAAGTGGGAGACAAGACACAAAAGATTATCATACTTAATAAATAATAATGATGAAAAGACTTATATTTGCATCGCTTATGATGCTCGCTTCAGCTTCTTCATTTGCCAATGATGAGCCAAAGAGCAATGCTCTATTCATCATTCTGAACAATGGCATTACCAATGTAGTGGCACTTGACAGCATTTCGGAGATAACATTCAATGAATCTGGTGACAAACTCATTGTGAATGGTTCACAGGTAATTGACATGGATAACATCATCGAGATGAAGCATGACCAACTACCTGATGGACTTGCTGTTCACTACGCCGGAAACGAGGCAAGGGTGATTAACCCTTACTTCATGAGAGGAGTAAGTGCAACAATTACAAATGCAGATGTTGTCATTGACAACACAAATATATCCGAAGAGATAAAGACAACTCTGAGTGGAGAGACCTCTAACGGACAGTTCCTCTATAACGGTACATACAAGACAAGTATCATACTCAATGGACTGACTCTCACAAACAATCGTGGTGCTGCCATTGATATCCAATGTGGCAAGAGAATAGCACTCGATATTAAGAAAGGCACAATAAACACACTTGTTGATGGCAAGAATGGAGAACAGAAGGCAGCCCTCTACTGCAAGGGACACCTTGAGATTGACAAGGCAGGAACACTAAATGTGACAGGTAATACAGCCCATGCCATAGCTGCAAAGGAATACATCAAACTGAAGAAATCCGACGGTACAATAAATATAGTCAGTGCCGCAAAGGACGGTATTCATTGCAAGCAGTATTTCCTTGCCAACGGATTCAATGTCAACATCAACAAGACAACTGGAGATGGTATCGATGTGGAACTTGATGGAGAGCCTAACGAAGATGGCTATGAAGATGGAAGTATCTGCATAAATAATGGTCAGTTCAGTATTGTTGCATCAGCCGATACTATAAAAGGTATGAAGGCAGACAACAATATCGACATCATTGGCGGAACACTCAACATCTCCATGAGTGGCAAAGGAAGCATGGGCATTAAGTCCGACACCAACATCAACATAGGAAACAAGGATGATGGTACAGGACCAAAACTGGCAGTCACAACATCTGGAACAAAATCAACAGGCACAACATCAAGCACAGGTAGCACAAACAATCAATGGGGCGGATTCAGACCTGGAGGAAACTGGCCTGGAGGAAACAATAGTCAGAATAGTGGCACATCATCAAAAGCTATAAAGGCAATGGATACTATCAATGTGTATGGCGGCAACATGACCATAAACACATCAACTGATGGTGCTGAAGGACTGGAAGGCAAGAAAGCTGTCAATATCAATGGTGGCACACATTATTTCAAGTGCTACGATGACTGTATCAACTCAGGAGGACAGGTAATCTTCAACGGAGGTACAACAGCTTGCTGGTCAAATGGTAATGATGCTGTTGACTCCAACTACGGAAGAAGTGGAGCCATAACAATAGCTGGCGGTAACATCTTTGCCTATACTACAAAGGGAAGTCCAGAAGAAGGTCTCGACTGTGACAACAACTCATACATTATTGTTAAAGGCGGTATTGCCATAAGTGCTGGAGGTTCACAAGGCGGAGGTGGCTCAAGCAGCATTGGTTCTGCAAGTCAGGGCTACTATTTGGGGTCTTCACCTTCAAGCTATAATAGCACTTATTACTATACACTATACTCTACAAGCGGTACACCAATATGTACCTATAAGTTCGGAGCAAGTTGTAGCAACACCCTATCACTCCTTACAGCACCAAACCTTGGCAAGGGAAGTGTGACTGTAAAATATGGAACAAGTAAACCAACAGAGTGTAGTGAGAGTGTTGGAGATGTATTCTTCATTAATCCGACAGTCACTACAAGTGGTACAACTACAACCATAACTGCAAAATGACGACAGAGAAGAGGACTGAAAATATGATGATATGGGCAGGGTGGGCAATAATATTTGTCTCCCCCGCCCTTTATCTGTATTATGAGTCAGTAATAAACAGTACTGTTTTCGATAGTTTTGAGTTATTCAAGACATGGAAGATGCTACTGCCATTCGTACTCATATTTACTATTCACCACTATCTGCTCATTCCACTTTATGACAAAAGAAAATACATCACTTATGCAATATGCACTCTCACTATCTTAGGGTGCTACACATGGTACCAGATTGAACTGCACCAAGGTATGCCAAAGAGACCTGACAAGGAGATGGTAGACAAGAGGCATTGGAACCAAGACATGGACCAAAATCACAGAGACGGATGGCACAAGCCACATAGAGGTCCACATGACGACTTCCATGACCACGATTTTGGCATGAGACACAGAGACGAGAAACCTCATCATCCATTCAATCCACATCATGACAGATTTGAACCTAAGCACATGTTACTTAGGGCACCTGCCATGGGTAGGATTGTCATAGCACTACTACTAATGGGTATGGATCTTGGTATTGTCTCACTCAACAATAACAGAAGGACAAGGAATAGACTTTTATCTTTGGAGAAGGAGAAACTTGCCATGGAACTTGACTACCTCAAGTACCAGATAAACCCTCACTTCTTCATGAACACACTCAATAATATCCATGCTCTCATAGACATAGACAAGGAGAAAGCCCAGAGAACAATCATTGACCTCTCTAAACTCATGAGGTATGTCCTATATGATAGTAGCGAGGAAATGGTGCCATTAGAGAAGGAGATGCAATTCATCGAGTTGTACATCTCACTCATGAAGCTTCGTTACTCTTCAAAGGTAGACATAGAGATTTCCACACCTCAGGATATGAGCGGAATAACTGTTCCTCCACTACTATTTATCTGCTTTGTGGAGAATGCATTCAAACACGGAGTAAGCAATAGGCACCAGTCATTCATAAATCTGTATGTTACAACTGACGAAAAGCGAGAGTCCTTAAGTTTCCTATGTATAAACAGTCGCCACAACCAACAGAAAGGTGACGAACATCATGGAATAGGTATAGAGAATGCCCGTAAGCGTCTCGAACTCATCTTTGGAGATAATCATACACTAAGCATAAAAGACAACAAAGACAATACATTTGAAGTATGGCTACAGATACCAATAGCAGCACAAGGATAAGATGCCTTGCAATAGATGACGAACCACTTGCTTTGCTTCAATTGAAGTCAATGATTGAGCGTACACCATACCTCACACTGGTAGATGTTTGTAGTGACGCAATCACAGCCAAGCAAGTATTGGAGAGGCAGGACGTAGATGCCATATTCGTTGACATAAATATGCCAGAAGTCAATGGACTTGAATTTGTTGCATCACTATCCCATTCTCCACTTGTGGTATTCACAACAGCATATAGTCAGTATGCACTTGACAGCTATAAGGTAAATGCCATTGACTATCTTCTAAAGCCTTTCGGCTTTCTTGAGTTCCAGAAATCTGCAGAAAAGGTGAAAAGACAGTATCTGCTTTTACAGGCAGAACAACATGCAAACAATAATAACGAGCAATGTCTTTACCTGAAGGTTGACTATAAGGTTGTTAAGGTCAATACCAATGACATCATCTATATAGAGTCAATGAGAGAATATCTGCGTCTTCATCTGAACAATGGGGAACGCCTCATGACACTCATGCCTATCAGTAAGATAAGTGAACAACTGACGGACTTAGGTTTCAGAAGGATACACAGGTCATACATCGTGAATATGAGTAAGATTGACGAGGTATCGAAAAATAATGTCAAACTGAGCAATGGCACAACCCTTCCTGTCAGCGATTCTTTTAGAGATGAACTGAAAGACTATCTTTGCAAACTGATTACAAGTAAATAACAGAGGAATAACAACTTCACTTAAGATTATTTCAACGAAAGCAGAAACGACAAGGCAAGCATCACCTCACAACCTTAAAAAACTCCCCTATATTAAAGAAGTGTAATTAATTTTTACTACCTTTGCACCCAAATGTGTAAAAATTAATTAAGATGGAACAGAAGAATTTCAAAAGAACAACCGTCACTTCAGCTCTTCCATATGCAAATGGACCAGTTCACATCGGCCACCTCGCCGGTGTTTATGTGCCTGCTGACATCTATGTCCGCTACCTCCGCCTCAAGGGTAGAGAGGTACTTTTCGTAGGTGGATCAGACGAACACGGAGTACCTGTAACAATCCGTGCAAAGAAGGAAGGTTGTACAGTTCAGGATGTTGTGGACCGTTACCACGGCATCATCAAGAAGTCATTTGAGGACTTCGGTATCTCATTCGATGTATATAGTCGTACAACTTCAGATATTCACCATAAGTTTGCTTCTGACTACTTCAAGAAGCTCTACGACGATGGCAAGTTCATCGAGCAGACTTCTGAGCAGTTCTACGATGAGGAGACAAAGCAGTTCCTCACAGACCGTAACATCAAGGGTGAGTGTCCTCGTTGTCACGCAGAAGGTGCTTATGGCGACCAGTGTGAGAAGTGTGGTGCTACACTCTCTCCAGACGAGCTTATCAACCCAGTTAACGCCATCAATGGCAATCCACTTGTCAAGAAGGCAACAAAGCATTGGTACCTCCCACTCGACCAGTACCAGGAATGGCTTGAGCAATGGATCCTGAAGGATCACACAGAGTGGAGAAGCAATGTGTATGGACAATGCAAGTCATGGCTTGACGGAGGACTCAAACCTCGTGCCGTAACCCGTGACCTTGACTGGGGTATCCCTGTTCCTGTAGAGGGAGCAGACGGAAAGGTTCTCTACGTATGGTTTGACGCCCCTATCGGCTATATCTCAAATACAAAGGAAATTTGCGACAAGAACCCTGAGAAATATGGTAACTGGGAAAAGTGGTGGAAAGACGAGGACACACGCCTCATCCACTTCATCGGTAAGGACAATATCGTGTTCCATTGTATCGTATTCCCTGCTATGCTTAAAGCCCATGGAGATTACATCCTTCCAGACAATGTGCCTTCAAACGAATTCTTGAACCTCGAAGGCAACAAGATCTCTACATCAAAGAACTATGCAGTATGGCTTAACGAGTACCTTGAGGAACTTCCTAACCGTCAGGACGAGCTTCGTTATGTCCTTACTGCCAATGCTCCTGAGACTAAGGACAACGACTTCACTTGGGCAGACTTCCAGGCTCGCTGTAACAATGAGCTTGTAGCTGTCTATGGAAACTTCGTAAACCGTGCTCTCCAGCTCACTCAGAAGTACTACAACGGTATCGTTCCTGAGTGTGGTGAACTCACAGAGACAGACAAAGCAACACTTGAAGAGTTTGTAAGTATCAAGGCTAAGGTAGAGGCACTTCTCGAAGGATTCAAGTTCCGCGAGGCACAGAAGGAGGCTATGAACCTTGCCCGTATCGGTAACAAGTATATCGCTGACGAGGAGCCTTGGAAGGTCATCAAGACTGACCCAGAGCGTGTGAAGACTATCATCTATATCTCACTCCAGCTCACAGCAAACCTTGCAATAGCATTCGAACCATTCCTCCCATTCTCATCTGCAAAGCTTCGTGAGATGATCAACATGCCAGATGTAAACTGGGAAGAACTTGGTAACACAAATATCCTCCCTGCTGGTAAGCAGCTCAACAAGCCAGAGCTCCTCTTCTCTAAGATTGAGGATGAGGTCATCAAGTTCCAGATGGACAAGCTTGAAGCAACAATCAAGGCAAACGCAGAGGCAAATGCTGAGGCAGCACCAGTTAAGGACATCATTCCATTCGACGACTTCACAAAACTCGATATCCGTGTTGCTACAGTCCTCGAGTGTGAGAGAGTACCAAAGATGAAGAAGCTTCTCAAGTTCAAGCTTGATGACGGCACACCAAAGGGACGCACCATCGTCAGCGGTATTGCTCAGTGGTATGAGCCAGAGCAGCTTGTAGGCAAGCAGGTTCTCTTCATCGCCAACCTTGCTCCACGCGAATTCAAGAATGGTCTCGTAAGCGAAGGTATGATTCTCTCTGCTGAGAACTGGGACGGCACACTCGCAGTAACAACTGTAGAGAAGCCAGTCAAGGGCGGAAGTCAGGTGTGTTAAAAATAAAGACCCTCTCCCCAACCCTCCCCCTCTATGGGGAGGGAGACCATCCGGAATATAACGCAATGGCAATTTAATTTCAAATATTCAATATAAATTTCAAAAACATACACTCCAGCCCTCTCACATGGGTAATTCCGAGGACTTGGACTTCCTCCCTTTAGGGAGGGCTGGGGTGGGTCTTTTTATATGGCATTAAAAGCAGGTATCGTAGGCCTTCCTAATGTTGGAAAATCTACACTCTTCAACTGCCTTTCAAGTGCTAAGGCACAGGCAGCAAACTTTCCATTCTGTACAATCGATGCACAGCTCGGTCAGGTGAGTGTGCCAGATGAGCGACTCACAAAACTTGCTGAGATTGTTCATCCAGGACGCATCGTTCCTGCAGTATGTGATATCGTGGATATCGCAGGTCTCGTAAAGGGAGCCAGCAGAGGTGAAGGACTCGGAAACCAGTTCCTCGGAAACATCCGCGAATGTGATGCAATCATTCATGTTCTCCGTTGCTTCGACAATGGCAACATCGTTCACGTGGACGGATCTGTAGATCCTGTTCGCGACAAGGAGATTATTGACACAGAGCTTCAGCTTAAGGACCTTGAAACAGTAGAGGCACGTATCAAGAAGACAGAGAAACTTGCCATGGTAGGTCATGACAAGGACGCAAAGGTAGAGTATACAGTCCTCCTTAAATATAAGGAAGCACTTCTTGCTGGTAAGAGTGCCCGTACAGTCGAGCTCGACAACGATGACGAGATAGAGGCTTCAAAGAAGATGTTCCTTCTCACAACAAAACCTGTTCTCTATGTATGTAATGTAGATGACAAGAGTGCAAAGGAAGGTAATGCATACGTTGAAGCTGTTCGTGAGGCAATCAAGGACGAGGATGCACAGCTCATGATAATATCTGCACAGACAGAGGCTGACATTGCAGAACTTGAGAGCTACGAGGAGAAGCAGATGTTCCTTGAGGATATGGGACTTGAAGAGAGTGGTTGTAACCGACTCATCAAGGCTATCTACGCACTTCTCAATCTCCAGACATTCATCACAGCAGGTGAGATGGAGGTAAAGGCATGGACTTACCGCAAGGGCTGGAAGGCTCCACAGTGTGCCGGTGTTATCCACACAGACTTCGAGAAGGGATTCATCCGCGCTCAGGTCATCAAGTATGAGGATTACATCAAGTACGGTAGTGAGGCAGCGGTACGCGAGGCAGGTAAACTCGGCGTAGAAGGAAAGGAATATGTAGTACAGGATGGTGACATCATGCACTTCCTGTTCAATGTATAAGAAACTTAGTTCGCACATTTTAAGGAGTAGTTAAAAGGGAGTTAGAAGGAGTTAAAAGGGAGTTAGAAGACGATAGTCTCTAATGCATAAGGGACCCACCCTAACCCTCCCTACAGGGAGGGAACTGAGTTACTCTATTGCGGAATAACTCGTTCACGGGTTCCGGAGGCATGTTAATTATGAATTAAAAGTCATTCGTCTTTTTACTCCTTTTAACTTCACTTAACTCCTTTTAACTCCGTCCAAATGAGCAATAATTAAATAACTCATAACTAAAACCGTGTTAGCATATATTGATTGGCAACCATCATTAGAGATATTTAATATAGGTGGTTTCGGTGTTAGATGGTATGGTGCTTGCTGGTGCATAGGACTAATCCTTGCATACCTTATTGTACAAAAGATATACAAGCAGCAGAAACTGGAAGATGAGAAGTTTGAGCCTCTCTTCTTCTATTGTTTTATTGGTATCATTGCTGGTGCCAGACTTGGTCATTGCATCTTCTACCAACCAGAATACTATCTCACAAGTGTTAAGGGATTCGTTGAGATGATTCTCCCTATTCACATTGCTCCAGACAGCTGGGATTGGCAGTTCAGGGGATATGAGGGACTTGCCAGTCACGGCGGTACCATAGGTATCATCATTGCCATGATAATGTATGCCAAGAAGGTAAAGATGCCTATGATTCATGTGATTGACAACGTAGCCATAGCTGTTCCTGTAACAGCATGTTTCATTCGTCTTGGCAATCTTATGAACTCAGAGATCATCGGTAATGTAACTGATGTGCCTTGGGCATTCATCTTCCATAGTCGCGATGCACTTCTGAATGGGGAACTTGTTCCTCGTCACCCTGCACAACTATACGAGGCAATTGCATACTTCCTGATATTCATAGCCCAATACATGATATTCAAGACAAAGAGTACAAGTGGAGAGGCAAGATTCAAACCAGGCAACGGTTTCTATTTCGGATTTTGTATAACCACCATCTTCGTGTTCCGTTTCTTTGTAGAGTTCATAAAGAAGGAACAGGTAGACTTTGAGCAGGGTATGCTCCTCGACATGGGACAGATTCTTAGTATCCCATTCTGCATACTTGGTTCATGGCTTATGTGGAGAGCGGGAAAGGCAAATAAGAATGCATAATCAAGACCCACCCTAACCCTCCCTACAGGGAGGGAACTAAGTGACTATATACGCGGTAATATTCATTCAAATATTCCAGAGATCACTCAAGTTTAGCATGCTAAAACTGATAGATTGTAAAGTAATAAGGTCGCTATGCTTGTGAGGTTATAAGGTTTATTGGTTTTCTTTTGTTTTGCTTGGTTTTCAAAGGTTTTAATTTCAGGCCGCTTGCGGTAAAGCCTTTGTGTCAAATATAAACAATACAATAATTAAATTACCAAATGAAGAAACTATTATATATTGCAGTTGCACTTGCTTTTATAGGATGCAACAACACCACACCCACAACCTCAGAGAATACCCTTGTAGAGGCACCTACATTCTGTGAGGATAGCGCATATTCATATATTGCCGAACAATGTAAGTTTGGTCCACGAACAATAAACTCAGCAGCACATGACAGTTGCGGCAACTACATAGCATCAAAGTTCGAGAGTTTCGGGGCAAAGATTTATAATCAGTATGCAGACTCTAAACTATACGACGGTACTGTGGTAAAGATGCGTAACATCATAGCAAGCACCAATCCTGATGCCGATACACGTATCATAATATCAGGACATTGGGACAGTCGTCCTTGGGCTGATAACGATGATGACGAAGCAAACCATCATACACCTATAGACGGCGCTAATGACGGAGGTAGTTCTGTAGGTGTAATGCTCGAAATGGCACGTATCTTATTTAACGATGCGGCAGAGAAAGGTGATTCTTCATTCTTTGCCCTTCACCCTAACATTGGCATAGACTTCATTTGCTGGGATGCAGAAGACTGTGGTACACCTCAGTTTGCCGATGAAGAAGATGGTGAGACAGGAGCAAGTACATGGTGCCTCGGTAGCCAATACTGGTCTGGTGTGCGCCATATTGATGGCTATACAGCTCGATATGGCATTAACCTCGATATGGTAGGAAGCAACAACACAGTATTCCACAAGGAAAGATACAGTCTTCAATATGCCCCTACATACGTAGACAGGATTTGGAGTACAGCCAGCAAACTTGGTTACAGCAATTATTTCTCTAACGAAGTAATGGGATATATTACCGACGACCATGTACAGGTAAATCTCGGAGGCATACCTTGCGTTGATGTTATTGGTGCAGATGCAGAAGAAGGCAGTTTCCCTCTCACATGGCACACCATAAATGACAACATCAACAACATTAACAAGAACACACTCAAGGCTGTAGGACAGACAATTCTTACAGTCTTATGGAATGAGAAATAGGAATGTCAAATTTCAAATTTATGCGTCCCGTGAATAATACTATTCCGGAGGCATAAATAATAAATTTGAAATTTGAAATTAAATATTAAAGCTATGACAATAGAAGAAATACAGGAAGAGATTATAGACGAGTTCTCAGGTTTTGATGACTGGATGGACAAGTACCAGTTACTCATCGACCTTGGTGGAGAGCAGGAACCACTACCAGAGAAATATAAGACAGAGAGCAACCTTATAGACGGATGCCAGAGTCGTGTATGGCTTCAGGCAGACCTTGAAGATGGGCTTGTTAAGTTTCAGGCAGAGAGTGACGCACTTATTGTTAAGGGTATCGTAACACTCCTTATCAGAGTACTTACAGACCACACTCCTGACGAGATACTCGAGGCAGACCTTCACTTCATCGAGGACATAGGTCTTAAGGAACATCTCTCACCTACACGTTCAAACGGACTTGTTGCCATGCTCAAGCAGATGAAGCTCTACGCCATGGCATTCAAGGCAAAAGGTTAAAGCAATAAACTTACTTTTGGAGAATACCACAACAACGATAAAAGAGAGCGAGGAACCTTCTGGTTTCCCCGCTCTCTTTGAGTTTATTATATTTTGAAAGAAGCTGCTTATCGGCGTCCATTGTAAGCAACATGACCAGTTCTTGCGTTTACCTCTGGATGAACGCTGTGCTTCTTTGCCTCCAGGCGACGCATTTCCTCAGCATGACGACGCATCTCCTTCTCAATCTTAGCGTTCAACTTAACACAGTGCTTGCAGTTGCAATGCATTACAGGTCTGCTTAAGTGACGGTGGTCACGAGCGTGAACAGCCTTACACTCCTTGCAATGATGATTGTTGTGAACTACGACAGCAACTGGCTTGTGGTTGTTATGCTTGATGACTGTAGTGTTAGCATATGTAGTAGCTGTACCGATGATTGTCATTACGATTGCGATTGCGATATTCTTAATAGCCTTCATAATCTTTTGAGCTCCCCTCTAACTCCCCCAAGGGGAAGAACGCCGTTCGGAGCTTTGGGCGTTGTTGTTATTGAATATCCTTCTTTTCCGGATGGTCTCCCTTCCCAATTATGAGGGAGGAGTCGGTGTTGAAGGTCTGTCTTTATTTATTTTGACGTTGCAAAGATAGAAGGTTTACGAACATGATTCAAGGTTAAAATTCCTACTTGCAAGGGGAAAACATCTATTGTTGGGAGGAAATACCTATCCCTGATTTATGGGGGTAAAGGGTTAAAAGGTTAAAAGGTTAAGAGGTTAAAGGGGTAAGAGGTTAAAGGGGTAAGAGGTTAAAGGGGTAAAGGGCTAAAAGGTTAAGAGGTTAAAGGGTTAAGAGGTTAAAGGGTTAAGAGGTTAAATTCATCGAGTTCACGTTAATTTATGATTATTCGTGTAGCCAAGCGCAGCGAGTAAAATACGGTTTTCTTTGGTTTTATTTGGTTTTCAAAGGTTTTAATTACAGACCGCTTTGCGGTAAACTTCATGGCATCCAAAGAGGAAGAAGAGAAAGAAGACCATCCGGAACTTATCCTTATTCGTGATAATTGGCTACGCCGAGCTAAAGGTTCATGAACAATTGGTGATAATTCGTGTAGTCAAGCGCAGCGGTAAAAACTTAACAAAATTTTCTTTAATTTTCTAAATTTTCGTTTTATTCAAAAGAAGGTTTTACTCTGTTTTCTTTTGTTTTAATTACAGACCGCCTGCGGTAAACTTCATGGCATCCAAAGAGGAAGAAGACCATCCGGGTATTTATCGCGCGATAATCTTCGTCGAACTCACGTTAAAGAAGAGTATTCCGCTAACGGAGTAAACTATATTTTTCACTTTTCACTATTCACTTTTCACTCCTACATGATGTAGGTTACGAAAAAGGGAGACATCCCCTCTGGACATCTCCCTTTTGAGCTGCTTTCTGTCATACTTCTTTTTGTTCTTATGGGCGCGATTCTTGCAAACCCACTTACCATCATTCTGCTCAAGTTCCTCATTTCGGGAAATAGCCTTGATGATCTTGTCCATCGATGTGGACTTTGGTGTTCTTGAATACTTCATAATTTAATTATCTTAGTTTGTTAATTAGAGTGTCCAGTTGCTTGTACAAGAAAATCAACAAAGCCAGCCTCCACTTCCTGATTAGGGAATCCAAGCGTGTAAAGCTTGAACTCAGGGTCATAGTCCTTGATAGTCAGATATCCACTCTGATAAATAACAGGAATAGGACTTGTGCTGTTAGGATCTATACTATCCAGAATCTTTGTAGTAGTCTGGCATGAAGCCATCCTTTCAAGGATAGAATTATGCGAGCGCAAGAGTTCCGCAAGATATGTTGGTGTTCCCGTCTCGAACCAGTAGCTACCAAACTTACTCTTATCCATAGCATTCAACACGCTGAAAGGATTGTATATACCTTGTTTAGCATCCTCACAGAAGTAATACCCGTCATACATTTTCTTGAGCTTATCCAAGGCATCCTCCTTTGTCAAGTTGTTATTTTCAGCAAGGAGGTCAATATGCCCCTTAAAGTTATCTCGTATTTCTGGTTCTGTTAGTCCACATATCTCCGAATATCTAACATCCATAGAGATGTCGTTGAGATGATTAAGATCGCTGAACACACTCACCTTTCCGAACTTAGTGACACCCGTAAGCAAGGCGAACCTGATGTATTTGTCCATTGACTTCAAGGCGCCATAGAATCCCTTGAGAGTGCCGCGAAAAGCATCCTGAAGTTCACTATTACCTATCGCCTGAAGCATTGGCTTGTCATACTCGTCAACAAGTATTGCGACCTCTTGACCGCTCTTCTCACAAGCACGCTGTATGAAACTCTCACAAGAAAATCGCGATGCTCTTATATCCCTATATAAAGAAAAAGCGGAAGATACTATGGCTGAAGTTCAAAAGAACAATATAGCTTATAAAAACTAGACCCCGTAACTTGACCGAGGTCAGAAGTTACGGGGAATCAACGATATAAAAATATTTTATTGTAATCCGTTATGGTACTGGAAAGACTTACTTCCAGATTGGTTCCATTTCCCAACCATTTGGGAATCCCATCGCTGCAAGGTCTATTTCTGGGAAGTCAACAAATAACCAGCGGAGTTTTGCCAGCATATCGTTTCCGGGGGATATGATGTCAAGAAAGTACTTAATAACACACATCGTGAAATAGATTCTTTGTGTATTTGTTGGCAGGGTTATCCATGGTCGTGTCATCCTGTTAGGAAGAGTTGCGCGGATTGAGTATTGCTTGTTCCAAACGCGAGAATGGTGACAACAAGAGTTCCGTTGACCGGTAATAATAGTAAGCCAAGACTCAAAGGGATCAATCTGCAATCCAAAAGTCTGGGAGATACGCTTCTTGGTTTTCTTGTCCTTGATATTGCCGTAGATGTTTGTGATAGCACCGAATGGCAATACTTCAGCAAGAATCCATGCTGGGGGGTATGGATTGGAATACGTCTCTTTGAAATGAACAATGAAGTCCTCACGTGAATGTCTGAGCTCGCCATCAATGAGTGATAGGGTTCTGGTAAACCGATTTGAATCTGCAAAATACTCTCTTTCAGTCATCCAAAATGAATCGCCTATCATTGAAGTACCGATATTAACGATTGCACTTCTGATAGCAACTTCGACTTTCTCGATTTCATTGAATAGTAGAAGACGTAACTTTTTGTCAAAACGATAGAGCATCATTAGCTTATCAAATGAAGCTTCCGGTTTATAGATGTGCTGATCTTTGGGTAATTTCAACAAAGGATACATATATGCCGACAGACGATAATAGCCAATGTTCTCCAAATAATGTTGAGCTTTGACGTCATCTTCAATAGAAAGTCCTCTGGACTTTAGGAGATTCACTAAATCATGTGAATCTGTATAATGTTTACCAAATGGTATTGTTGTTGCCATGATGAAGGGTATGCATAAAAAAACGACCCGCACATTTGAGCATCGTTGAGAGGCTTGGCGGGTTCTCGTGACGCAAAGATATATAGATTTCTTCTTTAGCACAATTTTTTTTGAAGAAAAGTGTTGATATTCCCGAAATTATCTTCTGTTTTCTAACATTTATGCTGGTAAAAGTTCTGTTTTCTGGTTCATTGATTCTATTATTACTATTCCCATGCATCACCATATAGGGAATCATTATCATCCTCTGCATCATAAAGAGAATTCGATGAGTTATAAGGATTTTCCCATTTATCCTCTCTATAATTATCTCGTTCTTGCACACGACCAAATCTGTCTCGCGCATAACCATATTTAGGTTTCTTTATGAAACCATTATTTTTCTTTGCCATTAGAATCTAAAACGATAGAACAACTATATTATTTTCCTCCTTTTACTAACTCATCAAAATCAATTCCATATCTTTGACATTCTCAGTCCTTGCTCTATTCGCATACTTACTTGTCAAAAATAATACTTAGAAGTTGCAATCTATAGCTTGTCTTGAGAAATTCATCTTGCCATTCATGCACCTTGACTTGCAGTTGTTACATATCACAAGCAAATGTCCATCAGCATCGTGATACATCCATCCTGTAGAGAAATATTGCCCACATACACAACATTGATCCCTACAAAAATTCCAACTACGTGTTCATACATAGTTTTCTATCTCCAAGCACTCAACTTGTTCTGAGTTTCTATACAATCCTCTATTTCATCAGGTAACTCCGCAAAGAAGTCATACCCTGTCATTTCTTCTACTTGATCTATGGATAGTGCGGCACTCTCCATTGTTTGGCGCAAATCATTGTTTCTATAATAGAATCCGATACCTTTCTCTTTTCCGTTCCTGAGAGAAATAACTACTTTGAAGAATGCATCTGGAACACGAACCTTGAAAAGTTCACCAATGTAGCGTACTTCATTTCGATTGTCAAAAATTGGGCCACAGCAGATGTACACACATCCTTCTTGACTTGCCCAACGACGTTCTGCTTTTTCGAGATTATCCCACCAAACCTGATTTAACTTTGGAGCCTGTGGACACATATTGCTCATTAGAAAACTTTCTGACATTGCTTGATAACTCCATTTGTTATCTCCTGCTGGACACATATGCCCGCGATCGTATCCTGACCCTTTATACGCCATTTCATCAACACGATATTTATTAGGAAGTGATTCGTCTGCTCTGTAGTCATCTGTTCTACTATAACTCCCATCGCTTCTATCAGATGTTAATGACCATGCAACCCAATTTGCAAGGCTGGTTTCTTTATTGAAAGAAAGTGTATACACAGTATGCTTGATTATTAAATCTTTACCTGTGTATGCAGGTAATTCTATTGGGTTAGAAAAAGTCAGTGGTTCATCTAACTCATCAATATAATCAACATCTTGACTATCAAGATAGGCATTATCTTCTATGAAAGTACTATAATTTCCTTCCACAATTGTATCATAGCCAAGATAACTATCCCATACAGCAACCTTTTTGGTCCTGTTATTGCAAGCTAAAATGTAGATACATCCAAGTGCAACAAGAATTACTTTTCGTTTAAGCATTAGTCAATCTTACCAATTTTAGGAATGATCTGTATAAGAATACGTTGGTTTTTCCATTCATCTTCTGGGTGTTGTCCATCTGCATTGTATCGGCCATAACCTCTCACACCACTTCCGAAAATTTGAACTTCACATTGGGTCTTTTCAAAATCAATGTCATTTCTTTTCCAAAGATAGTATAGTGATAAAGCACGTGTGTAACTTAGTCTATCATTGTCTGGATAACTATCCTTAGAAGCCATACCTTCGATAACAACAAGATATGAGATATCAAGATTCTTAAAATTCTCGTCTATCTTCTTTTCGTTAAGCTTTTGAACAACAGTAATGAGAGATTTACCTACTTTATTGAGCATAATGGTGTCATTCGGATTGATATGAGCATCGCCTACTGCAAATTGTGGTGCATAAGACCTCTTCAATGACCAGCGCTTATTTTCATCAAGTTCAAAGAATTCCGCCGGCAGCTGATTTGCAGCTTCACGAATTTCTTCAATCTTTTCCATCTCCTTTTCTGTCGCTTCCCTTTGTGCATCTGCTCGCCTTTTCATGATATACATACCACCAGAAGAAAGCAGGAATAAGAGTAGCATAATGAAGAAGAGACTAGTCATCATGTCATAATAACTTACCCAAAAGAATGACTCTTTATTCTTTGCCATGTTTTATTGAATAGGATTAACTGGAATTATTTGAGTAATAGAATCTTGATTCAAAGCACCATTTGTCGGTATAGCTTCCATTTGGTCGGTTACTATCTCTGTGGTAACTGCTGACTGTGTACTAAAAATGTCAGCATCAAAAAGTACTTTGTAGAGTACTGCACAGCATGTTATGCACAAGAGAATTGCAACGATATAAGACAACCAACTTGGAAGCCCACTACTACCACCTTCTCCAGTTTGGCCAGTTTTGAAAAGTCCTGAATGCCAATAGGCAGTTTCTGCAAAGTCTCCATAAAAGAATATTTTCGGCAAAAATACGAACTTATTTTCTAATTACAAACCACTTACGGTAAAAAACAAGCACAATAAAACAAGACACATTAGTTACATATCCGTACTTCAACTGTAACACAACCGTACTTCGACCGTACTTTTGGGCACTTATAAGAGCAGGATTTTGACACATTCTGCGCCTTTTTCATGGTTTGCATCTCAGATGATACCGATGTGGAAATATTGTAATTCGTTGATATTTTTGCTTTTTAGATTAATAAACGATTAAACAAGCGTTTCAGTTTCAGTTGTTTCAGTTGTTTTTCGATGGGGTTCCACACTCCTTTCTTTATATATAATATATTAATTAATAATTAGTTATAAGTATTATAAAAGAAGGTTTGATATATAACTGTTCCTCTAAAAACGAACTGAAACTGAAACAACTGAAACGCTCGGTCGTGATTGATTACTCCTCTCAAAGGCAATCCACAGCTTTGACAATCTCAGTCCTTGCTCCATATTGCCTTATCTGTAAACTTTAAGTTCAGGCACAACGAGACATCTTTCCCGCGAGTAACAGAAACAAATAGTAAAAAAAGGATGCTATACTCTTTCTGACAAAATGTCGCTATTGTCGGAAGCACAACTTTCTATTTGCATATACATACAGAATACATCCATAGCAAAATGCAATTTCGTGACATACGATGTGCATAGACTCTGCATATAGTGTGCAAATAGTGTGCATCGAGACTATCACAAGGAAAGCAAAATGACAAGAAATAGAAAGACCCACACAAAAAAATGAAATGATTAACTGGACACCCTAAATAATAAATTATTATCAGTTGAAATTTGCATAGGTTTCATTTATAATTTGTAACTTTGCTGACAGATATATCGAAATATGGCAAAAAATTCTAAATCAATCGTAACTTCAGATTTTTCCTTGTTTGACTTCTGTAAAAAGATGGCGGGCAAGGTTCAGGTGTATGGTGAAGAAACACTTGATGAAGAGGGTAATGTTATTCCGTTTATAGAATGAATAACGATGAAATATGCCATATACATGATTGACAGGAAGTAAGTTAATTCATCCTATCATGATAAAGAAAAACTATTTCATTAAACATGTCAGATTATGGAATGGACAAGGGAACAAGAGATTGTAGCGTTGTATCTATATTGTATGATTCCTTTCAACAAAGTAAACAATTCAAATCCAAGGATTGCTCAAATGGCAGAATTGATAGGTCGTCCTAATGCAAATTCTTTGAAGGCAAAGATTGGGAACTTTGGAAAGTTTGACACGAATCTTGCAGCAGCAGGTCTTGGGCACTCAAGTCATCTTGACGAAGAGATTTGGAACGAGTTCAATGGACGATGGCAAGAACTGGAGGTTCAAGCATTGCTGTTAATAGAGGATTTTCAACAGGTGTCTCATAAAGTACAACCTGAGATACCTTACATTCCTAGTGGAAAAGAGCGTGAAGTCGTGATTAAGCAGAGAACAAATCAGCATCTGTTTCGTAACCTGGTGCTGTCGGCTTACAATAATGCTTGCTGCATAACAGGAATAGCTCGCCCTGAACTAATTGAGGCCTGCCATATAATAGATTGGAAAGATGACGAAAAGAATAGGCTTAATCCTTGCAACGGTTTGGCCATGAATGTACTATTTCATAGAGCTTATGACAAGTTGCTTATTGGTATTTCTCCAGATTTAAAAGTTAATATTTCTGACCGAATGTATGATGGCTTACGAGGAGAAGATAAAGATAAAACATATTCGTTATTCAATCCATATAATGGCGTGGATATTATATTGCCAAGAAAATTCAAGCCAAACCTTGCATTTATCGATGAACACTATGCAAAGTTCAAAAAAGCAATATAGCTTATAAAAAACTAGACCCCGTAACTTGACCGAGGTCAGAGGTTACGGGGAATCAACGATGCAAAAGTATGGAATTTTCTGTAATCCAACAAGCAAAACGAAAAAAAAGTAAAAAACATATGAATTTTAATGATTTTGAACAGGCTTTGTCACCTGAAAGACTCAAAAGATACCTTGATGCGTGCAATAACGATACCCGAAAGGCAATGACTCTTTACAGGTATAACCTTCGGTTGTCACAAGAGATGTTTACCATCCTTAGTTGTTTCGAAGTTACTTTGCGTAATGCCATCGATCAGCGTCTGCGACTCTCCCTTGGCAATGATTGGCTGATGGATTCATTTCAGGTAGGTGGCATCTTTGATACTCCACGCCTAGCCCGTACGGCGAATATTGTACGCGGTGGTTACAGAAGGCTTCAGGAGATGGGCAAACCCTATTCCCATGTTGGTTTACTTTCTGAAATGGAGTTTGGCGTATGGAAGCACATGTTTTCGCGTGAGCAGTTTGCTGCTACTGGGCGATGCCTATTGACGGTATTTCCCCGCAAGCCTATCTCAACACCTTCCATACAGTACAATCACACCTATATGTTCAACGAACTTGATAAGGTAAACACACTTCGCAACCGTATAGCGCATCATGAACCAGTATGTTTTGCCCTCGGAGCAGCACAGATTGATACTAGCTACATTTTAGCACAACACGAGCGTGTACATCGTCTGTTTGCTTGGATGAACATTGATAGCAATTCGATGTTGTATGGTCTCGACCATGTAACGAATGTGTGTAGTGAAATAGATTCTTTAATGTAATTTTTTCAATATGACCCAAAACGCTTGTAAAGTCCATAGGATAAAAGATAATGAAATACTGTTTGGCAAGAAAAGTCAAGATACAAGCTTCGTTTACAGGCAGAATGACGATAAAAGTATGACATTCTTAGATGTCAACGATATAGAGATGAAATCATTTTATCAATACATCGATTCTAAGTTTATAGACATCATACAGGGCAGCCTCCCTTGGATTTGCGAAAAGGGTGAGGTAAGTTTTGAGGAATGCTCCGACTTCTTGATTGAACAGAATCCACTTCAATTGGAAAAGAGCTTTACTCAACGATTCTACTCCAACATTATGACCAAGTTTGCTTCGAATGTTTCTTTGTATTCGGAAAACGATTTCTTGAATACAAGGGATAACTACAATTTAGCTGAGATACAACATGGTAAGATGTTTGTCAAGCATTATCCCATTCACATGTCTTTACCTTATGTTTTGATGCCATACTGTATGTTATCTGTAAAGAAGATTGAAGATAATAACGGAATAGAAGACAATACTATCGTAAAACTTAAGCCTATAGTTAGGTATAAAGATAAAACTGCTCCTACGAAATTAGGACTTGAATTGAGCGAGGTTCTTGACAAGTTGTCAGTAAACCCAAACAGCATCTATGAGCGAGTATCGAAGATGTCAATCATGTTATACGACAAATATCAACATCAATAGAATGGCTTCAGCCAAGAATTGACTGATGTAACAAACAAATATAATAGACAATATGAAATACCTAAAAGACGAAGTTCCCGCAACATGGGAAAAATATCCAAATTGGGATGGAGAACCATTTTCTGGTATTAAAGACTCAGATTTCACTTTGGTTGGGTTTCAGTATCATTGTACAGATCGTGAATTTGAGGAAATAGAAGTGGGAGATATGTTGTTTTTACGACGAGAACCAGACAATCCTGTAGATACAAATGCAATTGTAGCATTGAGAGGAATTAAACCTGTAGGGTATGTGCAAAGAGCAGACATTCCGTTGCTTGATAATCTAGTACCAGAAGAGGACTGTATAGCTTGCTATGTAGAGGAAAAATATGCTTCTTCTGTAAGTGTGAGAGTTCCAAGTATATTCTCTCAAAAGATGGATTTTATACAAAAAGTATTGGAGTCAATACCAAAAGATGTTGATATGTCAAAATGCCCTACTATTAATTTTTGTATAGGTGCAGATATTGTTACTACTATTCTTAATGAGGTGAAAGAAGCGGAAACAGAGATGAAGAATAGTGAGAATGGCCTATGTGCTTATATGATGGTTCCTAATATTTTAAAGGGAACGGTTGCTTTATCAAGGTCTTTTACTCCAAATTCATATTACTTTTGTTACGATTCCGAATTAGTTGAAGATTACATAGCTAAAACAGGAGTTGGCGCTGTTGCATTTTTGAAAGAGATTGACAAAAAAACACTTAAGCATCAAAATGCTATTGCATTTAAGTTCTCATGTGTGTTGTATCGAGAATATGACCAAAGCATAAAATCGAAACATAACTTTCAACGTAAAATGTAAAAGGTTTGGACTATGTCCAAACCTTTCATTATTACATACCGAGAGTTACGATCACTCTTATAGCTCCATCACTATTAGCCAAAACTTTTGGTTCTTTTATGAATCCATGTGGGAACATAATACCAAATCCTATATGCAAATCATCAGGAACATATCCAGCCTTAGTCTTTCCGTCACTTGTATATACTGCATACACTTCGTCTTCCTGTACAATGGCCAATTTATCATCTTTCTGTAGTAATGAAGACATACCTCTGTCTGTTGCGGATAACTTTTCTCTGCCTGTAAGCTCGAACATCAACAAATTACAATCTCTGATAGATTCTACTGTTCCTGCTACTTGACCACTTATCTGACATAATCCCACACAAGTTTCTAACATTGATTTTCCTTGCTCAAAAATAGCAGAATAGTCTGTTATATAGTTTTCATCCGGCGCAGGTCTTGACGCACAAACAAATGTAGTATAAACAGTTACGTCCATTGTATCACTACTAGTTGAAAGGTAAAATCTCAAATCATCCTCATCCTGAACCAATTCAAATGACGAGTAATTTCCACATTTGTCAATATAGGTTTCACGACATTCTTGATGAGTGAACTCTCCTTTATGAAGAAAGTTTCTAGCAAATACAAAAATAATGTTTAAAGCTAAGTCTTCATCATATGGTATGGACTCAAAACAGAAATTTGTGTATTTACCATCAATTACGATAGCCTTACAGCGTTCGAATGGTTTAGATGGATTTTGTTCGATATTTATTATATATTCGTCCAATCTATTTCCGTTAGGACTAGTTTTGGAACCTATATATTCCCATTGTTCATTAGGAGATTCTTTTATGTTTATTCCATAGAGATTATATTTTTCGGACAAATTAATTTTCTCAGGAAAATTAATTTTCTCCGCTTCTTCTCGTTTTGCGATTTCTGCTTCAAGTAGTTGAATTGCAGAGTTTACTTCTTCTATTTCTTTTTCATGTGACGAGTCGTTATGTTCACTACTATTTGTTGTTTTAGAAGTACAAATAATGTTAGAAACCTCGACTTCAAACATTTCAGAAGTTGGTTTTATATATGTTTTATGCATATGTGGTTAGTTTTAAATTATTACCCGAATACAAAAGTATTTATTTTTTTTTACATTACAAAACAAATATCGTTTTTTTCGTTTCCCCTTCCTTTGTGCTTACTCCTTCTACTTCAATCTTCCTTCGCTTGCCCTCGCATGGGAATCTGAAGTTCTGGCGATACCCCATCCTAAGGACTGACGGGACTGCTGGTCCCCTAATAAAATTCATTAACAGTATAAAACAGAGGGCGTGTCAAAAATGAACTTTGACACGCCCTCTTGATATTATGCAATTATTAGAATTCTACTTAACAAATCACCTGATTATTACCTTGCTGACTGTACCATCACTCAAACGGATGATATTGATGCCCTTCTTAAGTCCGTTCTGTCTATTACCATTTGCAGAATAGAACTCGACAGCCTCAGCAGAAGATTCTACAGACTCTACTCCTGTAACATCTGAACTTTCACGAACTCGTACATTACTTGTTATGTCATCTGAGACATAAGAAAGTGTCCAGTTATCAAAGATTGTCCAGTCACCTGTAACAGCCACATTCTTCATAATACCGATAGTAAGGACACCATCATATCCTACAGTTGCTGTTACTGAATTATTGTACTTGCCAGCTGCAAAGTAAAGACTTGCTGCCTGCATGTTATTAGGGATGTTAAGACCATTACCTACAGTTGACTCACTTCCACCATACTTAGTAGAAGATGCCTCACTACTTGCACGCTTCAAGGCAACTGTATTTGTTATTCCATTACCTGTAGCGTAGAGCTGAGCATGACTGTTAGCAGCATTATCCTTTGTAGCATAGTCGTCTGCAGCAAAACCGGAACGATAGAAAGCCTGTACGCCTACCTTATATGTTCCTGCTGGAAGACCTGTTATTCTCTGGTAATAGTCGAATGTCTTGTTGTATTGCTCAGCACAAGTATAAGTAACTGCTGTAACACCTGTACCACTCCATCCATTATTGTTATTGCTTGAGTAGCTTGCATTAGCAATCATACCTGTACAGTCAATAGCACTTGTCACGCCAAGGTAAGAGAGAGTCCAGTTGTCAAAGATTGTCCAGTCGCCCTCTATTGTTGTGTTCTTCCTGATACCGATAGTGAGGACACCGTCCATACCTACGACCACATCAACATAGTTCATGTACTTGCCTGTTGCAAAATTGATGCTTGCTGACTGCATGTTATTAGGGATAAGAAGACCTGTACCAACACTTGACTCGCTACCTCCAAGAGCTATGGCGTAAGCCTCACTACTTGCACGCTTAATAGCAACTGTATTTGTCTTGCCATTACCTGTAGCATAGAGCTGAGCGTGACTGTAAGCAGCATTATCCTTTGTAGAATAATCATTTGCAGCATAACCGGCACGATAGAAAGCCTGAACGCCAACACGGTAAGTACCTGCAGGAAGGTTTGTTATTGTCTGGTAATAATCGTATGTCTTGCTATACTGCTCAGCACATGTATAGGTAACAGCTGTTGCACTTGTACCTGACCAACCGTTGTTGTTATTGCTGTTGTAGCTTGCATTAGCAATACGGTCTGTATAGTCAGCAAATCCGTCATTTATGCTGTAGTATGTAAGTCTTACATTACTGAATGCAAACCATGAGTTGGTCATGTAGTTAGGCTGAGAGATGCTGATTGTGAGTTTGCCGTCATTACCTACATAAGCATAGACCTCGTTGAGATACTGTCCGTTGTTGAACATGCTCTCTGCTGCCACACGGGTATTAGGATCAATATTGCTTGTACGCTGACTTGCCCAGTCAAGGATTGGAGCGTATGAGTCGTTGGCACGGATGAAGGCATTTGACATTGTGTAGCCTGACTGGTTCATCAAAGAACAGAATGTGCTGCTTCCATCACGATAAAACGCATTCACACTCACCTTGTAAATACCTGGTTCAAGACCGTTAACTGTCTGTGAGAATGTACCTGCACTCTGGAAGAGTTCGATAAGGGAATTGATGCTTCCTGGCACATTCTTCTCACGCTGCTCTGTCCATGTCCAACCGCTATAACCTCCGTTTGTGAAGTTTGGATTCATCACGGATGATGTCTTATCCACGGCACTTGCATTAGAAGCAAGCCATCTTGTCAACGATGCATTACCAAGAGACACATCTGCCTTCTGAGCAACCTTTGCCTCGTACTGTGCAATCTTTGCGCTAACAAGCTGCTTGTATTCCTGAGGACCAACAAGAGTCCATTCTGTTGCATCCTGAAGACTTGCATCGTTGCTGATAGCACCATTATAGACAGCCATGTAGTTGTTGGCTGTATTCTTGAACTTATATACTCCATCTGCAATCTTCACACAAGTATAGGTTCCCTCCTTTGTAGCATCTGTATAAACATTACCAGCAAAGCCAAGGAGTTTGCCTGTATCATCTGCCATACGGAGAGTGATGACATCCTTACTGTCTATAGATGTTGTGATAGGAGTACCGAAGTCACCCACAACTGCCTGGGCTGCCCACGCTCCACCACGAGTAAGGAACTTGCCAGACTTGGCATCATAGAAGTAGTATGTACCGTTATTGAGTATTCGCTCCACATTAGCATTTGCCACATCAGGGAGATAATAGCCAAGATGAGGAGGCTGGTTATAAGCCGTATTCTGCCAAGCAACCCCCATACGATAGACATGGTCTGTCATAAGACAAGGTACGCGATACTTGGTAGGAACTGTAGATGAAAGTATTATGAGAGATGTGTTGGTGTGAAGAATGATCTCCTCACGCCAGTCGCCGAAGATATCAGCAGAAAGGTTTGGAGTGTTCTTTGTACCGTTACAGCTTGCGCCATATTCCCAACCAGCCTTACCATTGATGAGAAGGTCTGGCTGACCATACTTGCCGATAGCGCCACCACCAAGAAGTTCGTCCTCAAGGTCGCCATCCCAATATACTCGGAAACAGTCGCCGGCACGACCACCGACAGCCGTTCCGTCAACATTGAAGGCACTTCCATCAGCACTACTCCAATACTCATATCCTCTCTTGTCTGCAACAACATCAGCAGCCATACCACGACCTGTGTCCTTGCCACCATTATAGTGACGGATAACCTGTCCGCTCTCAGCTGCATAGAGTGTCATGCCATAAGGACTTTCCTCATGAACAGTAAACACCTCAAGACCTGGTCTGTCTGGGTTGAGGTCACCAAGGTGCATGGCATCGCCATGACCGTAGCCTGTAGAATAGAGGATGCGTCCGTTATCATCGATGGCTGCACCTCCAAGGATGATCTCGTCCTTGCCGTCATTATCAACATCACCAACAGAAAGGTTATGATTACCATTGCCGTATGCTGTGGCAGTAGAACCCTTTCCTGTTGCGTTAGGAGCGTTATAAGCCCTTGATGTTCCGTTTGCTTCCTGAACGGAGTATGCTACACCAGAAGAACTGTGGTGGAACCAGCGTGTAGAAAGTTTAGAACCATTGAAATCAACAGCCCAGGCAAAGCAACGTGTGTAGTAACCTCTTACCATTACAGCACTTGGGTTGCTATACATACCTCCGAGGAAGGCTACGCAGGCAAGGTAACGGTCACATCTGTTTCCGTAGTCATCACCCCAATAGCTCTTGGCAGGCATATTGGCAGAACCGCCATAACCACCTGCTCGGTTTGGGTTATAATAGATGGTGTGGATGGCTGCACCTGTCTGACCATTGAATACAGTAAGGTATTCTGGACCAGAGAGAACATATCCGCTGCCATTAGTATAGTCAGCAGAGTTGTTTGCGTTTCTGATGTTGGCATCGTCTGCTGCAGCCGTTACGAAGTTGCCTCGACCATCCCTACTACCAGGAGCTGTCTTACAGATCATCTCAGCCTTTCCGTCACCATTGAAGTCATAGACAAGGAACTGAGTGTAGTGGGCACCAGTACGGATGTTCTGTCCGAGGTTAACACGCCAGAGCTTTGTACCATTAAGCTTGTAGCAATCGATGATACAAGGACCAGTATAACCGCTTTGTGAGTTATCCTTTGCTGTGGAAGGATCCCACTTGACGATGATCTCATACTGTCCGTCACCATCCACATCGGCTGTACTACAGTCATTTGCAGAATAGCTGTAACCTACTCCGTGGAATGAGCCATTAGCAGGCACATCAAGTTTCAGTTCAAGATAATAGGGAGTACTCCAAGGCTTTACAGCAGGAGAAGTAGAAACGGTGGAACTACCTACCTTGGCAACCACCTGATAATTGAAGCTTCCCTTCACGTTATCAAGGAAACTTGTAGCATCACGAAGACCAGACTTGCATACTGTTCCATTTCGCAAGATGTCGAAAGTGGTGTTCTGGTTATCCGACGGCAGAAGTCGCCAACTGATAAAGTTGCCTTCATTTGTAGGGATAGCCACTAATCCTCTGTCGAGATTTTCTGCTCTCCAGTTTTGTCCATAGGACACAATGGCACATAGATACAACAATGCCATTAACACAAAGTGTTTCATAGAAAATTGGTTAGTTAGTTAATGTTTATAGTTTAGTTACAAAAAGTCTTGTTCTTAACATTTTGGGTTCATTTCACGCTACAAAAATATAAATTATTTCTCGTAACTACCAAATAATCTGCAAGGTATTTGCTTTCATTGGGCATTTTGACAGCAAAAAGATATCACAGGTCAACAACAAGGGGGTCTTTTTATCTTCTCCTGTTCTAGTATATGCAAAACCGTAAAACCTAAAAGCGTAGCGACCGTATAACCGCCATAACCGATCAGATGAAAAGCAAATGCTAAAGCTGAGAAAAGTAAAAGAGATGGCGGATCAACCGTCATCTCTTCCCAAAAAAGTAATCCTTAAAATAATTAATAGGAGGAACATTTTTTCTTGTGTAATAACCTTTAGTGTATAATAACAAAACCATTATCTTTCCTAATCATCTAAAATATCGCTTTCTTGTCCATTAACCAACTAACCCTCTTGGCCGTTTTCTTTATATCCGTTAGGTCGTCAATCATTTTTGTCAAACCTCTTGTTTTTTATTTTTGACATTGCAAAGATATGGCGTTCTGCCTAATATATGAAGGGGGAAAATACTAAAGCAAGGGGAACTATCCCTATTGTTTGGGAGAAATTCCTACATGACGCAAAAGACGTATAGGGCACATGGCATGCATACCGCATCTCTACTCATCCTCCGTAGTAAACCCGTAGTAAACACCTTTTGCTTACGACTTGCTTACGACAATTGTCGTAAGCAAGTCGTAAGCAAAACATGTTTACATGCTGTTTTAATAAGAGGATCAAGGTAAGTAAATGTACCTGAGTTTGCCGCAAGCGGTCTGTAATTAAAACCTTTGAAAACCTTTCAAAACAAAAGAAAACAGTTTATTTTACAATTTCACAAATTACTATTTTACAATTGCCATTCGGAACATTTTTAACGGCACCGCCCAATCGTCAAATTGTAAATCGTCTAATTGTCAAATCTCAAATATAGTCAAATAATACTTTAAGAAACTGTTTTCCTCGGTTTTCTTTTGTTTTCTTTGGTTTTAATTACAGACCGCTTGCGGTAATGTCTTTGAAGAGTTCGTCGAAAATATATGAATATTCAGAAAAGAAAATTGTTTTAAGACATAAAAAAAGCGCCTCGAAAAAACCGAGACGCCCAATCTTTTTATGTTCTACCTACCAAATCAAAGTACACGGAAATGTACATCATAAATGGTAAATGCCATTATTTCTTAGCCTTGTAGTTTGGAGTAACATAAACGAGCTGCACACCCTTTGCTGTCTTAACAAGTTCCATGACTGTGCCATCATCGTCTACAGAGTAAGTAATGTTACCACTTGTAGAAGCAATACGGTGATAGATTACGTTGAATACAACTGTTGCTGTTTCGAGTGCATCAGCATTTGTCATTGGGATATCAACAAAGAGACGACCAATCTTAGAATGATCCTGAACATTCTCATTATCCATGCTAAGGAAGATCTCTACACCGTGACAATTACCTTTGAGACTGTTTGTTGTCTGATCATAGACATAACCCTTTACACTTATCTCACGAGCAACCTGCTGCTGAGTACCATTGAGGTCAATGCCATCAAACTTGAATGCATTTGCATTAACAAACATTGCAAATGACATAAGTAAAAATAAAAACTTTTTCATCGTTAATTCTGTTTAATTAGTTATTTATGAAAATTTTATTGACTTGAGCATTCATTTATTGATGCAAATATATAAAACACTTTTAAACGCAACAAACAAAATAAAGAAAAATTTGTTGTTTAGCGAATTAAGAAGTAACTTTGCACGGAAATTAGAAAATACAAAATATATGAAGATATTTCAGAATGTAACCGATTTGGGCGACCTCAAGAAAGCACTTGACGAAGCCTTCGAAATCAAAGCTGATCGCTACAAGTATCAGGCACTCGGCAAGAACAAAACTGCCATGCTGATATTCTTTAACAATTCATTGCGTACTCGCCTTTCTACTCAGAAGGCAGCAATGAACCTCGGTATGAATGTCATCGTACTTGATGTCAATGCTGGCGCCTGGAAACTTGAGACTGAGCGTGGTGTAGTCATGGAAGGTGATAAGAGCGAACACCTCCTTGAGGCAATCCCTGTAATGGGTTCATACTGCGATATTATCGGAGTACGTTCATTTGCTCGCTTTGAGTCTCGTAAGGACGACTACGAGGAGAAGATCCTCAACCAGTTCATCAAGTATTCAGGAAAACCTGTGTTCTTCATGGAGTCTGCCACAGTACACCCACTACAGGCTTTTGCTGACCTCATCACAATAGAGGAATACAAGAACTGTTCACATATCGACGCTAACCCTCTCTTTGGTGGTAACCCAGTTGACCGTACACCAAACAAGCGTCCTAAGGTTGTTCTCACTTGGGCTCCACATCCAAAGGCACTCCCACAGGCTGTACCTAACTCTTTTGCAGAATGGATGAATGCTGCTGACGTGGACTTCGTCATCACTCATCCAGAGGGCTACGAACTTGACCCTAAGTTTGCTGGCGATGCAAAGGTTGAGTACGACCAGATGAAGGCATTCGAGGGTGCAGACTTCATCTATGCAAAGAACTGGTCTTGTCCAGGTGTCACTCGTCCTGAGGACTATGGCAAGGTACTTGGTGACTACCACGACTATGCTGACTGGACTGTTAGTGACCGTCAGATGGCTGTCACAAACAACGCATTCTTCATGCATTGTCTCCCTGTTCGCCGTAACATGATTGTTACAGACGATGTCATCGAGGCACCAACAAGTCTTGTTATCCCAGAGGCAGCAAACCGTGAAATTTCTGCTACCGTGGTTCTCAAGAGAATGTTGGAAAGCCTATAAGTCGGGACTTGGAGACTTAAGTGAAAAGTGAAAAGTGAAAAGTGAAAATTAGAGTTTCATTGTTCGCTGGTACTTTCCACTAATTCATTTATAATATTTGAATTTCAATTATAAAAACATAGTATAACGGGAAGCTGGAGGTGAAAAGAGTAAAACATATTTCTCACTTTTCATTCTTCACTTTTCACTCAAAATCATGGAATATAATTTTAGAGAGATTGAACAGAAATGGCAGAAGTCTTGGGTAGACAACAAGACTTACCAGATTTCTGAAGACAACAATAAGCCAAAGTTTTATGTGCTCAACATGTTCCCTTACCCATCAGGTGCAGGACTTCATGTTGGTCACCCACTCGGATATATCGCAAGTGACATCTATGCTCGTTTCAAGAGACTTCAGGGTTTCAATGTACTTAACCCAATGGGTTATGATGCATACGGACTTCCTGCTGAGCAGTATGCTATTCAGACAGGTCAGCACCCTGAGGTAACAACTTTTGCGAACATCAACCGCTACCGTGAGCAGCTTGACAAGATTGGTTTCTGCTTCGACTGGAACCGTGAGGTTCGCACTTGCGCTCCAGGTTACTACCACTGGACTCAGTGGGCATTCCAGAAGATGTTCAACTCTTTCTTCTGCAACAAGTGCCAGTCTGCTACTCCTATCGAAAAGCTCATCGAGCACTTCGAGAATGAAGGTACAGCAAACCTTGATGTAGCACAGAGCGAGGCTCTCTCATTCACAGCAGAGGAGTGGAAGTCATGGGACGAGAAGAAGAAGTCTGACGTACTCATGAACTACCGTATCGCTTTCCTTGGCGAGACAATGGTAAACTGGTGTCCAAAGCTCGGTACCGTACTTGCCAACGACGAGGTTGTTGATGGTGTCAGCGTTCGTGGAGGATTCCCAGTAGAGCAGAAGAAGATGCGCCAGTGGTGCCTTCGTGTAAGTGCTTATTCTCAGCGTCTTCTCGATGGTCTCAACACTATCCAGTGGAGCGACTCTATCAAGGAGACACAGAAGAACTGGATTGGACGAAGCGAGGGTACTGAGATTGAGATCAAGGTTGCTGATAGCGATGTGAACTTCACAATCTTCACTACTCGTGCCGACACTATGTTTGGTGTGACATTCTTCGTACTTGCTCCTGAGAGCGAGCTTGTAGATGTTGTGACAACTCCAGAGCAGCGTGCCGCTGTTGACGAGTACATCAAGTATGTTAAGGGACGCACAGAGCGTGAACGTATGATTGACCATACTGTTACTGGTGTATTCTCTGGTGCTTATGGTATCAACCCTATCACAGGCGACAAGTGTCCTATATATATAGCAGAGTATGTACTTGCAGGTTACGGTACAGGTGCCATCATGGCTGTACCTGCCCACGACTCTCGTGACTATTCTTTCGCTAAGCACTTCAACCTCCCTATCATCCCACTTATTGAGGGTGCAGATGTTAGCGAGGAGAGCTATGATGCAAAGGAAGGTATCGTTACAAACTCTCCAGCAGAGGGTAACCCTGCAGTTGAATATGACGGTGAGGCACTTATCCTCAACGGCAAGACAATCAAGGAGGCTATCGCTGCAACCAAGGTATTCGTGAAGAAGCATAACCTTGGTCGAGTAAAGGTTAACTACCGTCTCCGTGATGCCATCTTCTCACGTCAGCGTTACTGGGGTGAGCCATTCCCTGTATATTATAAGAATGGTATTCCTTGCATGGTTCCAGAAGAATGTCTTCCAATCCAGCTCCCACAGGTTGAGAAGTTCCTCCCAACTGAGACAGGCGAGCCACCACTTGGCAACGCTACTGAATGGGCATGGGACGAGGCAAACAAGAAGATTGTTGCAAACAGCCTCATCGACAACAAGACTGTATTCCCTATCGAGCTTTACACTATGCCAGGTTTCGCAGGTTCTTCTGCTTACTACCTCCGCTATATGGATCCACACAACGACAAGGCTCTCATTTCACCAGAGGCAGCACAGTACTGGCAGAATGTAGACCTCTATGTAGGTGGTTCTGAACATGCGACAGGTCACCTTATATACTCTCGTTTCTGGAACAAGTTCCTCTATGACTATGGAGTATCTGTTAAGGAAGAGCCATTCCAGAAGCTTATCAACCAGGGTATGATTCAGGGACGAAGCAACTTCGTATACCGTATCAAGGATACTAACACATTCGTATCTCTTGACAAGAAGGATCAGTACGAGACAACTCCTATCCATGTTGATGTAAACATCGTAAGTGCAGATGTGCTCGATGTAGAGGCATTCAAGGCATGGCGTCCAGAGTACAACAATGCTGAGTTCATTCTCAATGATGAGGGCAAGTATATCTGCGGTTGGGCTGTTGAGAAGATGTCAAAGTCTATGTTCAATGTCGTAAACCCTGACATGATTGTTGAGAAGTTTGGTGCTGACACACTCCGTCTCTATGAGATGTTCCTCGGTCCTGTTGAACAGTCAAAGCCTTGGGACACAAACGGTATCGACGGATGTTTCCGTTTCCTCAAGAAGTTCTGGAACTTCTTCATCGGCGCAGACGACAAGGTTGTTGCTACTGATGGTGCAGCAAGCAAGGAAGAGCTTAAGAGTCTCCACACTCTCATCAAGAAGGTTAGTGGTGACATCGAGAACTTCTCATACAACACAAGTGTTGCTGCATTCATGGTATGTCTCAACGAACTCACTAAACTCAAGAGCACATCTCGTGAGGTCAAGGAAGCACTCGTTGTACTTATCGCTCCATTCTGTCCTCATATCGCCGAAGAACTCTACCACATGCTTGGTCACGAGACAACAGTTTGCGATGCTCCATGGCCTGCATTCAACGAGGATTACCTCAAGGAGGACAGTGTTAAGATGATGGTTGCATTCAATGGTAAGGCTCGTTTCCCAATGGAGTTCCCTGCTGGCACAGACAATGCCACTTGCGAGAAGGCTGCACTTGAGAATGAGCAGTCTGCTAAGTGGATGGAAGGCTTCACAGTTGCCAAGGTCATCGTTGTCCCTGGCAAGATGATCAACATCGTGCTTAAGAAGTAAGGATATTGTAATTCTAATTCAAGTTCGCTACACTTGAAAAGAGTTAAAAGGAGTTAAGCGAAGTAAAAAGGAGTAAAAAGACGTATGATTGTTCACGAACATAGCTTTCGGTCAGCGGAGTATCGTCTTTAACTCCCTAAGCGACGAAGGAGCGATAACTTCTTTTAACTTCTCTTAACTCCCTAAAGTAAGCAAGTTAAGAACTTGTGATACTTGAATAATTCTAATCGTAATTCGTAATTTATGTTTCCTAACATAAAGATCAATCTCTTTCAGGAGATTAAGGATTATATCTTCATCACCCTTGGCGTATTTATTTACGCCATGGGTGTTACTATTTTTATGCTTCCTTACGGTTTGACAACCGGAGGAGTTGCCGGTATAGCCTCAATCATCTATTATGCTACCGGTGTCATTGAGGTGCAGGTGACCTACGTTGCCATAAACATTGCCTTACTCATAGCAGCGGTTAAGGTACTTGGTTTCAAGTTCTGCATGAAGACAATATATGGAGTAGGATGCATGACCTTTGCCCTTTGGGCTTGTCAACGATTTGTAGAGATTCCTGACGGTCATGGCGGAATGTATCTTCCAAAACTTATTGGTGAGGAGGCATTCATGGCATGTGTACTCGGAGCAATATGTGATGGTATAGGTCTTTATATCTGTTTCGAGAACAATGGTTCAACAGGTGGAACGGATATCATCGCAGCCATAGTGAACAAGTATAAGCAGATGTCACTCGGAACAGTCATCATGGCTTGTGACGTCATAATAATCAGTTCGTGTTACTTTGTTTTCCATGACTGGTATAGAGTAATCTATGGTTTCGTGCTACTCTTCATCTGCAGTTTCACACTCGACTATTGCCTCAACAAGAGTCATCAGTCAGTACAGTTCCTTATCTTCTCACGAAACCCTGAGAAGATAGCTGACGCCATAGTCAAGACTGGTCGTGGAGTAACAATGCTTGACGGCGAGGGATGGTACACTCACACAGAACGCAAGGTTCTTATGAGTATTGTCCGTAAGAACGAGCAGGTTTATATCCAGCGCCTCATCAAGTCTATCGACCCATATGCTTTTGTGTCATTGAGCAATGCCAATAGTGTATGGGGAGAAGGTTTCGACCAGATGAAGGTTAAGGCTGAGAAGAAGCAACAAGGCAAACGTACCCTTGTCTTTGCAAGTAACAGCACACATAAGTTGAATGAGGTAAGGGCTATTCTCGGTGAGAAATATGACATACGTTCACTTGCTGACATAGGTTGCTACATCGACATTCCAAGAAAGGCAGGAAGCATTCAGGGAAATGCGTTACTCAAGGCACGTTTCATAAAGCGCTACTATGGTTTTGACTGTATCGCTGACGATACAGCACTTGAATGCACAGCACTTAATGGACTACCTGGCATCTACTCAACCTCATACACATCTATAGATGATGAGGAAGTGCTAAAGAATCCAGAACATAGACTTCATTCTGAGCAGTATAGTGAGGAACTGTCAAATGAAATGCTCAACATTCTTCATAACAAGGACTCAAAGAATAGCAAACCTGTTCATGATGACGTCAAGGGTAATGTAGACAAACTGATTCACAACCTCGAAGGTAAGAGCCGTTCTGCTCGTCTTCATACAGTCGTAGCTCTTGTCACAGGAGAGTACATCGACCCTATGAAGAACAAGACACAACTATTCGACGGTGTTCTTGAAGGTTCTATAGCAGAGACTCCATCAAGTGAACCAAAGTTCTTCTATGACTCTGTGTTTATACCACAGGGATATGACAAGACATACGACGAACTTGGAGTGGACGTGAAGAACCAGATTAGTCAGCGTGCTATTGCCGTTGGCAAACTAAAGACTTTCCTTGAAGGGAATAAATAGGTTGTACGGTTATACGGTTGTACGGTTTTGAGGTTTTAAGGTAGGTCGGTAGGTTGTACGGTTGTACGGTTATACGGTTATACGGTTGTACGGTTTTGAGGTTTTAAGGTAGGTCGGTGAGACTTTGCTCTCACAAATATATATCATAAACTAACCGCAAAACCGCAAAACCGCAAAACCGTAAAACCGTAAAACCGCATAACCGCACAACCGTAAAACCGCATAACCGCACAACCGCAAAACCGTAAAACCGCATAACCGTAAAACCGCAAAACCGCAAAACCGTAAAACCGCAAAACCGCAAAAACGCAAAACCGCAAAACCGTACAACCGCAAAACCGTAAAACCGTAAAACCGCATAACCGTAAAACCGCATAACCGTAAAACCGTAAAACCGTAAAACCGCATAACCGTAAAACCGTAAAACCGCAACGAACTATGAATTTTGACTGGAAAAATGAGTATGCAAAGATAAATGCAGACTTCAAGACAAAGGATGCAAGACCTATCATAGCCATTACTGGCAATTATGATAAGGAGACATGTACACTTGCAGAGGGATACTATCAGTCTGTCATCAAGGCTGGTGCTATTCCTATGATCATTCCTCCTTTCTATGAGACTGATAGACTTGGAGAACTGCTTGACAGAGTGGATGGAATAATATTCTCAGGTGGCGGTGACCCTAATCCCCTACTTTTTGGCGAAGAGCCTGTAAGGGAGTTGCATAGCATTACCCCAGAACGAGATATGCAAGAACTCTTGCTTGTCAAACTTGCATACGACCGTCAGATTCCTATGCTTGGCATTTGCAAAGGCATACAGATGATAAACGTCGCTCTTGGTGGAACTCTCTATCAGGACATCCATTCACAGATCAAGAATGAGGACGGTTCATCAAAGGTTCTAATCAAACATAGTCAGGATCAGGACAGAAGATACCCTTCTCATTCTGTAAAGATTGACAAGGACAGTATACTGTTCAAGATTTTCAGCAAGGCTAATCCTGAACTCGAATCTCAGGGTTCAACATTATACGTGAACTCTTTTCACCACCAGGCTTGTAAGGAAGCAGCACCATGTCTAAAGGTTGTTGCTACATCAACAGATGGAGTGATAGAGGCAATAGAGAGCAATGAGCACAAGAGTATACTGGGTGTTCAATGGCATCCAGAACCATATATCCTACGTAACGACACCGAGATGTTACCTATCTTCGAGTGGCTCGTTAATGAGTCAACGGAGTTCAAGGCAGCAAAGGCTCTTCATAAGAAGATTGTCACATTAGACTCTCATTGTGATACACCTATGTTCTTCCATGAGAACATTGATTTTGCTTCCCGTGATCCTCGTATACTTGTAGACCTTCACAAGATGACCGAAGGACACCTCGACTCAACAATCATGGTTGCTTACCTTCAACAGCAAGACCGTGACGAGGAAAGTCTCATAAATGCTACAGCAAAAGCCAACCGCATCCTCACACAGATAGAGGAGATGGTGGCAAAGAGCTGTACTGCCGTCGATATTGCCTACACACCTGAAGATATTGAAAGACTCAAGTACCAGGGTAAGAAGGCTATCATGATGGGTATCGAAAATGGATATGCCATTGGTAAGGACATCAACAATGTAGAGGCATTCCGTAAACGCGGAGTGGTGTACATGACTCTATGTCACAATGGAGATAATGATATCTGTGATTCTGCAAGACATATAGTAAACTCATGCAAACCACTTGACAGCAGTATTGACCCTACAGGTGCAAAGGGTGAACATGGAGGAGTATCTGAGTTTGGTGCTCAAGTGATTAGGGAGATGAACCGCGTTGGTATGATGGTCGATCTCAGTCATGCAAGTGAAGAGAGTTTCTATGACGCACTTGACATAAGCAAACACCCTATAGTATGTAGCCATTCTTCTTCTAAGGTTCTGTGTGACCATCCTCGTAACCTTACCGATGATCAGATGAGAGCCTTAGCCAAAGCTGGTGGTGTTGCACAGGTAACATTCTACCACGGATTCCTTAAGAAGGAAGGTCAGGCTACCATACTCGATGCTATCGAGCATCTCAACCATATGGTCAACATCATGGGTATAGAACATGTTGGTATCGGAACCGATTTTGATGGTGATGGAGGTGTCCCAGGAATTGCAAGTGCAAGTGAACTTATCAACTTCACACGAATGCTCATGAGGGAAAGATACACAGAAGAACAGATAAAGCTTATCTGGGGCGGCAACTTCCTACGCGTCATGAAGCAGGTTCAAAAAGGCCTATAATATGATAAAAAGTGCTAATAATACTTAAAAGTGGGCACTATACTTTTAAAAAAAATTAAAATCATGCAATACTATTTCTAAATGAGAAAATTGTTTGTAATTTTGCCGAATAATTGAGATATTGCATATTAACAGATAATGAAATACATATATAAATTCATAGTAGCACTATGTACAGCAGTGCTTACCCTTTCAAGTTGTATGGAAGATGAGAAGGTAGAGGTTTCATCAGAATGTGGAATCATTTCTTTCTCTGTTGCTGATATTCGATCAAACGTCACTATCAAGAAAGCTGATGGTGGTGATACCACTATCATCAAGACTATTCCAAGTAGCGAAATACGTTTTAACATTGACCAGGTAAATGGAAAGATTACTTGTGTAGACTCTCTCCCTAACTGGATTGACTTGACAAAGGTTGTTCCAAGGTTCAGTGCCTATGGAAATGTATATGGTCGCATCAACCCTGACAAGACAGATCAAAACGAGTACTACATGGCAAGTGGTGCCGACTCTATTGACCTCTCTACTCCATTTACAATGAGAGTCATTTCTACTGACGGTCTATCAAAGAAGATCTATACAGTCCAGATGTTCAAAAGAACTACAAACAGCGATACTCTGGAATGGAAGTCAAGCAGCATCAACACTACACTTGGCACATTCAACCGTCCTGTTGTTCTCAATGGAAAGGTATATCTTTTCTATGACAATGAATCTGGTGAGGTATACTGCTCTTCCACTACAAACGGAACAGATTGGGACACAAAGAAGTCAGAAGGAATAACATACAACTCCGTTACTGTATTCAAAGACGACATGTATGCACTTGGAACAGACGGTTTCATCTATTCTTCTACAGACGGAGAGGCATGGACAAAGGTGTCTGCAAGAACATTCTCACAAATCCTTGCAGCAGACAAGCAAAACATCTATGCTTATGATGGAACAAGCATTTTAGGTTCATCAGACCTCCAGACATGGGAAAACTATGGAGACAAGAATCTGGACTGTCTCCCAACAAGTTTCGTGTCTGCATTCAGTTTTGTATCAAAGACAAACCCTGACATTGAGAATATCACAATGGTTGGACTTAATGATAACAACCAGAATTACTCAATCGCATGGAACAAGGTGTCTTCTGCAAATAAGTATGTTGACCAGAACTGGAACTACATAAACATCACAAAAAACAATATCTTCCCATTCATCAGACTTGAAGCATTGAGTGCTACAGCCTATAATGATGCGATATTTGCTATCGGAAAGAAAGATGGAGTCTATGAATACCTCTACCGTTCAGATGACAAGGGTATCTCTTGGCATCCTATTACAAGCCAGTATACACTCCCTAACGATATAAATAGCAATAATGCAAATGCGACAATCCTTACTGTTGGAAACGAGATTTGGATTGTTAAGGGAGACAAAATATGGAAGGGAGCTATACGCTAAATTTCCTAAACAACAATGTAGCAATGAGAATTAAACAATTAGTTGCATCACTTACAGTAATATGTTCCATGTTCACGAATGCGTCAGCACAAGAACTGGAATATAAATACGAGATAGGCGGACTTGCAGGAACAAGTTTCTACCTTGGCGATGTCAACACAAACAAACTCTATAAAAGTTGCAACCTTGCTGGAGGTGCAATGCTACGCTACAACATCAACCCACGTATGTCACTCAAGTTTAATCTTGCAGCAGGAGGCATATCAGGTGATGCCAATAACTCCCCTACCTTCATCCCGGAAAGAACGGATATGGAACTAAAATTCAGCAATACAGCATGGGATTTAGGTTGCCAATACGAAATCAGTTTCTGGGGATATGGTACAGGAAAGGGATTTAAGGGTACAAAACGTCTTGTTCCATACATACAACTTGGAGCAGGGTTTACATACTGCAATGAGTTAGCACTTAACTTCCCCTTCGGTGTTGGTGTGAAATACAAACTTGCAGAAAGGCTCAATATCGGTCTCGACTGGACTATGAGATTCGCCACATCAGACAAACTTGATGGAATAAAGGATCCGTACAGGATCAAGAGCGGTTTCTTGAAGAACAAGGACACATACTGCTGGACTATGATGTATGTCAGCTACGATATATGTCCTAAACTTCGAAAATGCAATAATGACTAAATTAAGTAAGTGATCATAATTATATGTACAAGGAACAAGTAGATATGACTCGTGTGCCACAGCATGTGGCAATTATAATGGACGGAAATGGCCGTTGGGCTAAGTCTCGCGGTATGGAGCGTACCATGGGTCACCAAGCCGGAGCAGAGACAGTACATGACATCATGGCTGCAGCTGTTAAACTTGGAATAAAATATCTTACACTATATACTTTTTCTACAGAGAACTGGAACAGGCCTGAGGCTGAGGTTTCTGCTCTCATGGCACTTCTTCTCAAGCACCTTGAGGAAGAGCTGTTCATGAAGCAGAATGTCCGTTTCCGTATCATAGGCGAGATAGAAAGACTTCCTAAAACGGTAAGGGAAGCATGTATGTCACTTGAGGAAAGGACAAAGGATAACTCTGCATCATGTATGGTTCTTGCACTTAGCTATTCTTCTAAGTGGGAAATAACAAATGCTGTGAAGAATATAGCAAACAAGGTCAAGAATGGCGAACTCAATCCGGACGAGATCAATGAGGATACTATAGACAAGCATCTTGCTACATCTTTCATGCCAGATCCAGAACTACTTATCCGTACTGGTGGTGAACAACGACTCAGTAACTACCTTCTCTGGCAGAGCGCATACTCTGAGTTCTACTTCACAGACGAATACTGGCCAGACTTCAATGAAGAGTCTCTTTGCAAGGCTATTGTAGACTACCAGGGACGTCAACGTCGTTTTGGTAAGACTGGCGAACAAGTGGAAGCTAAATAATATTTATTACATCCTGAAAACAAACAGATTTAGAAAAGATACTTAACAATAAATGAAGAATATAAGACTTTTCCTACTCTCACTGATGATGATGGCAGGTAGTCAATACATGACTATGACTGCACAAGACAAGCCAACCGTGGTTTATGGTCAGACTCGTAAACTCGAGATTGGTGGCATCAAGGTGGAAGGTGTAAAGAACTATGAAGATTACATACTTATAGGTATATCAGGTCTTACCGTCGGCGAACAGATTTCTATTCCTGGCGATGAGATCACTCAGGCTATTAAAAGATACTGGAAACATGGTCTCTTCTCATCTGCTCGTATCGAGGCTGACAGTATTGCTGATGGTAAGGTATATCTCAAGATTATCCTTGCAACACGTCCACGTGTTTCCCAGATAAACATTAACGGTGTCAAAAAGAGCGAACGCGATGACCTCGACACTAAGATGGGTCTCATCAAGGGTAATCAGATTACACCTAACATGGTGGATAAGGCTAAGATTGTTATCAAGCGTTACTTTGACGATAAGGGATTCAAGAATGCTGAAGTAGATATTGTTCAGCGTGATGACTCCACTAAGGAGAATGAGTTGATTGTTGACGTAAACATCAACAAGAACGAGAAGGTTAAGGTTCGCAAGATCTTCATTACAGGTAACGATAACATTGCCAGAAGGAAATTCGATGGAGGATTCTTCTCTGGTGGTCTTCTCAAGAAAACAAACGAGAAGGGATTCAAGAGTCTATTCAAGGCTAAAAAGTTCATTGCCGAGAAATATGAGGAGGACAAGGATCGTGTCATTGAAAAATATAATGAATTAGGTTTCCGTGACGCCATGATTGTTGCCGATAGTGTTGTTGACGCTGGTGATAATCTGGTCGATGTATATCTACATATCGATGAAGGACAAAAGTACTATGTCCGCAACATTTCATGGGTAGGTAACACTATCTATCCAACAGAAGGTCTTAATAAGGTTCTCCGTATGAATAAAGGTGACGTGTACAACTGGAAGCATATCACATCTAGACTTAGTTCAGACGAAGATGCCGTAGGTAACTACTACTACAACCAGGGTTACGTGTTCAATCAGGTTGTTCCAACAGAAATAAATGTTGATGGTGACTCTATTGACCTTGAAGTTCGTATCACAGAGGGACCTCAGGCATACATCAATAAGATTAAGATTTACGGTAACACACGTGTTTACGAGGAAGTTATCCGTCGTGAACTTGAACTCAAGCCGGGTGATCTATTCAATATGGATGCCTTCAAGCAGACATACCAGAAACTTGGTCAGATGGGACATTTCGACCCAGAAGCACTTGACTTCAAACCTGTACCTGACCAGACAAACGGAACTGTAGACCTTAATCTTGGTCTTACTCCAAAGGCAAGTGACCAGGTTGAGTTCTCTCTTGGATGGGGACAGACTGGTATCATCGGTAAGATCGGTTTGAAGTTCACAAACTTCTCTATGCGTAACCTCCTTGGAAGGAACAAGAACCGTCGAGGCATTCTACCACAGGGTGATGGACAGGAGTTTAGTATAAGCGGTTCTACGAACGGTTCATACTATCAGTCTTACAGCATTTCATTCTTCGACCCTTGGTTTGGAGGAAAGAGACCTAACTCGCTCTCTGTTTCTGCATTCTACTCACGTCAGACAGATATCAGTAGCAGATACTACAATAACAGCTACATGAGTATGATGAACAGCATGTACTATGGTGGTTTAGGTTCTTACTACGGAAACTATGGCTACAATAGAGACTATATGTCATCATTCTATGACCCAGACAAGTACATACAGCTGTTTGGTCTCTCATTAGGATGGGGTAAACGTCTTAACTGGCCAGATAATAGCTTCTATTTCCAGACAACACTTGGATATACACGATACATGCTGAAAGACTGGGATTACTTCCTTATAAAGAACGGAAACAGCAACAATATCAATATCCAGTTCTCCCTCTCACGTAACTCAGTAGATAACATGATCTACCCACGTAGAGGTTCAACAATCAGCGCATCTGTGGCACTCACACCACCATACTCACTATTAGACAATGTCGATTACAAAAATCTTGCCGTAAGTTCTGCGGACGCTAACTACATGTCCGACCTACAGAAGAAGTACAAATGGATTGAGTACCACAAGTGGAAGTTCAACTCTAAGTTCTATACTCCACTCTCAAGTGCACAGAAGTGTTTCGTATTGATGACTCGCTTCGACATGGGATTCCTTGGTCACTACAACAAATATAAGAAATCTCCATTTGAGACATTCTACGTAGGTGGTGATGGTATGTCAGGATACTCTTCAAGTTATTATCAGGAGACAATAGGTCTTCGCGGTTATGACAATGGTTCTCTCACACCTTATGGATATGAAGGCTACGCCTACTCTCGTATGTCACTCGAGTTACGCTATCCACTCATGCTTAATAACTCAACAAACATTTATGCTCTCGCATTTGTTGACGGAGGTAACGCATGGACAGACATAAAGAAGTTCAACATCTTTGACCTCAAGCGTTCTGCAGGATTTGGTGTACGTATCTTCCTCCCAATGGTAGGACTTATGGGTATCGACTGGGCATACGGATTTGACAAGGTACATGGTTCAAAGTCATACTCTGGTAGCCAGTTCCACTTCATCCTTGGACAGGAATTCTAACCAGTATAACTCATACTCCGTTTCGTGACTGAAGTATGAGTTATGCATGCAAACCACAAATAGGGGTTTTACTAAGTCAAATAGAAAAATTCCACCCAAACTATTATGTAAAAGAGTGTATTTTTGCGGCACACTTAAAAAAGAAAGATTATGAAGAAATTTATTTTGACCATGATGGTGCTTGTTGCTTCAGTAGCAGCTAACGCACAAAAGTTCGCTCTTGTAGATATGGAGTATATCCTCAAGAATGTACCAGCATACGAAAGAGCAAATGAACAGTTGAACCAGATTTCTAAGAAATGGGAGGCAGAGGTTAACGATCTTATCTTAAAGGTAGAGACAAGATATAAGAAATACCAGTCAGAATCAGTATTCCTTTCAGATGCCCAAAAGGCAAAGGTTGAGGAAGAGATCATGAATCTGGAGAAGAAGGCAAGTGACCTCAAGAAGAAATACTTCGGAAACGATGGAGAGCTCTACAAGAAACGTCAAAGTCTTATGTCTCCAATCAATGACGAGATATATAATGCAGTAAAGGACATCTGTGACCAGAAAGGTTATCAGCTCGTTCTCGACCGAGCATCAGGTGGCAGTATCATTTATGCATCTCCAAAGATAGACATTAGTGACGAGGTACTCACAAAACTTGGCTATAAGTACTAATAAGAAAATATAGAATAGCTAGTCCCCCTATAGTCACTAGAAATTCTAGAACACCTAGAGCATCTAGAATAGCTAGAGTCACTAGAAACTATAGAACAACCATAAACAAAAAAGATTCATAAACCAATAAAAAAATATAACAATGAAGAAATTTATTTTAGCTGCACTTATTGCACTTCCAATGAGTGTATTCGCACAGAAGTTTGCTCACGTAAACTCAGCAACAATCATTCAGGCTATGCCAGAGTATACAACAGCAATGAATGAGATGCAGGCTCTCACTAAGCAATATGAAGATGAACTCACAAGAATGCAGGACGAGTTCAAGACAAAGGCTGATGACTACCAGAAGAACGCAGCAACTCTTCCAGAGGCTGTAAAGCAGCGTCGTGAGACTGAGCTCCAGGATCTTCAGCAGCGTATGCAGCAGTACTACCAGACTTCACAGGACGAGCTCCAGAAGGCACAGCAGGCAAAGATGACAGCCATCACACAGAAGGTGACTAATGCTATCAAGGAAGTAGGTACAGCTGGTGGATATGTATACATCATGGACGTGACTGCTGGTATACCGTTCATCAACGAGACTCTCTCAACAGATGTTACTGCTCAGGTTAAGGCTAAACTTGGTATAAAGTAATATACGTCATGAAGAAAACCATAGTAACAGCAACATTGCTTGCGCTTACTGCTATGGTATCAGCGCAAGAGGTGGCAGATGCAAAACATGTTTCTGCTACCTCTTCTGGCGTTGAGAGCCAAGCCAAAACAACAGCGCATTTCGGTTTCCTCAGCTATGATGAAGCCCTCAAGTCTATGCCTGAATATACTATTGTTGAACAGGCAATGGAAGAGTTGAAAGAAAAGTATAATATGGAGATGGTACGCGCTGAGGAAGAGTTCACAAAGAAATACTCAGAATATATCGACGGTCAACGAACATTCCCTGAAAACATCATGCTTAAGAGACAGAAGGAGCTACAGCAACTGATGGATCAGAGCATAGCATTCAAGAACGAGGCGAAGGAAATGCTCACAAAGGCACAGAAAGATGCCATGGCGCCACTCTATAAGCGACTTAACGAAGTATTGAAGACTATAGGTACAGAACGTAATTATTCATATATTCTCAATACAGACAACAACACATATCCATTTATCAACACAGCAATAGGGGAAGATATTACTGTAGACGTAAAGACATTGTTAAACAAATTCTAAGGAAGATAATATGGGACCAATAGGAGTGTTCGATTCTGGTTACGGAGGTTTAACTATACTTGACGGCATACGCCAACGTATGCCTCAACTTGATTATGTATATCTCGGAGACAATGCAAGAACACCTTATGGCACCCGTTCTTTCGATGTTGTATATGAGTTTACACTACAGGCTGTAGTGAAACTTTTTGAGATGGGTTGCCCACTTGTCATACTTGGTTGTAACACAGCTTCTGCAAAGGCTCTGCGAAATATACAGCAAACATATCTTCCAAAATATGCTCCAGACCGCCGTGTACTTGGAGTGATACGTCCAACAGCAGAGATAGTAGGACTGTTATCCAAAACATCACATATCGGTGTACTCGCCACAGAGGGTACAATACGTTCCAATTCATATACTCTTGAAATAGAGAAACTATACCCAGGCTCAACAATCGTGGGACAGGCATGCCCTATGTGGGTACCTCTTGTAGAGAACAACGAGTTTGATAAACCAGGTGCAGACTACTTTGTAAAGGACAGTATCGATAAGTTGCTCGCGAAAGATTCCAAGATTGACACGATAATACTCGGTTGCACGCACTATCCTCTCCTTCTCGATAAGATTAGGCAGTACTGTCCTGACAACATCAAACTTGTCCCACAAGGTAAATACATAGCAGAGAGTCTTGAGGACTACCTATTGCGCCATCCTGAAATGGACTCAAGAATTACAAAGAACGGAACATGCAGATACTACACAACAGAGTCAAGCACTAAATTCACAGAATGTGCAAGCATATTCCTCAACGAACAAGTATCTGCTGAAAGAATATCACTAAGTAAGTGAGCATAATTAAAATAATCACTTTACTTATGATTTCACTATTAAAGGACATAGCAAACTTCCTGTTTCCACAATACTGTGTTTGCTGTGGAGAAAGACTGTCAAAGCAAGAGAAACATATATGTGTATCTTGCATTGCAAACCTTCCAAGAACAAATTCACATATATGCAGTGGACTTCCTCCTGAACAACTATTCTGGGGAAAGCTGCCTATTGAAAGAGCTGTTTGTTACTTCTTCCACGAAGGAACAAACACAAAACAAATAATCTGGTCACTCAAGTATAACAACCAACCAGACATTGGTAGATACTTAGCTCATATCTATGCAAAAGAAATAATGGAACATGGTATATTCAACAGCATTGACTATATAATACCTGTACCATTATCACAAAGGAAACGAATAAGTCGAGGCTACAACCAATGCGACTATATTGCTCAAGGGATAAGCGAAGTGACAGGCATACCTATTTTGACTAATGTTGTCAAACGAATTAAGCATAACGACTCACAGACAAACTTTGACGCCACCCAGAGACAGGAAAACGTAAAGGGAATATTCTCTATCACTCATCCAGAACTGATAAGAGGGAAACATATCCTTATGGTTGATGACGTACTAACAACAGGGGCAACCTTATGTTCACTCGGTCAAGTTATCTGCCAGGCAGGAAACGTCAAGATTTCAGTATTAACACTAGCCTTAGCAGGTACTCTCAAGGGAATACCTTTCAAGGCTAATATCACTTGTTCTTGAAGATACTCTTAATGTAGCCTTTCTTGAATCTCCATACCCTTTGCCAGATAGTGAAATATAATCCCCACACTATCTCGCTTGGATAGAAATGGATAAAATTCAAGTTACGCTTCTGCCTACGGTAAAAACGGTGAAGCATGTTTTCCTTTATATCAAAAGGATTCCTATCATCAAACAAACCAAAGTTACCAGCAATCATTATCTCATTAAGAAGGAACTCACCATGCTTTTTATCAGGCTTGCATATCATGTACTTCTCTTCCATTCCACACACCTCCTTTAACACATACATTAGTGCGGCACCAAAACCATCTATACCCAGTTCCTTTATTATTGCAGGCATCTCATTATGCTCTGACTGTTTCAACAGGTAATAATAATCTATTATCTGTCTAAGACCTATTCCGTCACTATACAGGTGCCTATAGATATGCAACAATTGGAATGCAAGGTTAAACTCTATTGTTGGCACATAAATATCTCCATAGTTCTTAGGTAAAGAAAGGACATTCCTGTTCTCACCAAACTGTATAGGTACCTGTTCCTCAAACCACCTCTGTAACTTAGCATTCTTGAAAGGATTATTAAGCCAAGAAGGCATGTAATGAGGCTCTATGTCTATATTTATCTTTTCCAAAGCAAAGAATACCGTATGGTGATACAGCACCTCTGCTTTAGGGAAATAGCTACGCGCATACTTTACAATATCATCCCTGCCCTCACGAGGAGTCTTGCCATCCACAGTAAGCCACAGGTCAATATCACCACTCTGGCGTCTATATGGATTAGGATACATGTGAGCATTACCCTGACCTTTCAAGACAACAGCATTAAAACCGTCCATCATAAAGCGTTTCATGACATTGCACGTATAGTAGTCCATCTGATCATTTCTTTTCTCTATACGTTCCACATTTGCATACCACTTAAGCAAAATGCTCCTTTCCGGTCGCTGTTCCGCAGGAAGTTTTTCTATTCCATCAAACAGCACACCAGTTATAGTCTGCTTTACACCAGTGTCAAGCAAATCTTGCCAGTCCTTGTCAGATACCTTTTCTGACAATTCTGTCTTATTGCCTAAAGCTACATGTAGAAGTTCTATAAGTAAATCCATAAAAAAAGCCCCTCTCCCATCCTCCCCAAAAGGGGAGGTGACTAATGAATCTCTTCAGCCTATTTTATTCATGCTTTAACACAGAGGCCTCAGAGTATGAATAATACAAGTTAGGAGACAAATTATTTGTTTTATTATAAGTAATCAAAATTATTTTACTATCACATTAGTAAGTGATTTTCATAATATCTGCACTCTTTTTGTTGTGTCCTTACTCTTCATTCTTCACTTTCAAAGCTATTGCTCTTGCTACAGCATATCCTGTTGTCCATGCTGCCTGAAAGTTAAAGCCTCCTGTCACACCATCAATATCGAGTACTTCTCCTGCAAAGTACAAGTTCGGAATCTCCTTGCTGGCAAGAGTGCTTTTATCTACCGCATCAAGACTTACTCCACCACAAGTGACAAATTCGTCCTTGAAGGCATACCTGCCAACAACATCATATCTGTCATTGAAGAGGATATCAACAAGTTTATTGATATCCTTCTTTCCAAGTTCACCCCATCGGCATTGCTTGCCAAGCTTACCTATGAGATAATCCCATAGTCTTTGCTGCAAACCATAGGGACGATATGAAGACACATACTTATGTCTGTTGTCAATGATTATATCCTCAATATATTCCTTAACAGACTCCATATCCTTCTCCCCTGTCCAGTTTATGAGAATCGGAAACTTGTAATTAATCTCACTCATATATCTGGCACCATGAGATGACAGTTTCAGTATGGCAGGACCACTCATACCCCAATGTGTTATGAGGAGAGGTCCTTGTGAACGGAACTTTGTACCTGGCACACAAGCAATAGCATCTTCAACCACAACACCCATAAGGTCATGCAGCTTCTGATCCTTGATAGAGAAAGTAAATAGAGACGGAACCGGAGCTATGACAGACTCTCTCAGTATAGCAAGAGGTGAAGAGTCAATACCTGATGATAGCCCACCTGTAGTCATTACGACATAGTCATATTCCCTTAGAAGGCGTTCAAGGTCACCTCCCCCTATCTTATAGTCATACCTAATGCCTATGCCAAGAGCATCTGCCTCATGCATGAAGCAATCAATTATGGCATGACTATCCTGAGCTTTTGGAAACACGCACTGGTCTTCCTGAGTAACTAAAGGTACACCATGTTCCTCAAACCACTGATACGCATCTTTAGGACCAAACTGCTTGAACAGTCGCTTCAAGAGTCCTGCTCCACGAGGATAGACCTGCTTAAGATCTGTAACATCACGAAAGGAGTTGGTACAGTTACAACGTCCTCCACCGGAAACCTCAACCTTTGCAAGAACCTTTTTCCCTCTTTCAAAGATTGTGACCTCCATGTCAGGTACACTTTTCTTCAACTCTATAGCAGAAAAGAAGCCTGCTGCGCCACCACCAATGATTGCTGTTTTCAATATCTACGAGTTTTTTTATTTACAAAAGTACTAATTATAATCTACAAAGTAATGAGATGCATTAAAAAGTTGACCTTTGTAGAATATTTTTCAGTAAAATGTTTGGAGGTTTCATTGAAAGTCCATACCTTTGCACCGCATTTCAAAACCAAGAAACATTGCTTCAGTAGCTCAGTTGGTTAGAGCACATGACTGTTAATCATGGGGTCGTTGGTTCAAGCCCATCCTGAAGCGCAAGAAACCATAGCAAATCGCTATGGTTTTTTTTGTGTTTATCTTCGTGCTATTTGGTGTCTAATTGTTTGTTCCTAATGCAAAGTGTTTATTGCAAGCACGATAAACAATACACACTATTAAAAACAGGAAAAAGGAGGAATGAAATTACCTGAACTGCAAATTCTTCATTCTTCATTCTTCATTCTTCATTTTTAAATCGTACCTTTGCACCCGATTTTGTAAAATTGCTTGGAATGAAGGTCTTACTCATTAATACATCTGAACGAACAGGAGGTGCTGCCATAGCCTGTAACAGACTTATGGACGCACTAAAAAATAATGGTGTAAAAGCCAGAATGCTTGTACGTGATAAGCAGACAGACCGCCTCACCGTTACAGCCTTGCATCCAAGTATCATGCTTCCTGTGAAATTCATTTATGAACGACTTGTTATCTTTATTCACAACAGGTTCAATCGCAAGAATCTATTTCAGGTTGATATTGCAAACACAGGAACAGATATTACAAAACTGAATGAGTTCAAGAATGCAGATGTCATTCACCTCCATTGGGTAAACCAAGGTTTCCTGTCTCTTTCAAACCTTGACAAGATTATCCACTCAGGCAAAAAGATTGTGATCACGATGCATGACCAGTGGTACTTCACAGGTGTATGCCACTATTCCGGCAACTGCAATAAGTTCCAGACATCATGCAGCAAGTGTGATCTTCTAAAAGGAACATTCTACGATATCACACAGAGCACATTCAACAAGAAACAGAATATATATAAAGATGCCAACATCACCTTCGTCAGTTGCAGCAAGTGGTTAGGCAACATTGCCAAGACTGCGCGACTCACTCAAGGTCATAAGGTTGTAAGTATTCCAAATGCTATAGACACAGACCTTTTCCGTCCATGCGACAAGGTAGAGGCAAGGAAGAAGTGCAATCTGCCAACTGACAAGAAGCTCATTCTGTTCAGTTCACAGAGAATAACTGACAAGCGTAAAGGATTCGAGTTACTTGTCAAGGCATGTGAAATAATCAAGGAAAGCAACCCTTCACTTGCTTCACACATTGGCGTTGTGGTACTTGGAGGACAGTCAGATGTTGTACAGAGTCAACTTCCGTTCCAAGTATTCCCAATATCCTATGTAAGCGACCAGCAGCAGATTGTGTCACTCTACAATGCAGTAGACATCTATGTCACCCCATCTTTACAGGACAATCTGCCAAACACCATCGTAGAAGCGATGTCATGTGGTGTGCCATGTGTTGGTTTCAACGTTGGTGGTATACCTGAGATGATAGACCACAAGCAGAATGGATATGTTGCAGAGTATCGTAATGCCAAAGATTTTGCAAACGGCATAGAATGGACACTCAGTCAAGCACAATATTCATCACTAAGCGAGTCGTCAAGAGCAAAAGCAGAAATCACATATTCACAAGAATCTGTTGCACACAAATATATAGAAGTTTATGATAACGCTGATAACAGTAACGTATAATGCATCAAAAACAATAGAGCGTACACTACTCTCTGTTGAACAGCAAACATACACAGACGTCCAGCACATTATCATGGACGGAAGTTCGAAGGATAACACCATTGACATAGCAAATGCCTATAAGGAAAGGGCTACAAAGAAAGGCATAGAAGTTGTCATAGTAAGTGAACCTGACAAAGGTCTGTACGATGCTATGAACAAGGCTATGGCACTTGCAGAGGGTGACTATGTCTGTTTCCTAAACGCAGGAGACAAGTTACACAACTCTTCAACTCTCCAACTTGTTGCAGGCAAGGCAAATAGTGATAAAGTAGGTGTAATATACGGTAAGACAGACATAGTTGATGACAATGGCACCAAAGTTCGTTCACGACGTCTCGCTCCACCAGAGCATTTGACATGGAAGAGCTTTAAGAATGGCATGTTGGTTTGTCACCAATCATTCTATATAAACCGTGACATGATGCAGAAATACGATCTGAGATACAGGTTCTCTGCCGACTTTGACTGGTGTATAAGATGTATGAAGAGTGGCTATGAACTCGACTTCGCAAACGTCTACATCAACGAGCCACTATCCGACTATCTCTCTGAAGGCATGACTACAGCCAATCATAAGGCATCACTAATTGAGCGATTCAAGATAATGAGCAAGCATTACGGCATAATATCCACAATACTCCAGCATATCTGGTTCGTAATAAGAGCTGTTATAAAAAAGTAAACATACAAACAATTCAACATAAGTATTAATTATGAAATTCTTTGATTTTAAGCCAGAACTGATGCTCTCCTTAAAGACATATAATAAGGAGAAGTTCATGGCAGACCTCATGGCAGGTATCATCGTAGGTATCGTAGCACTTCCACTTGCTATTGCCTTCGGTATTGCATCAGGTGTGACACCAAAAGAAGGTATTCTTACTGCAATCGTAGCAGGTTTTATCATCAGCGCACTCGGCGGTAGCCGTGTACAGATTGGAGGACCTACAGGTGCTTTCATCATCATCATCTACGGCATCATCCAGCAGTATGGAATGGACGGCCTAATGATTGCCACAATCCTTGCAGGTATCTTCCTTGTATTATTAGGAGTGTTACGTTTAGGAACTATCATATCCTACATTCCTTACCCTATCATCGTAGGATTCACTTCTGGTATCGCACTCACTATCTTCTCTACACAGATAAAGGACCTCTTCGGTCTTAGCATTGAAGGCGGTGTGCCTGCCGACTTCATAGAGAAATGGATTTGCTATATCAAGAACTTCGGTACAATAGACCTTGCAACAAGTATAGTAGGTGTCTTGAGTGTAGTAATCATTGCTGTCACTCCACTCATCAACAAGAAGATTCCTGGATCACTCGTTGCAATCATCGTGATGACAATAGCTGGCGTAGTAATGACAAATAACTTTGGCATTCACGTAGAGACAATTGGTGACCGTTTCACTATTGACCCATCACTTCCAGAACCATCTATCCCAACACTCACTTGGGAATCGGCAAAGGGACTTATATCACCAGCCATCACCATAGCAATCCTTGGTGCCATCGAGAGCCTTCTCTCTGCTACCGTTGCAGATGGTGTCATCGGTCATAAGCATAATTCAAACCAGGAACTTATTGGACAGGGTGTAGCCAATATAGTATGTCCTATCATAGGTGGTATTCCTGCTACAGGTGCTATTGCCCGTACAATGGCAAACATCTCTAATGGCGGTAAGACTCCAGTTGCTGGTATCATTCACGCAGTAGTACTCCTCCTCATATTCTTCTTCCTCATGCCACTCGCCAACTATATTCCTATGGCATGTCTTGCAGGTGTACTTGTAATCGTAAGTTACAACATGTCTGGATGGAGAACCGTTAAACAGCTCATGAAAAATCCTAAGTCAGATGTAACAGTACTCTGGCTCACATTCATCCTTACCGTAATTTTCGACCTCACTATTGCAATCGAGGTTGGTCTTGTACTCGCTTGCTTCCTCTGCATGCGCCGTATGGCTGAGACTACTCAGGTTAGCGTCCTCACAGACGAGATCAACCCAGAGGAGGAGACAGACATGGAGGCTGGTAATATCGAGCATCTCACAATCCCAGAGCGCGTTGAGGTTTATGAGATCAACGGTCCTTACTTCTTCGGTATGGCAAACAAGTTTGAGGACATCATGAACAGCATGAATGACATTCCAGCTGTCCGCATCATCCGTATGCGCCGTGTACCATTCATCGACTCAACTGGTATGCACAACCTCCAGAACCTGATCGAGATGAGCCATAAGAGCAACATCACAGTCATCCTTTCTGGTGTAAATGAGAAGGTACACTCTGTACTTATCAAGAACAAATTCGATAAGCTCCTTGGTGAGGGCAATATCTGCTCAAACATCAACGAGGCACTCAAGGTTGCTGCTGAAAAAGCATAACCCGACATAACATATACACAAAGAGTCCCAGACAAATTAATGTCTGGGACTCTTTGTGTATACTCAGCCTTAGCATTTGCAAAAGCTTATAGATTACAAGTTAGAGTGTCCCGTTAATCGTGCTTGTTATTACCGCAAGCGGTCTGTAATTAAAACATTTGAACTTAGCGAAGCGATCTCACTGACCAACGGGAAGTAAAACCTTTCAAAACAAAAGAAAACAGTTTTATTTTACAATTTTACAAATTACTATTTTACAATTGCCATTCGGAAC
>JAZUHP010000120.1:0-13631 GCA_045641785.1 Bacteroidaceae bacterium
CAAGTGCACAATCGTCAATGCTTTCTTTTGCTTCTTCTTCTACAACTTCTTCTACTTCTATTTTCTCAATAAAGTCCTTTTCACAAGATGAGAAAAGGAGAATGCAGAGCGTAAATATAAAATATAAAAGTTTTTTCATAAATAATTTAATAGTTTTATATAGTACTTAATTTTGTGTCTGCAAATGTAAATATATTTATTGTATAGAGTGGTGCGATATTGGTGAAAAAATGATTTTGCTAAATGAAAAAGTCAACTTTTGCTTGTTTTTATGCAGAAAAGAGCAGGGTGGTAGGCGAAATTGTTCTTTTTGTACATTTGTTGTTTCCAATTGTGGCAAAAACGATTCTTCTTGAATGTCAGGAATCATGGTGCTCTGCTGGCCCCCTCTTTATTGACAAACATTGTGTTTGACTCATTTCAACCGACCAGGTGGTTCTACCGGTCCCCAGGAGGGCGCCGTTAGAAGCCGTCCCCTTGGTCGGTGTTCGCTGAAAAAGCATAGGGAACGCAGGGATTAAACAAGATATCCCTTTGCAATCTTCACATTACAGTCCTTCGTAACGAGTTTTGAGTGCCCTTGACTTATAATAAAAAGTGCAGGAAAAGTTGTTTCGCAGATGTCATGAAATTGCAAAAGGACTGGGGTTTGGCTATCTTTGTATAATGTCTGACGATACCGCCTGAGGTCCTGATTTCAGAGGGGGTAAGCTAAAATTAGAGTACATATTCTGATTGATTCTTATCAGCGAAGAAATTTGGTTCTGTTACGAAACCAATACGAAGGGATTACGAAGCGATGTCGAAGGATTTTACAGGAGAATTGTATCCTTATGTGAACACGGACTTTCTTACAATATATAAGGAGGAGCTTTTTCTTCTATTTTTTTTGCAGAATACTACGTCATGTTAGCATGTTAGTAAAGTCCGTATGCAATATTCTTTCTTGTAAGTTTGTGAGTTTGAATTATTATTTTTATTTTTGCAGAAAAATGAAGAATGACTATGGAACAAGGTGCAAGATATATTAACCCGCTTACCGATTTCGGTTTCAAGAAGGTGTTTGGTGATGAGGACATCATGTGCGATTTCCTCAATGATATTATTGAACCTTCGTCGCCTATAGTCAAACTGACATTCCTTGACAAGGAAATGCCTCCCGAGACAAAGTATGAGCCAGGCATAATCTATGATATGCGGTGCCTTCTTGCCTCAGGCGAGGAAGTGATAGTGGAGATGCAAAATAGGGGACAGGACTATTTCCGTGACCGTATCTGCTATTACATGGCTCGTGCCATCTCAACTCAGGGCGAGAAGGGCAATGAAAGCTGGCACTTTGACATTCACCCTGTGTATGGAGTGTTCTTCATGAACTTCCACCTCAAGGAAAATGAGAAAACAGAAAAGTCTGATAAACCTCGTGAAGACATCCGTCACATAGCACTTATGGATGTTGACAAGGGCAAGATGTTCTCGGACAAGTTGCAGTTCTGGTTACTTGAACTTCCTCGCTACCGAAGGATGAAGCAGTCAGATTGCAAGACAAACATAGATTATTGGTTGTACAATTTAACACATTTGGAAACTATGAATACAGCAGTACCATTCCAGGCTCAGAAGCCTATCTTCCACAAGTTGGAGAACATAGCCGATATGGCACAGTTGACACGAGAAGAGCGTGACTTCTATCATGTAAGTCTTGATTCTTTCCGTACCAATATGGCTGTGATGGAGCATGAACGTAATGAGGGACGTGCAGAAGGACGTGTAGAAGGACTTGCAGAAGGCATCGCAGAGGGACTTGCAAAAGGCATGGAGAAGGGTATTCTAAAAACTGCACAGAACTTGAAGTCAATGGGATTGTCGTTTGAACAGATAAGTCAGGCAACAGGTTTGTCGGTAGAAGAGATAGAAAAGTTGTAGAGGTGCACGCCGTTTTTCCAGATTACTCTTTGCTATCTTTACATTACAGTTCTTCGTGACGATTTTTGATTGATATAAAAAGAAAAGAGCGGACTTTCAAGCCCGCTCTTTTTATTTGTTATTTATTATTTGTTCTTCAAGAGATCCCTGATTTCAGTGAGAAGTTTCTCCTCCGCTGATGGTTCTGGAGCAGCTTCTGGTTCTGCTGGTTTTTCTTCCTCCTTCTTCTTTGCCATCTCAGACAACTTTGTGATGCCCTTGATCATGAAGAAAATTGCAAGTGCAACGATAAGGAAATCGATGATGTTCTGGATGAACATACCATAGTTGAGTGTAACAGCGTCAACTGCTGCCGCAATCTCATTTCCTGCTTCATCTACTTGTGCAGGAACAGCTTCCTTGAGTACACACTTCAGATCCTTGAAGTCAACACCACCTGTGAGAACGCCGATAGGAGGCATGATCACATCGTTTACTAATGAACTAACGATTTTACCGAATGCACCACCGATGATAACACCGACAGCCATGTCTACTACATTGCCCTTAAGAGCAAAAGCTTTGAAATCTTCAATAAACTTTCCCATAGTTTTTATTTAATTAGTTAATAATTTTTTATCCCAATATGAAATTTCCTTGCATTTCGCTTGCAAAGTTAAAAGAAAAATTCATAACTTTGTGCTGATTTTAGGAAAAAAGCATGAAATATCGCGTTTTTACATACATATTTTGGGGTATGGTGCTACTTTCATTGGCAGCGTGCTCGACAGCGCATTATTGTAATTGCGGATGATGTTTCTTGTCTAATAAGTATAAATAAGTAGTAATTCAGTGATAATAAACATATTTTTTTAACATTAAAAAATTAATAAACCAATGACAAAAGTTGCTATTAATGGTTTCGGCCGTATCGGTCGTCTCGCATTCCGTCAGATGTTTGAGGCTGAGGGTTATGAAGTAGTTGCAATCAATGACCTTACATCTCCAAAGATGCTCGCTCACCTTCTTAAGTATGATACTGCTCAGGGTGGTTTCGCTGGCAAGTTCGGTGAGGGTAAGCACACTGTAGAGGCTACTGAGAACTCTATCATCGTTGATGGTAAGGAAATCAAGATCTCTGCTGAGGCTGACGCAACAAAGTGCCCATGGGCTGCTAACGATGTTGACGTAGTTCTCGAGTGTACAGGTTTCTATACTTCTAAGGCTAAGGCTGAGGCTCACCTCGCTGCAGGTGCAAAGAAGGTAGTTATCTCTGCTCCAGCTGGTAACGATCTCCCAACTATCGTTTACAACGTAAACCACAAGACTCTTACTGCTGACGATAAGGTAATCTCTGCAGCTTCTTGTACAACTAACTGTCTCGCTCCAATGGCAGCAGCTCTTAACGCATATGCTCCAATCCAGTCAGGTATCATGTCTACAATCCACGCTTATACTGGTGACCAGATGATCCTTGACGGTCCTCAGCGTAAGGGTGACCTCCGTCGTTCACGTGCTGGTGCTCAGAACATCGTTCCTAACTCAACTGGTGCTGCTAAGGCTATCGGTCTCGTTATCCCAGAGCTCAACGGTAAGCTCATCGGTTCTGCACAGCGTATCCCAACTCCAACAGGTTCTACAACTATCCTCGTTGCTGTAGTTAAGGGTAAGGACGTTACTAAGGAAGGTATCAACGCTGCTATGAAGGCTGCTACAACTGAGTCTTACGGATACACTGGGGATGAGATCGTATCTAGCGATATCATGGGTATGAAGTGCGGTTCACTCTTCGACGCAACTCAGACTATGGTTTCTAAGATCAATGACGATACTTACCAGGTTCAGGTTGTTTCTTGGTATGACAACGAGAACTCTTACACTTCTCAGATGGTTCGTACTATCAAGTACTTCTCAGAGATCAAGTAATCTGACTCATTTATTTGAATTAGATAAATCTCAGGGTGTTTCCGTAAGGAGACACCCTTCTTTTTTTGTTTCACCTTTGTATTATGTGATTTTCGTTTCGTCAGTTTGGTAGTTGATGGTGTGTAAAAACTATTTTGTTCTCCTTGTAATCTTGTTTTTGAATGTTGTGTGGATAAATCTTAATTCTTAATTCTTAATTCTTAATTTTTCTTCGTACCTTTGCAACCAGATAATAAGTATTTTATTTGCCATGTGTGATTTTGTTGAATATGAAATGGTGCATGGCAAATGGTAAATTGTACATATATAGATGATAACAGTTTCTGATCTTGCCATTCAGTTCGGCAAGCGCGTCCTCTATAAGGATGTTAACATGAAGTTTACTAATGGCAATATTTATGGTGTCATTGGTGCAAATGGTGCAGGTAAATCAACTCTTCTTAAGGCTATTAGCGGTGAACTCGAACCAACAAAGGGTACTATCACTCTTGGTCCTGGTGAGCGCCTTAGCGTATTGTCTCAGGACCACTACAAGTTCGATAATTGTACAGTCCTCAATACCGTTCTTATGGGACACACAGTTCTATGGGACATCATGCAGGAGAAAGATGCGCTCTACGCAAAAGAGGAATTCTCAGATGAGGATGGTGTTCGTGCTGCAGAACTTGAAGAGAAGTTTGCTGAACTTGACGGTTGGAATGCCGAGAGTGATGCTGCACAGCTTCTTTCAGGTCTTGGTATCAAGGAAGATCTTCACTATAAGATGATGAGTGAACTTACTGGTAAGGAGAAGGTGCGTGTGATGCTTGCACAGGCACTCTACGGTAACCCTGATAACCTCCTCCTCGATGAGCCTACTAACGACCTTGACCTTGAGACTGTTGAGTGGCTTGAGGACTTCCTCGCAAACTTTGAGCATACAGTGCTTGTTGTTTCACACGACCGTCACTTCCTTGATGCTGTTTCTACACATACTGTGGATATAGACTTCAATAAGGTTAACCTCTTTGCAGGTAACTACTCTTTCTGGTACGAGTCTTCACAGCTTGCCTTGAAGCAGGCTCAGAACCAGAAGGCAAAGGCAGAGGAGAAGAAGAAGGAACTTGAGGAATTCATCCGTCGATTCTCTGCAAATGCGGCTAAGTCTAAGCAGACTACATCTCGTAAGAAGATGCTTGAGAGACTTAATGTGGATGAGATTCAACCTTCAACTCGTAAGTACCCAGGTATCATCTTCCAGATGGAGCGTGAGGCTGGTAACCAAATCCTTGAGGTCGAAGGTCTGAAGGCTGTTGAAGAGGATGGAACAGTTCTCTTCGATAATCTCTCTTTCACAGTTGAGAAGGGTCAGAAGGTTGTGTTCCTCAGTCATAACCCACGTGCCATGACTGCGCTCTTTGAGATTATCAATGGTAATCGTGAGGCTCAGGCAGGAACATATAAATGGGGTGTTACAATCACTACTGCATATCTTCCTGTAGACAATACAGAGTTCTTCCAGTCTGAAAAGAACCTCGTAGAGTGGCTTGGTCAGTATGGAGAAGGAAATGATGTGTTCTTCAAGGGCTATCTTGGTCGTATGCTCTTCTCTGGTGAGGAGGTACTCAAAAAGGTGAATGTCCTTTCCGGAGGTGAGAAGATGCGTTGTATGATTGCACGTATGCAGCTTAAGAATGCAAACTGTCTTATCCTTGATACTCCAACTAACCACCTTGACCTTGAGAGTATTCAGGCATTCAATAATAACTTGAAACAGTTTAAGGGTAATGTGCTTTTCTCAAGTCATGACCACGAGTTCATTCAGACTGTTGCAAATCGTATTATAGAACTTACTCCAAAGGGTAGCATCGATAAACTTATGGAGTACGATGAGTATGTACACTCTGATGCAATCAAGGAATTGCGTCAGCAAATGTATAATTAATTCATAATTATTCAAGTTTCGCAAGTTCTAAACTTGCGAAACTTTAGGGAGTTAAAAGGAGTTAGAAGAAATTATCGCTCCTTTGTCGCTTAGGGAGTTAAGGACGATACTCTTTAATTCGTAATTCATAATTCATAATTGCCATCCAGAGGTACGGATTTAAGTTAAAATTAAAAGTAAAAAATGACACTTCCTATGTTCCGGAGGCATGTTAATTGTTAATTATTAATTGTTAATTATGTTTCGCGAACAATCAATCGTCTTTTTACTCCTTTTTACTTCACCTTACTCCATTTAACTTCTTTCAAGTGAAGCTTGCGAAGCTTGAGTAACTATGAATTATGCATTACAAAAAGCTTGCGTCGAACGAGACGGGCAGGAGGTCTTTCACGGAGTTGATGATATATGTGCCTTCTGTGCCATAAAGCATTACCTTTATAGGCTCTTTTGCTCGGTCTTCGCTTTCGCTTAAAACCTGTCGGCAGGCACCGCAAGGAGATATTGGGCGGTTGGTAAATTCTCCAGACGTGTCTCTCGCTGCAATGCAGATACATTTCACTTTGAGTTCGGGATATTGCGAGTTGGCATAAAAGATTGTTGTTCTTTCGGCACATGTGCCAGATGGGTAGGCAGAGTTCTCTTGATTACTACCAGTGACGATTGTACCGTCTTCAAGGAGAACGGCAGCGCCAACAGAGAAATGTGAGTATGGGGCATAGCTACGGAATGTGGCGTCCTTTGCCTTGCTGACAAGAATCTGCTCTTCTGGAGTTAATTCTTCACTGTTTTTCTTTATAACAGAGATGGTGATGTTAAATTCTTCCATAATCTTCCAAAAAAATAATTATTTGCTCAAAGATAAGGCATATATTTGTATGATTGTATATGATTTTATGATTTATTTATTATCTTTGCGCAAAATAGCAAATTATTATCATCCTAATGCGCGATAAGCGTCCAATAACTACAATATGAATATTGCAAGATTCGCCTATGCTTGTATGTTGGTGATGGTAGCGTCACTTGCCAATGCTCAAAAGAAGAGCCCATTATATGTAAGATACATTGAACAGTACAAGCAGACGGCAATAGAACAGATGAATAAATATGGCATACCTGCAAGTATTACGCTTGCTCAGGCATTGCTGGAAAGTGGAGCGGGTACAAGTGAACTTGCCAAGAGTTCGAATAACCACTTTGGTATTAAGTGCGGTTCAGAGTGGACAGGTCCTTCTGTCTCTCATGATGATGATAGGAAGGGCGAATGTTTCCGAAAGTATACTTATGTAAGTCAGGGATATGAAGATCATTCCTTGTTCTTGAAAAGAGACAGGTATGCAAGATTATATTCTCTTGCACCTGATGACTATAAGGGTTGGGCTAAGGGACTAAAGGCGTGTGGATATGCGACTCTTGCGACTTATGCCGATCGTCTTATCAAGATTATTGATGATTATGAATTGCATCAGTATGATTATGCAACCTATACAGGCCCAAGTGTTTCTGAGAGTGGCATTTCTGAAGATAATGTTGGCTTTGAAATAGAATATGACAATTCTGGAAAATCAAAGGTGAAGGGAACTTATCAGCAAGGTAAGTCTACGCGCTATACTCGTAATAAGGATCTTCATGCTGTTTACTCTGTCAACAATCTCAAGTGTGTGGTTGTAAGGAAGGGAGATACATGGTACTCTATTTCTCGTGAGAAGGGTATTGACCTTAAGAAGCTGCTTAAGTATAATGAGGCAAAATCTAATACAGTTCTTTCTGTCGGTATGAATGTGTTTCTTCAAAAGAAACGTTCTAAGACTGAAAAGAAGTATTCTGGTCAATGGCATAAGGTTCAGTTTGGTGAGACGATGTACACTATTTCACAGAAATATGGTGTTCGCCAGAAATATCTGTATAAGATAAACTTCAAGAAGAAGAGTTTTGTCCCTCAGCGCGGGGATATCTTGCTCATAAGAAGATGATGCTGTCGGGCATGGTGCTATTAGAAGATCATGACTCTTTGCAATAACAATAAAAGAAGCAATAACCATTCAGTTATTGCTTCTTTTATTGTTTTGTAGCACCTGTTGATGTTTACCCTACGGTTTCAATCTCTTCAGTCATGTTGATTTCGTTTCCCTTGTTGTCCTTGAGGACATACTGAAGGAATCCGAGTGACTGGTCTGGTATGATTCTTATACCGAAACCGTATTTCATCTTCCACTTAAACTTAAGGCTTATGAAGCCTTGGTTTATGTAAGCAGAAATGTATGGATGAACATAGAGTGTGAATTTCTTCATTCCAAGATTGTTGACGACATAGTCTATCTTATTCTCCAGCGTGTCTGTAAATAGGATAGAAGACTTTATTGTCCCTTTGCCGAAACATGTAGGACAAGTCTCTTCTACATGAACATCCATCGCAGGACGCACTCTCTGACGTGTTATCTGCATGAGGCCAAATTTGCTAAGCGGAAGAATGTTGTGCTTAGCTCGGTCACTCTTCATTAATTCCGTCATGTGCTCGTAGAGCTTTTGCCTGTGCTCTGCAGAATCCATATCGATAAAGTCTACAACAATGATTCCGCCCATATCGCGGAGTCGTAGTTGGCGTGCCAACTCTTCTGCAGCGCCCATGTTCACCTCGAAGGCGTTGGCTTCTTGTCCATCAACACCACGGGAACGGTTTCCGCTGTTAACGTCAACCACATGGAGGGCTTCTGTGTGCTCTATCACGAGATAAGCACCACGTTTATAGCTGACAGCCTTTCCAAGACCTGACTTTATCTGCTTGGTTACAGAGAAATTGTCGAAGATAGGAACTACCCCTTTGTAGAGCTTGACTATGTTCTCTCTTTCAGGAGCGATAAGCGACACGTATTTTTTTACTTCCCTGTATACTTCTTCATTGTTGACATGAATACTCTCGTAGGAAGGGTTGAACAGATCTCGAAGCATAGAAACGGTACGTCCTGTCTCTTCGTGTACAAGGACTGGAAGGTCCGTGTTCTGCTGGATTTTTGAGATGCTGTCGTTCCAGTTCTCTATGAGAACCGATAGCTCGTTGTTCAGTTCGGCAGCTTTCTTTCCTTCTGCAACAGTTCTTACAATTACACCGAATTGACGTGGCTTGATGCTTTGGATGAGCTGCTTGAGTCGTGTTCTCTCTTCTTTGGACTTGATCTTTGATGATACAGAGACCTTATCGGTGAATGGAATCAATACAAGGAATCGGCCGGCATAGGATATTTCTCCTGTAAGTCTTGGTCCCTTTGTGTTGATAGGTTCCTTTGTGATTTGCACCATCACCTCTTGTCCAAGTTCAAGAACATCTTGAATACTCCCGCTTTTCTGCAGGTCAGGCTGTTTGCCAACCTTGTGCATTGGCGCGAGTTTTTTCTTGTCGCTTGCTACTTGACGAACATATTTCTCTAAGGAGAGAAATTGTGTTCCTAAATCTTGGTAATGCAGAAATGCCTCGCGTTCATGGCCGACATCAACGAAACATGCATTCAGTGCAGGCATGATTTTCTTGACCTTTCCTGCATAGATGTTGCCCACAGAATACTTAGAATCTTGTCCTTCCTTCTGGAACTCAACAAGTCGTTGGTCTTCGAGGAGAGCAATTGTGACTTCTTTGGGCTGAACGTCGATAATAAGCTCGCTTGTCATTTTTGCTTGTCTTTTTTTAACCACATCTTATGGAATTAAGATTGTGGTACCCGTCTTAACTTAAAAAAGACAAACCATAAAGCATAGTATTTCCATAGGAAACAATTGGCTCTAACAGTTTGTCTTTTTTCTTTCGCCTTAAAGGGCAAAATTTACTTGCTCTTATGACGATTCTTTCTCAGTCTCTTCTTACGCTTGTGAGTAGAGATCTTGTGTCTTTTCTTCTTCTTACCGTTTGGCATAGTCCTTGAAAATTTAATTGTTTATAATTATGTTGTTTATGTCTCGAATAGTATAATAATACTGATAAAGTGTTGTACCTTTATGTATTCGGGTTGCAAATATAGCATATTTTGCTAATATGGAGAAATTTTTTTCTTGAAATTTGTTGTTTGCTTTGTAATCATTCCCTTTCTGTACATTTTTGCTCAAAAATGCGGTATGTGTATTGGTATTTTAAATTTAATTTGTAAATTTGCAATAATAAAGCGTTTAGGATAAAGCTTTACTAATATTTAAGTTCTAAAAAATAGCCCTGACAGGTGGCTTTTTAATTTATTTATGAATAAAGGTTTTGCGGTTTTACTCGCCATTTTTATTTCTACAGGTGAAATGATGGCTCAGACAACTCACTCAAAACAGTTGTCTCGTGGTTTAAGTCAAGTGACTACTTATGTTGATTCTTTGAAGAGTGCTTTTTCAAATGCACTTGTTGTAAAAGCTTCTGCAAGTGTTAGTACTAATGAGGCAGAAGACGTGGCTTTGTCTCCTTATATGTATAGAATGATGGGGCAGGGCATTTATTATAGCTCTTCTGTTAAGAATAATATGTGCATTGATTGGGATGATGCTTCTGACAATGCTGCTTCTTCGGAAGATATAGCTTATCGTGAGGAGTTAAACAAAACTGTTGATCAGTTGCTCGCTAAGGCTTATGTCGACTCTCCAGAACTGTTTACATATTATGATTCTCAGTTCCAGAATGAAACAGTAGAGTCTGTCGCTACACAAGAGGCTAATGCAGAACAGCTTGAAGGTATACTCGGTTCTTCTGAGACAATCAACGATGTTGCCGAAGTATTTGATGATGTAGTTGTTGATTTGAATGTCACTAAACCAAATTTCTGGACAAGGACAGGAAAGTTTGGACTTCAGTTTACTCAGAACTACCTTTCGCAGAACTGGTATAAGGGAGGTAATAATAATGTCACAAATCTTGCAACATTATATTTGACAGCAAACTATAATGACCAGAAACTTGTTCAGTGGGATAACTCACTCGACCTTCGTCTTGGTTTTATGTCTGCTCCTGGTGATACTTGCCATAGTTTCCTTACTAATAATGATAAGATAAACCTTAACTCAAAGGTCGGTATCAAGGCAACAAAGTCATACTGGTTCTATACATTCTCAATGCAGGCATTCACTCAGTTCCTTCCAGGTTACAGATCTAATGACCGTAAGAAGTATTCTGCATTCCTTGCACCTCTTGATGTGAATGCTTCTCTCGGTATGGACTACAAGCCAAAGCTCAAGAAGAAGGATTGGTCACTTTCTATGGCTCTTCTCCCATTGTCATATAAATTCCGATTGATCAATTCTGACGATGCTGATAATACTATTCACAAGTCATATAACATGAAGAATGACAAGGGTGAGTGGATTACAACAAAGCATGACTTTGGTTCTCGTCTTGAGTATGGACATAACTTCAAACTCATGGATAACCTTGCTTGGAAGTGTCGTCTTTATTACTATACTACTTATGAATATGTTGAAGCAGAAATGGAAAATATGCTTTCGTTCTCATTCAACAAGTATTTCTCAACAGATCTCTATACTCTATGGCGTTTTGATGATAACCGTAGTCCAAGTTCAAAGGACTCTACTCTCGGTTACTTCCAGTTTAAGGAGTATTTTACAATAGGTCTTTCATACGCTTTCTAAAAACCGATTACATTATAGAAGACAATAGATGAACTCTTTTTCCCAGAAGCCTTGGTTTAAGATAACTTGTTGGGCGTTACTTGCTCTTGTTGGATTGATTTCCATAGTGGAGGTAGTGTATCTTTACAGAACGTATACTGTGGAGGAAATGCAAAAGGCAATAGTTCGGGTGGAACATCTTACGGGTTATGCACTAATCGCCGATGGAAAAGAAGTACTTTATTTTACGGATATATCATCTGATAATATGTTCCTGGGACTTGACACTGTCGAGTCTCAGGTACTTTATACTACTACATCTACGGGTGTGTGGATAAACGAGTGGTCTTTTGTACCATCATGTTCAGGTACAATTCTTACACATGATAATGCACCAGATGTTAATGGAATAGCTAAGAAAATCAGTAAGAATATAGATGACATACTTGTAGCCAATATCTTTCGTTATGAACAAAGTATTGATTATAACGACGAGATAAAGAAGGAGGTAGATTACTACATCTCTGTTCATGACGGAATGGATAGTGAATATGATAAGGTCGTTTCGTATTCTCGAAGTAAAGGCCACGAGCAGATTGCAAACTATAACTTTTTGTCAAGACTAGAGTTGCTCAAGAGTGCAAAGAAGGTAGAGGTTCGTCCTTTGTCCTATTTCAATGTGAGTATGAACGGTAATGATGATGTACAAAAATTGTGGTGCTATCAACTTCCATTCGTTAACGAGGATGAGGAATGCGTATCTGGTCTTCAGTATAAGAAGATGGCAGATAATGCAGTGCTTCTCAAGGTGGAATCCATGATGATACCAGAAGGGGCTTTTGCTGTTTCTCTGCCTCTCTTCTCTGAAATTGAATACCAGATGACGGATACTGTCTTTGTGCCTAAATACGGAAAGAAGAGGGCGCGTAAATTGTGTCTTGAAGATGCCTATTCGGATAGGCCTATGTTTGACAAAGATGGTAGATACCTCGGTTTCACTCCTGATAATTGCCATCATATTGGCGAAGCTGATACACTTAGTTACAAGGCTATTGGAAAGTGTGATGTTGATACTCTTTTACTTGGAACGTTCACTGACTCTATGGGAACATATCGAGGTGCAATGACGTATGAAGGCAAACCTTGTGGGGTAGGAACCTTTACCTATGCTAATGGTGGCTATTATGAGGGTGAATGGCAGGATGGCAAACGTCATGGCAATGGGTTCTTTGTTACTCCTGGACAAATGGTAAAAGCAGGTGAGTGGAAGGACGGTATATATAAAGGAGAGAGAATGGTGTATAATGCCCTTCGTGTCTATGGTATTGATATCTCTCGTTATCAGCATGAGATTGGAAAGAAAAGGTATAGCATTGACTGGAAGAACCTTAGGATAACATATCTTGGTGCTAAGAATAGTGGAGATGCGTCTGACACCATCAATTATCCAGTCTCGTTTGTATATATAAAGTCAACTCAGGGCACGACGATAAAGAGTAAATACTATGCTACGGATGCCAAGGCTGCACGTGCTCATGGAATCTTATGTGGTGCATACCATTTCTATTCTGTAAAGACAAAGGCTATTGATCAGGCGCGCTACTTCTTGAAAAACACAAAGGTGATGCCTAATGACCTGCCTCCTGTACTTGATGTCGAACCGACTGATAGGGAGATTGCAAAGGGTGGTGGAGAGCAGAAGCTTTTTGAGTCCATCCGTATCTGGATGAATGCTGTTGAGGCGCAGACAGGTAAACGCCCTATATTATATGTGAGTCAGAAGTTCATTCGTCAACATCTTGTCAAAGCTCCGGATATCTGTGAGAACTATGAAGTATGGATTGCACGTTATGGTGAGTACCGTCCAGAGGTAAAGCTTCTCTTCTGGCAGCTTACTCCTTATGGTCGTGTAAGAGGCATACAAGGTGACGTTGATATCAACGTGTTCAATGGCTATCGTGAACACTTCCATAAATTCAAGGAGCAGATATCAAAACGTTAATGATTACTCTTGAAAAAAACGGTTCTTCTTTAATTTTGTTGAAATCTTATAAGAGCGAAAATTGAGAAAGATACCATAATAATAAATATAACCGTAAAATATAATACCTGCTTTTACCTATTGCATGGTACAAGTAATTTTGTTGGGGTGTTTTGTGTTTAGTTGTAACGTCTATTTATCCATCATGGTAAACATGTGGAAAACAGCCTTTGCTTACGACTTGCTTACGACAATTGTCGTAAGCAAGTCGTAAGCAAAACGTGTTCAAATGCCGTTCTGTTAAGAGGA
>JAZUHP010000121.1:0-43556 GCA_045641785.1 Bacteroidaceae bacterium
CCGTCATTTCGGTATTGCTCCAAGCCAGTACAGAACACAAGGATGAGGGGATTTACCATTTGCCATGCGGAGTTCAGTTAACAGTTTCAGTTAACAATTAACAGTTAACAATTAACAACGACCATCCGGAATATGGGAATCGCGCATGGCGCGGACGAAAGATGCTAGCACTCAACAGAATTAAAATACTTTTTCATTCTGTTGAGTGCTAGCATCTTTCGTCCCCCGACTCGGCGATAAGTTTTCATCGAACTCAGGTTAAATCAATATCCTAAATGCAACATTCCATAAAGCATATCGTCGCAAAGTCTGCGACAATACTACTCGATTAATGTCGAATCGCCAAAGAAATCGCTTGACAACTTTCATTAAGGCAACGGATGAACACACTTTTTGCCACACGCATAAAATAAATGTGGGGCTTAATTGTCCATATAGACAGATAAGTTAAACTAAAGGGAGTTATAGGAAGTAAAGAGGAGTAAAGAGGAGTAAAAGACGTATGATTGTTCGCGGTATTAATTAACAATTAATAATCAACATACCTCCGGATGGCAATTATGCATTATGAACTATGAATTATGAATTAAAAGAGTATCGTCTTTAACTCCTTAAGCGACGAAGGAGCGAAAACTCCTTTTTTACTCCATTTTACCCCTAAAAGGTGAGCAAGTTATGACCTTGCGTTATCGCTTGCGCTTTCGCAGAAAGAAACTTAAACTAAACCCGAATATGCTGGTATGGATAGTATTTTAGATTTAATTGTTCGTTTTATGGTGTGGCTGAGCCGGTGGGCTCCGTTTCTTTCGCATTGTGGCATTGTCAGATACGAGAGATGGCAACCCGGAAAGAAACTGAAGATACTGCTCGTTGGCTATAATGGGGCAAGGAATACGGGTGCTGATGCCCGTGTGGTGGCGCTGGTGGATCAGCTGCTGGCTGACTACGGGGAAGAGAATGTGTCGCTGACGGTGATGGCACTCAATGCGGATAATGTCAGGGGCTATTTCCCTGAGTGTGTGAATATCCTGCAATTTCCTACATTCTTCTGCTGGGCATTACTCCGTGCTGCTTCTGCACATCATGCGGCAATACTGTGTGAGGGCTCAACGCTTACACATACATTTGCTGACGCACTCTCCATGTTCTTCTGTCAGGCAGCCGGAATAATGCGTAGGCAGAAGAAGCCATGCATAGCATACGGGTCGGACGTGGCACCATTACGGAACAGACTTGCACGACTGGCGAAAGACATGTGTACGGATGTACGTTTCATTTCAAGAAGCAAGGCGGCAAACGACGTACTGACGGAGATGGGATTCGAGAGTTTTCAGGGAACAGACACAGCCTGGACTTTCAAAACAGATGATAGCCAAGACGCTGGTAAGACACTTATACGTGACAGGGGGTGGGACGGCAGAAAAACGCTTCTTGGTGTAGCTGTCGTCAATCCGTATTGCTGGCCGGTCACACCTTCGCTGACCAAGTGGCTGAAAGCGGTGTGTACGGGACAACGCAATCTGCAGTATGACAAAATGTACTTCTTCAGCGACTCCGCTGAGCGGCGTGCCAACTATCACACATACCTCGCTGGCATGGCTGAGGGCGTGAGGGAGTACCGGGAGAGACATGACGCCTTCGTGGTTATCATTGGCATGGAACAGCTGGATGCCAAGGCTTGCGCTGACTTTCAGTCACTCATAGGAGGCGAGAGTACCGTAATAACATCCAGGGACACCAACGTTTTCCAGATGACCAGCGTACTGCACAGCCTTGACGCACTTGTCACGTCACGCTACCATGCTGCTGTACTCAGCATGATCAACGGCGGAATGCCACTTGTTGCTGTTTCGATGGACGGTCGCCTTGACGGACTCTTCCGTGAACTTCATTTCGACAGCCAATATCTGCACCATGTAGGAGACAAGGACCTGTCCATGCGCATCTCACGCTCGTTAGCAGCGGCGGAGGCGGACAAGGAACAGATGCTGGAAACCATCAGGACAGGCGTAGAGAAGAACAAGATGACGCTCAAGAGAATGAGTGTCGTACTGAGAGAACATATTAAAGCCTATATATAGAATTGATACAACAGAACATACTTATTACCGGAGCAACGGGACATCTTGGCACAGAGATTGTCCTGCAGTTGCTTAACATGTGCGAGGGTAAGGTGTTTGTACTTGTACGGGCAAACTCGCATGTCCAAGCCACAAACCGCCTCCGTGCCCTGTGGTGGGAGGAAAAGATGCTGTGCGACGCTGTAGGGACAAGGGTATTGCCCGTGCCTGGCGACATTACAAGGGAAGGATTAGGTATCTGCCTTGAGGATGTGGCACTATTGAGGTCAACGGGTGTCTCAGGCGTTGTGCATTGTGCTGCCGAGACAAGAATCATGAAGTCGCGTGAGGAACTGTGGCAGATAAACGTACGGGGAACAGAGAACGCCATAGCGTTTGCACAGCACATCGGAGGCAACACATGTCGTTTCGCCCACATTTCCACAGCTTACGTGGCAGGAGCAACGAGCGGAACGGTAATGGAGGATGCTCCCCTGACACACAAGTTCAATAGCCTGTATGAAGAGAGCAAGGCGGAGGCGGAGAGAATAGTCAGGCAGTCGGATCTGCAATGGCTGATACTGCGTCCGGGCATGATTGTGGGCAACAGTACCACAGGTCGCACACGCAACTTCAATACCGTGTATTATGTCCTGAAACTGATACTTCAGGGAAAGATGCGAGTATTGCCCGTCTCACCTCACCAGACAGTAAACATCGTTCCGGCAGATTATGTTGCGAGAACGTCCGTACAGTTGCTACTGAGCGACGAAACCGTGGGCAAGACTTTCCATCTCACTCTTCCGCACGAGCAGTTGCCATGTGTAGGAGAACTGCTTAGCGCCACACAAAAGTGGGCAAAGGAGAATCTGGGCACAGACATAAGACGTCCGCTTTGCGTTCCCGTACCGATACTCAGTATGTTAGGAGGAGCCTTTAACCACAGAGACAGCAGGAAACGCGGTTTCCTCTCCAACCTTCTGGCGCTGATGCCTTATTTCTATGACAGGCACAGGTTTGACAGGAGCACGACCGACAGGTACTCCACCGCTGCCGAAGGACACTGGCAGGAGTGGTTTCCGGCTATGCTGACATTTGCATGTCGTCATAATTTCATGCAACTCACCCCACGCAGCATCTTTGAGCAGGCTATGGTGCGAAGGGCTGGCAAGCACTACCCTATCACGTACTATAACATAGGCTCCGACGCTATCAGGGAAATGACAGGCAAGGAGATGAATGACCGGGTGGAGGACATCGTGAGAGTGCTGCGGCATTTGCACGTGAAGGCTGGCGACCGCATAGCAGTCACGGGCATCAACTGTACGGAGCAGGTGGCAATCGACTGTGCCATAGGACTTATTGGTGCTGTCAGCGTACCGATATACTACACAGCACCAGCGGCAGAGGCGGCAGATCTCATTGCCCGTAGCGGTTCATCGCTTTTCCTCGTTGGAGACAAGCGCATGACGGAGCAACTGGCAAGTGTCACCCTTGACATCCCGGTCATAACCTTCGCAAACGCTGATGATACACCAGAATACCAGACTCTGCAATCTCTGATAGACTCTTCATCCGCTGATTCCGCATCTTCCGGTGAAGAGACAATGGCGGTAGAGGCTTCTGCCCTCGCCACAATACGCTATACATCAGGTACCACAGGCACACCGAAGGGAGTCATGTTCTCATTCAGCCAGCTGAAATGGATGGGCGAGGTACTTGCTAATCTTCTGCCGTGGCAAAACCGCAACACGGAGATGCGCTACCTTTCCTTCCTGCCAACGAGCCACGTGGTGGAAGGCATACTTGCCACCTACGCTCCGTACTGTATGCTCTGCAAGGTGAAGTTGTACTATCTCAACGACTTCTCCATGCTCACGAAGGCATTGCCGAAGGTGCGTCCTACGGTATTTTTCTCCGTACCACGATTCTACGAGAAACTGTGGGAACAGATAGAGCATAATCCGCTCGGAAGACTTTATCTGCGTATGAGCGAAGGATGTATCAGACGATTGCTCGGCAAACTGCTCAGGAAGGCTGTGTTAAGGAAGGCGGGACTTGACCGCTGCTCACAACTGATTGTAGGTTCAGCACCCATGAGCGAGGAACTATTACTCAGATTCCGTCATCTGGGCATCGAGATCCATAACGCATACGGTCAAACAGAGGCTCCGCTCATAACCATCAACCGTTTGGGAGATAATGTGGTACCGAGCATAGGTACACCACTGCCAGACACTACAGTAACAGTCGGCGACGATGGCGAACTGATTGTGAGGGGACCTCAGGTGGCAATGGGATATTACAACCTGCGGTCGGACACGTTCCGCGATGGTGCCCTGTACACCGGCGATCTTGGTAGGACAGACATTGACGGTCACATCTACATACACGGACGCAAGAAGGACATGCTCATAACCTCGTATGGCAAGAATATCAACTGCAGCAAGATTGAGCAGCTGTTGACCGACATCAACCACGTCACACATGCGGTACTTGTTGGCGAACAGCGTCCTTACTGCTGTGCCTTGCTCTGGGCAGAGGGTGACACCGGACATTTGCAGGAGGAGATAGACAGGATGAACAGTATGCTGTCGCACCCGGAACAGGTGAAGAGGTGGTGCGTGGTCAGTCAACCCCTCTCCATCGCAAACGGCGAGCTGACACCTAATCTTAAGGTGCGACGTAATGTGGTGTGGACACATTTTGCAAAGGAAATAAATGGACTTTATGAATAGGATTATACTTTACCTGCTCAAGACTGAGCTGGGGCGGAGAATAGAGTTGCAGGTACTGATAAACCTTGTAGCCTCATCTCTCGGCTTACGCGGAGAACGACTGCTGATGATGAGGTCGGGAAAGGCTCTTGACGTATTCACCCGATACACGGTAGCACATCTGCCTGAATGTGGTGATGCCCAGCTTGAGATACTGAACAGGAAAGCATCACGTCTGGGTACGTTTCTGCGCAGAATGCTAACTGACCGCAGCGCAGAGGCTCTGATGAGGGTTGTCATTCAACTCTACCGCAATATCGGTATAGAGATGGAGGGAGTGTTTCCTGATGAGGTGTCGGTTGTGCGATGCCACTTCTGCACCTACTACGACTCATGCATCTGCCGGGTTGCGTCATGTATTGACTCGGGAGTAATCGCAGGACTGTACAACTCAGGTCCGCTGTGTTTCACCCAGCGCATGACAGAGGGAAAGGACAAATGCTGTTGTTATCTGACGAATAGAGTTAAAAGGAGTAAAGAGGAGTAAAAAACGAATGAAAAAGGCTATAATTATCGGAAGTGGAGCAGGTGGAGCCACAGCGGCAAAGATGCTTGCGCCACACTTTGACGTAACGGTGCTGGAGGCTGGCGGAAAGTTCAGTCCCCTATCGCTACCGTTTGACATGCTGGCATCCATGCGCGCCACAGGAATGTATTTTGACGAGCGGCTTATCTCACTCATTTTGCCTAACATGCGTATTGCCAAGACACCCGATCAGGTCGTAGTGTATGGCAGAGGATTAGGCGGTACCACAACGCTTGCCACAGGTAACGCCATTCGTGCTGACAAGGGACTCAAGGCGATAGGTATCAACCTTGATGAGGAGTTCGAGGAGTTATACCGTGAGTTGCCTGTCACTACAGATCATCAGCGGTCATGGTCAAAGATTACACAACTGACGTACAAGACGATGCAGGATCTCGGATATGATCCTCAACCCATGCCAAAGCTGCTGCACACAGAGAAGTGCCGCTTGTGCGGTCATTGTTCCATCGGTTGTCCGCATGGGGCAAAGTGGGACACACGTGAGATGCTGAATGGCATTCGGGTAATAACGGACTGCAAGGTAGAGCGGTTGGATATCAGCGGCGGTCAGGTCAGACGCATCATCGCCCGACAGGGATTACGCACGGTATGCTATGAGGCGGATGTGGTGGTACTGGCAGCAGGCGGATTGGGAACACCCCAGATTCTCGCCAATTCGGGAATCAGTTGCGAGTCAAGCCTCTTTGTTGATCCTGTGCTTTGTGTCGCTGCTCCTATGGCAAAAGCCCGACAGGACCATCAGCTGCTGATGCCTTTTGTCAGTCAGCGTGACGGCTACATAATTTCCCCCTACATGGATTGGCTCAGTTTCTTCTTCAACAAGCAATGGAGAAAACCGATGGACGGCATGGTAAGTCTCATGATAAAAATGGCTGATGAAGAGAATGGAAACGTGGAGCGTGACAAGGTTCGCAAAACTCTGACAGCAAGGGATCAGGAGATACTGAAACACGGAGTGGCTGACTGCAGGGAGATACTGCAGGCAATGGGTGTGCGTGAGGAGGACATCATTCTTGGCACTCTCAACTCAGGTCATCCGGGAGGTATGCTGCCACTCACTCCGAGCGAGGCAGACACGCTTCACAGCCCTCTCCTGCCTGATAACCTCTATGTAGCCGACGCAAGTCTTCTGCCACAAGCCTTAGGTCTGCCTCCTATCCTCACCATCATGGCGCTGGCAAAGAGAATAGCCAAGGTGATAGTGAAGAATTAGCCAGCTTTAACATAGAGACCTCTGAGTACTCTGCGTTTCAAAACTTTCGAGTAGTATGAATAATAAACCAAATCTCAATGAATGGACAGCTATCGTGCTCCTCTCCTTTGTCATTTTCCCGATAACAGAAATAACAGATAACAGATAAACAGTTATTCAAATTCGCAAGTTCGGGTTGAAAGGTTATGAGATTATTAGGTTATGAGGTTGTCAGGTTCGATACCATAGGGTATATGGGCGAACAATCATCCGAACCTTATAACCTTACCAGCGAAGCGACCTTAAAACCTTATAACCTATTAAGTCGAGCAATATACGAGACTTAAATCAATATCCTAAATACTACATTCCATAAAGCGTATCGTCGCAAATTCTGCGACAATACTGCTCAAATAATGCTGAATCGTAAAAAAGAAATTCACAAAATATCGCAATTTATAGGTGAATGTCCTGTGTGTCGCTTAAAGAACGTTCCAAAGTGACTTTGGTTGACAAAACCTAAACGGTCGCTAATCTCCTTGATTGTCAGATTTGGATTCTGAAGAAGTCGGATGGCTTCCTGTATGACACTCTCGACTATTAGTGTGCGAGCCGATTTTCCTTCCACCTCACGGCATATTGCACTCAGGTATTTGGCAGAAACGTTAACCCTTGATGCCCACCATGACACTGGGCGGTTCTTGACGGGTGTCTGCTCCAGCAGACTTGTGAATCTGCTGAAGATGTTTTGTGCAGAGGAGGTGATCCCGATAGTGATGTCCTGTGCCTGTTGATGCGGTTCCCGGTTTTGCCAAACAGTATCTTTGATGTAACATTCTATTCTCAGCAACATTTCTACAGAGAGTGTCTGCATCAGGTGTTTAAGTATGGTTGTTCGTTGCGGAAAATCCTTACCCTGGCATTTTGTTTTCAGAAAATCAAAATTATCTGTTATATAATGCCTGTCGTCAGGCGAAAGGTGGAACAAGGCATTGGTAACCAGTGCCTGTCGTACTTTCCATGAAATCTTTATTGACTGTGAAAACATGCGGTTGAACTCCGATGATACACATGTCGCAATCATGCTGAACCCATCCTCTGGTACGACCTCAGCTCTCGCTTTTTCCATGTTATGAATCAGCATGTCTCCTTTCGTTATGGCAATGCTTTCGTCATCACCAATCCAATGTGCGTCACCTTGTATCACGTACAGGGTAACAGTACATCTATAGGCGAGCAAGGAGACAACCTTACTCAAATCCGATGCGTTATGTACAATCATTGCCTGATTCTCTATGACTGGTATAATGCTCTTCTCGCATTCTGTATAATAGGTATTCATATTGCTGCCATTGTTCAGAATTGACACTTTTTATTGCCACAAAGATAATGGTTTCTTGCGTTTTACTGCAACTTTATTGTTCTATATAACTAAACACTTCGATAAATAGGCATTATGGAACAATATCCGTGCAATTTGTTTCCACGTGGTTGCTGCAGTAGCACTACCTTTGTGAAACAAAAATGTGGAATGATATGAAACGGAAATCAAATAACAGGAAGGTTAAGCTGTTCTCTGACGATGCGTTCCTCATGAAATACAGGGATGCGATAGAGGGGCGTCACAATTATTATGAACAGCGTCTTACACGATTACTCGGCAATCGTAGGCGCAAATTATCCTCCTTTGCCAACGGGCATCTGTATTATGGTTTGCACCGAATGAAGGACGGTTCGTGGGTGTTCCGTGAGTGGTTGCCGAATGCTGAACACGTTGTGCTTATAGGCGATTTCAATGGATGGCAGGAAACGGAGGACTTTACCCTTAGACGCATAAATGCACATGGCGATTGGGAATTGTCTCTACCTTCTGATGCCATTAAGCATGGACAGTTCTATCGCATGAGAGTGTATTGGGCAGACGGATGCGGCGAGAGACTTCCTGCATGGTGCCGTCGAGCCGTGCAGGATTCATGCACCACCCAGTTCTCTGCACAGGTTTGGTGTCCGGAAGTACCTTACAAGTTCAAGGTAAAAGACTTTCGTCCTAATCGTGAACCATTGCTTATCTATGAAGCTCATATCGGCATGGCAACAAATGAGGAACGTGTAGGCTCTTACGATGAGTTCCGTGTCAACATTCTGCCACGCATCGCAAGGTTAGGCTATAATGCCATACAACTGATGGCTATCCAGGAGCATCCGTATTACGGCAGTTTCGGTTATCATGTCAGTAATTTCTTTGCACCAAGCAGTCGTTTCGGCAACCCCGAACAGCTCAAGCAGCTTATTGACGAGGCACACCAGATGGGTATAGCTGTGATAATGGATCTGGTGCATAGCCATGCTGTCAGGAATACAGATGAGGGGCTTGGCGAACTGTGTGGATGTCAGTCGCAGTTTTTCCATACGGGTAGTCGTGGGTTGCATCCTGCGTGGAATAGTCTTTGCTTCAATTATGGTTCGGACGATGTGGTTCATTTCCTGCTCAGCAACTGCAAATACTGGTTGCAGGAGTTTCATTTCGATGGTTTTCGCTTTGATGGTGTAACCTCCATGATCTACCTCAATCATGGTCTTGGTCAGGACTTTACGTCGTATGCCGACTATTACAATCTGAATGAGGATGGTGATGCAATCTGCTATCTAACTATGGCAAATCTGCTCATCCATGAGGTCAATCCTAATGCTATCACGATAGCCGAAGAGATGTCGGGAATGCCAGGATTGGCATCACCCGTCAGTTTGTGTGGCATCGGTTTCGACTACCGTCTTGCCATGGGCATTCCTGATTATTGGATTCGCATGCTGAAGGAGAAAAGTCCATCGCATTGGAATCCGGAAGAAATGTACTGGATGCTACAGAACAGACGTATGGAAGAGAAGACTATTTCTTACGTTGAAAGTCATGACCAGGCACTTGTTGGCGACAAGACATTGATATTCCGTCTTCTTGACAGCGAGATGTACTGGCATTTCCGTAAGGGCGACGAGACGCAGAAAGTCACCGATGGTATTGCCATACATAAGATGATAACGTTGCTGACCATGGTTACTATCAACGGTGGCTATCTCAACTTCATGGGCAATGAATTTGGTCATCCTGAGTGGATAGACTTCCCACGTGAGGGCAATGGATGGTCGTATAAGCACGCTCTTCGCAGATGGGATCTTGCCGATCGTGATGATCTATGGTACGAAGATCTCAACGCATGGAACGCTAAGATTGTTGCGTTATTGCGCTCAATGCCTGATTTCATACAGTCAAGTCTGCACCTGCTTCTTTCAAATGCCGGTGACCAGGTATTGGTGTTTGAAAGGAAAGGTTTGTTGTTCGTCTTTAACTTCAGTTCAAAGTCCTACAATGGTTACAGAATACCTTGTACTCCAGGAGTTTATTCGCTTGTACTCTCTAATGTTGCGCCATGCGATTTATTCTCTCCGATAACTTGTTCAGGAATAAACAAAGAGTGCTACATCTATCTTGATCTCCCTAAGTATGGAGTAAACGTCTATAGATTGTGCTAATAATTCAATGCCGTATTTGGAGAACAGAAGTATGCAAATCTTCTCATATTGCATCGAAATAATGCAGAAAACCACAAAAACTGCACCCCCAAAATGCAATTTTTGCAGTTTTCTGCATGTTTTTAGTGCAGTTTTGACTAAAACTTCACAAATCCTACCTTGTCCGCATCTGTAATCTGCCTGATCACACGGCATGGATTGCCTGCAGCTACCACACGAGGAGGAATGTCGTGAGTCACAATACTGCCACATCCGATGACTGCACCTTCGCCGATAGTCACACCAGGCATGATCTTTACGTCGCCAGCAATCCAAGCCTTATCGCCAATGGTAATGCGACCGCCGATGAGAGCACCCTGAGCACGTTCCTCAGGGTCAATGCTATGGTTGCCGCTGTACATTCCCACATTAGGACCAATCAGAACATTATTGCCAATGGTGATGCGTGAGCAGTCAAGTAATATGGCACCGAAGTTGATATAAACATCGTTGCCTATGTAGATGTTCTTGCCGAACTCACACTTGAAAACGGGTTCCACATACACGTTCTCACCAATGCCGCCAAACAGCTGTTTGAGAAGTTCCTTGCGTTCCTCCACTTGCTCGTCAGTTGTCTGGTTAAACCTGTTGAATATGTTCTTTGCGCTGACTCTGCGGTTGAACAGGTCTTTGTCAAAGTCATCATAAACCATGTCAAGCTGCATCTTTTCCCATGCAGAGAGGCCTTTGTCATTTACCATATTATCATTTACGATTTACCGATTGACACCTATTTCTTCAACCAATGCTCCTTCAGCCATGCACGAACAGGAAGGTCATACAGCTTCAACGCTGCCCATGCATTCATAATAACAAGGATAGTGGTTGTCACAGCCACAAAGATGTGAGTGCTGACAGGTGAATCCAAGTGACGCTGTGCCCATGACATGTGCATGTAGAGTACAGGATAGTGGGTGATGTAGAGAGGGAACGAGATGTCACCAAGAAACTTGCACACCTTAGTGCTTACCTTACCAGTCACTTTACTGCCAGCTCCCATAACAAGAACCAAAGGGAAAAGGAACAGTACGCAGAAAAGCTGGTATGCACCGTCAACGATGTTGCCGCCACCATCAAACTTAGGAACATTGAACATGCCGAAGACGATGAGTGCTGTGATAAGGAAACCATGACTGGACTTTATCATCTTGCCCATGCGAGACATCAGCAATCCAATGAGGAACGGATAGAGCAAGCGGGTGAATGCAAGATACACATGCTCTGGATTGAATACGAATCCTCCATTTATGTAATAGAAATAATCTGTCTCTGTCAGATTGCCGAATATGTTGAGGTTCAAAGCAATGTCAGCGGTACATACGGCAGCGCATATTGCCAGTATCGCTAATCCCCATGTAGGTAGGAATCGGAAGATGAAGGCATAGAGAATATTGGCAATATACTCATAGATGAGTGTCCACACAGGACCATTGATGCTTGATAGCTCACCCCATCCACGGATGTCCCATGACTGTGGGAATGGAATGCAAAACAAAGTGAGTACCGCCTGAAGCATCAGGAAATGCCAGGGTGCGGAATCAACAGCTCCGAACACATCGACACTACCCGAATAATAGAAGTAAATGATGCCCATCAGCACACCTATCAGTAGCATAGGATGCAAACGAACGAGACGGCGCTTGAAGAATCCCTTGTACCCCATCTGGTCAAAGCGATCCTGATAAGCATAGCCAAGGACATAACCCGAAAGGGCAAAGAAGAAATCCACGGCAAGATAGCCATGCGCCATAATGTTGTTGGTAATGTCGGCAGAATAACATTCCATCATGTGGAAACCAACGACACAGAGTGCTGCCACACCTCTGAGTCCGTCTAATACCTCATATCTTGGTTTTGATTCTAAGTAAGCCATATAATTTGCTATTTTTACTATTTACTATTCATTCTATAAGCCCCAGTCTTTTTGCTTTGAAACAAGCCTCCGTGGTGTTGCTGACCTGCAGTTTCTCAATAACATTCTGACGGTGGCGGTCAACGGTGTTCTTGCTGATACCCATTATTCCAGCTATCTCCTTGCTGGCAAGCCCCTTTTGGATGTATTGCAGCAGTTCCTTCTCGCGCTGGCTCAGTATGGAGCGCAGTTCCGAAATGTCAATGCGACGTTCCTCACCCGTAAGCTTATGGATCAGTCGGGCATGCGTGAACGACTCCTTCGTGAGCTTATAAATGCAAAGTGCATAGCAGATGCCCTGCTTGCCTTCGCTTGGGAAATACTGTATGCGGTGAATAATGGGATGATACTTGCCATCTGCATCGTGCATACTGATTATCTGCTCCATGTACCAGGGGAAGTTTTCTGCAATGTTCTGTGGTGTAAGCATTCGGTTGAAGAACTTCAGCTCCTGCAGTTGCTGCACCACCAGATTGTCAGGATTGATGCATGATATGATGTCCTCCTCAAAGACAGAATCCACGCAAACGTGAGTACCTGCCTCACCGATACCGAGTAACTCTGCTGTCTTGCCTAAGAAAATATGGCATTTCCCCGTTCGCATGTTGTTCAGCGCCACGATAGCATTGTCACACATGGCGTATGTCTCAGCGAAGGTTAGCAACTTCCGCTCCTCATCTACCAGGTGTATTCCGTCTTGCTGACTCATAAAACGAGACACAAGTTTATCATTGATCTCTGCCATTGTAAAGTGAACTTTTTTAACCTTTACTGATTTTTGAGTTCAAAGGTACACAATTAGCATAAGAATAAATATAAAGTTCACTTAAAACTATAAATCTATGGTCATTAATCAGTAGTCTTGTTTTTCAATCTTAATTAGAACTCAGCTTTAACATTAGCTTTCAGTTGGTCAATTATGAGAAAATATTACTCAAGGCGTTGCCGGGATATGGATACATTTGCCTTTCAGACTGCCTAACACTTAAAGAAGGTGGAAATGTTCAGTTATATTACTCCCTATACCCTCTTAACAGAACAGCATCTGAACAGCCTCTGCTTACGTCTTGCTTACGACAATTGTCGTAAGCAAGTCGTAAGCAGAGGCTGTTTTCCTCATGTTTACTACGATGGATAAATAGACATTGCTCCTAACACCAAAACGCCCCACAAAATACTTATACCAAGCAATAAGCAAAAGCAGGTGTTTAACCATTTTTTAGGGTGTCTTTCTCAATTTTAGTTCTTATCTACTTTTCAACTAAATCGAAGAAGGACCGAAAAAAAATAAAATAATATGGAAATTACTTTCAAATGCACTATCTTTGTCAATAATATCAAACAAAAACAAATGAGCAATATGAAATACACAAGAGAATACACTCCAAATTTTATAAGAGAGTTACAACCAAATGAGATTTTTGTGTTCGGCAGTAACATACATGGTATGCATGGTGGTGGTGCTGCACGCATTGCCAATATGAATTTTGGTGCCGAATGGGGTGTGGGTGAAGGATTGACTGGTCAATGCTATGCTCTACCTACTATGGAAGGTGGAGTGGATTACATTGAAGAAAAGGTTCAGAACTTCATCTCCTGTGCTAAGGCTCATCCTGAACTTAAGTTCTACGTCACAAAGATTGCCTGTGGCATTGCCGGGTTCTCGATAGAAGAGATTGGTCCACTATTTGCAGATACAATCAGCATAGAAAATATCATTCTTCCTAAAGAGTTTGTGAACGTGATAGGCAACGAATAAAGAATCCTTACATCAACATGTGGAAGGATTTGGCAACAAAACACTAATCGACAGTAACTAGTTGAACACATTCATAATTGCATTCAAATGCAATCTTTTTTTTTACAATTCAACTTTTGCATGCTCTTAACTTGCTCATTTTATGGAGTTAAAAGAAGTTATCACTCCTTCGTCGCTTAGGGAGTTAAAAGACGATACCCTGTTGACCGAAGGGCTTTTCCGCGAACAGTCATCCGAACCTTATAACCTCACCAGCGAAGCGACCTTAAAACCTCTCTACGACACTACACAGCAAGAACAATCTCTATCGTCAGACCGCCTCCTGGGGTTTGCGATGCGACTACAGAACCACCATACTGAAGGGCAATGTTCTTCACGATGGCAAGTCCGAGACCGGTGCCTCCCAAGCGACGGGAACGTCCCTTGTCTATGCGGTAGAAGCGCTCGAAGATGTGGGGAAGATGCTCGTTGGGAACTCCAGGACCATTGTCTGTGAATGTAAAGAGATATTTGCCAACCGATGCGCTTGCCTGAACCTTGAAGTAGGTGGCATCTGTCGCGTAAGTAAGAGTGTTGCTGAAGATGTTACGGAAGAGGGAGTAGATGAGGGAGGCATCGCCCTGCATTGGAAGCGTCTGGGGGATGTTTATCTGCAACTGTACGTTTTGCTCCCTGAACTGCGAAGCTGTCTCTTCTTCTATCTGACGCAGGATAGATGCGACATCAATACATTTACTATTTGACAATTTACTACTTACCATTTCTTGGGTTGCGTCGAGTTGCGAGAGCACACTCATGTCTGCAAGCAGGCGACTCATCCTACGGCTTTGGGCATGGCAGCGCTCAAGGAAGTTCTGGCGCTTATCATCAGGCATGGTTGGATTGCTGACAAGCGTCTCCAGATAGCCCTCAATGGTGGCTGCAGGCGTTTTCAGCTCATGGGCGGCATTCTCGGTCAGCTGTCGCTTGATGCGGTGCTTCTCCTGTTCGCTATACTCGTAGCGACTACGGAAATACAGGGCTGTGGCTATGAGGGCAAGGATGCCTGCTGTGTAATAGAAGAAAGTGTAGTCGTGTTCGAGCGATGAGGTGAGTTCGGCAGAATAAGGTACGGAGGAACGGATAATAACTGCAGACCCTCTCCCCAGCTCTCCCCCTCTATGGGGAGGGAGAACCATCCGGATGGTTCGCCCCATAGAGGGGGAGATGTCCGAAGGACAGAGGGGGTCTTTAAAGTATGTGGCAGAATAGAAGTACTTCTCACCGTTGGTTTCTGATGCACGCTTTATTGCGTAGCCATTACCATATTTCAGTGCCTCCTGAATCTCCTCACGCTGCAGGTGATTGCCCATGTGACTCACATCCTTCTCCTCAGAGTCATAAAGCACATTGCCGAGTGTGTCGATTACCGTTACACGAATACCCCTTTCACCCTGCTTTTCCAGGTAGTGGTAATTGTTCAGCTGCAACTGCGAATGAAGAATATCCACACGAAAGGCATGTTCACGCCTGTACTCATAGATTCCGAAGATGAGCGTGAAGACAGCTATCAGTATGGTAGCCGTAAGAAACATGCTATTTGTCAATCTTTTGTTTACCATCACTTTCCGAACATGTATCCATAACCAAATTTTGTGCGCAGGTACTCTCCATAGCGCCCTATCTTCTTGCGTATGCGTGTGATGTTTACATCTACGGTACGGTCGAGTACGATTGTGTCACTCGGCCATACGGTACTCAGGATCTTCTCACGCGAGAAGACCTGTCCCGGCTTGGAGAGAAGCAGGGCAAGCACCTCGAACTCGAGCTTCGTGAACACCACCTCCTTACCGTCTATGAAACATTCCTTGCGGTCAAGGTCTAACCTTATTCCTTCGAATGTGACCGTGTTCTCCTGTCGTACCGTCTTCTCGCTGTCCACTTCGTTTTCACGGGACACCGTTCTCCTCAACACAGCCTTCACTCTCGCCTTCACCTCACTTATGCGGAAAGGTTTGCAGATGTAGTCGTCACTACCGAGAGCAAAACCTTGCAGAAGGTCTTCCTCCAGCGTCTTTGCAGTACAGAAGATGATCGGGATATTGTTTGTGAAGTAGTTCTGCTTCAGTTCCTTTGCCCATTCAAATCCCGACTTGGGAGTCATCATCACATCAAGCAGAATCAGATTTGTCTGTTTTCCTACTGACAGATTTTTCATTATGATTCCTTGTCCTTCGTCTGCCCCTTCGGCAACATCCACATCATACCCCTCCATCTCAAGATTGAAACGGAGAATCTCACAAATATCAGGTTCGTCATCGACGATAAGAATACGCATTGCCATAGATCATAAACATTTAGCAATGCAAAAGTACGAAATAACATTATATGACGGTACTATTTCTTCGCCAGCATGTAGAACTTTAACAACATTGTAACACTTTCCTATTATTTCGCTCAAGTTACGCACGCTTCACCTGAAAGGAGTTAAAGAGAGTTAAGTGGAGTAAAAAGAAGTAAAAGGACGATTGATTGTTCGCGAAACTCCATTCGGTACAGAGTATCGTCTTTAACTCCCTAAGCGACGAAGGAGCGATAACTTCTTCTAACTCCTTTTAACTCCCTAAAGTGAGCAAGTTAAGAACTTGCGAAACTTGAATTAAATTATTTCACCGAAACTTAACATCATTGCAACAATTCTGTAACAGGAACATCCGACCTTTGCACCGTCATTCCGAGAACGAACCAAACCCTCAGGATGACGGTGTTTTTTATGAACAAAGCAAAAGTTAGCATTTTATTTCTCCTCCTATGCTACGGTGGAGCACTATCAGCACAGACTGTAGAGGAACGCCTCTCAGTACTTGAAGAAAGATTGCAGCAGGTGACTGACAAAAAAACTTCTAACGAGAATAACGATGGGAAGCCACAGATACACGGAATACTTCGTGGCAAGTACGAGTACCAACCCGACCTCGATGCCAGTCGTTTCGAGGTGCGCAACGCACGCCTCTCTGCCAACGGAACACTACCACTCAGGTCTTCATACAAACTGGAGGTGGATCTCTGCGATGAATCTGCCATCAAGATGAAGGACGCATGGGTAAGAGTCAACCCATACCGCTCACTTCGCATCACACTTGGTCAGCAGCGCATGCCTTTCTCCATTGATGCTCACCGTAACCCGTCAGCACAGTACTTTGCCAACCGCTCATTCATCGCCAAGCAGGTAGGTGACATGCGCGATGTGGGAGCTGCTATCGGCTACGATTTCTTAACGAGGGAAGGTCGCAAGATGCTCTCTGTTGATGCCGGCATGTATAATGGAAGCAACCTCGACAATCAGAAGACAGCATGGTTCACATCACCTGCCTACTCTGCCCGCATCCAATACTTCCCTGTCAAGGGACTGGCACTCATCCCAAGCGTTCAGCACCAGCTCATAGCAGGTCGTGAAGCATCATACACCTCCCTTGATTTTGGTGCCTACTACGAGTTCTCAGGCTTCCATATTGAGGCAGAATACCTTCGCAAGTTCTATGCCAAAGATGCGTTTGACGACTGCAATGCCATAGACGCAATGGCAATCTACAGACAGCCCATGAAGAAAGGTTATCTGGGTGGTGTGAGCTACCTCCTCCGCTACGATTACATGGACAACCATAGTGACGGAAAGAAGGGATTCGCAGAAGGTACTTCGCTATTAAAGCAATCCGATGCCCAGCGCCACCGACTCACAGCAGGTGTTACCTTCCATGTGGCAAACAAGCACTTCCCTACCGACATCCGTCTCAACTATGAGAAGTACTGGTATCCAAACAACGGTACTCCAAAGGAGAGCGAGCAGGACAAACTCGTAACAGAACTGATGATAAGATTCTAAACTGACTGAGATTTATGGAACAGAACTACACATCAACACCAGTCATACACGAAGATCTTGATCTTATCGAATCTCCCAAAAGCATCTCATCTCTCTATGATGACGACGATGATTGGGATGATGAAGAAGACGACGATGATGATGACGATTAAGTATCGTCATCACAGCGTCGGGGCGCAGTGCTCTGTGTGTGTGAAGCCAAGGAACGAAGGCTGAAACAGACACAGGTAAGCACAAGGGGGTAAATGATGATGACGATTGAGTATCGTCATCTCAGCGTCGGGACGCAGTGCTCTGTGTGTGTGAAGCCAAGGAACGAAGGCTGAAACAGACACAGGTAACAGAAATAACAGATAACAGATAAACAGTTATTGGTTGTAAACCCATTTTTCATAATTTTGTAATAAAGAATTGATACCAAGTGCGTATATTTGCACCTTAGCAGAAATATCATACATTTCAATCTTGTATAAGCTTATGCAAAATAATAAATCACAGAAGGAAATCACACTTGACGGCAAGATTATGAAGCTTGTTGACGACATTGTGGAACGCTCTGGTAATAAGGACAGTCTTCCAAAGCGAGTAATGAAGGAATTGCTTGAAAACGATGAGATACAGTCAATTCAGGATTACGCGAATACTGTTTCCATTACAAGATTAGGTTTTAATGATCATGGACCTGTCCACATGCGTACCGTATGCAGGAATGCTTTGAAGATGCTCTGCATTCTGCATGACGCAGGTGTGGAGACAAACTTGCAGAAGGAACATTCCGGCACATTCGTGGATAGCGTTGTGGCTGTTATGCTTGCAACCTTTCTGCATGATAGCGGAATGACCATAGGCAGGAAAGACCATGAACTGTATTCGGGGATAATATCATTCCAGATCATAACAGATATTCTGCGTAAGGCTCTTCCCGATGCCGGGGATGTCATGCGTAGGACCGTCATCCGTTCTGTGGCGATGGAGGGAATTGTTGGGCACATGGGTACTCATCCCATTCATTCCATTGAGGCGGGACTTATCCTCATAGCAGATGGCTGTGACATGACGAAGGGGCGTGCAAGGATTGCACTGGAGATACCGACAAAGCCAGCGGAGGGTGACATTCACAAGTATTCTGCCAACTCCATTGAGAAAGTCCGTATCACAAGGGGTGATGACCGTCCGATAAAGATTGAGGTACACATGAATGCGCAGGTCGGTTTGTTCCAGATAGAGGAGGTTCTCATGCCAAAGATACAGTCAAGTCCTGCTAAGCATCTCGTGGAACTCTACGCATGTGTGGAAGGGGAGGAAGAGAAGAGGTATCTGTGACGGTTGTCCTATCTGCGAAACATAAATACTGACAAGAAGACGCAATAATCCGCAAACATCTGCTTCTTTGAGGCTATCATGACCTCGATAGAGAACAGGTGCTTGCGGATAATAATAAAAAAGCATCAGCAAAGCTACTGATGCAAATTATGCTTGTTACTGTTTCATTTGTTTATCATCTACCTAATGTCGTTTTGCCTTTCGCACCCCGTAGTCCTTCTCTCAAATGTTATTTCTTCGGCACATTTCAATAAAATCAAAGATTTTCTCAACGATATTAGCAGATTTCTTCGTACTTTTGCAGAAACCAGATATTTATATCCAAGCAAGCACTCGTCATGTCAAGAAAAGATAAGAACATGTTGGAATTTCTCGTAGCACTCGTGTCAGAGTTAGCAGCTCATCTTGGAATCTCCCAAGATACTGCTTACAACTACATTCGTGAATACAAAGGCTTAGAGTATTATTTCAAGCACTACAACATCTTGCACACGTTATCCTTTGAGGAAAACGTAGAAGACATATTGCAGGTTTGTGCTAATAATGGAGGGCTCTTGAAAACTAAAAATCATATGTTGACAGAAAGGTCATGAAGAAGGAAGATCTGAATTTCACAATCTACTGTGTAGGCATCGTTGCCGAAAGTCTTGATCTCGATGCACGTGATGTTTACCGTCTGATGCAGAAGGGTAATATCATCATGGGCTACATCGTGCCATGCTTTGATGTACTGCACTCCTTCTCTCGCGAATACATCATAGAAGACCTCACCGGTCTCATGAAAAAGAAAGGACTACTTGCAGCATGATACTCTATCACACATCCGACAGACGCATAGAACTTAAGAACGATGCAAGCTAACCCAACCCTCCTCCGCATGAAGTACGGTCGTATAGTAGAACGGTTCGCAGAACTTGCCAACATGCCGTTGGAAGATGCACTCACATTCTTCTACGAATCAAAGACCTACGAACTCATCAGCCAAGGTATCGCTGACATGCATTGCCTTAGCGACTTCTATCTGGCAGACGAGCTGATGATAGAATACAGAAAGAGTAAAGAATAACGTTAAACAAACAAATTCAAGTGTAACCGCCCAAGACTTATGCTCAGGGCAAACAGAAAAGAACATGAAAGCCTCAACAGTTCCATCCCGGTTCTGTTGAGGCTTTTTTCTTTGGTAACAGAAATAACAGATAACTGATAAACAGTTATTGATAACCGTACGTCACACTCTCGTCTGCCTTGCCTTGCTCTGCACCACATTGATGATGTAGTCGCCAAGTTTCTCAAGGCCATTGATGTAGTCGATGTAGAAGGCACCGAGCTTGTAGTCGTACTGACCTGTGGAGAGGCGCTGTATGTTTTCGTCACGAACCTGTGCACGGAGGGCGTTAATCTCGTTTTCAATGGTGTAGCTGCGAGTGATGTCGTGACCCTCACCTTCAGGTTGCTGGAGCGTGTCGGTCATGAGTGTGAGGGCTTCGCTGACGAGATGCTCCATGCGAAGGATCTGCTCAAACTGTTCGGGGTTGAAAGGCTCAGGACAGTTTTCCTGTTTACGGATGAGGGTGCGTGCAAGGGAGAAACAGCAGTCGCCGATGCTCTCAAGGTCATCCACCTCGCGAAGCAAACGCTGCACCTGTCGCTTGGCATCGTCGGAGAGACGACCCTCGCTCACCTGCTGCAGATAGTGGGCTATCTCGTACTCCATGTTGTCGGTGATGCCTTCGTATTTCTCAACCTTCGTGAAGAGTTTCTTAAAGTTATCCTCATCATAGTCGTCATCATTACTGCGCATGGCAAGCACATAGTTGAACGACTTCTGGCAACGCTCTGCAAAGTGGACAATCTCCTTGCGTGCCTGAAGTATAGAGAGCTCGGCAGTTGAGAAGAGACCTCCTGAGATGTATTTTAGTCCGTATTCCTCTGTATCCTCCTTTAGTGGCAAGACGCGGCACACGAAGTTCTCAATCTGCTTCACAAAGCCTATCAACAGCATGGTGTTGAAAATATTGAATGCTGTGTGGAACATGGAGAGCTTGAAGAGGTCATTGTTGCCAGCCATCATGACATCCTCCACGAACCAGCTTACTGCATCGCAGAACGGATAGAACATAAGCAACACTACGACCACTCCGAACACATTGAAGAACATGTGCGCAAGGGCTGCACGGCGTGCCTGTGTGCCTGCTGTCATTGATGCCATGAGGGCGGTGATGGTGGTACCGATGTTCTGTCCCATAGCGAGTGCCGCTGCCTGTTCAAGTCCGAAACCAGGGATGTGCATGTCGAAGAGCATGAGCGTGATTGCCATCGTAGCGGCTGATGCCTGTACGAGCATCGTGACAAGAGCGCCAACGATGACGAAGAGGATGATGGTGAGGAATCCGCCGTCGGCTACTGAGGCGAGCATCGTGGCTACCATAGAACCGATATCGAGGTCGGTTGCTGCCTGCTGCAGGAAACTGAGTCCCATAAAGAGGAAGGCGAAACCGAAGATGAACTCTCCCACGGATTTACGCTTGCCCTTGCTGCTGAAGATGAGTGGTATGCCAAAGGCAAGCAGAGGCAGGGCGAGTGCCGCGATGTTGACCTTGAAGCCAATGGCTGAGATGATCCATGCTGTGACCGTCGTACCCACATTGGCACCCATGATGACACCAATGGCCTGTGCGAGGTTCATAAGTCCTGCATTGACAAACGAGACGACCATGACCGTTGTGGCAGATGATGACTGAATGAGTGCTGTCACAATGATACCTGTAAGCACTCCCATGAAGCGGTTCTTCGTCATAGCCGCCAAGATACTGCGCAGGCGATCGCCCGCAAACTTTTCAAGTCCCTCACTCATCGTTTTCATTCCAAAGAGGAAGAGGCCCAGAGAACCTAATAGCGAGAGGAAGGTGAGGATTAGTTCATAATTCATAATTAACAATTCATAATTCATAATTAACTTGCCTCCGGATTGTTTCGATTACATTGTCAAATCATACCCCCCCATTAGCAGTTAATCATTACTAACATGTTGCAAAAGTATTTCAAAGATGTTACAAACTTGTTACAACCTTGTGAAGATGTTGTGACAAAGCGAGAATACTATCAATATCCTGCAAGGAAAAGGAAGTTTTTCTTCTTTATTTGTGCAGAAATTGTTAGCTTTGCAACCAAATTGATTATTACATGCAAAGAAATCCACTATTACAATTTGCCGGAGTTCCTGTGAATGGAGCGGATATAAGGTCGTGTTTTCCCAATCTTGCATCGCCAGAGAAGAAGATTCTGGCACTCGAGAAAAGTGGGGAAATCATTCGTTTGAAGCGAAACCTATACATCGTGAATGAAGAGCTCTGCGGCAAGCGAACGGATGCACGCCTTTGTGCGAATCATCTGTATGGTCCTTCGTACATTTCATTGCAATGGGCACTGAGATACTACGGTATGATACCAGAGCGTGTATTTACAATGACGTGCGTCACGACCAAACGTAGCCGCTCATTCGAAACGCCAATCGGCAACTTCCGCTACATGCAGGTTCTTCCGTCATACTTCCCGTTTGGAGTAGAAAGTATGGAGGAAGATGGTGTCTGTTTTCTGATGGCAAGTCGTGAGAAGGCACTCTGCGACACCATTCTGTACGACAACTTTGTTCCGCACCAATCCGTTCGCTCGCTGATTACCTATCTTGAAGAGGATATGCGACTCGACATGGACGTGCTACACGAGTTGGACACCAATATCATAGAATCTTGTGCACAAGCAGCACGTAAGACGCAGATTTTCAATAACCTTATAAAAATCATAAAGCAATGACAACATACGAATCAATGCTGTCCGCCTATCGTGATGCCGACGGAACAGCAACGCCCAATGCCGAACAGGAGGTTTGCCAGAAGATTACCCTTGCCGGACTTCGCCGAGGTGGCTTCTTTGACCATGCCGCATTCTATGGAGGCACTTGCCTGCGCATCTTCCATGGACTTCCCCGTTTTTCAGAAGACATGGACTTTTCCCTCACAGAGAAGCGTGACGATATTCATCTCGAAAATTATTTCAATGCCATCCGTGAAGAGTTCCACATTGCAGGGTTTGACGTAGAGATAACCAAAAAGGAAAAGAAAGCATTCGGACGTGTGGAGTCGGATTTTCTCAAGGAGAACACAGAAGCCTATGACATCAAGTTCCAGACACGAAGGATGGTAAAGGTAAAGATTGAATTGGATACAGACCCTCCTCTACTATTCAACACGGAGCAGAAACTTCTGCTGAAGCCACATTCCTTTATGACGCGCTGCTTCACCCTCCCCGACCTCTATGCCGGGAAGATGCACGCTCTTGTCTATCGGGCATGGCAACGCCGTATTAAAGGACGCGATTGGTATGACTTCGAGTGGTACGTGCGCAATGGAATTGCTCTTGACTGGACGCATCTGCAAGCACGAATTGAGGAATTCAGTGGCGAGCAAATCAGTCGTGAACAATTTATGGAGCAGTTACGAAACAAGCTTGCAACGTCCGATATCGAGAATGTAAAGCTGGATGTCATACCATACATCAGTCAGCAACAACGCAGCGAACTCGACATCTGGTCGAATGACTACTTTCTGCAACTGGCTGACATGATCAGATTCGAGTAAAGCACAACTGATTTTGAAATAGCACTCAAAAACATTTCCTCCTCAATATTAAAACAAATATCATACTAACAAGAGCTCTGCAGGTGACTGCGGGGCTTTTGTTGTGTTTACGCCCTACCCGATTTATTACAATCCTGTTACGAAGTTGTGACGATTTGGTTACATAGCTCTCTGTAACAGGATTGCAATATGTTTGTAACCTTCCTGTAATAGTCTTTCGTGAATTTTGCCGCACATTAAATAACACAATTAGTTTCGCAAGCTTCACTTGTTGGAGTTAAAGGAAGTTAAGTGGAGTAAAAAGAAGTAAAAGGACGATTGATTGTTCGCGAAACTCCATTCTGTACAGAGTATCGTCTTTTAACTCCCTAAGCGACGAAGGAGCGATAACTTCTTTTAACTCCGTTTACTCCTTAAAGTGAGCAAGTTAAGAACTTGCGAAACAAAAATAACACAACTAAATTTTACAATTATGGATAATCAGAAGGCAAAGAAGATAACAAGAATATACAACTTAGCGAGACTTATCATTATATGCGCGTTCATCGCATTTGTGCTTATTGGACTTTCAATAGCCGGCATGAGATGATGACTGCTGACATTCAATGTGTGTTCTTATAAACGGGAAATATATGAGCAAAGTATTAAAGACTGTAGAGCGTGATGTGTCCTGGATGCTGTTTAACCATCGCATCCTTGAGGAGGCACGCAAGGAGACAATCCCTGTACTTGAGAGGATGAGTTTCCTTGGAATCTATTCGAACAACCTTGACGAGTTTTTCCGTGTCAGGATGGCTTGCATCAACAGGACAATAAGACTCTCGGAACCTAAGACAAAGGCTGAGGAGAAGGAGCATGACACGCTTGTGAAGGTGCAGAAAGAAATCAACAAGCTTAATGAGCAGTACAGCAGGGAGTATCAGATGGCTGTGGAGGAAGTGGTCGATACGCTGCAAAAGAACAAGATCAACATCATTAACGAGGAACAGCTTGACGAGGCACAGCGTGACTATGTGGAAAACTACTACAGGCAGCATGTCATGGGACGCATCTCGCCTCTATGGATTGATGATGTGAAGCATTTTGACAATGAGGGTGACGACACCATCTATTTCATCGTGAAGATTGTCCGCAAGAGCGGTAAGCCAAGCTATGCCATCATGCCTCTGCCGATAGACAGCTGTGGCAGATGGGTGGTGGTGCCTGCTCCTGAGGGCAAGGATGATGAGAGTTATGTGATGTATCTTGATGATGTGGTGAGAACTTGTATGCCTATGACCTTCCCTGGCATTGACTGTGAGAAGTATGAGGCGTGGAGCTTCAAGTTCACACGGGATGCGGAGATGGAGATGGACAACGACCTTCGCAACGGACTTATGCAGAAGGTGCAGAAGGGATTGAAGTCGAGAAAGGCTGGTACGCCTCTTCGCATGGTGTATGACGAAAACATTCCGGAAGGTGCCCTCAGACGCATAAAGAAGATTCTGAACGGAGGAAGGAAGACGGATACTGCCGTGAAGGGTGGCAGATACCAGAACCATAAGGACTTCATGAAGTTTCCTGACTGTGGAAGGAAAGACCTGAAGTACCCTAAGTGGCAGCCATTGCTTCCGCAGGAGTTCAATACGCAAAGGAGCATCTTTGATGTCATAAGGGAGAAGGACAGGTTCATCCATGTGCCTTACCACAGCTTTGACGGCTACATCCGTCTGCTCAATGAGGCGGCAATCAATCCGCATGTGAAGTCAATAAAGACAACGCTCTACAGACTTGCAAAGGATTCGAAGGTGATAAGCGCACTTATCTGTGCCGCACAGAACGGTAAGCGTGTGACGGTGGTCATTGAGCTGTTTGCGCGCTTTGACGAGGCAAGCAACATCAGCTGGAGCAAGAAGATGCAGGATGCCGGCGTGAATGTCATATTCGGCATTGAGGGACTGAAGATTCACTCCAAGATCACTCACATCAAGTTCACAAACGGACAGAGTGTGGCGTGTGTCTCAACCGGCAATTTCCATGAGGGTAACGCAAGCGCCTACACCGACATGCTGATGTTCACGGCAAAGAGAAACATTACGGATGATGTGGAGAAGGTGTTCAAGTTTATCGAGAAACCTTACTGCCAGCCTAAGTTCAAGGAATTGCTTGTGTCGCCTAACGACATGAAGAAACGCTTCATGATGCTCATTGACCAGGAGATCAAGAACCACCTGTCGGGCAAACCTGCGTACATAAGGATAAAGATAAACCACATTACGGATCCTGCGATGGTGCAGAAGGTGTATGATGCCGCCTTGGCTGGCGTGAAGGTGGACATGCTGGTAAGGGGCAACTGCTCGCTTACAGACAATGACGAGACGAAGCCGAACCTAAGGGTTAGAGGTATCATTGACAGGTATCTGGAACACGCCCGTATCTTCTGTTTCTGCAACGGTGGCGAGGAGAAGGTGTTCCTAGGTTCTGCCGACTGGATGACGCGTAACCTTGACTGCAGGATTGAGGTGGTCGCTCCTGTCTATGATCCTGACATCAGGGAGGAGTGTCGCAGGATAGTGGATTGGGGACTGAAAGACACAAGGAACGGAAGACTTGTGACTGGTACGGATGAGACGGACGACAATACTGCACCTTTCCGCTCACAGGAGGCGCTTTACAACTATTACAAGAACTGCCACATGGCATAATAACTTTTAATAATCATGGCTAACAGCGAACATACAAATATCTATAATTTTGCTGCCATCGACATAGGGTCGAATGCGGCAAGAATGCTTATCAAGCAGGTGGAAAAGACTCCTAAGGGCATACGCATGAAGAAACTGCAGTTCCTGCGCATACCGCTCCGACTCGGTTTCGATGTGTTCACAATAGGCAAGATTGGCAAGGAGCGCAGGGAGATGCTGATAAGGACGATGAAGATTTTCCGCCAGCTGATGGTGCTCTATGATGTGAAAGACTGCCTTGTCTATGCCACATCTGCTTTCCGTGACGCAAAAAATGGCGAGAGCATCATAAAGGACATCAGGAAAAAGACAAAGGTGGAGATACGCATCATTACAGGAGAGGAAGAGGCGGGAATCATTCATGATGACTTCCACGGCTCAGGCAACCTGCTTTACATGGATGTGGGTGGCGGTTCGACAGAATTGTCATTGATGTGTGACGGAGAACTGAAGGAGAGTCGCTCCATCAATGTGGGTACGATACGTCTGCTGAAAGGCACTATCACACACCAGCAATGGGAGGACATGATTGACCAGGTGAAGGAGATGACCGAAGGGGTGGAGAATATCCGCATCGTCGGTTCGGGTGGCAACATCAATAAGCTCATACGACTTGTCGGCAAAAGCGGCAACTCTAAAACGGAGCTTTCCGTAGCCGGACTTACCAATCTCTACAACCGGATGAATGAGATGACGGTGGAGCAACTGATGGAGACCTACGACCTTCGTGAGAGCCGTGCGGATGTCATCGTTCATGCCGCCAAGATTTTCCTTACGGTGGCAGGGCTGCTGAATTCCCGAACCATTACGGTTCCGAATGTAGGACTTGCAGACGGTATGATAAACATGATGGTGGAGAAACAAGGAATGGAGGATAATCAATAATAAACATGCTTTCGGATTGTCTCGATTAGCGTTAGACTCTAAACTCTAAATCCATCACTTGTTAGAGTTTCAGAAGTACCTCTAAACATTAGTCTCTAAACTCTAAACACTAAACTCTAAACATTAACATGAATACAATTTTTCTCGGAATAGTAATTTTCCTTTGTGTGCTGGCTGTGTTCGACCTCGTAGTGGGAGTCAGCAACGATGCGGTGAACTTCCTCAACTCTGCCATTGGCGCGAAAGTGGCGAAGTTCCGCACGATAGTGATTATAGCGGCAATCGGTGTATTTGCCGGTGCTGCCATGAGCAACGGAATGATGGATGTGGCACGACATGGCATCATGACACCGGAGTACTTCTCGTTCTATGAGGTGATGTGCGTATTCCTTGCTGTAATGGTGACTGACGTCATTCTGCTCGACATCTTCAACACGCTCGGTATGCCTACATCCACCACGGTGAGCATGGTGTTCGAGCTTCTTGGTGGTGCCTTTGCCATTGCCATACTGAAGATTGTCAACGGAGAGATAATGGCTGATGGAACGCTTCTTGAGTTGGGTGATCTGCTCAATACGGAGAAGGCAATAAGCGTCATCATGGGTATCTTCCTCAGTGTTGCCATTGCCTTTGTGGTTGGTACTGCTGTTATGTGGATAAGCCGTATGGTGTTTACCTTTACCTATCGCGTGAACGGTAAGACAACGGCATACAATGGCGAGATGGGAGGATTGACAAGCAGTTCGCTGAAGATTGGCATTTTCTCTGGTATCGCAGTAACGAGCATCATCTGGTTCCTTCTTATTAACGGTTTGAAGGGCAGTTCGTTCATGTCGCCAGAACTGAAGGAGATGATAAACGCTAACACATGGTACATCCTCGGAGGCGGCGTGGTGGTGTTCAGCGTAATAATGACAGCTCTGAGTGCTGTGAAACTGCCGGTGCTGAAGTTTGTCGTGCTTCTCGGCACATTCGCTCTTGCCATGGCTTTCGCTGGCAACGACCTCGTGAACTTCGTTGGTGTGCCGCTCACAGGTCTTGAGGCTTACCAGGATTATATGGCAAACGGTACGGGCAACCCTGACACCTTCATGATGCACTCCCTGATGGACAGCGCACATACGCCAACCATCTTCCTCATCCTTGCCGGTGTGGTAATGGTTCTTTCGCTCGTGTTCTCCAAGAAGGCACAGAATGTGGTGAAGACTTCCGTTGACCTCAGTCGTCAGGACGAGGGTGATGAGATGTTTGGTTCGTCACCTGTTGCCCGCACACTTGTGCGCAACAGCAATGCGACTTCGAAGTTTGTCACTAAGATTATGCCGGACAGTCTCTTGCGCTGGATTGACTCCCGATTCAACAGCGAGGAGATGAAACTGCCACAAGGTGCCGCGTTCGACCTCATCCGCGCTGCTGTTAATCTTGTGCTTGCAGGATTGCTGGTAGCGATTGGTACGAGTCTCAAACTGCCACTTTCCACAACATACGTGACCTTCATGGTTGCAATGGGTTCATCGCTTGCTGACAGAGCATGGAGTCGTGAGAGTGCAGTATTCCGCATTACTGGTGTACTGAGCGTTATCGGTGGTTGGTTCATCACAGCTGGTGCTGCGTTCATCTTCTGTTTCTTACTGACAAACACGATGTATTTCGGCAGCTACATCGTCATGGCTCTTGCCATCATCCTTGCCATCTACCTGCTCATTCGCAGCAACCTCAAGAAAGATGAGAAGAGCTCTAAGGCTGAAGACACTCTCTTCTCTCAGATTCTCAAGAGCAAGGACAAGGACATCATCTGGAGACTCCTGTGCGAGCACATCCGACAGGGCAATGCTGCTCGTCTGAAGTTCGTCATTGACACTTACGACAGCATGACAGAAGCGTTCCTTCACGAGCAATACCAGCCTTTGCGCAGGGCGTCGTCACTCATCGAGGATGAGCGCAAATCGCTCAAACGCCAGCGCAAGCAGGAGATAGTGACAATGCAAAGGCTCAAGACCTACCCTATCCCGATGCAGGACAGAGTGCCTGAGACATCAATGGGCAACTGTTTTGTCAATCCATCCATTGGTGGCGTTTGGGGAGGACTTACATGGTACTTCCTCGGCATCAACTCGTGCCAGCAGATGCTCTACTGTCTCAAGCGTATCAACGAGCCGCTTCGTGAGCACATAGGCAACAGTTTCTCGCCTCTTCCTGAGGAGTTCCATGAGCGTTTCAGCGAGATGAAGGACGCTGTGCTTGAACTTTACAACAATGCTCTGGCAATGCTTGAGTCTGGTGACTTTACGGATGCGGAGAAACTGCGTGACAACTGTATGCTGATACAGCAACACATCTCAAGTGACCGCAAGAGTGCTCTTGACACAATGCAGGACGGAACAGCAAATCTCAACACCCTGCTCCTCACCATCCACATCCTTCAGGAGAGTCAGGAACTCATCGGTTCCCTCCGTCACATGATCCGTGGCATGAACAAGTTTGCGGGAGCGGAGTAATTCATTTATGACGCTACTGGTACAAGACGATACGCCTCCAGCTGTTAATGACTAAGAGCTTGGCTTTTGTGTTCTATGAAAAAACATATTTTAGGGGGCACATGCATAACCCTGTGTTTGGGATGTCCCCAAACACAGGGTTATGCATGTACCCCCTTAACGTTATTATTTTCTCGATACAAAGACTTTCATTGTATTCATGATAATTCGTACCGCAGGTACATTCCGCAAGAAGAGTGTTGCTTCATTAACTTTTATTCCCATTAACCTCTTAACCCTTTATTTTTTGTACTCCCCCAAACCATATTGGCTCACCAACGTAACGAACTTAATATCCTTAGATCCCTACTTGCCAACTACTGCTTTTTCCAAACTACATAATTCTCCAAAGGGAATGATTCGCCAAATACTTCGCCATTCTGCTGCAATACTCCTGACGCGTCACGCCACACGATAGATAGATTACCACCTACGAGAGATAGGGCTTCGGAAACGTTGAAATCCTCTAATGCCTGTGAGAAGTCATGGTATGACTCTGAGGTAAGACTCTCCACAATCATAAAGACGTTACCCTTCAGGCAAAGTGCTCTTCGCAGCGACTTCCCCTTAGGAGGTATAGGCATGAGTTTCCCGTTGCTTACGATAGAATACTGACGGAAGAAGCTGCCATTCTGCTCGATGGCACGTTCAAAAAGAGGTGTTTCAATCTGTCTGCCGATAGATACCGTACCGTCAATTATAGCACAGAATCCGTATTTGGAATGTCCCTTTGCCAACAACTCGCCATTGTAGACGAATGCACCTGCTGGGGTACCGTCATCACCACGCAGATCGGCTGCATGCGCTGCAAGAATGACGTTCTCGTTCTTTTCGGGATGATGGCACACTGCAAGTTCCATACGACCACCTGACGGCGTATAGATACGCAATGGGATGTCATTGATGGTTGTATCGTCTACTACTGTATAGGAAGGACCCACATTGACACTATCTTTCAATGTCTCAATGGACAAGGTGTCTGCAAGAGGAGCATAGTCCACCGGTATTCCTGCCTGAGGGGAAGGTTTAAGAAACAGCAAAGTACCAACAATGCTGATAATGCCGACTAACAGTACGGTGCATAGCCACAAGAACAGCTTCCTGTGTTTGTCATACCACTTTTTGTTGTCATTGTCTAATCCTGTTGTTGGCTCCACAGTCGAACCAAGAATTCGGATCTCGTTGTCAGACATATTATCCTTAATAATATTCTTATTCATTGTTACCTCCTTTCTTGATTGATGAGTCAATCAACATTTTCAGTTGGCGAAGAGATTCCTTTGAGGCTGTAAGCGTTACCTTATGCCCAGAAGGAGCACGAAGAATCAGTTGCTGCTTAGGCAAGTTGATAGCGTACAGGTATTCACGATTCATAATAACGCCACGACCTATTCGTATGAACAGGGATGCTTCTGCGCCTAACTGCTCATTTATCATCTGCTCCAACTGTCCTAACTGAAAGAGCACAAGACGTTCGTCACCATCATTAATGACAATGGTGCTATAGTTGCCCTCGGCCTTGATGCAGATAATGTCGAGGGCTGAAACACGGAGCAGATCCGTGGCGTTGCTTATGATAATCTCAAGTTGCATCGAAAAACTATTTCAATGTGCAAAGTTACTAATTTTTCTTGTAGTAATGTAATTAAAGTTAAGTAAGTGATCATAATTATTTTTATAATAGATGCTCTCTATTTGGAAGTAGATTTTTGTATTCATTTGAAGGAGTGATGCGGGCATCATGACTGAAAATGAAACGGAAAGATACGACAAAGAGAGTACAGATATTATGAAAATCACTTACTATGTAATATTAAAATAATTTTGATCACTTACTTAGAGAACTTACGCTACAGCTTTACTTCCTGCACTTAAGGAGTTAGGAGGAATTAAAAGGAGTCTACGAACTCTATATTACACAAGGAGTACTCGAGGAGTCCCTACAAATCGCATGCGCTCCTCGAGTAATGCTCGTGTAATGGTTGACGTCAAAAAGGGGCAACATGATAGAAAAAAAGTCAATAACAGTCAACCATTTGCGTTAACATATACTCCGATGTGACTCCGAGCATCCTTCTATAATAGTCAGAACCAGCGATAGCTAAACTATTATATAGGGAGTCCAGTTGCTTGTACCTAATGCAAAGACTTTACTGCTGCGGTATAAAACTTGCACAACAAAAGTAGACAGTACATCCCTTTATAGTCCTATCAAAACAGCATGTGAACTCGTTTTGCTTACGACTTGCTTACGACAATTGTCGTAAGCAAGTCGTAAGCAAAGAGTGTTTACTACGGGTTTACTACGATGGATAAAAGGAGCCTCTTGCGACAAAAACAAGTACACTAACTGGACACCCTTATTACCTTGTCGTTACATAATCATGCCAGACATCACAATGTGCCTGAAGCTTTTTAGCAATTTTTGAACCACGGCACAAGTCCATGACCTCCTTGTTTCTTGCAAAAGCATGCAGATACTGTGCCTTTAATTCCTTATCTTGCATAGCGGAAAGTCCCCTGTCAATCATAGACTGGCTTCTCTTGGTGTCTACATAGTCGTTATGGGTGTCAAGTAAATCGCCATAACGCGTGAGAGTCCAACACCAATCCGACTGATTGCGCATACCGACACCGTAGAGTACCATTGCCTCAGCTCGCTCGTCTGCTGTTTCTGCGTATGCCATTTCACTTTCAAGTTCTACCATTCGCATTGCAAAATTCAGTTTGTAGTCAGGTTTCTTCTCGATGAAATGTCTACTTGATGTTGACCAGCCAATCTTCAAGCAGAATGGGTCACGGTCATACCAGTACCAGGTTGAACTTTTCTTCTGGTATGAAGCGCTGGAACACTTAAGCCATGATACTGCCTCGGTATACCTGTGCTCTGCGATGCAATGGGTACCGATAACGTCACACCAGTAGTTCTTGTCTACATTGCCATTCTGCACCACCAAACTGTCCATTCCATTGCTTGGATACTTGATTCGTTTATACATTGCCAATAGCGTATTTACAGAGCTTGTATCTGCCATTTCTGCCATGGCATTGGAGTGATCCGTGAAACTATAATGATTAGGTTCATTCGGTATGTGTATCTTTCCACTTGCATTTCGCAGAAGCCAGTACTCTCCAAGGTTGGCAAGGAGCAGCGCGTCGACGTCCTTGCCTTGTCGTTTCAGTTTTGGAGCAAGCACGTCTGCGAGTATTCGGTTGATGGCGTCACTCCAGTACATTTTGTTCTTACAGAACACTTCTGGAGTATAACTATACTCTTCCCCACACCAGTTCTCTGTAACGGTATGCGGAACCAGTTCTTGCCTTAGTTTCCTTGTTATGCTTCTTCTTGCCATAGACGACAACCACGACATGTCATCGGCGAGGTGTGCCACATACGCGGAATCGTAATTGCACACTTGAGCTTCGAGATAGATACGCAACACTCGCATAGAGTTGTACATGAACGTGCCTTTCTTGCAAAACGCCTTGCCTCGCTTGGCATAGGACAATGCCTCCTCCACTTCTCCCTTGGAGTCAAGTAATGCTGCTACCGAGTAGTACCACATTGCCTTGTCCTTGACTCTGCTATCCTTCGTTGCCCTTTTTGCGATGCTCAAAGCTGCGTCCAGCTGTTCTATGTCTTCCGTCATCCATGAAGCAAAAACTGGATCGTTAGTCATACGGAATAAATACCGATTGTCATAGTGCGTCAACAATGACTGAAGAACATCCACAAAGAATGACGAGTTTGGGTTCTCGCGAAACACATCTTCCCACATCTGGGTGTGGCTGTCGCTGCAATAGTAAAGGGATGTCAGGTCGCCCACACGAGCATAGATTGTACGTGCTGTTGCCTTGTCTCCTATCTTGTTATACGCCATTGCAACATGACGCTCAGCCATTGTACGTATTATATTGTCCTCCATTTCCGGTTTTACCTTCTCCCAGAAAGACACAGCTTCGCTATACCTATGCATGGAAGTCAATGCTCGTATGGCTTGCAGGACATAACGATTGAAGTACTTTCCACGTGTGTTCATTCCCTTTTCCGAAATCTCTTGCAAAGTGACTACCAGAGGGTCGTCCTTTGTAGGGTAATACCACGGATCATTCATCTCTTCCCTTGCTTTCTCACATTGTTTGGCATAAAGAAGAAACTCATAGGCGTCTTCTCCAAGGTTCTTAATGCATGATGCCTTATGCGCTTTCAATTCCGCCGCCGAGTATCTGTACACATAGTCTTCAATCTTCTTGTCAGAAATGGTCGTGTTTGTTTGTTCCCTCCACAGTTTGATGTTTTCTGCACGAAACATTTCGTTGCTGACAGAGTTGTTTGAAGGACTAAAGTATCTTGATGCGTAAAATTCATAATACGGAGACACGTCTTCCATCAGACGGTAAATCATATTGTCACGAGGAGATGGTGCCACAAACCAGCATGCGATGCTGTTTAGGGCAACAAATAACAGGCTAATTGTTGTAAATGCTCTTAATGTCTTCATGTGAATAATTGTTGATGTTTACAGAATCAAGATGATAGAGAATTGTGGAATGGGATTCCGGTTGAAGTTGCAGATATTTATTCAGCAGTCGCTGGGTTTCTTTCAGTTCTCCTACAGGAACCTGCTCGTGCCTAATCGTTTCGGAATCATCAAGGTCTTCATAACGTGTGGCTATTCGGACAAACTGCTCGCCACGGAACACAATATCCCACTGGTATATTGGCAATGCGACATCGAGCGGCAAGTTGAACTCTATCTTTCCCTTCAGGTATGTTTCTACTGTCTTGCTGTTCAATATGGAGTTTTGTGTCTGGTAGTCGTCAAAACGGTCGGTATTGTACACCATAAGCACTCCATAGTCAACAGGTGGTGCTTTCTGTGCCAGTTGATGAAGGCGTATCGTGCTGCTCAAGAGTTTTCCATTTGTTCTTTCCTTAACTTCCTTGCATAGGATGTAGAAAGCATCGCGTGTACTTTCTGTCCAGTCGCAATCAAGCTGAATCTCATTCCAGCATGTAATGTTATTCCATACACACATTGATGTGACTCGCTTTACAATCTTATCTGCAAGTACATCAAGTTTGTTTTCATCTGCCATTTGTCTCAGGGCATCTACCGTGATGAAGACAGTAGGGACAATTTCCACATCCTGAGGTACAGGCGTGGTGAATGTGATGGTCGCGTTAGGTATTGCTGTTGATGTGCCTTCTGTCACATCAAACATGCGCAGATAGATTCTGCCGATCTTTTCTTTCTGAAGGAATTCCTTTTCCTGTTCAGAAAGTTTGAATATGGTTTTCCAATAATAGATGGAGTTGGCATGTTTATGCAACTCATTTGTAGACGAAATGATGTTTCCATTCAGTCGTGTAGCACAAACCGTTCCCAGTATGGATGCGAAAACAAGGAACAAAGGAAGTAAAAGTTTAAGTCTTTTTTTGTTCATAGCGTGGAATAATTACGATGCAAAGATACCACATTTAGACATCCTTGCACAGTAACTTCTACCCGCCTGTACGAAATGCCTCTTCAACTGTATGAACCATCAGAATAAACAGTTTATTTTTGCTCTTATTCAAGAAGACGAATAATATTCATGGAACAGAATGACAATCATAAAGCGTTCGAAGCCATCACAATGCGATTTTTTATTGAAATAGGAGAAAAAAACGTAATTTTGCGTAGCGTTATGCCTTCTTTGTCGTATATAAAGCATGAATGAGCAAGTTTACATATCATTAGCAGAAGGACTCCGTCAGGTAGCAATGACGGAAGCACGTGGCTATATTGCAAATGCTGATGATGTAGAAGACGTTGCTCAAGAAGTAATGTTGCGATTATGGGAAAAGCGTGCAGAGATCCAGAACGATTCCAAGATGCTAAGGGCATACGTAGCAACAATGGCAAGGAATGTATGCAAAGACCGCCAGAAAGTGAAACGAAGGCATCCATTACTTAGGTTTCTCTGGGTCACAAAAGACGATGACGAGGAGGTATACGAGATTCCGTCCTACGACACTCCGCATAAAAGAATGGAAGCAACAGAATCAGTCACGGTGTATAGGCAAGCACTGAAACGGCTTCCATACAACTGGCAAAAGATACTTGTGATGCGAGGTGAAGAAGAAATGAGTTATACGGAAATAGCTCACATACTCGGAACTACGGAATCTTCCGTTCGTGGTACACTTAGCAAAGCAAAAAAGAAAATGTTGGAACTTATCAAACAGAATATATGAAAACGGAAAAAGTTTACATACAGCATTTAATGGAAAAATTCATGGACAACGCTACGTCTGTCGATGAAGAGCGTGTGTTGAAGGAGTACTTCTCAACACATGATGATATTCCCGAGGACTGGAGCGCGCACGCTATTCTGTTCAGAGGATTCAGTATGAAAAGTTCCGTTGCAAACAAGAAACGTAGGTCAGTTTATCCATGGGTAGCAGCAGTTGCAGCTTCTGTCGTTTACGTATTCCTGTTATATACTAATGATAACTCACATGATGAACTTGCTGTGACGGAAATAGAGTGTGATACAGTAAAGACTCAGATGCCGCTTCAGGAAATGAAGGAGGGCAATGCAAAATTGATAGCAACATTAATTGATACAAAGAAGCAGGCGGCTGCAAAAAAACAGCCAGTCACTCTCCAACAGCAATTAGCAGACAATCTTGAAGTCCTTGCGTCTGATGAGATTGACGAACTGTCAGATGAACAAATCATGCAAGAGTATATTGCCAACAACTTCATGAGGTTGGATGAGAGAATGCTAATTGAAGAGTCGGGGGAGATAATAACTATGTGCCAGAATAGCCAGAGCGAGCATTTTGAGTATCTTAATGGTTTAGGTCAAATGGTAAATATCGAAGATTATGATTTCTAAATTTAAGTATATTATAAGTTGTCTGGCAGCTTTACAAATATGGTGTGCCAGCATGTATGCCCAGCAAGATTCGATTGTTCTACAAATGGACAATCTGGTCGATGTCTATGAAGAGCTGAACAGGCTTTATCCCTACAGCGATTACGTTACGCTCAAGCAGGGTGAAGTTGCATACTGGGTCAATCGTACCATGAGATCAGAATATGATTTTGTGGGTGATTGTCAGCGTTTGAAACCTCTCATAGATAAACTGAAGGCATTGCCTTGCATCGGACAGAAAGTAATAAAGGAGGGAGCGGATACACCTGCGGAAGGCATAGTGTTTGCATGTCATCCAAGTTTTCGTGATGATGTACAGAGCAATTACGTCGAATTGGTTTTCAACAGAAATACGATACATTTCCTCTACACGTCAAAACTAAAGGAGTCTGTCGTATCATACGAGTCAAACGATAGGATTGCGGATGAAATGGATAGTTTTTTTGCGCAGTACATCTCAAGACCAGAAGTGTTTAAGTTTGGTGTACAATATGATGGTCCTACGTATCAATATCAGCTTGTTACGTTCAACAATCCTCAGAAACTCAGGCAACATGCAGAGGGTGTAATATACACGGTACCAAACTGTTCGATCGACGATTGGAATGCCATATTTGAAAAGATAAAGGGATATGCACTTGTGAACAATGTTGATGTGGCATGGAACGATGTTTACCGCCATTATGAATCTGTGGAAATTCTGATACAGAGAGCCAGTACCATTCCAATCGCTTTTGCTGCAGCATACAAAGACGAGACATTGAAGTTGTTGCGTATTGAAGGTACAGAAAACTACAACATTGTATTGCCTCGCATCTGGTCGGAAGACACGCCTGTATTTAATCCTAAGAAGAATAAAGATTATTACAAACAAAGATAAAAATCATCTGATTATGAAGAAAATTACAAATCTTTTCGTTGCTGTAATGGCAATGAGTATGAGCATGAACGCTCAGAACCTGAAAATGGAGGTGAACAACGCTCCCGTAGAAATGATAGAAGTAAAAGGTGGTACGTTCGTTATGGGTGACCACAACAAACAGAATGCAGACGCATTGCCTCTTCACGATGTGACTCTTAGCAGTTACTATATCGGTAGAACCGAGGTTACTCAGAAACTATGGACGGCTGTCATGGGTTACAACAATAGTCACTTCAAGGGTGATTATCATCCGGTAGAAAATGTAGGATATGAAGAAATCATGCAGTTCATCAGCAAGCTTAACTCAATGACAGGAGTATCTTTCCGTCTGCCTACTGAGGCTGAATGGGAATACGCAGCACGAGGAGGATCCATGAGCAAAGACTATGTGTATAGCGGTAGCAACGAACTTGCTGAAGTCGGCTGGACAGGTGACACGAATCCACAGCGTACCACCCACAATGTTGCGAATAAAGCCCCAAACGAGCTTGGCATCTACGACATGACTGGTAATGTATGGGAATGGTGTTCGGATTATAATGGAGCATACGTTCCCGGAGCACAGAAGAATCCAACAGGACCTAAGAAGGTGACATGGCATCAGGCACGTGGAGGTGGTTACAGCCACTTCGCATACTGGAACCAGGTTTGCTATCGAGATCTGAAATACCCATCGGGTAAGGGAAATGGATTGGGGTTCCGTCTTGCTATGGATGCATCGAAAAAGAACATCAAGGGTATGAAACCTGCTGATGAATGGTACTTAACCAAGGCTATTGTTGCAGAAAAAACAGAAACAGCTTCTGCTCGTCCTAATGGAATAGAAGAAAAAGACATCATTGCCAATCCTACCAAGGATATGCTGGTGGGCGCATGGCAGGCTTGCGGTACAAATGCTAATGGTGCACGTGTGTATGGACCAAATTTCAAAATACTGGAGAAGGACGGCACATTTATGAATCTTGGTGTGAAGAACAGGCAAAACGCGCAGTTCGGCCTTGGAGGTAATGGAACATGGACTTTGGAAGATGGTTGCCTCGTAGAAACCATAGATTCAAAAAGCTCTAACATCTTTAGTGGTAAAAGTAACGCCATGGAACTTACACTCAGCGACAATGGCAACCTGTTGCACATAATATGGGTAAATACGGTTACGGGAGCTCGTGTAGATGAGTATTATGAAAAAGTGAAATAGCATTACAACTATCGCCTGTTTGACTAACATTTCAAGTCAAATAGGCGATGCTTTTTTGTTTTCCGGGTTGGTGCGGATATACCTTGATACCATTTTTACACATAAGATATAGAGTTCTAATTGCAATCTTTATTTTGCAATATCATAGACTTATCAAAATCGCACTGTTTTCCCATTGTTTTCCCGAAAAGAAAAATCAGCAACCTACTTTTGTATGTAAGTTGCTGATTTTTAACGTGGACCAGCTTGGGCACTTTTATCCTATACAAATTAGAATATATGATAATACAATATAGTTATATATCAGCATTTTACCAAAATTATCATTCTCACACATTCTCATACACTCTTAACAATATCCCATCTTGTTGACAAAACTGTTGTTTTTTTGACAACTATTCAACTATTCTATAACTTTGTGGGGCAGAACGATCACAAAACTATTGTGAAAATTCTCCCGTCAACTGACAAATGGTTGACATATATTTGCATTCGATTTTAATCAAATAGAGCAATATGAGTACTATAAATTACAGTTTATCAACGAAAAAAGCAGAGTCAAAAACAATTATGTTACGTTTCTCTGCAGGACGCAATAAGGTCTTTCGTGTAAAAACCAATCTTTCTATTAAAGAGAAGAATTGGAACGGCAAGAAGCAGTGCGTTATTATCCCACGTATGCATACCATAGAGCAGCAAGAACTTGCTACACTTCAGGCAAAATTGGATTCCTTGAAAAATCATCTGATTCAAGGTGCAGCATCAATGGATGATTCAAAGATTACAAAAGAATGGGTACAGAACACCGCTTATACTTACGCTTTCAATAATAACGAGGATATTGGTAAAACACAAAATACACCACTAATTGAAGAGGAAGAAGGTTCTTTGTTCTTTGATTTATTTCAGACTTTTATTTCAATAAAATGCACAAACCAGAATCGGACAAGTCAATTCAACGGACTGATAAAGTTCATGCGTAGATATGAAAAGATACGTGGAGGAGGATTCAAATGGAGTCTCAAAGATGCTAAAGACACAGACTTTGCTGACTTTGAGAACTTCCTCAAGAACGAACATACCTTCTTCAACGAAAATGGCGAATGTATAAAGCATAAAAGAGTGTACGCTGCAGAAGGTAAATTTCGAGTACCAAAACCAAGAGGTCAGAACGAAATTTACTATACCATGAAGCGTCTTCGTACTTTCTGGAACTGGTGTATCAAGACGGGGCGAACTACTAATCTTTGTCTCAAACAGCATACAACTAAAGCACCTGTATATGGAACGCCTTTCTTCATTACTATAGAAGAAAGAGACGCACTTTACAACCACAAATGTAGTACTGATGCTTTATCAAAGCAACGAGATATATTTATATTTCAGTCTTGTGTCGGTTGTCGTCCTGGAGATCTGTTGCGCTTCACGTCACAGAACATCATTGAAAATGGCGAATACTTGGAGTATGTTCCAAACAAAACCGTAGATGAAGTCGGGAACACCATTCGAGTACCATTAATAAAGATTGCCAAGGAGATCATAGAGCGTTATCATTCTAATGAAGAAGACGCTCCACTACTTCCGTTCATCAGTATGCAGCATTATAATCAAGCTATCCATGCTGTATTTAAGGAAGCCGGCCTCGATAGGATGGTTACGATTTTGAACCCAACAACAAGGAAGGAAGAAAAGAAACCACTATACGAGGTTGCAACTGCATATATGGGAAGAAGGAACTTCATTGGCAATATCTACAATAAAATACAAGATCCAAATCTTATCGGTTCAATGACTGGTCACGTAGAAGGAAGTAAAGCGTTTGCTCGGTATCGAAAGATAGATGACTCTATTAAGAAATCAATTATCAGTGTCATAGAATAGTCTTTGACATTCAACATACAAGACCGTATCTGTATTAGCAGGTACGGTCTTTTTTTTGTATTTTTATCTAATACTTAGCACAGACACACAAAAGCAATGTCAGGGTAAAAAACACATGTAAAACCTATAAAAAATCCCCCGGAATAAGATAGTATAAGCCCTTACCTTTGCAAAAGAAAATGGACAATATAGACTTTCTTGATGTCCTTGCCACAAAAGTAGCAGAACATCTCCAGCCGATGATCTCACCTCAGGCTGCAGTCAAAACAGAAAAGGTGGAGGAGAGCTTTTTTACAACAAAAGAACTTTGTTCAAAGCTTCGTATCAGTGTAGCAACCTTGTATCGACACCGGCAAATTGGGCTGATAAAACCTGCTCGATACATCGGCCGCACTCCTTTTTATTCAAATGAGAGCATCAACAACTATTTGTCAAATTTTAATTCTTAATTTATTATGAAGGAAACTAACACAAACGCAGCTACATCAGCTGCATCAGAGATCACTAACGTTGCAGACCACAACTCTGCAACCAGCGTGTATGTTGATGATACTAATTTTATATTATTATGAACAAATTAATTAAATTCAATCCATTTAAGATCAACTTGGATTTCAAATCCGAATGTACTTGTCGAGGATTCAGTCTTTTAGGGTTTGGTATATCTACACTTGTTACAGCAAGCGGTATTTATAAACAGGATCAAAATCTCAAGAAAGCAGGTGCATTCGGTATGCTTATTTCCGGGGCGTCATTCGGCATAATCAATAGCCTCGACAATGCGCAAAACATAAAATTTAAGAAGTTGGAGATTAAGCACACAAAAGCTAAACATCCAGCTAAAAAAAGTCATGAATCAATCTCTACTATTGATTCATGTGCTTACGCGGATGATAATTATCAAAATAACTTGAATAATGTTGAGGACACCTCTACATGGACAGATGATTTCCATAAAAAAAATCCATTTCCATATTTTGCGGTTCCCAATGACATATCAAGTATTCTTGTGCATTTCCCTAAAGGTTTTGAAGATGCATTGTTTTTTGTGAGTCTAGCTTTGTATGGTGCTCTGTGTTTCAGCAAGGTACGCGCAAAGAATATAATAGGCGAGCTTCATGGCCCGAATCTATTAGTGGCAGTTGAGGGAGAAAGCGGTTCCGGAAAAGGAAAATTGGAATCATATTTCCATACAATATTTGAACGCATAATTCGTGAGGATAATGAGAGATTAAACACGAGTTCCGAAAAATCAGGAATCAATCAGATATGGTCTATGAGTATAACTGATTATGCATTGCTCAATGCTCTAGCAGCAAATCAAGGACTACATGCAATTGTTTTTGAACCCGAAGCTCATAACGCAGCTAAAATACTCAAAAATGATTCTGGCATTTCTGAGGAACTTATCAGGAAAAGCTTCGACGGAAGTAATTATAGTCGCACTAACAACGTTCAGAGAGGTTGTTATCCTGCAATGCTAAATATGATCATTACAGGGACTCCAGATGATATTGATCAGTGTTTTGGCCGAGAGGAAACAATTGAAGGTGGTACAACCAACCGTGTTACTAATTGTTGCCTTCCAAGCCTTAATAAAGACGATTCAGAGGGATTACCTAATGGAGATACACTTCAGGAGTTGCAAGATAATATTGACAACTGGAGATCAGCTTATTGTTTCTCGACGGATGAGAATGGAAACAAAACCATTGCCAAAGAGACGATCATTGATTTATCATACGTAAATGAAGCTCTCCAAAATTGGTCAGAGGAACAGTATGTAATTGCAAATAATGAGGATAATTATGCCAGACGAGCGATTATAAACAGAGTCATAAGCATAGGTCTGCATAATTCAATCGTTATTGCAATGCTTTTTGACAATCCTGGGGAAGAAGATGAAAACAGGCAAAATGTTATAAAACTAGCCCTCTACGTGGCAAATTACCATATGGAACGATATTTACACAAATATGGTTCTCTGGTAAATAGAAAGCATAAAAAATATGCGGCATCAGAAAAAATAGTATCCGAAAATTCTGACACATTAGGAACAATAAATTTCAGGCCTACCTTCAAAGATGCTAAAGAGGCTGTAGAAAAAAGATTATTGGAAAAAAATTTCGGATGGGGTTCCATAGCAAAAAAATGGTGGGGTACGAGTTCTAAAGATGCAATGAAAGTTAAAAGAACTATTTCACGACTATACATTTCACAAGGCTTAGACGATCCAATTTCTTAAAAAGAAAAATGTGATTGATTATAGTTCGTAAAAAACAAGAAGGAGATAGACACTAATCGTAGGTGGCTATCTCCTACTTTCATATTCGAACACATCATTATATTTGATGATGATGCGATGAGAAATGAACAGCAAGTCGTGATATAGCTTCTGCAAAGTCTGAGCTATGGTATAAAGCTCACACTTGTTGGGATCTGAAATGTTTATCTGCGACTTGCCTGACACAGAACCACAATCCCGAAGACGAAACACAACACTCGGCATATCCGTGTTTACCTTTACCACATCTGGAATCTTCGATGAGAACATCAGTTCTGGTACCCTTATTTGAAATGATATATTATACATAGCAAATGCATGACTTGAAATTCTCTGCGAAGATAATCCATGCTATATATAATAGAAAAGACAAGACTTTAGATGATGCCATAATTGTCCCCCGAAAATCTCCACCTAAAATAAAAAGGTTCTTCTTCAATTTAGTTGAAAAGTAGTGGTTCCAGAATCATTTTCCGTTTGAGTAGTTCCAAGCTTGCTCTTCCAAACATAACTCGTTTTACCTCTTTGATCTTGTTGACAAATCCTTCGACTATTCCGTTTGACAC
>JAZUHP010000122.1:0-17971 GCA_045641785.1 Bacteroidaceae bacterium
ATATGACACCCTTGCTTAGCTTCATCTCGTTCGTCTTCGTTCCTTGACTCCGACATGAAGAGCGCTGCGCCCCAACATTGCGTCCGAAACACTTAGTTTCGTACTTATGTTGTCATGATGCCCGCATCACTCCTTCAAATGCAAACGAAAATCTACTTCCAAATAGAGAGCATCTATTATAAAAATAATTGTGATCACTTACTTAAGAGTATAAACTAAGTAACTTATAATATGGCAAGATTTAAGAGAATACTTCTTAAGCTTTCAGGAGAAAGCTTAGCAGGAGATGCAAAACAGGGAATAGACACAGAGCGCCTCAATGACTATGCACGTCAGATAAAGGAGATTCATGACATGGGTGTTCAGATTGGTATCGTCATTGGTGGTGGTAACATCTTCCGTGGCATTCAAGGTGCTGGCAAAGGTTTTGACCGCGTAAAAGGTGACCAGATGGGTATGTGCGCTACAGTTATTAACTCACTTGCAGTGAGCAGTGCTCTTGGTGCAATAGGTTGTAAGAGTCGTGTCCTTACAGCTATTCGTATGGAACCGATTGGAGAGTTCTATAATAAGTGGAAGGCAATTGATGCTATGGAGAATGGTGAGGTAGTAATCATGAGTGCCGGTACTGGTAATCCATATTTCACTACTGATACTGGTTCAAGTCTTCGTGGTATAGAGATTGAGGCAGATGTAATGCTTAAGGGTACTCGCGTTGACGGTGTATATACAGCAGACCCTGAAAAGGATCCTACTGCAACTAAGTTTAAGGAGATCACTTATGATGAGGTCCTTCAGCGCAATCTACGTGTGATGGATATCACAGCTACTGCAATGTGTAAGGAAAATAATCTCCCTATCTATGTTTTCAACATGGATATCGTCGGCAACCTCAAAAAGGTTATAGATGGTGAGGAGATTGGAACGCTGGTGCACCCATAATTTCCTATGGAAAATATGGAAGTGAAAAATGAAAAGTGAAAAGTGAAAAATCAAAGTTACTTTGTTAATGAAACTGTCTCTTATGAACATCATTACAATTGAGTAGCCTTGATTTTTCACTTTTCACTTTTAACTATTCACTTACAGTTGCGTGGATGATGATTCAATATCTCTTCTCTAAGATGAGTCATATCTATATGCATGTATATCTCCGTAGTCGCTATAGACTCATGACCAAGCATAGCTTGTATGGCACGGAGATTGGCACCACCTTCAAGGAGAGATGTTGCAAAGCTGTGGCGGAAGGTGTGAGGCGATACTGTCTTTTTTATTCCAGCCTTCTCTACCAGTTCCTTTATCATATGAAAAACCATGATACGAGATAGGTTCTTTTTCCTGAACTTACTCACAAAGACGAAGTCTTCATAGCCAGGTTTTATATTCACCTGTCTGCGATCATCAAAATATAGTTCAAGTTCGTGAATCGCTTTCTTTGATATAGGAACAAGACGTTGCTTACTGCCTTTACCCATAACCTTAATAAACTCTTCTTCAAGAAACAGGTCACTCAGCTTGAGGTTACACAGTTCACTTACGCGAAGTCCACAACTGAAAAGCACTTCTATAATAGTCTTGTTACGCTGTGATTCTGGTTGACTAAGGTCGATAACTGATTCAATCTCATCAACCTCTTCTACTGACAGCACATCAGGCAGTTTCCTTGCCTTCTTAGGAAATTCAAGTAGTTCTGTTGGATCAGCAGGCAGAATGTCCTCAAGAAGAAGAAAACGATAGAAACTGCGAACGCCACTTAGTATACGGGAAAGAGAAGAGGCACCAATCTGCATATCTATCATCAACGATGAAAACTGATGCACATCCTTAAGTTGTACATCTAAATAGTTTATACCTTCACCTTCTATGAACCTGACAAACTTGTCAAGGTCACTATTATAGGCACTAATAGTGTTAGGAGAAAAAGACTTCTCCAAACGAAGGTACTGATTATATCTTCTTAACACCTTATCGAATTCCTTATCCATAATGCAAATTTACACTAAAAAATGAAGATTGAAGTTGTAAGAATGAATAATTTAATTTCTTATTCGTAACTTTGAGGCAAATTAGAATACAAGGCGTGAAAATGATACAATATAAAAAGATTTTAGCAGCAATATGCCTTACAATATCTTGTTCGGCATGCGCTCAGAAAGAACATACGTTTGAGGTGTCAAAGAACATTGACATATTCAATTCCCTATATAGAGAACTTGACATGTTGTATGTTGACACTCTCGATGCCAAAAAGGTTATAGAGGTTGGTATTGAAGCAATGCTCAACAATCTTGATCCTTATACAGTCTACTATTCAGAAGATGACATGCCAGAACTGAAGATGATGACTACCGGCAAATATGGTGGTATCGGTTCTGTTATCCGACTTCGCAAGGATTCAACTGTAATAATAAGTGAACCTTATGAGGGTATGCCAGCAGCACAAGTTGGGCTCAAGGTGGGTGATGTCATTAGTAAGATTGACGATAAGGAAATAACTAAGGGCATGATGACAAGCGATGTCAGCGATATGCTTCGTGGTGAACCTGGTACGACATTTATTCTTCAGGTGAAACGCCCTGGAGAGAAAAAGGTACGTGAGTTCAGTATAACACGACAAAGCATCAAGATGCCGGCTCTTGTCTATTCTGGAATACGTAATGGAATAGGCTACATCAACCTGACTCAGTTCACGGAGAACTGCAGCAAGGATGTAAGAAAGGCGGTCATTAACCTAAAGGAAAAGGGGGCAAAGGGAATTGTACTTGACCTTAGAAACAACGGAGGAGGATTACTTTCTGAAGCTGTGGCCATAGTAAATCTCTTCGTTCCAAAGGGACTAAAGATCGTGGAAACAAAAGGTAAAGTGAAGAGTGCAAACAGCACTTATAATACTCAGGCTGATCCTCTTGACCTTAACATACCTCTTGCTGTACTTGTTAATGGAAACACAGCCTCAGCTGCAGAGATTGTGTCTGGTTCTCTACAGGACCTTGACAGGGCAACAATCATTGGTACAAAGACATTCGGTAAGGGACTCGTACAGTCACCTCGTGAACTGCCTTATAACGGTAGCATCAAGCTTACCACTTCCAAGTATTATATTCCTTCTGGCAGATGCATTCAGGCTATAGACTATAAGAAGAAACGTGAGGGGGGTAAGGCTGAGACTGATGACAGCCTCAAACATATATTCTACACAAGTAAGGGACGAGTAGTAAAGGATGGTGGAGGTATCATGCCTGACATTGTAACAAAGCACGACACTCTTCCAAATATCCTTTTCTATCTTAGCAATGACGATGTTATTATAGACTGGGGCACAAAGTACACACAGAAGAACCAGACTATTCCTTCCGTTGCTCAGTTTACTATCACTGAAGAAGACTTCAATGACTTCAAGGAAATGGTAAAGGGAACAGACTTCAAGTATGACAGGATGAGCGAGAAGCGTCTTAAAGACCTTCAGGAAGTCGCAAAGTTCGAGGGGTACTATGATGATGCCAAGGCTGAGTTTGAAGCCTTAGAGGCGAAATTAAAGCATAATCTTGACCGTGACTTTGACATTCATAAGAAAGAGATAAAGAAACTCATGGCACAAGAAATAATAAAGCGCTATTATTTCCAGGCGGGAACCGTGGAGGAGTCTCTAAAAGATGACAAGGACTTGGAAAAGGCGATAGAAGTACTAAGTAAGTAACAGCCCCATCCCAAGGGATTACCATTAGAGATATAGATACGGGGTGGTTGTTTCCCATCTATATAACGAAGGTTAGGGATGGTCAAAAATTAACAATACTATGGCAGTAAACAATAAAGCAACACGATTCAATAGGACAATGATGTTTGGTACTATGGTACTTGGACTTATTGTTATAGGCGTATGTATGGGATTCATGTATTATGCCTTTGACGTGCAGAAGCAACAAAAAGAGGCTGAAGCACTTGGCGACAGCCTCATATTGAATATTGAGGATTCAAGACTCTTGGATTAAGTATGCCCTGGAGCTCTCCGGAAAGTCCGGATTTGCCGGAGAGTCCGAGTTGTCCTGAGGGACCGGAAACACCGGATTAGCCGGATTAGCCGGAAGTTCCGGATTAGCCGGACTACCCGGAAAAGCCGGCATATAGCATACGTGATTACTTCTTCACAATTGAAGTTTGTGGATTGCGAAGGTTCTCACTCTTGGTAAGGAATGCCTTTGCAGTACCAAACTTAAGGAAGAAATCAATACGGATAGGAAGATGATTGGCATCATCAGTAATATAGAAAGAGAGGAGTTTCCTCTCTTTTTTTTCGTCCTCATCATCAATGAGGGTAAAGAGTAGGCAGTTATATGTCACGCCATCATTAGCCTTCCATTTCTTCCTGCCATTGAACTCAAGAATCTCTTCCTTTACCTGATCTCCAGAGGCAAGCGGGAACGTGAAACGCTGACCTGCCTTCTTGCAGTACACCTTCTCATCAAATGAACGGGCAAGAGAAAGCATACTTGCCATATCATAGACACAGTCCTGACGCTCATTTGCATAATCCGTCACCTTGCCCTTACGATTACGGTAACGCTGACGCAACTTAACCTTGTTGTTGGAATAAGTGTACCATACCTCATCTACAGTATAGTTGCCACCCTCGTTGGCTCCTTTCCTGAAATAGAGAGGTACAAGGTCATTTGTAACATACGCCATTATGGTGTCTTTCATAGGGAAGATGGCACTACAACGCTTATTACTCAACGATATGAGGTCTGTACGAAGACATTCCTTGCCATTATACTTGGCATTCTTTGTGGAGTAATATGCCGTTCCTGCCTTTACCCATATGAAACTCCAGTTGAAGTAAAGGTCATATGTTAACTTCTCACCTGCCTTGAATGCCTTATTCTCTGCAGGACACTGCGCAAAAAGTATTGAACTAAGGCACAGTAACACGATTGACAAAACAATTCTCATAACAAACAAGTAAGTAATTCTACTTTAGCTTTGGTAGAAGTTAAGAAAACACCCTGTAACACATTACATTAAAGAGTATCGTCTTTTTACTCCTTTTTACTTCACTTAACTCCTTTTAACTCCTTCAAGTTAAACCTGCATTTCACATTCTCCTACTTCTTCTTTTTTCTCTTTGCCAATTCTGCAAGTTTCTCTGCATTACGGCCCTTTATAGTCTTTTCCTTATCAGGCTTCTGCTTAGTTATCTTTTCTGGCTTCTGCTTGAATATAGGTGCTGATGTAGGAGACCAGTTCTCTTCGTAGTCCCAGTTTGCCTTTATGTTCATTGCCTTAGGGAAGTAATAGACTTCTTCTGCCTGTTTTCCTTCACCATAAGCACCTGTGTCCCATTTACCATTTCCATTTCTGTCATAGAACACACGCATATAATAGACACCTGGCTGTATAAAAGTAAACTTAACTCTACCGTTTACGACCTTCTTGGACATAACCGGTGCATCACGACCATCAAGGAGTTGAACAATGGCATTCTCGTCAGCATTATTAAGTATAACAGACAATACGCCGTATGTTTCAGCAGAGCGAACTTTTATTACTCGCTTTGACGATTCATTTCTATGGCCATATATGCTCACAAAAGCACCTGTGTCAACTTCAAGTACATATGATGAGTCACATACCCAACTTGACTTGAAACGATAGGTAAGCAACTTGTTAGGGAGCTTTTCAAAGGTGTATGAGACTGGCTTTATCAGACTATCCACCTTTACTCCGAAATGTATCTTTTCCCTATCTACAGAATCCAATGGTTCAGGAAAAGTAAAGTCAATGTGAGTCTTGTTGTCCGGGTCTATGCTTCCTGTAGCACCAACAGCAACCTCCATAAACTCTTCAGGCATTGGTGGTATCTCAATATCCTCACCATCTTTCTTCTTTGCCTTTACCTCACTCTTATGCTCCTTGGTATACTCCTTGATCCAGTTTTCAAGTTTCTGTGCCTCCTGCTTTTGCTTTTTAGCATAAGAAACCTTAGATGTCATGTCAAGCGTATCTGCGAGAAGCACCAATGAACCGGTGGAATCAGTATCATAATACTCCAGTTGCATCTTTAATGTGTCAAGATTGTATACAAGCGAGTCCTTTATCCAGTAGGTAACAGTATCATTATGTTCACTGGCATCAATGAGAAAGGCATCACTTGCATCAAAATTGAAACCTGTGATGCGAGGAAGGCTATCATCAGGTGCAGTAAAGTAGAATGTAAAACGATTCAATACAGGACGTTCCTCCTTTAGTCTATGCCTAACCAAATCCTCTTCATTAAAAGCGAGAAGAGTGATATCATCTGGATAGAAGTGAGTGAAAGGCGTGTATATGATGTCTTCGTAGTGGATAGAATCATGCCAAATAGTATCAGGACGAAGGTCCGGCTTACATGATGACTTGAATGTACGCGAAGTAAAGGCAAGCATCTCACTCTTTTGCGACAACTTATAGTCTTGATCCTGATCCTTTAGTGCAAACACCTTATATGTAGCATCAGGATCAAGACCTTTTATGACGAAATGTCCACGTCCATCAGTATGAGAGATACGTTCAAAAGGTAGCTTGTAAAAAGTGGAGTCTACAGAACCACCTTCGGCAGAAGAACTAGTTTTGGCAACATTATCATCTACCTTATACAAGCCGACAAGGATATCCTTAACAGGTTCAAGGTTAGAAGCATCGAGCACATAACCTGAAACCTGAAAGGTATCAATCTTTTCTCCTGTTGAGAATGTGTATGCAAAGTCCCCAAAAGGATTACCTTCATTATTGTCCGAAATAGAGTTTCCGAAGTCAATGGTATAAGTCATATTCGGCTTTAGAGTATCAACCAAATTAATAACAACTTTCCTACCATTAGCTTCTATCTCAGGCTGCTCAAGTTGCGGTGGTGATACCACTACAGCCTGTGCATTTTCAAGTTTGATAAGTTCATCAAACTCAAGCACTATCTTCTTTGGTGATACCTTCACCCCATAATTAGTCGGAGAGGTACGCAAAAGCACTGGAGGAGTCTCATCATACAATCCCCCATCCGGTGTTCCCATACGAGCACATGACACAAAAAGTTGTGTTCCGACTACAAGCAATATGAGAGTTAAAAGAATCGAATAGAAATGCTTTCTTTCCAAGATAAGTAAGTAAGTTACTGATTATTGAGAGTAATGAGTTCTTCTATGTACTGACGACTGTTTGACAGACGAGGTATCTTGTGCTGTCCTCCAAGCTTGCCTTTGCCCTTGAGCCATTCATCAAACAAGCCTTGACGAGCTACAACAATCTCAAGTGGTTGCAGAGTAATGTCCTTGTGACGCTTAGCCTCATAATCAGAGTTTATTGCCTGAAGAGAACGGTCAAGGATAAGTGCAAACTCTTCTACGCTTGCAGGCATCTTGGCAAATTCCACTACCCACTGATGACGGCACTTTGCATTGGCATCCATAAAGATTGGTGCTGCGGTATAGTCTTTTACAAGAGCACCTGTTGCAATACAAGCCTGCTGAAGTCCTTTCTCCGCATTATCAACGATAAGTTCTTCACCAAAGGCATTGATGAAATGCTTAGTACGACCTGTTATAACAAACTTATATGGATTCTTCTGGGTAAACTTGACTGTATCACCAATAAGATAACGCCATAGACCACATGAAGTGCTTATAAGCATAGCATAGTTGACTCCTGGTTCAACCTTCCAGAGAGGAATGATTTTTGAGGCATCAACTGGGTATCCATTATCATCAAGATTGTCCATAGGACAGAACTCGTAGAACACCTGATAGTCAATCATGAGCAACATGGCTGGATCATTGAGGTCATTCTGTATTCCAAAGAATCCCTCACTTGCATTATATGTTTCCATATAGTGCATTCCTGAATGTGTAATGATAGACTTGTACTGTTCACGGTAAGGAGTGAATGCCACTCCACCATGGAAGAACACCTCAAGATTTGGCCATATATTGTCAAGAGTCTTCTCGCCTGTTATCTCCATAGCCCTATTAAGAACGCTTAGCATCCAAGATGGCACACCACTAATGTTTGTGATGTTAGCCTTAATAGCTGCCTTAGCAATCTTATCACGCTTTTCCTCAAAGTCACTAAGAAGAGCTATCTCCTTCTTAGGGATACGAGTAAGATTGACAGCCTTTGGCACATTCTCAATAAGTATGGCACTAAGGTCACCAACAAGACTATTAGGTGTATTTAGGTTTGGAGCATGACTACCACCAAGGATAAGGCTCTTACCCGAGAACAGTTTACTCTTAGGATTAATCTTGAAGTAGAAATACAAACAGTCACGAGGGCCCGCATAGTGTATCTTCTTCAATCCTTCATAGCTTACAGGAATGAATTTGCTCTTGTCGTTTGTCGTACCAGAAGACTTGGCATACCAGCGCACAACACCAGGCCAAAGAATATCCTTCTTGCCTTCACGCATCTGCTGGATATATCCCTTCAGCTCCTCATAGGTATTGACACCAACCTTTTGAACAAATTCTTCATAAGAGTCTATCTCTGGATAGGAATGTTCACTACCCCACTGAGTCAACTTTGCCTTTTGTATAAGGCGACGAAGTACTTTACGCTGAATCTGTTCAGTGTAGTTAGTATACTTAGAAATACCCTTATTTCTTCTCTTGAAATAGATATTGTATAATAATCTTGTTGCGTTCATTGATGTGTAAGTAAGTGATCAAAATTATTTTAATAATGCAATAGTAAGTGATTTTCATAATATCTGCACTCTCTTTGTAGTATCTTTCCGTTTCATATGACACCCTTGCGCTTAACTTCATCTCGTTCGTCTTCGTTCCTTGACTCCGACATGAAGAGCGCTGCGCCCCAACATTGCGTCCGAAACACTCAGTTTCGTACTTATGTTGTCATGATGCCCGCATCATTCCTTCAAATGAATGCGAAAATCTACTTCCAAATAGAGAGCATCTATTATAAAAATAATTATGATCACTTACTTATTTGCTTGCAAAATTACATTTTTTCCCTAACATTCAAAATGAGAACAGAGGAAAAAAAACAATTTCAAACATTAATTCAACATATCAAGTATGTCCTGAGGCTTTTCTGCAAAAACAGAAGCACCGTTCTCTATAAGGAACTGCTTGTCACGGAATCCCCATAACACAGATATACATGGCAGTTCTGCATTTGCTGCTGTCTTTATGTCAACATCAGAATCGCCTACATATATGGCATCATCCTTTGACACCCCAAGTTCCTCAAGCGCTTTAACGACCATATCAGCCTCCGGCTTTCTATTTAGCTCAGGACGTTCCCCTACAGCTACCTCTACGGTATCTTTGAAATAGGTTTCATAGAGTTCTGTAACACCACTCTGTAGCTTATTGCTGACAATGGCAAGCCTATACTCTTTCTCTTTGAGCGAAGCAAGAAGTTCTGATATACCTGGGTACAAACAAGTCTTGTCCTGACAATGCTGAACATAGTACTCCTTGAAGGTCTCATAGCATTGCTCCATTGTCTCCATTTCTGTGCCCTCTGGTACAGCCTTCTCTATAAGTCTATGAACTCCATTGCCTACAAACTGACGAATCTCGTCTATGCTTCTTTCCTGCAAGCCACAAGCACGTAGAGCATAGTTGGTACTATCAGCAAGATCCTGCAGCGTGTCCATAAGAGTACCATCAAGATCGAATACTATGGTCTTACGTCCTTTTATAGCATTCATACACGTGTCACTAAGAGCCTGTAACCTTGTCTTCTCACGCTTTGCCTCCTGAGACTCCTTTATACGTGTTACAAGGTTCTTGTCCTTGCGTAGAAGACGAAGTGCCTCCTTGGCTGCTGCCTGGTCACTCTCCTTCTTCGAATATCCCTCGCCACTTCCACAGAACACATCCTCAATCCTCACTTCTGACACAAACATAGGTGTCTTCTGCTCACGCTTCTCCTGTTGAACAAACACAGTCTTGTACTTATACCTCTGGCTCCATTCTATCAGGCTACTCTTGAAGTTTTCTTCCAGCGTGGCAACCTTATCCACATTGATATAATAACGGAAGATTCGTTCCTCCATAAACTTATAGCAATATGCATAACCTCTATCGAGGTAGATGGCACCGAAGAATGCTTCAAAAGCATTTCCGTTCATAAAACTATTATGACCTGTGGTCATTGCACCTGTATAGTGAACCAACTTGTCAAGACCTATATCAACAGCTAACTTGTTGAGAGACTTACGACACACTATCTTACTTCTCAAGGTTGTCAAAAAACCTTCCTGCTTACCAGCATAGTGTTTATAGAGGATATCTGCCACGACTGCCCCAAGAATAGCATCACCAAGAAACTCAAGACGTTCATTGTTCACAAAATGTGACGAATTGCCTTTACCCTTTTTGCCACCATTGTCATATTTTGTTCTCTGATTAGAATCAGGAGACTTCTTCTCTAAAACGGCTTTTTCTCTCTCGAAATGGCCTACAGACTTGTGTTTCAGCGCAAGCTGATACAATTTGATGTTACGTGGATAAAAACCAAGTATTGCCTTGAGTTGTAAAAAAGGCTTCTTGTCCTTTCGGAAAAGAAGCCTTATAGAATCTAATACATTCATTTCTGAATTACTTGTACTTCTTGAAGATTACACATGCATTGTGTCCACCGAAGCCGAATGTGTTGCTGAGGGCAGCACGTACCTCACGCTTCTGAGCAACGTTGAATGTGTAGTTAAGATTGTAGTCAATCTCTTCATCCTTATCTTCTGGGTCGTGGTTGATTGTTGGAGGAACAATATCGTTCTGAACAGAAAGTATAGAGAACATTGCCTCAACAGCGCCAGCAGCACCAAGAAGGTGACCAGTCATAGACTTAGTAGAACTGATGTTGAGCTTGTAAGCAGCATCACCAAATACGTCCTTGATAGCCTTTGACTCAGAGATATCACCTACGTGAGTTGAAGTACCGTGTACATTGATATAGTCGATATCCTCTGGCTTCAAGTTAGCGTCCTTAAGAGCGCGCTCCATTACGAGCTTAGCACCAAGACCCTCTGGGTGAGAAGCTGTGATATGGTAAGCATCAGCTGACATACCAGAACCTGCCATCTCAGCATAGATCTTAGCACCACGAGCCTTTGCATGCTCAAGTTCCTCAAGGATGAGGATACCAGCACCTTCACCCATTACGAAACCATCACGGCTTGCGCTGAATGGACGGCTTGCCTTTTCTGGCTCATCGTTACGAGTAGAAAGAGCCTTCATAGCATTGAAGCCACCAAGACCAGCTGGCCAGATAGCAGACTCAGCACCACCAGTTACGATTGCGTTTGCCTTACCGAGACGGATGAGGTTGAATGCGTCAGCAAGTGCGTTTGAAGAAGATGCACAAGCAGATGTTGTTACATAGTTAGGTCCACGGAAACCATTCTCGATTGAGATATAACCTGCAGCGATATCTGCAATCATCTTAGGGATGAAGAATGGGTTATACTTAGGGCCAAGTGTTGGACCATTAACAGCGTAGTTACCAGCTTCCTCCTCGAAAGTGTGCATACCACCGATACCAACACCCATCACTACACCAATCTCGTTGCGGTCGATGCTCTCGTTTTCGAGAAGACCTGAATCAGCGATAGCCATCTTAGCCGCAGCAAGTGCATAGTGACAATATATATCCATCTTACGAGCTTCCTTACGATCAATGAAGTCATTTGGATTGAAGTTCTTAACCTCACAAGCAAATGTTGTCTTGAATTCTGAAGCATCGAAGTGTGTAATAGGAGCAGCACCGCTCTTACCAGCAAGGATATTCTGCCAAGTCTCTTCAGCAGAGTTTCCAAGTGGTGTTACAGCACCAATACCTGTTACAACAACTCTTTTTAATTCCATAGCTCTGAAAAATTGAGTATTAAGTATATTTGAGTTTTTTGATTATGAGTATAGTTTACTTATAAACCATAGGGACTTTAACACCTTGAGTCCTTAAGGTCCTCATGGACTTAAAGGCTTACGCACCCATCCATCTGAAAAAAACTCATAATAATAAAAAAAGTTTTTGAGTCTTTGATATAACACCCCCTTTGGAGGCATCAGTCAAAAGACTCAAAAACCTATAATTTATTCTTACTTGCTTGCGTTTTCGATGTAAGCAATAGCATCACCAACTGTAGCAATCTTCTCAGCCTGATCGTCAGGGATGTTGATACCGAAAGCCTTCTCAAATTCCATGATGAGCTCTACAGTGTCGAGAGAGTCAGCACCGAGGTCGTTAGTGAAAGATGCTTCTGGCTTAACTTCAGCCTCATCTACATTGAGCTTGTCAACGATGATTGACTTTACTCTTGATTCAATTTCAGACATAATTTTAAGTTTAATTTAATGTTAATTAATGAATTTTCTTATTTAGTTGCGCATTTACGCTGCAAAGGTATGCAATTTTCTTTTAAACAGCACCATGATTTGCGCTAAAAATGACATTTATTGCACAAAACCACGCATATGTGTGCCATTTTAAGGCTATTTTACTCCTTATTTGCGCGTTTGCGCTCCAAATGGTCAAGAATAATCTTACGGATACGCATGCTCTTTGGTGTAACCTCAACATACTCATCCTCCTTTATATATTCAAGTGCCTCCTCAAGTGAGAAAACAACTGGTGGAATGATGCGAGCCTTTTCGTCGGTACCACTGGCACGAGTATTTGTAAGCTGCTTTGCCTTTGTCACATTGATAACAAGGTCATTCTCGTGAACATGTTCACCAACTACCTGACCTGCATACACCTTATCCTGTGGGAAGATAAAGAACTTACCACGATCCTGAAGGTGGTCAATGGCGAATGCTACAGCTGTACCTGATTCCATGGCGATCATAGAACCCTTGTCACGACGCTGCATCTCACCCTTGAATGGCTGATAGTTCTTGAAACGGTGTGCCATGATTGCCTCACCCTGGCTGGCAGTAAGTACATTAGTACGAAGACCGATGATACCACGTGAAGGAATTTCGAACTCAATGTTGACACGGTCACCCTGTGCTTCCATTGAGAGCATGTCACCCTTACGACGAGTTACCATATCAATCATCTTGCTTGAGAACTCCTCAGGCACATTGATAGTAAGTTCCTCTATTGGTTCGTTCTTCTCGCCATTTATCTCCTTATATATTACCTGTGGCTGACCTACCTGAAGTTCATAGCCTTCACGACGCATTGTCTCGATAAGGACAGAGAGGTGAAGCACACCACGTCCGCTGACAATCCATGTATCAGTACTGTCACCCTTTGGTGCAACACGAAGTGCAAGGTTCTTTTCAAGTTCCTTCACAAGGCGGTCATTGATATGACGGCTTGTACAGAACTTACCTTCCTGTCCGAAGAATGGAGAGTTATTGATAGTGAAGAGCATTGTCATTGTTGGCTCATCAATGCTGATTGTTGGAAGAGCCTCAGGTGTCTCGAAGTCACAAATAGAATCACCAATCTCGAAGTTTGTAAGACCAATAACAGCACAGATGTCACCAGATGAAACCTCTTCAGCTGTACGGTGTCCCATACCTTCAAATGTGTGAAGCTCCTTAATCTTTGTCTTCTCCTGACTTCCATCACGATGACAGATAGTAATCTGCTGACCTGTCTTAAGAGTACCACGGTGTACACGACCTACAGCGATACGACCAGTATAAGTTGAGTAGTCAAGTGAAGTGATAAGCATCTGTGAAGTACCCTCAAGACGCTCTGGAGCAGGGATTGTATCGAGAATGACATCAAGAAGATAAGTGATGTCATCTGTTGGCTTGCTGTAGTCAGGGCCCATCCAACCATTCTTTGCTGAACCGTAAACAACTGGGAAGTTGAGCTGATCCTCTGTTGCGTTGAGAGAGAACATAAGGTCAAATACCATCTCATACACCTCTTCAGGACGACAGTTTGGCTTGTCCACCTTATTTACAACAACAACAGGCTTAAGTCCGATTTCAAGAGCCTTCTGAAGCACAAAACGTGTCTGAGGCATAGGACCCTCAAATGCATCGACAAGAAGAATACATCCATCTGCCATGTTAAGCACACGCTCAACCTCGCCACCGAAATCGCTGTGTCCTGGAGTGTCAATCACATTGATCTTAACACCTTTATAATTAATAGACACATTCTTTGACAGAATAGTTATACCACGCTCACGCTCGAGCTCATTGTTATCCAAAATCAGATCTCCTGTCTGCTGATTCTCGCGGAAAAGGTTTCCGGCAAGCAGCATCTTGTCAACCAAGGTAGTCTTTCCGTGGTCGACATGCGCTATAATAGCGATGTTTCTTATGTCCTGCATACTTAAAATTAAGAATGAAGAATGAAGAATGAAGAATCTGTTGCGAAACACATTATTATCCAACATCTATTCGGATAACTACAACTACCTTACAATCTTTACCCTTCGTCAACCTTAAAAAATTATAATTTCGTTGCAAAGTTACGCATAAAATCGGAAAAAAGACTTAAAAGAACGAAAAAAACGTCCTAACTCCTTAAATTCTTAATTCTTAATTCTTAATTCTTAATTCTTTTTTCTACCTTTGCACCCGATTTCTGAACGAGCCGAATATTATTGCTGATAATTGACGCTCGGCAGACAACAACTATTATTAATTAGGAGTTGGGATTTAGAAATTGGTGAGAACCTAAGACTTATCCCGAATCCATAAAACAAATTAAATACATTATGTATCTCGATTCAGCAAAGAAGGCAGAAATCTTCGCACAGTACGGCGGTTCTGCTACAAACACAGGTTCATGCGAGAGCCAGGTTGCTCTCCTTACTTACCGTATTCAGCACCTTACAGAGCATGTAAAGGCTAACCACAAGGACTACAGCACAAACCGTGCCCTTGTTAAGCTCGTAGGTCAGCGTCGTTCACTCCTCGCTTATCTCAAGCGTAAGGATATCGAGCGTTACCGTGCTATCGTTAAGGCTCTTGGTCTCCGTAAGTAATCCTGTGAACAAGGAAAAGAAAATGTCGCCACAGTATCCCAAAAGGAGACTGTGGCTTTTTCTTTTCAATCATGTTTCCATAGTAATATTTTCTCCATAGCAATCAGGGAGAAATTACGAACGGATCACGAAGCAATGTCGAAGGGTTTAGCGACCTTCAAAATAAGAATATACAACTACCCGTTCAAAAGGGTGTACAGAATAACGTTCTGTCAATAAATATAACAGTTATGGAACTACCAGAGGATCCAATGATGCTTTTCAGCATGATCAATATGAAGCTTCGCGACTTCTACAACAGTCTTGAGGAGCTTTGCGACAAGGAAGATATTGACCAGGAGGCTTTATGCGCAAAACTTGCAACAATAGGAATGGAATACTCACCAGAGCACAACAAGTTCTGGTAATTCGTAATCAGGCAATAAGGTTATGAGGTTATAAGGTTTGAATGTCATAGGATATTCATATAAAAGAGTGACAAACCTCACAACCTCATCCCCCTACAACCTCACAACCTAAGAAAATAATATGGGACTTTTCAGCAAGAAAGAATCTGAACTTACTCGACTACTGGTAATGCGTTTCTCAGCAATGGGAGACGTTGCTATGACTGTACCAGTAATACATAGTCTTGCCTCACAGAACCGAAACATAAGGATTACAGTTGTCACACGCAAACGATTCACACCTATGTTTGAGTGGATGCCAGCTAATGTAAGTGTAATAGGCATTGATCTTAATGCATATAACGGTATCACAGGACTTACAAAGTTGTACACAGAGTTGAAGAAGAACAACTTCAACGCTGTTGCAGATCTCCACGATGTACTCAGGACAAAGTACATAAGGACATGTTTCCGTCTATCTGGTGTGAAGGTCGGGGTAATAGACAAAGGTCGCAAGGACAAGAAATCGCTTATCGGACATGGAATGGACACTAATGCCTTGCCTCTTATGACTGAGCGATATGCTGACGTGTTCCGCAAACTCCTAAAAATCAAGTTTGATGTTGACTACAATGGTCACAAGGCAGTTATGGAGCGCTTTGTTCTCCAGTCCTCGCTTTTAGATATTCGCAAGTTTACTGGCACAAAGGCAAGCGGAGAGAAATGGGTAGGCATTGCACCTTTTGCTGCACACGCCCAGAAAGTATATCCATTGAACAAGATGCGCCACACAGCCCAGTTGCTCCTGGAGAAAGGCTACAAGGTATTCCTCTTTGGTGCAGGCAAGGAAGAGAGTGAGGAACTGAAGACATGGGAATGTGACGGAATAAAGTCTACCTGCGGTAAGTTGAATGGACTTCGCGACGAACTACTCCTCATGACTCAGCTTGACCTTATGATAAGCATGGATTCAGCCAATATGCACATGGCAGCCATGGTAGGAACAGATACTCTAAGTATATGGGGAGCTACACATCCAAAGGCAGGATTCACTCCTTATGCCCAAGGAGACGAGAATGTCGTACAGGTTGAACTGCCATGCCGACCATGTTCTACATACGGAAACAAGCCTTGCCAATTTGGTGACATGCGTTGCATGACCCAGATTGAGCCATCGAGAATTGTCGAAAAGGTCTGTAACATATTGAACAAGTAACAACATGAAGGAAATCATCAATATAAGAAGGAATATGCACTCAAACATTGTAGCGTTTGTGGGCAATATCCTTCTTGTATACATAGTATATGCACTTTGTCGAGTAGAATTTGTACTTGAGAACTGGAGTACATTCTCTGATGAGTTTTTCAACAACTCGTGGAGCGACATCGTAAAAGGTAGCTGTATGTTTGACACATCAGCTATACTCTACACCAATATACTATATGCCGTGATGATGCTTTTCCCTCTTCATCTAAAGGAATCAGACACATGGAACAAGATATGCAAATGGACATTCGTTGTAGTCAACTCCATCTGTATAATAATGAACGTGACTGACTCCGTATATTTCCAGTACACAGGTAGAAGAACAACCCTTTCTGTATTCAGAGAGTTCAGCAATGAAGGCAACATGTTCACCATAATGGGTGCAGAGATACTACGTCATTGGTACCTGATACTATTTGCTATCATACTTATATGGGGACTATTTGCCCTGTATGTTTCTCCAAAAGGAAAGATATTCTTCCCAAACTGGAAAAACCTTTCTCGATACTATATCCTACATCTCGTATGCTTTGCCCTATTCATTCCCCTTGCAATATGTGGAATGAGAGGAGGAGCAACAACTGCTGTAAGACCTATCACGATAAGTAATGCCAACCAGTATGTGAATCATCCTGCAGAGGCAGCAGTCATCCTCAACACTCCTTTTTCTATGATCCGTACAGCAGGAAAGAAGACCTTCGTCAATCCTGAGTACTTCACAAAGGAGGAGCTGGATGATATCTACACTCCGCTACACTCCGTGAGTGAAAAGGTAAAAGTGAAAAGTGAAAAATCAGAGTTACCTCAAGACTCATCACAAGTCAAAAGTCTCTCAACTCTAAACCCTCAACTCTCAACTCTCAAAGGTCACAATGTGGTAGTCCTTATAGTGGAGAGTTTCGGACGCGAATATATTGGCAAGTACAACGAAAAACTGGAGGACGGGAATTACAAAGGTTACACGCCTTTCATCGACAAGCTTTATGACAAATGCGTGAGCTTTGACTACACCTTCTGCAATGGCAGAAAGAGTATTGACGGTATGCCAAGCATCCTTAGCAGTATACCGATGTTCATAGAACCATTCTTTCTGACACAGTCATCACAAAACGATGTAAGCGGATTGGCAAGAGAACTCGGAAATGTCGGATATCACTCAGCCTTCTTCCATGGAGCAGAGAATGGAAGTATGGGATTCCAGGCATTTGCCCGTGCCACAGGATTCAAGGAATACTATGGCAGAACAGAGTACGATGCAGACAAGCGTTTTGACGGAGACAAGGATTTCGATGGCACATGGGCAATATGGGACGAGCCATTCCTGCAGTTCTATGCCACAAAGATGAGTGAGATGAAGGAACC
>JAZUHP010000123.1:0-2501 GCA_045641785.1 Bacteroidaceae bacterium
TTCATTTCATCAAAAGCAGTGCCCTGATTCAAGGTAGTGGTTTCCGCTACCTTTAGGGGCTTGCTATCTCAAAACCAAGCATTCAGGATAACGTAAACAATTAAATATCAAGATTATGAATAAGACTATTGACAACGAGACTCTTCTTTTGAAGGTAGAGTCATTTGAGCATCGCATCGAGGTTCTGGAGAACACTCTCAGCGCTGCCAAGGAGGTGTTGACACTTGAAGAGGCAGCACTTTTCATGGGTATATCAAAGAGCAGTCTCTACAAGATGACCCATCGTCATGAGCTTCCTTTCTTCCGTCCTAACGGCAAACTCATCTACTTTGAGAAGGCTGAACTCCTGAAGTGGATGCGTCAGAACCGCAGCATGTCTGAGGCTGAGACTAAGGAGGCAGCAGCCCAGAAGCTGAACGAACTTGCCAACCACTAATCAATGAGTATATGAATCAGGATTTCAATCAACAGCAGTACAATGACAAACTGGCTCAGGTAGCCAGCCTTGCCATTACCTATGCCAAGGATGGCACAGGCTATCACAGTATGAAGGATGCCTTCAATGAACTGTGCGAGTTGTCTCATGCCAATAAGGGCATTGACCAAGAGAACACTATCGGCAGACGAACCCTGCTTGTGCAGAGTGTCTGCATCAAGGCTATCCATGCGCTCACTCCATACCAGAACGAGCGACTTGAACAGCAGCTGAAGGACATTGCTTCGGACTATCCCGAGCATCGTCACCTGCATTTCCGCAGATAGTTTCTTCTTTCCCTTTTGTCATATCATAGACATATCAATGAGAGTAACCGCTTACATACGTCAGAAAGATACATCGAAGAACGACCTCGACAGCCGTGCTTCGGTGTACTTCCGTGTCCGTGACAAAGGGCTTGATGTCAAGTGCGCAAGCGAACTTCAGATCAATCCCAATCACTGGAGCCAAGAACGACAGGGCTACAAGAGCCGTGTCAATCTTGTGGATGACGATACCAGAAACCTCTTTGACTCACAGGTCAAGGAGATTACAGGTATCATAACCAGGGAATACTATATCGGAGCAAACTCCGACTGGCTCAGACGACTGATATTTGCCTATCACCACCCTAATGCCTATTGCATGGGCAGTGGCATGGCGGTAAGCAAATCCTTTGTCATCTGGGCAGAGAGATACCTTCAGAACAAGCATTTTGCCAAGCATCAGGAGTGTAACACCCGATGCCTGATTGACAAGGTTACTCGCTTTGAGGATGAACACAAACACCCGATGAACATTGACAGCATGACTGCCGATGATCTTCGTGCGTTTGCGGATTTCCTGTCTTCTGACTATGACATATCTATGAATACCATCGTCACTAACATGACCTTGTTGCGTACCGTCTGCAACTGGGTACGAAAGCAGGGAGTCACAAACAATGACCCCTTCTTTGGCTATGACATGCCCAAGGCTCTCTATGGCACTCCATATTTCCTGACCATTCAGGAGCGTGACCAAGTTCTGGATGCAGACCTCACGGATGATGCAGAACTTGCTGAGTATCGTGATATGTTCGTGTTTCAGTGTATGGTCGGATGCCGTCATAGTGATCTTGTGACCTTCACCCCCAAGAACATTATTGACGGTGTTCTGGAATATATCCCCATCAAGACCAAGGGCAAGTCTGGTGACGTTGTAAGGGTTCCTCTTATCCCCAAGGCTATGGCTATCCTTGATGGCCATGACCATGGTGATGATGAACCAATCTTCCCCAAGCATTATAACTTCAAGTTCAACGATGCTATCCGTAGAATCTTGAAGCGTGCCAAGGTAAATCGTGTTGTCACTGTGATTAACCCTAAGACACGGCTTGAAGAGAAGAAGCCAATCTCAGATGTGGCTACATCTCATCTGGCACGAAGGACTTTTATCGGTAATCTTTACCGCATGGTCAAAGACCCTGATTTGGTTGCTTCTATGTCAGGTCATGCCAAAGGCAGCGTTGCTTTTGCCCGATACCGAGTCATTGATGATGACATGAAGAAATCCCTGGTTGAACTTATCCAGTGATTCTCTTCTTTTTGATGGCTTATTCCTTTTCCCTTTATTCGGTTACATTTTTCAAATATCATAGACTATGGACGATAAAAAGTTACATCGTTGCTTCACTTTCTCAGATGAGCAGTTGAAGCACCTTCGAAGCAAGAAGTACAAGATTGACCGTATGGAATGCTTCATGTCGCTTGTGGATCTTGCCGAGCCAGTTCCAAAACTTGTGCAAATTAGCAAGACCAAGCAAGTTGAAATCTTGGCAGGTCAGGTTATGGTTGACAATACCCAACTTGCCCAACTCTGGGATAAAGACCGCAAGACGGTTCCCAAACTGTTAGTGGCTATGGAGACCGTGGGCATTTTCTCTTCTCATGAAGTGGAAGATAACCGCATCTACACCCTTCATTGTCTCTCAGGTTGGTACGTTGATGGTAAGTTCATACCGAATGCCTTTGCCCTGAAGCGCAAC
>JAZUHP010000124.1:0-10533 GCA_045641785.1 Bacteroidaceae bacterium
GTCGACAAATAAGCATCGGCAATTAATGCTGAATTTGCACCACCGCTTATCTCAAACAATCTAACAAGGCCAACAATGTTGATTCCTTCAATTCTTACTCTGTAAAGTGGGAAATCAACGATTGATGAACCAGTTCTGATATTGCCTGTGTTGTATGCTGGGTCAGAAGCACTTCCGCTTGTTTCCGTTCCTTCAAGAACAACGAGCTCAATGTTTTCAAATCCTGTGCCTGTGTTTAATGTATATCTAGCAACAATAAGGTCATTTCTATTCATTTCAATTGTGCCTGTGCCAATTGTCATGTCTTCAACAGTTCCAGCATCGATTCTTGCGTGTCTACCCTGAAGAAGAATATCGCCATCGGATATTCTAACTGTGTTATTGTCAACAACTGTTGCTGCCATTTTCTCGCCAATGTCAAGAACTACTGACTTTGAGCCAAGTATTACTTGATTTAATGAGCCATCATCCTGGCTAGTAACGTGATTCGTTCCTGTCGAACCTGTTATGATTCTAATACTCATAATGCACCTACCTTATAAGATATTTTTGCTATGCTGTCGCTTATGACAACAATTTTATTTGTTACATACTGTTCAACTGATATCCCAGTGTAAATATCATGTGCAGTAAATTGATCGCCTAAGTCACATTCCAAATTGTATGAATTAATTTGGACTTGATTGTCTAACGATTCTTCTGCAAGAGCTTCTATGGTTCCTTCTTCCAGTTCCTCAATGCTCTTTACATTGCCTTTGTCATAAACTGCTACATATTCTTTAACACCAAAATAGTGCTGAACATCTCCAATAGTTCCATCCGCCTGAATGTACTTGTGAACTATCATTTGCGCTTCAAGTTCGTCTAACCCAATTCCAATCATATGATTAACAGAATTTATAGCGGATGTAATCTGGAAATCAAAAAGGTCTGATGTTATCGCTGTGGTATCATCAAACCTCTCAATTTCTTCTGCATATATTCTTATTTTTCCGCCATTCCATCTAAGCATTAATTTTAAATCAAGCGAAGCTAACATATTGATAATTCCAGTATATCCATCTATATACCCATCAAACTGGTAAACAACATCTGCTCCAAATGGTTCAGGATCCACCTCAAAGAAGTCTGTCAATGAAAGTCTTGCTATTATGTCAGCTAAAACCACATTAACATCCCCTGTCACTTCACTTGGTGCCATGATTTTACTGCACAGAATACCTCGCCAAGTTCTTCCTGAAAGACGCATGATCTTTTTTGCTGTGTCTATGGTCTGTGAATCAATTATTCCACCATATTCAGTATCATCGATATAAATAAAACCACAGTTATTGAGGATATCTGTATCAATTGGCAATTCAAGGACAAATGAACAATTTTTCCCTTCTATGGATATTTCGTTATCAAGGTTGTAATGTAAAACAACTCCAATATCAATTCCATTCTTATCAGTCCAAATTAGATCCACTGTGGCTCACTCCTCTCTTCAATCAGTATCACATCAACATTGGTTGTTGGCGATACATAAAGATAATTTTCGCCGACTGGTATCTTTTCAAAGATATATCCTGTTGCTAAGTCTCTATCTTTAAAGACATTTACAACATTTCCTCTTGCGTTTGTCTTGTATACCTTTTTATTTAATGAATCAATTGTTAAGTATTCGTTTGGTAATACATTTACATTAACTTTGTATTGATTATCCCCAATGATAATTAATGGGTTTTCGGCTGGGCCATATATCTTCATTATGAAATTACTTGGAACAAACGAAACATTATTAATGTAACCAGCATTTGCTGGGGATGTATAATCATATGCATAATCATACGGATAATCAAGGCCCCTTACTTTTCCATAATCGCCATTGATTCTGTAATTAAAAGTTGTTTCCTTCTTCCAGTATGATTCGTCTGTTACAAATTCTAAAGTGTACTCAGTCAAACCATTAATGGTATAATTTTTCTTTTTTGAAGATATGAAATATCCACCAAGATAATACTCGCCAATATAAACTCTTCCTTTTTTCTTGGCCAATACATCTTTTTCCAGCTTCTCAAATAATTGATTCTTGAGTCTTACAAGATTATCGCCATATGCTTTGGCTCTAATCTTCTTTTTCACTATTCCTCTTTTAAAATCAACTATATTTCCATATTGACTGGTATAACCCCAGGCAAAATCTCTTAAATCGTTTTCATCAATGATCAGGCCAATAGAACCAAAGTTGACTGTCTCTCCTTGGCTATTTACAAATCTAAAATAATCATTCATAAGAGCGCACCAGCCTTCCTAATTCCCTTTCATTCCACTTAAAGTCTAATCGTGATACTCCTTCAGCAACTGCACTTGGCATTATTTCAATAAGTTCCTGTAATAATCCGACCATTGCATCTATCTTGTCTTCTACTGAACCACCTTCGCCATTACTTCTTGATAATGGTGTTACCTTTGCACCGACTGGCAAATCAACAAGCTCTGCTCCAGCTTCGCCGACAATTGCTGAACCGCCAAGATTGATTGAACCACCTTTGGCAAGTTCAGGGATCTTTGGTATATTCAAACTGAAATCGTCAATGCCTGTCATATCTGTTACCCAATCAGGTACATCAATTTCAAGGCTATTAAGTCCATCAATAAGCTTATTAATAAATCCTATAACTGTATTAATTGGTGCTTTTACAATATCTACAAGCGCATCAAATCCAGTCTGTACATCTGTTTTAATTCCTTCTACAAAACCAGCTATGCCATCTTTTATTGACTGCCAAGCATTAAGAACACCGTCTTTAACATCAGTTACCTTATCCCATACCGCCTGGAATGCTGGTACCAAGGTGTCATTAATCAATATTCCAGCAGCTTCGATACAAATTGCTAAGTCTTCAGCCAATACACCAACAAATGCGCCTATTATTTCCATTAATGGTGGAAGAATTAAATTCAGCAAATCTGTTAATGGTTGCAAGAATAATATCAATACATCAAGTATTGGCTGTAATAGGCTGATAAGTGGTTCTAATAAAGGCAATAATGGTGTTAAAACCGAATTGATAATAGGAAGCATGGTTTCTAGTATCTGTACCAAGAATGGTGCCAACATTCCTATTAATTCTACTATTACTGGCAGTACTGTTGCCATTATCTGTGTTACTATCGGCAATAACTGATTGATTAAATCAACTACAACCGGTAACAACTCTTGTGCCAGGTTCATAAGCGGTGGAAGTAGTGATTCTGCAAGTGATACGATAATCGGTATTAATGATGCCATTGTTTCTTGAATGAATGGCATATTATCCAAAATTAGGTTTACTACTTCTTGTACTAATGGCATTAACGATGCGCCAAGCTGTGCGCCTAATGCTTCCATTGAAGCTTCTACATCTGCCATAGTATCGCCAAGCTCAACACCAGCCTTAACAGCATCCTCGGACATTACCAAGCCAAGGTCTTCAGCTCTCTGTTGTAATGCCTCAAAGTCTTCTCCTGACTGCGCCAAAACTGGACTTAAACTATATGCAATGCTTTCGCCAAACATATCAATAGCAGCAGCAGTTCTTTCCTCTTCGGTTCCCAGTTCCATAATCTGTGATATTGCATCATCCAAATTAAGGTCTGTTCCTTCAAGCTTCTTTGCTGCCTTTTCAAGTGTTGATGTCTCAACTCCACATTGTCCAGCAGCATAGGCATACTTTTGATAAGCTGTTGTATCAATGCCCATTCTTATTGCTGCTTTGTCTATCTCATCCGCACTCTCTGCGGTGCTTTTGGTAAGTGCTACAACTCCACCAGCAGCAGCGGTTGCAGCTCCAAGAACTGCTGTTCCGAACTTCGCTGCGTGTCCAACACCATTGAGCAATGACTCGCCTAATTTATTTGCTTTTTCATCAGTTTTTTGGATGCTCTCATTGGCTGCCTCATTGTCAACCATAATAGATCCAAACAACTTAAATACTTCAAAGGCCATCTTTATGCTCCTTTGCTTTCTTGTGTGTTTCCTCTATGTCCGCCATGATCTCTTCTACTGGTCTTCGGTCTACATTTCTTCCTGTTGCTTTGTTTAAGAACTCATCAAAGGATATAAACTTAGTGAACTGTGGAAGCATAGCGCACCATTGTTCGTATAATCTTTCTTTTCTGTCTTCTTCGATTGCGACATTATAGAACTTTAAGAAGCTGGATAAGTCCATGTCCTTCATAAAATCTATGGTGTGATATCTTCGGAGTAAAAATTCGATTATTTCCCCTTCGTCAAAGACAGAACACGAGAGAAAAAATCTCGCCATTGCTTCACATCTGCGACTTCAAATAATTTATCAAGTAACACGCAAGGATCCATTGTCTCTACTTCTTCAGGCTTAACCTCAAGAATATTTCCTAAGAACTTATACCATTCTCTTTCAGCCTTGCTTGTTGTTGCCTTTTCTAATAGTGCAAATATTAAATCGTAACCAGCATCCAGGCTATTTGTAGTCTGTGCCTTTTCTGCAATTGCTTTGAACTCGTCTCTTATTCCTATTGCTGAAAGTAATCTACATCCAGCAAAGATATCGCTACTTTGTAAATGTCTCATGTATTTTTTACCTCTCTTAAAAAAACAGGGGGAAAAGCGGTGCCAATCCCCCTTTGAAATTATGATAATGCTGGATAAAGGTCTGTTATGCTTGTAAGGATTGTAAGTACATTCATTGTTAATGTAGCTTCTGAACCTTCCATAACAATTCTTCCTTCAACAGCTCCTCTGTCTCCATCTGCATTGATTCTTCTAAATTCTCTTGTGACTGTGAACTGTCCACCGCCTCTTGTAAGAGCAATTGGATTGTCATCAATGTAGAAAACACCAACACCAAGCATGATCTCTGCTGCTCCACTTGCCTGCTGTGAATCAATATCAATGCTCCATGGTTCTGCATTGCTTGAAGAAGCTGCATCTGTGTTTGTGTAAACTGCTGTGAAAGTAATTGCTGCAACAACATCGTCCTTTTCTGCCATTGTCCAATCGATGTTGCCAAGGTTAATTGCCTTTGGCATATTGATTGTGATAGCATTTCCGCCCTTTGTCTTGCCTACCCATTTAACTGACTTATAATCAGTACTTGTGATAGTTCCTGTTCCGCTTACTGCCATTTCTTTTCCTACCTTTCATATAATTGAACTGTAAAAGCCAATTGCAGATGTTTGATTTTTTTATCATCGTCTATAACTGTCTTTCGTGATTCTGTAAATATCGTTGGAAGTATATCTGTTTGAGGTAAATTCTTTGTCTTTAACAAGTCTTCTACCTTGTCTGCCATCTCTTCGATGTTGAATGAGCTGGATGATTTATCCCACAAATCAACTTGCAGATAATAATCACTTCGGCTCAAATCTCCAGTATTTATTGACTGCAATAAAAAAACGCAATGTGGAAACATTGCATTCTCTTTGGCTTGAAGGTAATATACTTCCTCATATTCTGTTTTCAACTGTCCTTGTATCAGTTTTCTTAACGAATTACTTCTACTCATCCGCTCCACCTTCATAGTCTTCTTCGCTTTCGATTAAGGCTAATGCTTCAGCCTCACTTTCTAGCGCAGATAAATACTGACTTTCGATTTTTATTATTTCAGGGATATTATCATAAGTTGTTGTTCTTATGAATCCCAATTGCTTCATATTTGAGGTTCCAAGCTCTTGCTTATATCCGTACCAGGTCTCTTGCTTTGTGCCGACTTGCAAGTCACATTCGCCCTTCCTTGCCCAGTATTGGAAAGTAGAGTTTTTTCCTCTTACTCGAGGATTTCTCTTCATACCTGGAAGAGTCTGTGCCTTTTCATTGATTCTTCTTACAAGAAATTTGCCAACATCTCGCATTGCTGCTCTTGTCAGCTCCTGAATAGTATATTCGGCCTTTTCTACACTTGAAATGTATTTAACACCTTTTTTATCTATTTTGATTACGGATTTTGGAACACTCATTCGTCTATACCTCGCTTACAAACTATTTCAAGCTGGTTGTTGCTTCTATATGTCCTGATCACTGAATAAGTCTCTTCCTCTCCATTAAATGGAGTGTACTTAATAACCTTTTCATTGTGATAATCAAGAAAATCTGCAATAACAAACTTTATCTCAGGCTTTAAGCCTACCGCCTGTGCTTGGTAAAACTCTGTTTGTGTTATGCTTTTTAATTCTGCAAACACATTTCTATCGGTTGATACGATTATTGTATCTCCAAAATCATCAACACTTTTTGTTTCCGATACTAACTTAATAACATTTTCATACATCCACTATCCCTCGCTTTCTGCCAGTTCAATAGTTGACTTTCTAATGTTATCTAACTGATACTGCCAAGACTTGAAATAGCCTTCAGTCAACTTGGAATCACTAGCATATACATAAAGGCAATATGTCTTTATTGCCATTTCTACTATATCCAAGTTGCTTTGTGCCACATCTAAAGAAATGCCAGAGCGGTTCATCTCCGCCCTGGCTGTCTTTATTGTATCTTCAATATCAGAATCTAAAAGGTTATGTGAAATGCGGAGTGCAAGTTTGACTTTTTCAAGCATATTGCCCACCCACTTTCTTGATTAATTATTTAATTACTGTACCAGCCTTGCTGTTTCTCATTGTACCTTCAGCTCTCATCCAGCCTGAAACAACTACTCTATGATTCTTGATATCCTTATCAGACTCGATAAGAACTCCTGATATCTGGTTAAGGATGAACATCTTAGGATTTACAACTGTAACATTTGTTGCAGCATCATCCTTCTTAATCTCAACACCAAGTACATTAGCAAGGTTTACGAGGATTCCGTTATCCTTGTAAGCAGCTATATCATAGTACATAGCAGATGGAGCATAGATTGTTGTAGCACCAACTGTGTTGCCAAGTGCTGACTTGATATCAGCAAAGATATCGCTTGTCTTTGTTGTAGCTGTTGTATCTGCATCAATCTTAGCAAATACATCCTTTGCAAGTGCCTCGCCAAGTTCAGCAGCGATCTCCTGTGCAAGATAATCCTCAAGAGCACCCTGAGACATCTTAGCTTCAGCATATGTAAGCTCAACATACTTCTCATAATCTACACCAGCAAGAGTAACCTTAACAAATGTATTCTCCTCTGCACCAGCGTTAGCAGCAGCATCCTTCTTGCCTGATACACGATTAGCGATTGCAACGTGCTTTGTAACTTCCATTACGATACCTGAAGCAACAGTTGTGATATCTGCTAAAATTGGATGCTCTGTGTGGATGTTATCCCAAATCTTATCATCAAGAGTCTTAGGAATAGCGATTGCTGCTCCATCGTTTGAACCATCTCCATCAACTGAGATTGGTGTTGTGAGGATTGCTCTCTGCTCCTCTGTTACATCGCCCTTTAACCATGCATAAAATGCATTACGATACTCCTGTGACTCTCTTCCAAATGTCTTCTTCTCTTCCATAATTAATTCCATTTCCTTTCTTTCTTCAACAATTTTTGTCTGTGCGCCATTCTCTATGGCAAGTGCGTCTGCTTTTCTCTGCTCGAGATCATCAAGCTCAGCCTTTCTCTCTAAAAGGCTTCTCTTTTCCTCTGTTGCTTTCTCAACAGTCTCAACGTCCTGGGCCTCTCTCACTTCCTCTTCAAGCTGTGAAAGTCGCTCATTGACATCAAGTAAAGTCATTTCATTGATATCCATAACCTTAATTCCTTTCTAGATAATTAAACTTTGCTTTCGCCAGTTCTAATTCCTTTGCTCTCTCAAGTCGCTCCGCTTGTTCTGCTTCAATCACTCCGTTGAAGTAGTCTCGAGCCGAAATTGTGGCGATGTCCGTTGTTGGATTGGCTGGTATGCTTACTGCAGAAACATCGTACACCTTTCCAATTCTGTGGATAATTCTTGTGTGAGTCTTCTTATCGTACTCATCATCCGCAACAGTAAATGCGAATGACATTTGGTCAATAAGTCCACTCTGTATAGCCTCATATAGTTCACGACTCTGCGTTGTGCTGCCTAAATCAGCTTCACTTAATAAGCCATGACTATCAGTGCTTATCTTTAATGTGCCATTTTTCTGTCTAGCAAATACCATTCCTTCATGGTTATACAGAAAAACAACATCCGACATATCAGCTTCATCAAATGCAGTCTCATCAATCTGCTCCGAATACTGTATGCCATCTTGCTCAAATAATACATAAGGCTGGAAGGTTGAAGCATAACCCCTTACAAGAAATTCCTTCTTCTCTTCCTCTTCTGTTTCTTTGATTTCTATCTGCATATTGCGGTATTCTCTACCTGGTTTAATTGCCATTATTATTCCTCGCTTTCATTCTGTTTTTGAATGTTATTATCATTAACAACCTCTGTATCAAGCCTTCTTATTGGCTCGTCTCCGCCATCAAGTGGAGCAAGGTTGAAGATCTCTCGCCATTCGTTTGGTGTTAAAGCTCCTCTATCTACAAGCTGAACCATATTTAACTTTGTAGCTGTGCTTGAATACTGGATTCGATTAGATTCATATATAATCTTGTTGCCAAATCCCTTCTCCCTGGCAGTAAATACCTTTCGAGTAAGTTCGAGGCTTAATGCTACTAAAAATGGTTCAATTCTGCTATCGTAGAATGCTTCCATCTGCTGTTCTGTATAGTTGCTCATGATGATTGCATCAGATACACCATAATATCTCTGCACATCCTCTCTAAGCTCCTTCTTGGTCTCCCATGAAGTAATTTGAGGATTCATTGTTATTGGTGTAAACTCCTGAGTTGCATCCAGGGAAGCTATACCACCTTCATTCTCTAAGCTTAAATAGTCAGCAACAAATCTATCCTTTTGAGCTTTAATATCTTTCTCGGATAACATTGCTTTTGTACTCTTTAAGATACCTCTTAAATTGGCTGTTGCTTTTACTGCGTTTGCAATGCCCTGATTTGTTGTACTGATGATATCAAGCATATTTATAATCGCATCGTTGTTATCTCCAGCGATATCGCTCTTGTTGTAGTCTTTTCTTACAACTGCCAAATCATCCCAAGGAAGGGTTAAACTTGCGCTGCCATTATTAAAATTGAATCTAATAAATAGGCCATTGTTATACTCAAGAGCTTCAAAAGAAGAAAAAGGCACTGGATAAAAACTTATCGCATGGCCCTTATCGTCTCTGCCTATATAAATGAATACTGTGTTAATAAGTTCAAGCCTTGTTCTTACCTTTGCAAGAAAATCCTTGCCATTCATGTACAAGTTAGGACTCTCATTAAGTATTCTTTCAATGTTCTTATCAGTACAGATTGCATTTGCTTTGCTGGTATGCTCTGCAAGTGGTCTAATACATGACCTTACAACCTCACTTTGATAGATATTGCTTCCAAATGAGCTGAACTGTGCGTTATAACTGCCAAGCTCCTTCCAAGTGCTTGTCTTTTTCATTACCTTATTTGGTTTGAACCAATCTAAAACCGACATACCTTACCTCACATATGGCAAATACTCATCATAATGCTTCACATAACCTACCCACGCATTAAGAAGACTAACCATGCCATCAATTCTCCTGTTTTGTTGTATCTTTACTGGTTGTATAGTTTCAATACCATCCTTGTTAAGTGCTTTACATCCAGTATTGGCTAAGCACCAACGCAAAATAGGATTGTTATTGTATATAACTCTATGTTCGTGAAATGTTGCGCCCATCTCTTTCATAGGCTGTGACCAAGTAAATGGCCCCTGTGCGGTCTTTTCCATATCAAATCCGCTTTGTTCCATCTCTGGTACCCAGTAACCTGATAAAGCTCGGTCATAGCATATCCATAAAGGCCTTATGTCATGTTTTTGAACCATATCAACAAACCATTCAGTCACTTTTGAATAGTCAACTTGTGCGCCTTCATTAATTGTCAACCAGCCTTGTTCTGCCCATAGTTTGTATGGAGCTTCTTTGCTCTTTGTCTGCTCTAAATAATCAATTTTGCTTTGTGGTATGAAATAGTGTTGCAAAACATACACTCTTTCATCATCAGGCTTCCTGATCAGAAGACTTGCACAGGTCAAATCGGTTGTTGCTGATAAGTCACAACCGCCGATTGCGTAAGAACCTTCAAGATATTCAATTGGAACTACTTCTTCATTCACTAAGTCTTCAAATGACATCCAAGAAGTAACAGGATTTTGCTTCATATTGAAGTCTTTAACCATTACTGTTGGTTTGAATGAAGAATCATTCTTGGCCTTGTCTACCATTTGTCTAAGATAATCAGTTGACTTGATAGAACCAATGCCAGGATTGGCTTTTATCCAATTCTTTTCGATGTTCCATTCATCAACTGAATCCAGCTCATAGATAAATGGTAAAAACCTTTTGTCTTGTATGCTTCCATCTAATACCGATGATGCATAAGCATACTGGGAATCAAAAATGCTTTCACGAATAAAACCATTTGTTGTAATACAAAAAAGCAATGGTTGTTTTCTTGCGCCCATTGCTTGTTTTATCAAATCGTATAAATCTCGGTCTTTAATTGCCGCCAATTCATCAATTACTGCTCCGTGAAC
>JAZUHP010000125.1:0-2734 GCA_045641785.1 Bacteroidaceae bacterium
ATTCAAGGAATACTATGGCAGAACAGAGTACGATGCAGACAAGCGTTTTGACGGAGACAAGGATTTCGATGGCACATGGGCAATATGGGACGAGCCATTCCTGCAGTTCTATGCCACAAAGATGAGTGAGATGAAGGAACCTTTTGTGACTGCCGTATTTACAGCAAGCAGCCATCATCCTTATGCTGTTCCAGACAAATACAAGAGTATGTTTCCAGAAGAAGGAAATAATCCGATACATAAATGTATTCGATATGTGGACTATTCTCTACAACAGTTCTTCGAGACAGCAAGCAAGCTACCTTGGTTCAAGAACACCCTATTTGTCATAACATCTGACCACACCAACCTGCCAGATCATCCAGAGTACATGACTGACCTTGGTTTGTTTGGCGCGCCAATACTATTCTATGATCCTTCAGGCAAGATAAAGCCTCAGCGAAGACAATGTATTGCCCAGCAGATAGACATAATGCCAACAGTACTTAGCTATCTCGGCTACGAGAAGCCATATGTGGCGTTTGGAAAGGATCTTAACGCAACAGCAGACAAGGACAGTTGGGCAGTAAACTACAACAATGGCATTTACCAGTATGTAAAGGGAGATTACCTGCTCCAGTTTGATGGTCAAGCAGTAAAAGCCTTATACAACATCAAGAATGACTGGATGCTCACGAAGAATCTGTTAAAGTCATCAAACAAGAACACAGATATGGAGAAAGAGCTAAAGGCAATCATTCAGTCGTATATGAGCAGAATGATAGAGGACAAACTAACATACAAGGAACAATAATGGCAGCAAACAAGACAAAGAACTACAAATTATCATTTACAGAAAAGATAATATACGGTATCATATTCAGCATACTGTATATATTGTCTTTAATGCCACTGCGTTTACTTTATATTATATCCGATGGCTTATATCTTTTAGCTTATAAATGTATAGCGTATAGAAAGAGACTTGTCCATAAGAACCTTACAGAAGCTTTTCCTGAGAAAAGCGAAGAAGATATTACAAGAATAGAAAAGGGATTCTACCATTTCCTTACAGACTATGCTGTTGAGACAATAAAACTAATGTCCATAAGCAAAAGGGAAATGAAGAGACGAGTAACATTCAGCAATCTAAAAGCAATTGAAGACGCCGCAGAAAGAGGACAATCCACATCGGCATATATTGGCCACTATTGCAATTGGGAATGGATAACATCTATAGGACTTCAACTGCAACATAACAAAAAGATAAACATTGCACAAGTATATCATGTCCTTGAGAACAAAATCTCAGACAAGATATTCCTTTACATACGTAGCAGGATGAACACTATGTGTGTTCCTATGCAGGATATTTTGCGCAAAAGAATAATGTGTCATAAAGAAGATAAAATTATTGTTACAGGCTATATATCCGACCAGGTACCAGAATGGAACAATATTCATCATTGGATAAATTTCCTTAATCACTATACTCCTGTAATCACAGGAACAGAGACCATTACAAAAAGATTTGGCGATCAAGCCATATACTTAGATCTATCACGTCCTCGTAGAGGATATTACAATATCGACATTAAGGTTCTTGAGAAAGACACAAAGAACATTCCTGACTGGGAATTGACAGACATGTATTTCAAAGAACTTGAGAAAACGATAAGACGCCAACCTGAACTTTGGTTATGGTCACACAACAGATGGAAACGAACCATTGAGGGATACGAAAGATGGAAAAACGGTGGTGGGGATGACTTTGGGAAAGAGAGACGCCACATAAAATAATTATTTTGATTACTTACATACTTATGGAACAGCATAAGAAGAGATATTCGGTACTCACCTTTATCTTCAACAACTACGAGATGGTTCGTGAAGTAAAGGTTACTGACCCAGATGCCGAATACATATTAGTGACTGACGATAAGGAATTAAAATCAGACACTTGGAAAATTGTATACGATAAGAGATTGGACAACATGAGCATAATAGATAAATGCTACTATGTAAGATACCACTCTTTTGAGTATTGCAATACAGATATTTGTTTCAGAATTGACGGTTCCATACAGGTAAAAGAATCACTTTCCAACATCATAGATGAGTTCGAGTCAAGAAATGCTGATATGATGGTTATGCTCAACCCCGTGAGCACACACCTTCACAAAGACTATAAAAGATGGGCAAGGACTCGAGGATATAGCAAGGAAGATGCAGACAAGTCAATGGCTCTGATTAATAGTCTTGGCTACTCCCGATTCTACAAAGGGTACTACCAGATATGCGTTACTATTGAAAGGAACAACAAAGTTACACGTGACTTTAACAGTATAACTTATGACCTTCTTAAGTACCTTGGTACAGACGAACAAATTGAGCGCCTTGATCAACCTATATGGTCATTCGTGCTTAACAAGATGTTCAGCACAAGAATAAATGTGATGCCAGTAAGTGAAACGCTTATCACAAATTCCAAGTACCTGCAATGGTACTTCCACAATACAGACAATCCTATTCCTATGAAGGGGAAAATGAAAAAAACATACCTCTTCAACAAAATCGTCGAGTGTGTTGACTTCAGCAAATAACAATTGCATTCAGTTTGTTGTACTTGATTTTGCAGCAAGAGGCTCCTTTTATCCATCGTAGTAAACCCGTAGTGAAACCGTATTGCTTAAGAATTTCTTACGACAAATGGTGTAAACAAGAGGTAAAAAAAAAAGGGTTAAACGCTGGTTTG
>JAZUHP010000126.1:0-7825 GCA_045641785.1 Bacteroidaceae bacterium
CGAGCTTCCTTCGTTGCTCTTGTTTCAGTCGAGCGCTGCGCCCCAATCGTTCAGAAAAGATATTCAATCTTTTCTTCCGATTGTCCTACAGGGAGGGGACTGAGTTACTCCATCGCGGTAATACTCGTTCAATGTCCCGGAGGCATGTTAATTGTTAATTGTTAATTGTTAATTATTAATTGTTAACCTCTCAACAAGGGAGATGTCATCAACAGAAAGTAATTTGCCATCAGGAGCAGCATCAACAATCTTACGCTGTTCTGACTGGAAATATATAGGATAGTCCTTACCTAATGGAAGAATCTTGAGTTCTACACGTTTGCCAATAAGGTCTGACACACGTACAAGCATAGGTTTGCCATTCCAGAAATTGTCCTCAACAAGTACACCGTCAGCATAGACACGTGCCACGTCACCCTTGTAACTAATCTTGAGGAAAAGATTTGCAACTCGTTCTGCACTTATGGTGTCAAGGTTCATGTTCAACACAGCAGCATGCGCAAAGTCTGCCTCTGTAGGCATTGCTGCCACCTTCTGCGAACCAAGTGACACGGTACGTAATGTGTTGTCCTTAACCAATAGGTCTACACCTCCTTGCATACGACGTTCCTGCCAGTACTCCTCAACAACAGTATTGCCATCCTTATAGAGTACACCTCCATGCTGAGCAAACAATACCTTGTCATCAATCTTATATGCTGTATGTGCCTTTGCACGTGAGAGGACACAGAACTGCATTCCTGATGCTGTGAATGTCTTATTCAACTTAGCATTATAGCGTTTTCCATTGACGCTCACCACAGGTTTCTTTCCCTCAATCTGAACAAGGTACATAGTGTTAGCTGCCATACAGAAAGGTTCTGCTGTGGCATAATCTACGGTTACATTTCCTACCTTGAGGTTACGTGGAACAACATATGATGCACCCTTCTCATTAAGTATACGGACATAGTCGTTGAAGAACTCGAATGAGCCACGACGAGCATAGTGCTCAGAAAGTGTATCAACCTTTGACACACACAGTTCCTCGCCCCAGTCCTGAAGCATCTGGTGAAGAAGACGACTCTCATGGAAAGCAGTCTCATTCAACTGTCCCATCTCACCAAGAGGACTTTGGAAGTCATACGACATGTAAGGCATGTCATTATAGTTCGTAACGGTTGAAGCCTGTGTCTCTGCCATAGTATGCTCCGCACAGTAAGGGTTTGTGCCACCATGATACATGTAATATCCTGGCAGGTTACTTCCCGAACCAAGTTTACATATTGCAAGAGGCTTTATCTCCCTACCCGACATGTTTATTCGACGATGGTAGGCTGGCATCATGCCACCTCCAAGTTCACAAGTAAGATATGGATAAGAGAGGTCAGACGCCTCCATCTTTGTGTCCTGATTAGCGCCAAGTGACTCTGTTGCGATAACACCACTAAGTCGTGTATCCTTCATGATGAATGCCTTAGGATAGTCGCCAGGCATATCTGTAAGTTTTCTGTCCCAGAATCCATCAGCATAGTCTCCATAGAGAGGGAGCATCTCGCCAAACACTTCCTTGCCATTCAACTTAGGCCAACCTGTACGGGTGTAGAAAGGAAGGTCAAAACCTGCCTTGAGTGCTGCGTCCTTGAGTGCGGCATAATATGGCCAAGGGCCACGGCACTCATTCTCTATCTGCATACCGATGATAGGTCCACCATCTTTCCATTGCAGACCATTAACCTGTGCAAAGATATTATTATACAGGTGTGTTGTTGCCGCAAGGAACTCAGGAGCTGTTGAGCGCAACTTATAGTTCTTTGGATCGCTCTGTGCCTTGTTAACGAGCCATGTAGGGAAACCACCCTGGTACACTTCGCCATGGCAGAATGGGCCTACACGAAGCACGACAGGCATTCCTTCTTCCTTACATGTCTGAAGGAATCGGCGAAGATTGCGATTACCACTCCAATCCCACTTGCCTTCCTCTGCTTCATGGTGAATCCAGAACACGTATGTGGAGAGTATTGTGATACCGCCTGCTTTCATCTTTCTTATCTCACGACGCCAGTCGCACTCTGGTACACGGGCATAATGCATCTCACCCATCACCGGAATGACATGCTTGCCATTAAGTATGAATCCATCACCATCGACTTTCAATGTTTGTCCGTCAGGTGCTATTGATGTACCGAACTTAAACACCTGCTGTGCAAGTGCCGAATGTAAAGACATGAAGGCTACTGTAGCCAAGGTTAGTATTCTTCTTCTCATAATAAGTAAGTGATCAGAATTATTCTTATAATTGATGCGTTCATTAGGTGGTAGTAAGAGATGCAGGCACTATAAAAATAATACAGACCACTTACTTATCACTAATTTTGTCGCAAAGATAACGATATTTATGATGTTACGTATAGTCAAAAAAGATAAATATGATATACAATTCTACTAAATGCATAATTCACTTAATATAATTCATAATGCATAATTCATAATTCATAATTGCCGTGCGGACAAGAACTGCATTACCGCAAGGCGGTCTGTAATTAAAACCAAAGAAAACCAAAGAAAACAAAGGAAAACCGTTTTATTTTACAATTTTACAACTTACTATTTTACAATTGCCATTCGGAACATATCAGCGGGATGGAGATAGTCAAATAGTAAATAGTTAAACAAGTTGGATTGTTTTTTCTTGTTTTTGTTCTGTTTCTTCATGGTTTTTCCAACTGGCCGCTTGCGGCAAAGCATTTGCAACGAATAGGCATCCAAAGAGAAAGATAAGTTAATTCATAATTCACAATTCATAATTCATAATTGCCATCCGCGAGCAAGTTAATTCATGAAATAATTTATGGTTAATTTATGGTAATTTGTGTAGCCAAGCGCAGCGGGAAAAACGGTTTTCCTTTGTTTTCTTTGGTTTTCCTTGGTTTTAATTATATGCCGCTTGCGGCAAAAATCAAGCACTATAACATCATAGCAGCAAAAACAAGGTGTGGGGAACCTCGTTTGAAGTTCCCCACACCTTGTAGTATATTTTATCGTTTTGCCATTTCGGAATACTTGCGCATTACACGTCGGTAATAACCTTCAGAGGCTCTCTTGCGAGACATACATCTGAGGTCGCCTGAGCACCAGAGACGTATCGCCTTCTCCATATTGCCTTCCTTGTTAAAGTGTTCCTGATAAACAATAAACATCTCTATAGATTTCTGTTTATCATAACGGTCATTGTAAGTATAGGCTTGTGTGCCTAATATCTGGTTACACTGGCGGACAAGAATCTTTGAAATCTGGAGATACCCAACATAAAGACCATTGCGTGATACGAGATTAGGACGACCTTCGCTCTCTACCTGCGCTATAGCTTCTGCTACTGCTCCCCATTTCTTTTCAAGACTGATATCCTGTGCAGATGCAACAAGACTTACAACTACCATTAATAATAAAACTAAATTTCTTCTAATCATACTGTACCTTTTAAATTAATACTCACCTCAGCCTAACACAAAGATCGTTGACCCTCTTTCACCTAACATGCTGAGGCGCTATCTAACTCACGCGGCAACGCCTTACCGCCGTTCAATATGGAATGAACATTATGCTCTATCTTTCAAAAGCACGGTGCAAAGGTACGCCTTTTTTTGCAATTAGCCAAACCTTTTTAACACGCAGGAGCTATTTTAAACCTTTTTAAAGGCACTCCCGCCATTTTTACGTATAGCACTAAGTAGTTGATACTCTAACATGATACAAAAATAATCGCCCTAATACAGTCAAGTAAAGGGCGATTAAGACATTTTTGCATTATTTAACAAATTAGCAAGTACGCTAAAGTGTCAAAATTGCTATCTCGAGTTTGCAAAACACGTTGCAAGTGCATCAATCATCATCAAGTTTGAGTACTGCAAGGAACGCCTTCTGAGGTACAGAGACATTACCAATCTGCTTCATACGCTTCTTTCCTCGTTTCTGCTTCTCGAGGAGTTTACGTTTACGGCTCACGTCACCACCATAACACTTTGCAAGCACGTCCTTACGCACCTGCTTAACAGTCTCACGTGCCACGATCTTACCTCCAATGGCTGCCTGAATGGCAATATCAAACTGCTGGCGTGGGAGAAGGTCCTTAAGGCGTTCACACATACGTCGGCCGAGATTCACGGCATTGTCAACATGCGTAAGAGTAGAGAGCGCATCGACAGGTTCACCATTAAGGAGGATATCAAGCTTTATGAGTTTGCTCTCACGGAATCCCTCTGGCTGGTAGTCAAATGATGCGTATCCACGTGAGATAGACTTAAGTTTGTCATAGAAGTCGATGACAATCTCGCCAAGAGGCATGAGGAACTGTATCTCCACACGATTACCAGCGATGAAGTCCTGCTTGATGAGTTCACCTCGCTTGCCAAGGCAAAGCGTCATGATAGGACCGATATATGAGGCTGTCGTGATGACCGTTGCACGGATATATGGTTCCTCGACATGGTCGATAAGTGTTGGATCAGGCATTCCACTTGGGTTATGCACCTCCTGACACTCGCCATGCTTGTCATAGACAAGGTAACTTACGTTAGGGACGGTTGTGATGACGTCCATATTGAACTCACGGTCAAGACGTTCCTGAACAATCTCCATGTGGAGGAGTCCAAGGAATCCGCATCGGAATCCGAATCCAAGTGCTGCAGAACTCTCATGCATAAATGTGAGCGATGCATCATTAAGCTGCAACTTCTCAAGCGATGTACGGAGATTCTCGTAGTCCTCTGTCTCGATAGGATAGATACCGGCAAAGACCATTGGCTTCACTTCCTGGAATCCCTTTATCGCCTCCAATGTCGGATTAGCAACAGTAGTGATAGTATCACCCACCTTTACCTCAGTTGCGTTCTTGATACCTGTCACGATGTAACCCACGTCACCTGTACGCAGTTCCTTCTTTGGTACCATATCCATCTTGAGTGTACCAATCTCTTCTGCCAGATACTCTTTCTTGGTATTGATGAAACGCACCTTCTCACCTGGTCGCATCACACCATTCACGATCTTGAAGTATGCTATGATACCACGGTAAGAGTTGAAGACAGAGTCGAAGATGAGTGCCTGAAGAGGAGCATCCTCCTCACCCACTGGATGTGGCACACGTTCTACCACGGCACGAAGAATATCATCAACACCCTCGCCAGTCTTACCTGAAGCATAGATGATGTCATCAAGATCGCAGCCGATGAGGTCTACAATCTCGTCTGCCACCTCTTCCGGCATAGCATTAGGCATATCTATCTTATTGATTACAGGGATAATCTCAAGATCATGGTCTATTGCCATGTAAAGGTTTGAGATAGTCTGAGCCTGTACACCCTGAGTAGCATCAACAACAAGCAGAGCGCCTTCACATGCAGCAATACTTCGTGACACCTCGTATGAGAAGTCCACGTGTCCCGGAGTGTCAATAAGGTTAAGGACAAAGTTCTTGCCCTCATACTCTGCCGCATTCTCATGTGGATGTTCCGCGTTTGTCTGATACTTGTACTCCATCTGTATGGCATGGCTCTTGATAGTGATACCACGCTCCTGTTCCAGATCCATGTCGTCAAGCATCTGTCCCTGAGTAATCTTGATAGTATTTGTCTTCTCAAGCAGTCGGTCAGCAAGTGTACTCTTGCCATGATCGATGTGTGCTATGATACAAAAGTTTCTGATATTCTTCATACATGTATATTTTGGCACAAAGATACAACGATTTAATTACATTTCAAAATAAATGAGGAGAGAATGGAGGGAGAGGGAGAGAATGGGAAGAAAGGAGAGAGAGGAAAGAAAAGGGAAAGAGAGGGGGTGGGAAAAGGAGAGAAGGGAAAGAGAGGGAAAGAGAGGAAAGAAAGGGAAAGAAAGGATAAACAGAAGAGAAAGGGGCAGAAGTGAGCAGATACTCAGCGCATTCATTCCGGACGGCAAATAGTCAAATAGTCAATAGTAAGATAGTCAAATAAAAACAGGGGTGTGCAATTCTTAGCGAATAGCACACCCCTCTTTATTTCATAATTGTCGTACGAATGGATTCCTTACTTAATAGAGTAAGCGTATGGATCCTTGTCATCACCAGTTTCTACTGCGCTGAGCTTATCCTCACGAAGAAGCCATCCAAGTCCAAGAAGGAAGTCCTTCTCTGACAATTTAGTTGATTTCTTTATCTGCTTAAAAGAAAGTGGTCCTTCAGCTCCTTCAAGAGCCTTCCAAATAATACCTGCAATATTTCCTGCCTTTGCCTGTAACATAGTTGATTACCTTTAAAAAATTAAACTTGTCTGTAAGATTTCACTTTTTTTGGGAGTGAAAAGTTTTCATTGTTCTCAATAGTGCTGCAAAGGTAAACATATTTCTACTTACACCCAAATTATTTGGCACAAAAGTGTGTCCGCACACACTTTTTTAGGCAATAAGTGACAAAATAAAGCAAAAATGCGGGCAAAACCCGCATTTTTGTTATACACAGTTATCTAAATATTTCAATCTGTTATTTTTTGAGCATCTGCGCAAGCGCACAAGCCAACTGGTCAGGACAAGATGTGTTTTTTGCACCACACTTGATTCCCTGTATTCTTGGAATGATATCCTCTGCCTTTTGTCCCTTAACAAGAGCAGCTACACCCTGAGTATTGCCATGGCAACCTCCTGCAAACTGCACCTCATTAATAATGCCAGTAGCCTCATCAAGGTCAATGGCAATAGCCTGAGAACATACACCCTGTGTTCTGAAGACCTGTTTCATTACTTCATGTTTGTGTAAACATTCTGAACATCGTCAAACTCCTCAAGACGCTCAACCATCTTGTCGATAGTCTCACGCTGCTCATCTGTGATCTCCTTGAGGTCGTTTGGAACGTATGTGAACTCAGCACCAGTAATCTCGTAACCGTTCTCTTCAAGGTACTTCTGGATCTGAGCGAACTGCTTAGGATCACCATAGATAGTGATAGTAGTCTCGTCCTTCTCCTCATCGTACTCCTCATCGAACTCGTCGTTCACGCCATACTCGATAGCCTCAAGCACGAACTCGTCCATATCCATATCAGCCTTCTTCTTGAAAGTGAACTGGCTATAGTAGTCGAAAAGGAATGAGAGTGAACCTGTTGTACCCATGTTACCATTGAACTTGTTGAAGATAGAGCGAACATCTGCAACTGTACGAGTAGTATTATCAGTAAGAGTATCAACGAGTACAGCTACACCGTGAGGGCCATATCCTTCGTATGTAACACTTTTCCATGCACTCTTATCCTTACCTACCGCATTCTTGATAGCACGGTCAATATTGTCCTTTGGCATGTTCTCGTGACGGCAAGTAGCAATCACGGCACGAAGGTGTGCATTATTATCTGGGTCTGGACCACCTTCAGCAACAGCGATGGCAATCTGCTTGCCAAGGCGTGTGAAAGTCTTTGCCATGTTACCCCATCTCTTAAGTTTTCTTGCTTTGCGGAATTCAAATGCGCGTCCCATAATCTGTTCTTATTTTATATCTTTTAATTAATTAAACTTCATTACTTTCCTCTCACCACAGCACCAGTCGCTTTCACGATGTTCTGCTCGATCTTGTTCATCACAGCCTCGATAGCCTTGTCGTTGAGAGTCTTCTCTTCGCTCTGGAGGGTGAAGTTTACAGCGTAGCTCTTCTTGCCAGCCTCAAGGTTCTTGCCTTCATAAACATCGAAGAGGCGCACCTCCTTGAGAAGCTTCTTCTCTGCCTGATAAGCAGCAGCCTCAATCTGAGCGAACTGAACGCCTGTGTCAACAAGCAGAGCGAGGTCGCGAGACACTGCAGGGAACTTGCTGAGGTCATAGT
>JAZUHP010000127.1:0-18082 GCA_045641785.1 Bacteroidaceae bacterium
GAAAGGCAAAACTCGCACCATCACCATAGGCAAGGATAAGACCGCTTGCAGCTACATCACCACCAGCTATCTCCCTGATTACCCAGCCACAGTTCCCGAAGTGTCCGCTTCGGGCTTAAGGGACAACGCCTACCGCCCTGGCGATAGCATCACCATCATCGGCTGGTACAAGGACATGCCGAAGGAACTCTACGACAGGAGCCACGAGTTTGAGGCTGCCTACACTAGCATCTTCAATGATGAGCATGTGACATTCTCTGCCCCTATCGACGACGAAGGCCACTTCACTCTCCGTATGCCGGTGGAGAATACCGAACTGCTCTACTGTGACTGGACCCGCTGCAACCTCATGTTCCTTGCAGAGCCAGGCGAGACATATTTCCTCCTGAAGGATTTCAACGACCGACAGACACTCGTCATGGGCAGCAACGCTCGTCTGCAGAACGAGATTCTTGGCAATTACGTTTATTTTGAGTCAGGCAACTACCAGCGCCTGCAGGAGCATGGCGGCGCCATGGGCTATCTCGCTCACAACGACAGTCTGATGAAGGTGGCTATGGACAAGTATGAGAAGTATCTGCAGGAGCACTCTACCCTCTCCAACCGCTACCGCACCTACATGCGCAACTATATTCTTGCCGAATTCGGTCGTTCTCTCATGCAGGGCCGCTTCCATGTGAAGAGAAGACGCCTGCCAGATGAATACATCGACTATGTCACAGAGAATATCTGGAACAAAATGGAACGACCATACACTATGACGGGCAACCACTTCCCAACCTTCTTCCGTGACTACACCGACCACATGACAGATATTCTGCGCGAGAAGGGCGACTTGCTTGTGAAACTTGCCCTCCTTGAGGCTGACCGCAGGGGAGAGATAACCCTCAGCGATGAAGACAAGAAACTTCTCTCCGATTTTAATGACTACTATAAGGCGTTCGATAAGAAGGTGCGTGAGACTCCAGACTCACTTCAGATGTCAATGATAAATGACTTTGACAACAGCGAGATGGTGCAGCGCATCGATGCCCTCCTTGCTCGCGACGGTATGCAGAAGGCTATGGAGCGTACAGCAGACAACATTGAGGACGCTGAATTCCTTAAAACAATCAATAAGTTAGGATGGGACCCTCAGCTTGGTGACTTATATCTCGCCCAGAGAATGTACAAGCGCATAGACGGCACTCGCGAGCCATTGTCTGCCTCAATGCTCAGCTATGCAAAGGAAAACATCAAGATTCCTGCAGCGCTTAAGATGGTAACAGACCTCAACGACAAGTACATCGCTATCAACAATCGCACTCTATCTACTGACAACCTTAAGTCGAGCGATGATGTGGCAGGTCTGAGCGAGGGCGAGCAGATACTTCGCAAACTCATTGAACCATACAAGGGAAAGATTGTTCTCCTCGATGTATGGGGCACATGGTGCGGACCTTGCAAGATGCGTCTCGCAAAGTCGCAGGAGGAATATGAGCGTCTAAAGGACTATGACCTTGTCTATATGTACCTTGCCAACCAGTCGCCAGACGATAGCTGGAAGAATGTCATCAAGGAGTATAATGTCACCGGTCCTAATGTAGTTCACTACAACCTTCCTGCAACCCAGCAGAAAGCCATCGAGAACCACCTCAGTGTGCACTCGTTCCCATCCTATTTCCTCTTCGACCAGCAAGGCAACCTCCTCGAAGGAGTCAATGCAGACCCACTCGACCTTGACGGTCTTGAAAGATTGATAAACAGATTGACAAACAAATGATAATCATTATGAGGCACCAAATAACATCAAGTTATAAGGTGCCTTATTTTTTATCTTGACATCCCATTACTCCTCATAAACCTATCAATTCTCCAGTCATATCTACCATCAGCAACACTTGTAAGTTCGTCGGCAATTCGTCTGACTAGGATCGGAGGTTCTGATGGTCCCCTAAAAGGCAACGTCAGAAGCCGTCCCTCTGGTCGGTGTTCGCTGAAAAAGCAAAGGGAATACATGAGTTAAATAAGAATGTATCTTTGTAATCTTCATATTACAGTCCTTCGTAACGATTTTTGAGTGTCCTTGACTTATAATAAAAAGTGCAGAAAATGTTGTTTCGCAGATGTCGTGAATTGCAAAAGGAATGGATTATGGGTATCTTTGTATAACGTCTGATGATGTCGTCTGAGGTCCTGATTTCAGAGGGGGTAAGCTAAAATTAGGGTACATATTCTAATTGATTCTTATCAGCGAAGAAATTTGACTTTGTTACGAAGCCAATACGAAGGGATTACGAAGCGATGTCGAAGGATTTTGCAGGAGAATTGTATCCTTATGTGAATACTGGTAAAAACATACTTAGTGTGTTCAACTATTTGAATATTTTACAATTTACTATTTTAACCTGAGTTCGACGAAAACATATCGCGCTTGCGCGATTAAATTCATCGAGTTCACGTTATTTTTGTTTTCTTTGGTTTTAATTACAGACCGCAAGCGCTAAAGCCTTTTCTTTTTGGTACAAGCAATCATTGGTTGGGAAATAGTTTATACTGTTTCCTTTTTTTTGACCATTTATGCCTGTTTTCTACCCCTATACGTGGCAAAAAGAGTTGCTTTTAGATATGTTGAGTGTTGTTATCTTTCCGATATATAGTTAGTTAGCGTCTTTGGACGATGCCTATTCACTTTCTATGGGTTGATATTTGTGAGATAGATATAACCACCATATCTTCGCAGCGAAATCAAAACAAATCGTAAAATATCAACCTAAAAAACTTAAGCATTATGGAAGTAAAGAAAACAATGAGAGCAGACCTTGAAGGTCAGAGGCTAACAGCATTACTGATAGGCTTTGTTGTAAGTTTGGCAGCAACATATACTGCGTTAGAGTGGACAACACACGAGTTTAAGGATCTGGTCAAGGTGGCCCACTTCAATCCTGAAAATAATGATAATGTCGAGTTGGTACCTCTTACAGAAAATGTCTTTGCCAATAACAAACCACTTCCTGCAGAGACACCTCAGGTTGCAGATATTCTGGATATAGTGGATAATGCGCTGGATGTAGAAACAAGTATAAAGACGTCAGAGGACTTGAATGATGTCATTAATGCTCCTTCTGCTCAACATGGACCTGTCTCAATGGCACCTCCTGCTCCAACAATGGATCAGGGCGAAACAGATGAAGTGTTTGAACTGGTAGAGAATGAACCTATGTTTCCTGGTGGTGATGCGGCACTTATGAAATGGTTGGCAAAGAACCTGAGATACCCTGCGGCTGCTGCTGATGCCGGTATTATGGGACGTGTGCTTGTGTCATTTGTGGTAAACAGAGATGGCGCTATCGTGGAACCTAAAGTTGTGCGCTCTGTACATCCTGCACTTGACAAGGAAGCTATACGAGTGGTTGGTGCTATGCCACGATGGAAACCTGGTAAACAGGGCATGAAAAATGTGCGAGTTAAATTCACTCTTCCTATAACTTTCAGATTACAGTAACTAATGTTTTCCACCCTTCGGGATGATGAAACTTAGGGAGTTGAAATGGAGTTAAAGAGGAGAAAAAAGAAGTTAGGTTAAAAATTGACACTCTGTTCCGGAGGCATGTTAATTGTTAATTGTTAATTGTTTTCTGCGAGCAGTCAATCGTCTTTTTACTCCTGTTAACTTCTCCTAACTCCTTTTAACTCCTTAAATAAAAAATACAATATAATAATATGAGATATAATATAGTTGCTATTATGGTGGTTGTGCTTGTTTTTGCTGTATCATGCACACCAAGAAGAAATAATTATCGTGGAGGTAATCTGTTAACTCCATCTTCAAGTGGTAATCCTTATGAAGTGATGGTTGTTGCAGAGGATAGTGTGTGGAATGGATATGTAGGAAGTTCCATCCAGAGGGTTCTTGACACTCCACTCAAGGGACTCCCGCAGGACGAGGAGATGTTTCATCGCAGTCGTATCTCTCATGCTCATTATGACAAAATAACAAACTTGTTCCGTAACATTATCCTTGTTGACATTGATAAGGAGCATACTGTATCAAAGATCAGGTTGGAACGTGACATACATGCTGCACCACAACTCATAATAAGGATCACAGGACCTAATCAGCGTGAGGTGTCTATGTATGTTACAGAGCATACAAAGGATATTCAGGGTGTCATATCTACCGAAGAGATCAACCGTCAGGCAAGTTTTCTTGTTGATAGGCACAATATCAAGTTTGACAGGAAGGTGAATGAGATGTTCGGATGTCATCTGTATATTCCAACAGATGTGAAACATGTTGTTGAAGGCAAGGATTTCCTATGGGCAACAAATGGCACAACAACTGGTATTCAGAACATTGTTGTCTACTCTTTGCCTTATGTTACAGAACGTATGTTCTTGAAAGGACCTTACATGGCACTTCGAGATACAATTATGAAGGCAAATCTGCCGGGTGATAAACCAGGGATGTATATGGAGACAAATCGTGACTTTGTTTGGACAAAGAACATAAGGGTACAGGATAATTATGTTCTTGAAGCGCGTGGATTGTGGCAGATGCATAATGATGCTATGGGCGGACCTTTTGTGAGTCATTCTGTTGTTGACACTATAAATAAACGTGTCATAGTTGTGGAAGGCTTTGTCTATGCTCCTGAGAAGATGAAACGAACAATGCTTCGTAGACTTGAAGCAGCTCTGTACACTTTGCAACTGCCAGTTGATTCTGCAAATGTTGAGGGCGTATAGAAAGTGCTATTATTGTGGCATGACGAAGTGTCATCTTTGATTTCTTTTGCGAAAATGTCGTATTCTTTGTTATAATTTGAATGTGTGCAAAAATAAGTGTGTAAAAAACTTATTGTTGCACACATGTTTGTATGATTGTGCATCAATGGAACACTTCATTCGACTTTTTCAACAATTCATACCTTTTACACATGAAAAAAAGCAAGTGACAACAAAGTTTTTATGTAATTTTGCATCGACAAAACAAAACCGCAATAATTATTTAAGAACTAATGAATAATTTCAGAACTATCTTTGAAAGCCGATACACATGGATTGAAGGTTTTATGCGTAATGTTCGACGTTACGCTAAGAAACCTGCTATGATTAATCCTGAGAAGAATAAGGTATGGACTTATAAAGACCTTAATGAGGATTGTAATCGTTTGTGTAATGCTCTCAGCACAGATGGTGTTGGAAAAGGTGATGTTGTTATGCTTCAGATGCTAAATTGCGAGGAATTTGCCTTTGCATATGTGGCTTGTCATAAGATGCATAGCGTATGTTGCCCTGTAAGTTTCCGACTCAGTCCTGGAGAGATGGCTTTCAATATAGATGATTCAAAGCCAAAGGTTATCATCTGCTGTAAGTCAAAGCGTGATGAGGTACTTGAAGCTATTAGCATTGCAAAACATAAGCCAATCAGAGTACTGGTTGCTAATACTGTGTCAGATGACAGAATAATGTCGTATGATGATTATGTTCGTGATGCTTCTATTGAGGAGCCACCTTTCACTTGCGAATATAATATATATGATGAGACTACTCGTCTTTACACTTCTGGTACAACAGGCAAGCCTAAGGGAGTTGCCATGACAAGTATAAATGAGGTGTTGTCGGCTCATGATGTAATGATTCATTTCCCAATGTCGTATAAGGATACAACAATGAACACCACTCCTTGGTTCCACCGTGGAGGTCTTCATTGTGCAGGTCCTTGTCCTGCTTTCTATGCAGGATCAACTATCGTCATCATGGGTAAGTTTGAGGCTGACAAGGCTTTGAAGTATGTGGACAAGTATAAGATTACATTCCTTGTCGGTGTACCTACTGTTCTTGAGGAACTTGCTGATGCTCAGGAACGATTGAGTCTTGACCTCTCAGCTTTGAAGGGTATCGTGACAATGGGTAGTCCTCTTGAGCGTGGTGCTTGTATTCGTTATCAGAAGGTGCTTACTCCTAATATCTTCAATGGTTATGGAACAACAGAAACTTTCTGGAACACGTTCCTTCGTCCATTTGACCTTCCTGAGAATGCAGGTACGGCAGGTGCATCATGTGTTGATGACGATGTTCGTGTCGTTAAGGTTTATGAGGACCGCAAGGCTGAACCAGATGATGTTGTTGCAACTGATGGTGAAGAGGTTGGAGAGGTTATAATCTGTTCTCCTGCCAAGTCTCCTTATATGTACTATGGTAATGAGGTGGAGACAGAAAAGAAGTATTATCAGGGATTCATATACACAAATGACCTTGCTACTTGGGACGAGAATCAGTTCGTCACAATCATTGGTCGTAAGGATGATATGATCATCTCTTCTGGTGAGAATATCTACCCAACTGAGGTTGAAGCTATTCTTAACACACATCCTAAGGTTAAGGATTGTATCGTGACATCTGTACCAGATAAGATTCGTGGACAGATTGTTACAGCTTATATTGTTGTAAATGATGATTCTTTGACTCCTGAGGAACTTGATGAGTTCTGCAAGCAGAGTCCTGATATTGCAAACTTTAAGCGTCCACGTTATTATCGTTTCACTCAACAGATTCCATTCAATGCTACGGGTAAGAAGTTGCATGTGAAGATAAAGGAAACTGCTGTGGTTGATTTGAAGAACGGACTACTTTATAGGGTATAGTTTTTCCGATTACATAGTATGAGTAAATCGTACGAAGAAATGACGCGTGAGGAATTGATTCGCGAGTTGCGTCTCATTTCTCTGCGAAGGCAAGTCACGCCACACTTTCTGTTTAACAGTTTAAGTGTGGCGATGAGTCTTATTATGCAGTCACCTAAATCTGCGGTCAAGTTTCTTCGTCATCTTGCACTTATGTATCGTTACTTGCTTATATATGGTAATGAGTATCATGTACCAGTAGAGCAGGAACTGGAGATGGTGCAGCAGTTCTTTGATCTTATGAAGGTAAGACATGTTGATAGCATCAGTCTTTCCATATCAGAGGAAGTGAGTAGGATGAAGCGTTATCCTCTACCACCTCTTGCACTTCAGGGGTTGCTCGAAAATGCAATAAAGCATAATACTCATACAAAGGAACAACCACTTGAGGTTGTACTTGATGTGGTGGACAGTGCTGGTGTCATTTCTGCTGACACCAATATAGACAAGTATCTTTGCATGTCAAATAATATAGCCCCACTTGTATCAAAGGTGGAATCAAGTAAGATGGGACTTAAGTATATGAATGAGACAATGGAACTACTATTCCATCAGCGAATGATTGTACAGAATGATGGAAAGGTGTTTAGGGTATTCATTCCGTTGATAGAAATGCAAGAATGATATGAATATACTTATATTTGAAGACGAAAAATATAACTATGACTTGCTCCGAAGGATGATAGAGGACATGTTTCCAGATGGAAATGTCATGAAACCTCTTACTTCTGTGGCAGAGGGCAAACAGTTCTTTGCAGAGAATAAGGAGCGTGTGGATCTTATCATTGCAGACATACAACTCAATGATGGGCTTAGTTTCTATGCTCTTGCCGATGCTCCATGTGATGTGCCAATCATATTCACTTCTGCCTATGATGAATATGCGTTGAAGGCATTTGAGTATAACAGTCTTTCTTATCTTCTCAAACCGGTTGATGAAGATGAACTTCGTGATGCTATCCGTAAGGCTCGTGAACGTCTGATAACAGATGAGCAGAGAGAGGAGTTTTTCCGTCTTCTTGCAAGTCACTCAAAGTACCGTGAGCGTTTCTTTGTCAAGACGTTTAATGGGGAAAAGGTAGTAAATGTATCTCAGGTTCACTATTTCGTGTCAGAACAGAAGAGTACGTATGCTAAGTTGAATGACGGTACAACTTATGAGATAGGTCAGTCGTTAAGTTCTATTGAGGAAGAACTTAACCCTAATCAGTTCATGCGTGTAAACCGTAAATACATTGTTCCTGCCTCAGAGGTGGAACGCTTTGAAAGTTTGACTAATGGCAAGGAACTGCTTATTCTTCGTAATGAAGATGCTCCAGAGATTGTCATAAGTCGTGATAATAGGGAAAAGATTCACTCTTGGATGAGAGGGCAAGTCAATTAATTCCTGTTACTTGATAGGTATTGTCAATAATTGTTATTACATTTGCAACGGTTCTTATTACTCAAGTATCGTAATGTCTCATCGTGAGAGGATATGATCGTCATGATATTACGTAGTCTTTTGTCTGACTCAGCTTTAGCATTTGCTTTCAGCTGTTCGGTTATGGCGGTTTACGGTCGTTTCGCTTTCAGGTTTTACGGTTTTGTATGTCCTTGCATAGGAACTTAGCGTAGCGATCTCATCGACGGAGTGCTGCCTGTCCGAAGGGTGGTAGCTTCTTTACGAAGGAGATATTTTTCCTGCGACTGCAATCCTACCGTATAACCGTACAACCGCATAACCCTTGTAACCGAAAGACTTAGCTAAAAGCTAAAGTCTTTTGTCTGGGACATGCGAAATCTGAATTACCTGGCCAAAACACATTTGATATTTTAAGATAAAACAATACCTATATGCGAAAAATCATCAAGTATGGTGCGATATCTCTTATGTTCGCACTTTCCATGTCTTCTTTTGCTCAAAAGAAGAAGGTTAATGACAATGTTGTACGAATTGAGTCCGGACTTGTCAAGGGATTCAATCAGGAAGGTACACAGGCATTCCTCGGAATACCTTATGCAAAAGTGGAGCGTTTCATGCCACCACTTCCTGTGGATAGATGGGACACCGTGATGGTTTGTGACCATTGGGGACCTATGACTATGCAGAATACTGGTGACCGTGATGTTCCTGAATCGGTTATGAGTGAGAACTATTGTGTCCTCAATGTATGGACTACTGACCGTAAGGCAAAGAAACCTGTAATGCTTTGGCTTCATGGTGGGGGATTTGATTCTGGTACATCGGAATGGAATCCAGGTATGGGACTTGCCAAGAAGGATGTAGTTGTGGTAAGTATCAATCACCGACTTAATATCCTCGGTTTCCTTGACTTGTCTGCTTGCTCTCCTAAGTATAAGTACTCAGGAAATGTGGGTATGATGGATGTGGTTGCAGCACTCAGGTGGATACATAAGAATATCGAGTTGTTTGGTGGAGACCCAAATAATATTACAGTCTTTGGCGAATCTGGTGGAGGTGGTAAGGTGGGTACCTTGCTATGTATGCCAGAGGCAAAGGACCTTTTCAATAAGGCAATAATCCTTAGTGGTACCATACTCAATGTAAACACAAAGGAGATGACGGAGTCACTTGGTAAGGCTGTCCTTTCGGAACTTGGTATTGACAAGAATAATATCGACAAGATAAAGACTGTTCCTTATCGCGAACTCTATGTTGCAGGTCAGCGTGCTATGGCTAAGAGCATAGGTACTCGTCGTCCCGGTACTCCAATGATGTGGGGATTTGGTCCTACACCTGATGGCGAGGTTCTTATGCAACAGCCTTTCCAACCGGGATTCTCATCTTTCTCAGATAACAAACCGATAATCATAGGAACTACATTCAATGAACTTCAGCGTTTGACCTATGACCGTAAACTGACAATAGAGGATGCCCGAAAGGAACTTCTACCTGTGTTTGGTGAGCGTACAGATGAGTATATCAAGGCTTTTGATGAGGCATGGCCAAAGCACTCTCCAAATGATCTTTTGTCCATTGACCGTCTTTTCCGTCCTAAGACAATAATAACAGCTGACTATATCTCTGCTCATCGTAAGGCTCCTACTTATATGTATATGTTCACATGGAAGTCTCCTGTACATCAGGGCTCTGTACATGGACATGAGTTGAAGTTCTGTTTCAATACTCTCAATCATGCCGGAAATGAACTTCCAAAACCTACAGCAGATGACCAGAAACTTGCTGATGCCATGAGTACCGCATGGGCTAATTTTGCACATACGGGCAATCCTAATGCGGAGTGTCTTCCTACATGGAAACCTTATAATGCTAAGGATGGTGACATGATGATATTCGACTATGACTGTTATGTCCGTAATAATCCTGACCGCAAACTTGCATCAATAATTAACGACTGTTGTTTCAGTCAGCTCAAGGAGTTTAATGAGAAGAAGGCGGAGAACCAGTCTTTTGTCACTCCAATGACAAACATCGGTAGTGGCTATCCTCGTATTCTTGCTGACAATAGCGTCTTGTTCCGTGTCCGTGCCAAGAATGCAAGTGAATGGCGTGTGTCACTTGACCCCGATTGTCGTTTCCATATCCAGCAAGATGGTTCCTGGATGGCACATACAAAGCCTCTTGTACCGGGATTCCATTATTACTGGTTTACGGTTAATGGGGTTGATTTTTCCGACCCTGCAAGTAAGAGTTATTTTGGATGTGGTCGCATGACAAGTGCCATAGATATACCTGAGAAGGACTGTACATTCTATGACAGCAAGGATGTACCACATGGTAAGGTGAGTCAGATGGAGTACTATTCATCTGTCCGTGGCAAGAATGTGGGAGTGTGGGTTTATACTCCTGCAAGCTATGATAAAGGAAAGAAGACTTATCCTGTTCTCTATCTTCAGCATGGTGGAGGTGAGGATGAGACAGGTTGGGTAAGTCAGGGAAAGGCAAACTATATTATGGATAATCTCATCTCGGAGGGTAAGGCTAAGGAGATGATTATTGTCATGGCAAATGGTACTTTCAATATACCTGGTACTCCTTTCGGCTATTCTATAGATGGAATGAAACCATACGAGACAGACCTTATAGAAAGTCTTATTCCTTTCATAGAAAGTAATTTCCGTGTGAAGTCAAATCGTAAGAACCGCTATCTTGCAGGTCTCTCAATGGGTGGAGGACAGACATTCTTCACGGGGCTTCAGCATACAGAGCTGTTCTCCCGTCTTGGAGTGTTCAGTACAGGAGTGTTTGGTGGCATTCGCGAGAGTAAAGGTTTCGATGCAGAGGCTGCCATGCCAGGACTTATCTCTAACCATGAGAAGTATAATAAAGACCTTGATGTGTTCTATATCTCAGTCGGAACAGATGATATGAGAATCACTCCTACCACAAAGGCTGTGAATGATATGAAGTCCGAGGGGCTGAATGTCATTTTCAATACCTTCCCAGGAGACCACGAATGGCAGGTATGGCGTAAGTCATTGTGGGACTTCTTACAAAGATAAAATACTTGTTTGAGTTTAAGAAGTAAAAGGAAGTGAAGGGAAGTAAAAAGGAGTAAAGAGACGATACTCATTGGTTCTATCTGTGAACAAACATTTGTCCTTTAACTCCATGTAAATTCTTTTAACTCCCTTTTACTCCAACAAGTTTCAAACTTGCTTAAAATGAATACTTACCTTATAAATTAAAACTGATGAAAACAGGTTTTCTTTCTCTTGCCCTTGCATTTTTGGGCACAACATCGCTGTTTGCACAACAGTCACATGTCAATATCCAGTATGATCCTCAGCGTAATACTGAGAATATCACTCCTTTCAGTTGTCAGGTCATCTCTCCAGAGGTACATGATGACCATACGGTCACATTCCGTGTCAAGGCTCCTGATGCCCATGAGGTGAAACTTCATGGATCAATGTTTGTGGGTGATGAGGCTCGTAAGCAGGTTGACTTCACTAAGGGTGATGATGGTGTGTGGACACTCAAACTCGGACCTTTGAAACCAGAGATTTACTTTTATTATGTAACAGTTGACGGTGTGGGCAATGTGGATCCGAACAATACCTTTACTGGTCATGCGGCTATGCCAGCATTCAGTATGCTCTTTGTCCATGGCGATGAACCTACATGGTATGACCCAAAGCCTGAGGTGCCACACGGAACAATAACTACCCATTACTACAACTCTTCCGTAACAGGTGGTCTTCGTGACATGATGATCTATCTGCCTGCCAACTATAATCCAAAGAAGAAGTACCCAGTACTCTATCTCATGGGTGGCTCAGGTGATCTTACAGAGACATGGGTGATGCATGGTCGTGCCAACTGGATTCTTGATAATATGATTCATGAAGGATTGGCAAAGGAGATGATAGTATGTTTCCCTAATGACCAGATGGTAACCCGTTCACATCCTAAGCACACGGAGCTTGCTTTTCCTCTCATTGAGAAGGAGCTTATCCAGTGTGTCATTCCTTTTGTGGAGTCACACTACAATGTGAAGAAGGATCGTCATTCCCGTGCACTATGTGGTTTGTCAATGGGTGGTAGAATGTCACAGTATGTTGGACTCCGTAACCTTGATGTCTTTGGTACCGTAGGTCTTCTTAGTGCTGCAATAGATATTGACGAGACACCAGTCCTTCGTGACAAGGACTTCAACAATAAGATTGACTATTTCTTCATTGGTGGTGGCACATACGAGACAGGTTTCCTTGCCCGTCATACTCGTCTTCATGAACAGCTTGAGAAGATGGGTGTGAAGCATGAGTTCTATGTAGGAGGTGGAGGTGCTCATGACCTTGTCACATGGCGTCACCTTCTCTATGACAGATTCTTGCGTAACCTGTGGAAGTAAAGAGATTACGCTATAGATAAAAAGACAACGCTAATCCGCGATAGTGTGGATTAGCGTTGTTTCTATAGAATGACTAAGAATCTTTGTTTTGTTGTATGTTACCGTCATTCTTAATTCAATTTTTTATGTAATTCCTTCTAACATCCAAACATTTCCTTCTTATTTCTTGCTCAACTCTCCGAAACACATTACCTTTGCCTTTGACAAATTGCATTACTATGTGATGAGTCAATGCGGAGCAATCCGTGTCTTATTAGTAAACAAGAGCGTTTAAGATATTATCCACTATTGAGATCTGGACAATCTACAAGACCGTTGGATAATAGACAAAGACGCTCACGCTTGTTGTATTTGTCAGCCCTTGTTGGCTACTTATATAACTTAAGCGTGGGCTATTTGTTTATTACTTCGGTCAAGCAGTCCAGAGCTTCAATAGGGTAATAAACTTATAGTTCCACGCTTGAATTATCTTTTGTTTTGTATAGTACTGATAATCAGTGTAGTATTGTGATAGATTAGCAAGGATGTTCCCAAATGTTTCCAGTGGATTTGTAAATGGGAAACATCGTGAATTTTGTGTATGGGAACCACCAATTAATAGAGAAATTTTTGAAAAACCATAATTAAGATTTGTTAACATCGAATTAACATTCTGTTAACATATTGTTTTGAGGGATACCGTCGTTCTTCCGGAGCTTCCTAAACAAAAATTCCATCCTTTCATATTGTGCATAGAAAAAAGGAAGTGATTTCAGAACACCCCCTTATGATAAAACTCAGCCGATAATTTTGAGGTTTGGTTGTACTCTAATTTTTATAAGATGTGTAACATAGATGACGTTATAACATCTTATTTTGCCATTTATAGGCTCAAAATTGAATAAATCAACAATAAATTGCAGCGATTTTGCAAGTTTTTGATGGTTTTGTGCAAGTTTCTCAATATATTTTAGTATTTTTGTGCCAACAAAATCCTTAAAGACGATGGAAGACAGAAAACTGAATCGTATAAAGATTGCTCTCGTAGAGCAAGGAAAGACAGCAAAATGGCTCGCTGGTGAGTTAGGTAAGGATCCTGCCGTAATCAGCAAGTGGTGTACTAATACTACTCAGCCTTCACTGGAGATACTTCTGCGAATATCAGAGATTCTACAGGTTCCTGTTGGCGATCTCGTTAGACAACCAAACTTCGAAAAGTAAATCCCTAAGCAAAACTCCACCATGGCAACAAACAAGAATGCATCTATTCGTTACAGAGCACTCGACAAGTGTTTCCGTGACTATCGTCATCGATACTTTATCGAGGACTTGATTGACAAGTGTGAGGAAGAGTTGGAGTCATTCAACTTCACCGCAAATGTCAGTCGTCGCCAGATATTCGATGATATTCGCTTCATGGAGAGCGAAGCAGGATGGAGCATACCCCTTGACCGCCTAAAAGATGGTAAGAAAACCTACTATCGGTACTATGAGCGTGACTTTACTATCAATGAGCAACCATTGACAGACGAGGAAATGCAACAGTTGAGAACCATGATTATTACTCTTAGTCGATTTCGTGGTTTACCAAGCAACGAGTGGATGGAGGAGATAATATCAAGTCTGGAATGGCGTTTCAACCTAAAAGGCAATAAGGAGAATGTTGTCAGTTTTGAGCAGAATCAAAACCTAAAGGGATTGGATAAGTTGAGCGATGTGCTTGATGTTACATCTAATCATCAAGTTGTTGAAGTACAATACCACAACTACAAGAATGGTGGTCGTGAAATGACCTTTACACTCCATCCTTACTATGTGAAGCAGTTCAACAACCGTTGGTTCCTCTTCGGACTTGATGACAAATACCGTAACATTGACACGTTGGCACTTGACCGAATCGTTAACTTGAAAGTAGTGGAAGGCGTACAGTTCGTTCCAAATACGGACATAAGTTTTGAACATTATTTCGATGATGTGGTTGGTGTTACTATTCCAAGTAAAGAGATCGAGAAGGAGCATATAGTGCTGCAATTCACCAAAGGAAGGTTCCCTTACGTTTCATCCAAACCAATTCACCATTCACAGGAGATTGTGAGCGAAGAGGATTGCATGGTTAGCATTGATGTTAGACCAAACAACGAACTTGTGACACAGATTCTTTCGTTCGGTCCTGACGTGGAGGTTCTGGAACCACAGAGTTTCAGGGAGCAGATAATTTCCAAAATCAAAGAGTACAACAAGAAATACAGCTTACTATGATAACAGGCGAGATAAAAAATAAGATAGATCAGATTTGGGACACCTTCTTTGTGGCAGGTGTTACAAATCCTATTACAGTACTTGAACAGATGACCTATATCTTTTTCATGAAGATGCTTGATGATAAGCAGCTTCAGGAAGAAGACAATGCTCGCGATTGGGAGATGGAGATCAAGAACCCTACTTTCCTTGTTGGTCAGATGTGGAAGAATCCAGAGACAGGCACAGAAGTACCTTACGAAGATATGCGGTGGTCGGCATTCCGTCATACAGGACCGGAAAACATGTTCAATATGGTGCGTCAGAATGTGTTTGAGTTTATCAAGCACATTGGTACTGGTGAGGAGTCAGCTTATTCTCGCTATATGAAGAACGCTATCTTCCTCATACCAAATGCCAGAACCTTGACAAAGGTTGTGGATGGTGTGGATGCTCTCGACATGAACAACCGTGATGCCATGGGTGATGTCTATGAGTACATACTTGGCAAGATGGCAGCATCTGGCACAAACGGACAATTCCGCACACCTCGCCATATCATTCGTATGATTGTGGAGTTGATGGAGCCAACAATGAAGGATTACATCTGTGACCCAGCAATGGGTTCAGCAGGTTTCCTTGTAGAGGCAGTTAAGTATATCAAGGAGAATGAAGGCTCTGCCATGTATGTGGCAGAGGATGTTCACCACATGAAGACCTCGATGATCAATGGCTATGACACTGACCAGACAATGCTTCGCATTGGTGCCATGAACCTTATGCTTCATGATGTTACCGCTCCAGAACTCGCTTGGCGAGATTCGCTTTCAGAGCAGAATGAAGACCAAAGTTGCTACTCACTTATTATGGCTAACCCACCATTTGCCGGAAGTCTTGACAAGGGTAACGTTAACAAGAAGATACTTGCTTATGCTAATACCACAAAGACAGAACTCCTGTTCTTGGCTCAGTTTGTCCGCTCCTTGGAACTTGGTGGACGTTGTGCAAGCATCGTTCCTGATGGTGTACTCTTCGGAACATCAAAGGCTCACGTTGCTATCCGCAAAGAGATTGTAGATAATCAACAGTTGAAGGCTGTTATTTCCATGCCTTCGGGCGTATTCAAGCCATACGCAGGTGTATCAACAGCTGTACTTATCTTCACAAAGACCAACTGCGGTGGTACTGATAAAGTTTGGTTCTATGACATGAAGGCTGATGGCTTCTCTCTTGATGACAAACGTTCTGCTATCAATGAAAATGATATTCCCGACATTATCAAGCGTTATCACAATGTAGCAAGTGAAACGTCGCGTAGTCGCAAAGATCAGAGTTTCCTTGTTCCTGTAGAAGATATTCGTCAGAATGACTATGACCTCTCTATTAACAAGTACAGGGAGATAGAGCGTGTAAAGGTTGAGTACGAGCCTGTTTCAGACATACTTAGTCGCCTTGAAACGAAGGAAGGTAACTACCTGAAAGTTTATAGTGAATTGTATAACATCTTGGAAAAGGCTTAATCGTAATATGAGACACAATTGGAGTTATAAAACAATTGGTGATGTTTGTTCCTCTGTTACAGATGGTAGTCATAATCCACCAATTACTTCAAGCAGGGTAAACCATTTGAAAGCATGTATTAGGAGTGTCAGCAAAAGTAGCTGATTTATAGATTTTTAAGACGTATTCTTGCATTTTCTTTTTAAAGTTAAACTAACTTATAGTGGCATATCTTTTTGAGGATTTTGTCCCATTTTTGTCCCGTTTATTATTATCTTTGCCGAGTGATTTAATACACTGAAATAGAGATATTTAGACAAATGCAAACAAATAATAACAAATGACAAGAAAATGGCTAGAAAAAAGAACGAAATCACTTTGAAGGAACCCGTAAGGATTCGTGAAAAGAACTTGAAGGACGGCAACAAGAGCCTGTACCTCGACATCTACTTGAACGGCAACCGCAAGAAGGAGGGCTTGAAGCTCTACATCGTGCCGGAAGTGAATGCTGCTGCAAAGCAACAGAACAAGAACACCTGGAAGCTCGCAGAGCAAATCAAGGCTCAGCGCATCCTCGACATCCAGAAGGTCGGCATGGTCGATTGGGAGAAGGTCAAGAAGATCAACACGACTCTCGTTGACTGGGTTGACAAGTACATCGATGACAAGGATGGCTTGTCGGAGTCAAGCACTCGAAGCAAGCGCAATCTGAAGGACAGAATCGTGGAGTACCTTAAATATATAAATAAGGAGAACCTTCCACTCAACAAGGTCGATAAGGACTTTGTCAAAGGTTTCATCGCATTCTTGAAGACTTGCACCTTCAACAATGGCAAGAAGACACTGAGCGATACCACTCAGCGAATCTTCGTCAATCGCTTTGGCACTATCATGGAGAATGCCATCCGTGAAGGTATTGTAACCGTGAATCCTTTCCGCTTGCTTGACAAGAAGGAAAAGCCACAGAAACAGAATGCCGAGAAGGAGTTCCTTACCATAGACGAACTGAAGAAGGTAATCGCTACACCTTGCCGTTACCCTATAGTCAAGAAGGCATTCCTCTTCTCTTGCTTCACAGGTCTTCGATGGAGCGACATGCTCACTCTGGAGCCTAAGCACATTCACGATTCTGTGGATGGCAAGACGCAGTACATCGAGAAGAAGCAGGTCAAGACAAAGCAAGATGTTGTCGTACCACTCTGTACAGATGCCTTGAAGTGGATGCCAAAGCCTGAGGATGGCAAGACCATCTTCCACGAACTCCAAATCACTTCGACAACTGTAGAAGTGGTTTTGGGCGAATGGATGGAAGCAGCAGGTATCAAGAAGCACATCACTTACCACTGCTCACGTCACACCGCTGCAACCATGTGGCTTACACTTGGTGCTAACCTCTATGTAGTGAGCAAGTTGCTCGGTCATCGTAGCATCAAGGTTACTGAGGTCTATGCAAGAATCGTTGATCAGACAAAGATTCAGACAATGAACCTTGTCAATGATATGTTCAACAAGAGTACATCTGAGGCTCCTGCAAACTCAGTCAACAGTGTAGTCAATGTAAACACTATCGACACTACCCACATTGTGGACAATGTTCACAATGGCGTTATCGGTGTACCATCTATCAGTGGTGGTCAAGTTGCTAACCTATAATATATAATAATGTATGGAAGTTAAGGTAATAGAACGCAAGCAAGCCTCTGGCAACAAGACACTCTATCTGGAGTACTATGAGACAGGTTTCCGTAAAAGAGAGAACCTTCATCTTACCATCTATCCTGAAGATGGCAATGCAAAGCTCGCCAAAATCAACAAGGAAACTCGCCATCAGGCAGAGGTCATCCGTAGCGAGCGCATCCTCAATCCTCCCTCATGGCT
>JAZUHP010000128.1:0-2972 GCA_045641785.1 Bacteroidaceae bacterium
ACTGTCTATGTCATCGAGGGTAAAGAACTGCTCCGTATGTATGAAGAAGATGTTGAGAAGATGCGAAAAGGAATGCAACTTGCAGAGAATCTTTTCCTACAGACATATACTCGCTACCTTGACCACTATCGTCTTGATGCCCGTGCAAGATATGAAAATCTCCTTGCACGCTGTCCTAAAATTGTGAATCAGCTATCGCTCAAAGATATTGCATCGTTCCTTAATATTCACCCAAACACAATAAGTAGGATTCGTAAGGAAATAACTTTTGGAGAGAAAAATTAGTTAAACTGCACTTTCATTTCTCAACCTATGTTGAGAGTCGCATACTCGGTGACCACTTTGCTGGCTTCACCGAGTTTTTATTTTTGCGAAAGTTGCTACCTTTGTAATGAATAAAAGCAAAAGTCAGCTTTCGATAAAATCGAATTCATCACCTTTTGCATCATCATCGGTGTATTAGGCCCATGTCCTCGTAGTAGGGATGAAATGTTGAGACATAATGGTTTCATAAATTGCAATATAGAATCACCAGATGACTATTAGAATCAAAAAATTCTAGATTATTGTCATTCATTTGATTAAAAATAGAAGTATATGAATATGAAAATGTTTTTTATTGTAGCTGTGATGACAAGTTTATCAGCACAGAATTTATCAGCACAGAATAATCAAGATTCTACAAATACAGACATAGCGATGACAGACACCCTAAAAGAAGTGCTTGTAAAGCCGGAAGATGTTGTGCGCTATAAGAATAAAGTTACCTATACCATTTCAGATGAGATGCGGCGAGGCACATTCACCACATTAGGCGTATTGCAGCATTTGCCAGGATTCGTTTCCATGGGTATGGATAATGAGATGTCATACAAAGGAAGTGAGAAGGTAATCATCCTTAAGGACGGCAAGGAAAAGGATATGAGCTATATTACCGATCTATCTCATCTCCGATTCAAAAAGGTGGAAATTATAGATCATCCTACAGGAAGGTACAGAAACTATGATTATGTGATAAATATAGTCAGCAAAGAAGGGTATGAAGGAATCGAAGGCAACGCTTCAGTTTCTGCACGTGTATTGCCAAGCACGCCTTATGACGACTATCTGTCGAATGCTGCTCCCTCTGGAAGTTTGACATACACAAGAGGTAAGTGGGATGTTGCAACACGATATGGCTATACTTACAATGCAGAGAACAGAGCGCACGACATGTGGCGTAGAGAGCTTGATGGTTCTGAGGTTCAATCAATCGCAACAGGAAAAGCTACCTTCATGTCGAGCAACAGGTCACACAATTACTTCATCGACACCGACTATGACATCAATAAACGTAATTCTGTTTCTCTAAAGTACACTTGGATGCAAACAGACGGAGACACGGATACTGACTATCTGATGCAGAGGACAAAGACTGGCTACACGCCAAAAACATATCATGAGCAGGCTTGGCAGACCAACAGGAACACTGATCATGCTTTGACTGCTTTCTACCGCTTAGACCTAGATAATCATTGGCGCATATATTCGGACTTTAATCTTAGCCACTTCAATGGGGAGAATACATACCTCTATGGAGAAAGAGGAGATACAATAGTTCGGTCCAATGGTAACAACAAGCAGACTTTTGCTCAGTTCAAAACGGATGTCACATACAATGGAAAAATCGGCACGATAGACTTTGGTGCATCCTCTGCTTTGCGTCACATGAATTTCACCACAAATCAAGTCTGTTCTACAACAGACAATGACAACTATAGTGTGTATGCATCATATACGAAGGCATTAAGCGACAAATACAGTTTGTCTGCTGGTACAAGTGCTGAATACATCAACACAAAAACTACGGACGATGCAATGCATCAGTTCCTTCTATCATTTAACTGCAGGGCTAACCTTGATTTTACCGATGACATATACGGCAATATCAGCTATCAGGGACGAACAACCCGACCGAATCAGCGAATGATGGATCCGAACAGATTATGGCAAGACTCTGTGGTGTATTTCTGTGGAAATCCCCTTTTGAAGTCGGGCATAGCGCATAATCTGACCGCTGATTTTTCACTTTATGATTTTGAACTTACCTATCGTCTTAATGGAAACAGCAGTTTTATAACGCAAGATTACAGGCAAGTTGACAAACACATACAATCATCATTCACTAATGCCAACAATATCGAACATACAATAGAACTATTTTATAGCAAAAGCTTTGTCTTTAAGAAGGGGGCTATGCTCACTTTCCAAGGTAAAACAGCATACCATTACAAAAGAATCTCAACAAATGAAATACAAAGAAACACTTCGTATTTCACCGGTTTTGCACGCATGATGCTTTGGTCACAAAAGTTCCCGAACAATGCATCCCTGACATGGCGCAAGGATGACAGCAAAGCTATTGACCTTTATTCTCAGACAAATTCTGGTAATGGTGGATTTGACCTAAGTATAGGTCACAACTGGTTTGGTGGCAAACTCAATGTCTCGCTTGAATACTATTTTCCGATTGATTGGGGCGTGAACCGAAACATAGATTACGCGCTCAACACCCTTGCATATCAAAAGACGGCAAGTCAGGATTGGTTTGTACATAATCGTAATGCTTTCCGCCTTCGTCTCACTTACCGTTTTGCAAAGGGACGCCAAGTACACAAGAAACAAAACAATCAGAATATTGAGTACAAAGGGAATTGGACATTGTAGAGTTCTTGTGCGATTGTTAGTATCCGGACTAACATGTAGTGCCGCACAAAATATAATTATTAACTGAAGTTTCCCACCTTCTGTTAGGAGTTCCTATTATGCTGAAATCTTGTATGTTGAAAGACAAAAACCACGATAAACCCCTTGAAGAGGATGGCTGCCTGACAGCACCTGATGCTATGCACTCATAATTTCCTTGGTGATCACTCTATGAGATGTTCACCGATGAAATTCCAAGTACCTACCATCACTTCATCGACCAAATT
>JAZUHP010000129.1:0-13253 GCA_045641785.1 Bacteroidaceae bacterium
GCTCACGGGTTCCGGAGGCATGTTAATTGTTAATTGTTAATTATTAATTGTTAATTAACACATCCGTCTTTTTACTCCTTTTTACTCCATTTTACTCCTCTTAATTCCTTTACTTAAAAATATACTTCTTCCCCTTCCTAATGACAATTCCACGATAGTCACCATCCACCTTCTGACCACGGAGATTGTAGATGGCATCAGGAGCGATAACTCCATTGTAAACCCCTTCAATGGCAGTCGGATCTATCTCGCGAATATTCTCGAATTCATTCCAGACATCCGCAGCCTTGTAAGCATCAACACATCCTGCTGGCACATAAAGCACACAGTTAGACTTGTCAACACGGAAAAATGCAGAAGAGTCAACGGTGAGAGGAGTACTGATATCACAAACAATAGTGTTAAGACCATAACAATGATAGAAAGCACTCTTTCCAATGCTTGTCACACTGTTTGGGATAGTTATGTTCGTGAGTCCAAAGCAACCCCAGAATGCATTCTTTTCAATGCTTGTCACGCTGCTCGGGATGATTACGCTTGTGAGACCATCGCATCTTGAAAAAGCACAATCTCCAATGCTTGTAACGCCATTAGGAATAACTGTGTTCATACATCCTATTACCAAAGTGTCATTTTGAGATTCAATTATTGCGTTACAGTTATCCCTGCTGTCAAAGACCTTGTTATCTTTGTCAACTACTATTGAAGTGAGACTGGTGCAATTCTCGAAAGCACTCCATCCAATACTTGTCACGCTGCTTGGAATTACTATGCTCGTAAGGCTTTTACAATAAATGAAAGCACCGACTTCAATGCTTGTAACTCCTTCTTGCAGTGTTACGCTCTTGAGTCCAGAACAACTTTCGAAAGCACTCCATCCAATGTTTTTCACGCTGCCCGGGATTGTTATGCTGGTGAGACCAAAGCAACCGGAGAAAGCATGGGTCCTAATGCCAGTCACACCATTAGGAATAACTGTGTTCATACATCCTATTACCAAAGTGTCATTTTGAGATTCAATTATTGCGTTACAGTTATCCCTGCTGTCAAAGACCTTGTTATCCTTGTCAACTACTATAGAAGCGAGATTGGTACAGCCAGAGAAAGCATTCCATCCAATGCTTGTCACGCTGCTTGGAATTGTTATGCTGGTTAGTCTCTCGCAACTGGAGAAAGCAGATTGTCCAATGCTTGTCACGCTGTTTGGGATGACTATACTGGTTAGACCTGTGCAATCCCAGAAGGCACCAACTCCAATGCTTGTAACACTATTAGGAATAACCGTGTTCATGCATCCTGCTATTAAAGTATTACTTTGCGACTCAATTATTGCATTACAATTATCTCTGCTGTCATAGACCTTATTTTCTTTGTCAACTATCAATGAAATGACATTTGGGCAAAAATTGAAAGCAAGTTCTCCAATGCTTGTCACGCTACCTGGAATTGTTACGCCTGTGAGACCTAAGGAAAAAAAAGCCATATCCCCAATGCTTGTCACGCTATAGGTTTTCTCATTATACGTCACAGCACTTGGTATGACGATATCACCTTCATAGTCGTTAGACATAACCGATACAGAAATGCTATCCTCGTTGGTGGAATATTTTATTCCATCTACAACAAACTCATCGCACCATCCGTTAACAGACAATGCAAACATAATAAATGAAATCAATAGTCTTATTGTTTTCATAAGCGACAACAAAATGTGTGTCATAGCTCCCCAATGCTGACACGATATTCATATATAAGGCTGGGAGTCGCCCTTGTTTATTAGTTATTTTCAACAATTAAATGCGTATCCGTTAACTGCGTGTCGAATGCGTAATCGAAATACACTTTCACCCAATATTTTCTGCGAAGGTAATGATAATATTTTTTAAGACCAAACTTTTAATGTAAATTCGGGTTATGAAGCACGTTTTTTGTTGTATATCAACTTATGAAAGTTATCACGCAAGCGCGGACGAAAAAAAACGGTTCTTCTTCAATTTAGTTGAAAAGAAGTTCATATAATGCTATGCTTTAGAATATGCATATTGCAAGACTGTTAAATATTAAACACAAAGAAACTTGTTCTAAGTATAATTAACTAACAGCCAACAATATATAGTAAATAAAATTAGGATATTTGGCATAATTTTTATAACTTTATATCGCCAAACATAACATTAAAAAACATATAAAAACCTATAGCGTTTTTAATTCTGCAACAGAACAAAGTATGTTTTTAAGGGTTTTTATATGTTTTTAAAGGTTTGTTGACTTCGTCCAAGATGCTATCGCTCAACAGAATTCAAAATATCTTTTGATTCTGTATTCGCTTAATCGCATTGTTGACTTCGTCCAAGATGCTACCGCTCAACAGAATTCAAAATATCTTTTGATTCTGTATTCGCTTAACCGAATCTTTCGTCCGCGCTTGCGCGATATGTTTTCGTCGAACTCAGGTTAAATAAGTATGAGATATCTGCCAAAAAGTAAAAAAAGGCTCAGCATCACTGCTTAGCCTTCTTGATGAACTAACATATTTATATTAAAAGGAATATTACATAGTTGTTTTTCATAAAACAAGTATAACTTTAATATTAACCAATTAACGAGAAAAAAAATTTATTCTTCTAACGCTGCAAAGGTACAACAGGAATCGCCACCTATCAACATTTTTCGTATTGATAGATGGCGATTGTAAAATTATTTTACACAAGCGTGTAAAATTTTTTGACGTTGCTACTTCTTAACCTGATTCTTAAAGGCAGAACCAAAGATGACATATTGAGTGTTACCGGCAATAGTACCCTCATTCTGTCCCCACAGAAAAGGCCAGTCGTCAAAGTTCTCGAAATGGTCAGGTTTGCGGAACAGCACACCAGGAGCTACATTACCAGGGATGAAAGAGAAATCAGCACGGTTATTGCCATAGAATACTTGCTTAGGACGTGCAGCACCTACAGTTGCGACAAACGAATAGTTGTGATAAGGATGACATCCAAACAACCAGTTTGCCACACGGTAAATCTCCTGTTTCTTGACTATATCTGGATAATAGAGATTAGCAAAGCATACCGTTGTACCAAAAGAGAGTACAGCACCAGCGCCTGCCCAGTTGCCTATGCCTATTGGCACACCATAAGGATTCTGTGTGTCAAGACTATCAATGTACTGCTGATACTTCACGATATAAGGACGAAGTTGCTTCTTATACTTTGCATCCATGTATGGAATAGCATCAAGAGCTGTTTGTATGTTGAAGTTTAGGTTCCTGTCAAGAGCGCCCCATATCTGCTGCTTAAACTTGTCAAGATACTTGTTGTCATGAGTGGCACCATATAACTGAAGGTTTGTAGCCATGTTATCACTATTGCCACGTCTGTTAACTCTGTCATCTCTCTTGCTCAATATCTCTGTAGCCTCTTCCATAAGTCTCTTTGACTGCACAAGAGCACGCTGTGCAAGTTCATCATTATATCCCTCTAAGGCACGACTCGCAGCAGCGAACATTGTTGCCGCACGGAAGTCAAGACTTGCATTTCGTGTAGTGAAGGCCCACATGTCATCAGGTGTCCCACTTGATTTTCCATCAGCAGATACCTCGTAAGGTTTAAGAGAAGGATCATAGTGTAGACCATCTGTAAGAGAAGCGGCATCACCAAGATGATGGTAATTGTCAAGCACAGAGTTAGATAATGTAGACGCCATGTGTCCTATCTGTTCTGCCTGTGCCACAAGGTTAAGGGTACCATGTTCTATATACTGAAGGATATCTGGTATTCCATCTGGTCGATGAAGATCCACATACCTCTGTTTCTCGTCCACGAATGTTTCATCACGGTCAGATCTGAACAGTTCCCATGCACGGACAAAGTTCTCTACCACACTTATGTTTGAACCTGTTTCAATGTCAAAGTCTCCTGCATCAAAGTAGCCACCCACATTAAGTCCAGGTATAAGTTCGTAAGGCTTATACTTTGTGTCAGTTGTCTTGCCCTGATGGTGAAGGTCGAAATGGTCACTTGGAGGAGCCTGCAGATATCCCTCCTTGAAAGGTTCGCCATGCCATACCCTATAACCTTCATTCACACACATGTGATTCATGTGGATTGGAACCCATACATCTGTCGTTGCGTCAGTTATCTTGTCATATACGGAGTTATCTATTATGAAGTTATTGGTCTTTGTGTCTCCATATTTGATGTAGTATATTCCTTGCTGTTGAACAGAAGAAAAGTCAAACTTGGCATAGTTGTACTTATAGAATCTGCCCCAAGTATTAACTGCGCCAGTAAATACCATTTCAGAACTGCCATCATCCTTTATGCGATAAATTGAAGCTGTTGGACAGACATTATCGTTCTTGTCCAGTTCGATAACAGCAACCTTAGGCTGTTCTGGAATGTATCCTACCTGAGAAAATCCTATATTTGGTTCACGAATCCATCCGTCAATGGCATTAGGTTCTACTGTCCATGTGATGACCTTGCCTGTTTTACCCTTTGGCAATGCACTTCTAAGGACAAACCATCCATTTTGCGCAATCATTCTACCATCATATAGCTGCAGTTCCGAATCCTCGCTACTCACCTTCACAAGTCTCTCAGGTGAATCGCTTGCCAGGATGATGCTATGTCCTGTTTCCATAGGTTTAGGATCAACAAAACGGTCAGTACCCCTGTCGTCATAAGTCTTGAAACCCTTAAACTGCTTTGGCTTTTCACTGTTAGGTCTTGTAACGGTTTCGCTCACAGCATAACGTGGAAACCTATTGAGTCGACCATCCACGATGTATGTTTTTTGCCAATACTGCGAAGGCAGAAACTCGATGTTAAATCCAGCATCAGTCAAAGCATCAGGCACAGGTTTATCAAGGTACACGGAGATCTCGACTGCCTGTCCTTTACCTGTCACGACTACACGACTGTTAAAGTCGTAGTCCTCATATCGTAAACAGACCTCCACAGAGTTGTTTTCCTTATTTACCTTGCGATCTATCATCTTTGGCACAAGATCCCATTGCTCTGGAGTCTTGTTAAGTCTGACAGCACCTCCCTGAACAGTACGTACTCCATGATGAATGATTTCTATACCAGAGTTCTTCTCGTCATTGAACCCACCATTGAATGTATTGTTATACACCAGCACATTCACACCCTGACGTTCAAAATAGTCAAGGTCATTAAGTTTCAGATTACCACTATTCAGCGATTGAGCTTCTGCTAGTAATGATGAAAAGCAGCATAAAGCAAAAATAAAATGTTTTCGCATAAAAAGTTATTATTACGGTTAGCAAAGTTTTGTATCGGAAAAATAACGTACTTCATTTTTATTGGCTGAGTCCAAAATGATTATTGGCTGAGTCCAAATAAAAAAACTACAGAAGTGATTATTCTGCCATTACTTTCTTGTTAGACCGTAATAATTATAAAAGGTTTAGCAACAAATAGTTAAAGGAACTTTAGGGTTAGCAAGAGGTATTTTTAGGAGCAAGAATAAACTTTGAATAGCATTTGCTATTCAAAGTTTATTCCAGTCACCTTACCCTCTATACGGTGTGCCTGAGTTTCAATACCTGTCCATTTGCAATTACGTATAGTCACGTTTTTTATCTGCACACTCTCGTCTAAACCAGAAATGTAGGCACCATATTTACTCTTATGGCAATTAACATTATCAAGTACCACATTGCGGACAGTAGGGATAAAGCCTCTTTCTGCCTTTTCGCGAGGCTCGTAGTTAAGGTTGATCTTAAGAACAGCTTCACGGCACTCCCCTACCTCTACGTTACGAACAAAGATGTTCTCAATGACACCGCCCCTGCAAGTGTTTGTCTTGATACGGATTACCCTATCAAGGTTAGGACTGTCCATCTGGCAGTTCTCAACATAGAGATTACGGAACCCTCCGCTTATCTCGCTTCCCACAACAACACCTCCATGTCCGTCCTCCATCTTGCAGTTTCGGACAATGATGTTCTGGCAAGGGATGTTCCACATTCTTCCATCCTTGTTTCTTCCACCCTTGATAGCAATGCAGTCATCGCCTGTACGGAAAAGGCAATCCTCAATAAGTACACGATTGCATGACTCAGGATCACATCCATCTCCGTTAGGTCCCTCGTTTATAATCTTTACACCTCTAACGGTAAGGTCTGAGCATAGTACAGGATGTAATACCCAGAAAGGAGAGCGAAGGAAAGTGACGCCCTCAATAAGCACACGTTCGCAACTCATAAGATTAACTGTTTGGGGGCGCATGGCATTGTCCTTAGTGAACACTCGTTCTGCAATAGGAGTTTGTGACTCGCTCCACTCCTGTAGCTTGGCACGACTCTGACGCTGGTTATACATGCCCTGACGCCATCCGAATCGTTCTACACCAGTCCATGCCCACCATGTGTCGCGAGCACCACCGCCATCAATGGTACCTTTACCAGTTATTGCAATATCATGCTGACCTGCTGCATATATAAGAGGCGAAATGTTATAGCATCCAAGTCCCTCCCATCGTGTCTCCACAACAGGATAAAGACTTGTGTCAAAGACGAACTGTAGTGTGGCACCTTCCTCTACAACAAGGTTAACGCCACTCAATAGACGTATGGCACCTGTGTTCCATACACCTTTAGGGATGATGACCTTGCCACCCCCCGACTTGCTGCATTTATCTATAGCCTTATTTATAGCTTTCTGATTCTGTTTAGGTGAGGCGTTAAGTCTTGCCCCGTAGTTTGTAATGTCATAATGCTTATCACCAATACGGACAGCAGCGATACTTTTCTCCAAGACAGGGTAATCAGTATCCCACTCGTCAGCCATTACCTCAACACACGAAAGGCAGAATGTCACTAAGAATAAAAGTAAATTTTTCACTATGAGAATATGATTGTTTTGTTCTTATAAGTAAGTACCTTATGCTCAATATGCTTTTTGACAGCACGTGAAAGTACAATCTTTTCGAGATCCTTGCCCTTGAGCACGAGAGTGTCAGGAGTATCTTTATGAGTAATACGAACCACATCCTGTTCTATGATAGGTCCTGCATCAAGTTCAGCAGTCACATAGTGACTTGTTGCACCGATAATCTTCACGCCACGCTGGTATGCCTGGTGGTATGGTCGTGCACCGATGAAGGCAGGGAGGAACGAGTGATGGATGTTGATTATGCGGTTTGGATAAGACTCAATCATCTCGTCTGATATAATCTGCATGTATCTTGCAAGGACGATGAAATCAATCTTCTGTTCACGAAGAAGAGCCATCTCAGCATCCTCCACCTCACGCTTGTTTGACCAGTCCTTCTTGATGCTCCATACATAATAAGGTATATTGAACTGTTCTGCCACGGCACGAAGGTCCTCATGGTTTGATACGATACAAGGAATCTCCACATTCAGTTCACCTGCCTCGTAGCGTGCAAGGAGGTCATAGAGGCAATGTGACATCTTTGACACGAACAGAGCCATACGTGGTTTCTGGTCGCCGAAATACAAGTGGAACTTAAGGTCAAAGCGTTGTGAATAGAGAGTGTCAATGTACTCGCTAATCTTGTCTGCAGGGATAAGGAAATCGTCAAGTTCCCACTCCACACGCATAAAGAATCTGCCTTCAAGTTTGTCTACATACTGGTCCAGGTAGACAATGTTACCTTTATTATCTGTAATGAATTTTGTTATTTCTGTAATGATACCCTGCTTGTCAGGGCAATGCAACAACAGTATAGCTGTAGGTTTCATGTCTTTTATTTGTTTTTATTTGAGATGTCATACCATTTAGTGGTGACTAAATAATAAAATTGGTACGATTTTGCTTTAGGTCGTTGAGAGATTTTGGAGATGTCAAGAATGAGCAATGCGGGCATTGTGACTGAGAAACAGCTTCAAAATAGCCAACAAGATAAAGTAAAGGCGTGCCAAGTTATTTTTTTATCATCACTTTACCAACGCAAATGTACTACATATTATCCAAAATATGGTATTATTATCCAAAAAATACATTATTAGACTACTCTTTCAGTTCTGCAATTATAAAATAAACTATATTTGCATTAACTCACGCATCGCTTGAAGGAGTTAAATGGAGTCAAGTGAGGCGACAAAGCGACAAGGGAGAGGCAACTTCTTCTTTCTCCATTTTGTTCCTAAAGTAAAACTTGAATAATAACAAAAACCATGAATAAAAGATTACTAGTTAGTATTATCCTTATTTTCTCTTTTTCACTTCTTACTGACAGTCATGCAAAGGCGACTAAAGTAGGAAGTCCGCTTGAGATTTCCCCTAAGAAGACAAGATACAAACATATCAAGAGTGTTGAACCGATAGAGATAACAGCATCATGTTCCGCAGCACCAAGTCTACCTTATCAAGTTTGGGTAACATATAGTGACGGTAGCCATGAGTGGCGCCAGGTGATGTGGACAAACTCAAGTCTCACAACTGAAAACGAAGAGGCAAACCCAGGTCTTTATCCAGAAGGCAAGGAGTACAAGATTCTTGGTTACATCATAGGAGACAACACATCAAACAAAGGTTTTCCTGTTACTGCAAACATAAAGGTGTCAAAGGATGCGTGGAATGAAGTAAAGAAAGACATCGTTGCAACAGCGTTTCCACTTACAGATGTTACAATAACTGGCCACAACCGTCTTACAAACAATCGTGACCTAGACATCAAGGCATTATTAGAACTTGACGTTACACAGCAACTCTATAACTACAGAGACACATACGGTTTACCAACCGAAGGATATAAGGAAGCTGACGGCTGGGATTCACCAACAACAAAACTTAAAGGACATGGAACAGGACACTACATGTCTGCACTTGCCTTTGCCTTCGCTTCTACACAGAACAAGACACAGAAGGCAGAACTGTTCTACCGTATGGAACGAGTTATCAAGGAGCTGCGAGAGTGTCAGGAGAGAACATTCGTGTGGGACAGTACCCTCAACCGTTACTGGGAAGCTCGAGACTATGCTCCAGCAAATGAGCTTGTAAACATGAAAGGCACCTGGGAAGCCTTCGACGAATACAAGAAAGACTACAAGCACTATGGATATGGTTATCTCAATGCCATCCCTGCCGCACACCCTGCACTCATAGAATGCTATAGAGCATATAACAATGAGGATTGGGTATGGGCGCCTTACTACACTATACACAAGCAGTTGGCTGGACTTATTGACATTGCGAACGTGTTATGTTCTATAGACAACAACGATACATCCTTATCAAACATCGACCTTGGTAAGGATAGGCACATGTGCCCAAACGAGGTGGGCAGACTGTCCTATCTCATTGCAAAGGATATGGGACTTTGGGTATGGAACAGACTTCATTACCGTTCCTACCTAAGACATCACGGAACCAAGGCTGAACGTCAAGAGAGACCTGGTAACAGATACGAGATGTGGAACATGTACATAGCCGGAGAAGTCGGTGGTATAGAGGAATCACTTGCTCGCTTGTCAGAAATGGCAGATGACACACAAGACAAAGAACGCTTGCTTGAGGCTGCAAAATACTTTGACGCCCCTGCCTTTTTCATACCTGTAGCACGTAACATTGATGACATTCGTAGTCGTCATGCCAATCAACATATCCCAATGATCACGGGTGCCTTACGTACCTATGCAAGTTGCAAGAACCCATTTTATTATAATTTGGCGCGCAACTTCTGGAATATGATTCAAGGACGTTATTCCTATGCAACCGGTGGTGTGGGTAATGGCGAGATGTTCCGTCAACCTTATTCACAGATCTTGTCAATGAACACAAGTGTCTATTCTGACATGAAGAACAACATGTACCCTAACCCGGACATTAACGAGACATGTTGTGCATATAACCTTGCCAAGTTGACAAAGGACTTGAACTGCTTTGACCCAGACAATGCAGAGTACATGGACTATTACGAGCGTGTTCTGTACAACCAGATTGTCGGTTCGGTTCACCCTTCACACTGGGGAGTAACATACCAGTATGCAGTCGGAATGAATGCCACAAAGCCTTACGGTAACGAGACACCACAAAGTACATGTTGTGGCGGTACTGGTATGGAAAGTCATGTGAAGTATCAAGAAGCGACATACTTTTCAAATGACAGTACCTTATGGGTAGGTCTTTACATGCCAAGTGTACTTAACTGGAAGAGCAAGGGAGTGTCAATCCAACAGGATTGTGACTGGCCTGCCGAATATAGTACAATCAAGATAGCGCAAGGTAAAGGTTCGTTTGCCATGAAACTGCGTGTGCCATACTGGGCAACATCGGGATTTGACGTCAAACTTAATGGTAAGTCTATAGCAAAGAGATATAAGCCTTGTTCATACATAACAATCCCAGAACGTGTATGGTCTACAGAAGATGTTGTGGAAGTTATTATGCCATTTACCAAGCATATCAACTGGGGACCAGACAAGATGGCTCTTGCTGCAACTGGCAAAAATGAGATCCATACTCCATTCAATCCACAATGGACAGGTGTCATCATGTATGGCCCACTCGCAATGGCAACACCAGACGTTAAGACATGGAAGGAGGCAGATTTTAATATAACAGCTAATCTTGACGAGATAACAGTTAATAGTGAAGTGGGCACAGATGGAACAGGTGGCAAATTGTATTCGCTTTCTTTAGATGGCAAGACCTTTACACCAGATTACTATCAAACCTCACATTCCACACATTATCTTCGTCTTAACATAATATCCAAGACAAAGAAGAAGGTGTCTAAGTCTCTTGACATGTCATCATTTAAGGAGTCAATAGCAATAGCACACCAACGTAAAACAGAGCAGGAGGCATGGAATGCTTTAGCGGAGAAGGTTCCTAGTTATGCACCATGGGCTCCAAATGGCTACGCAAGACTCATAAAGATGTTAGATGATGCTGAGAAATATACGGTAGAGAACAAGGAACAAAATCAGGACGAGATTGACGAGTTGACTTCCAATTTGAATATGGCAATTAACACAATGCGTCCTGGAAACCTTGCAGAGCCAGAGGACTTGAATGACCTCATTCAACTACTTACTTATATCCGTACCATTCCGAACAAATCAGACGAGATTAGAGAAGCCATGAACTATGCCAATATGGTCATGGAATATGTTAACAACGGAAGTGGTACTCAGGATCTCATTCAAAAAGCGACAAACAACCTTCGCGAAGTGTTGAAATCTAGGAAGAAGAAATAATAGCCTTCCGGAATATTATTAAATAGTTCTCCCTCCCCTACTGACCTACAGAAATCTCGATGAGACATACGACTTTTGTGCACAAAATTGCTTTAAGTATGCAGTTTTGCGCACAAAAACATTTGATACTCCAAAAAAAACAAGTATATTTGCATCGAATTTAATAGACTTTCAAATAAACATAGCTTATTTCCCCAAAAATGACGAATAAAACTAAACATATATTTCTTTCACTTATAGCGCTGTTATTTTTCTGTACAAAGGCGAAATCAGAAACATTGGACAACTACTGGGAAGGAATACCAAATGAAGTACAAAAAAGGTACGAATCAGCAAATATAAATATAACTGAGAAATGGGTTCTTACTTTTGCAGATTCACTTGATTTAATGGCAAAAGAACTAAAAGTAAAGAGGTTAAACCTATTTGCCTCACAACTTCGTAGCCATTATTCATATGCCAAGAATGACTCTGCCGAGTTCATGAAACATTGTCAAAAGACTCAGGAACTAGCACTTGAGAATGATTTGTCCCCATTCTATTTCACAGAGAAAATATCTATTGTGCTATTCCATCTTAATAATCATCATAGGCATCTTGCATTCCGTGCAGTACAGGACATCATGAAAGATGCCAAGGATATGAATGATATTGGAGGTATCTATAGTGGTTATTTCACAATGTCCTACGTTTATAATGAGAAGAGGGACTATAAGCACTCAATAGAGAATGCTGTCAAGGCAATAAAATGCCTTGAAGACATGGACACTCCAAGTCTTGCGACAAAGGCTACACTATACAATATCCTTGCCACAAACTATCTTATGGATAAGCAATATGACAAGTGTATCGAGAATGCACAAATTGCATTGTCTTATGATAACGGCCAGCCTGAGATACTATATAGCTTATGTAGAGCACATTTTGAGAAGGGGGATATTGAGAAATTCAGATTATATGCTAACCTTTTCCTACAGTCAAAGTCCAAGGATCCTTATATATTTGACGCATGGGTTGACGTAGTAAAGTCGCTGATGTTCTTGTCAAATAAGCAATACGAGATTGCATTAGCAACTACAAAAAAGATAAAGGATAAGCCTACAGCACTTGAATGTCAGCTACTTATTTACAAGGCCTCGGGAGAATGGGAAAAGGCATACACTACAAAAAACAAGCTTGTAGCGTATGACGATTCACTTTCTAACGCCATCTTTACTGAGGAGATCTCAGAGATGTCAGGTGAACTTGACACACTTTACAAAGTAAAGGACAAGGACGAAGAACTGATTAAACAAAGATCTTACCTCATCATTGGTGCTGTCATCATATTGGCTATTGTCATGTGTTCTATATTTGTCATATTACGCTACAAGACAATAAAGCGCAAGAATCAAGCTCTTGCAAGTAACATTGACAAACTTATTAAGTACAAGCAACAAGTTCTTGAACTTGAAAACGAGAAGTATGGCAAGACTATACATCCAAACACAAATGACGAATTGATGCCAAGAAACACAGAAAGCATCAACGAAGACAAGGAGTCCATTGTCAATGAGACAGAGAACAAGCAGTATGTTGTTAATCCACAAGAAGAGAATGATGATAGTAACGTAGAGGCTACTAACGATGACGAGAATCTCGCTTGTATTGCACGATTCATCTACGAACTCACGTCACGCAAACTATTTACAGACGTAAACTTCTCTCGCGAGTCTTTACTTGATGAACTTCACATACAACGTAGAACGTTCACCAAGAAGTTTGAGGCATATACAGGTAGTACATTCAAAGAGTACATAACAGGATTGCGACTAGAATATGCCGCACAACTTATCAAGGAACATCCTGAGTACACGATAGAAGCTATCGCTGTAGAGTGTGGTATCGCAAGTTACGTTACCTTCCACCGTAACTTCACCCGTCATTTCGGTATTGCTCCAAGCCAGTACAGAACACAAGGATGAGGGGATTTACCATTTGCCATGCGGAGTTCAGTTAACAGTTTCAGTTAACAATTAACAGTTAACAATTAACAACGACCATCCGGAATATGGGAATC
>JAZUHP010000130.1:0-7450 GCA_045641785.1 Bacteroidaceae bacterium
ATCTTCATCAACAATATACGGTCAAGGGCATTGTTGACAATTGTTTCCAGTTCTTCATCAGGAGTATCATCAATCATAACACCCATCATGATGGTCAACTCGTTCAGTACACGATAGCTTACTTCAAACGGAGTGCCCTTCAATGCTACATTGATTGCCTCCAGTTTTTCTGGCAACATTTCTACAATCTTATCTGCCTCGTTTGGATGAGCAGCTAACACCTCATCTGCACTAACATACTCCTGCTTGAAGGCCGCTTGCCACTTCTTTTGCTCTTCCTCTTCTAGGTATGCCAAATTATTACTTCCACCAAACATGTTCTTCAACTTACCACCGTTCATCTCTATCGTCATGGCACGGTCTATTACCTTGCGTGAGAACTGGTGTGTGGTATCATCCATATTGACTGTACCGATGAAGACAACATTGTCGGGAAGGGTAAGACCTTCATCGCAGAGAGTAAACTCAGATCGATTCTTTTGTACGATAGCCTTTTCTTCTTCAGACATTTGAGACTCTTTGAAGAATGACGCATACCAGTCACCATCACTTATTCTCTTCTCAACTGTAGAAATGACACCTCCCATATCCTTTTGATAAACTTGCGAGAAGTGTTTACCTTCAATAATCACACCAGACTTTATAACACTCATGTCAACTTCGCCTGCACTATTCTTTGGGTGCTTACGCGTTTCCAGAATGCTTAGAATTTCTGCAAAATACTGTTCTACCGGTGCAAGGTTCATTTCGTCAAGACAAACAAAGAATGGAACCTCAGGATTCATCTTTGCTTTTACGAGGAATTGTACAAACTTCTTGAACTGATACCCTTTACTCAGATTACTGTAATATCCCAACAATTCTGTAGAATCATGCCAATTTGGTTTTACCTCTATCATGCAGTAGTTACCAGGAGTTGTTCCGTCCTTATCTTGCAAATACTTAGGACATGACTTGAACGCCAATTCGCGCACGATTCGGCTCTTGCCTGTACCAGAGATACCGGCAAGAAGGAGGAATGGTTTGGTGCGAATTGTAGTTTTATACCCCGATTCAACCGCTTTTGCCAACGACTTCTGTTTTTGCTGTTCAAAATAATTGTCGCTCTTACCGAATGGCCAATCACTTACATGTTTACAGAAAACTATTGACCTTGATAGTTTTATGCATTTGCAATTTTTCTTAGGATCCCACATTTGAGCAAGATCCAATGTTATATGCCATGTTTCTGGATTATAATCATTTAGATAAAACCATCCACACCAGTAACCATTATTTTCATCCTTAATTATGTAGATAACGATTGGGTTAACAGAATCATCATAGGTTGTAGGGAAACCATTATCAGGATTGAATATCTTAAATCGCTCAGCCTTGCCTATTTGCTGATTGCGTAAACTGTTACGACTAGAACTTCTTGCTGATATTGTAGCTTTCTGTTCTTCCAAAAGACGCAAATTAGTCACATTAAAATCCCAAACGTTACCATGTTGATTCTGTGATGGATTTATATGATTAAAAAACTCCTGCATATCAGCATCAGGGACACTATCAGGTCCTGACGGGAAATCAAAATATGTTTGACCACCGCCATTAGTTTGCGAAACAATTCCAGAGGTAGCATTGAACTCTGCATTTGTCAGCCTTCTGTATAAAACACTTATCGCTTTCATACTAATTATGTTTGTTTATGTAAATCAAATATTCTGTTAATTCAAGCTCTTTTGTACTTGTATTGCTTCTGAATCGTTTATACCGTATTTCTGATACTTCTACTCGTCCATATTGACTTAAAAACTCGCATAGATCATTTATAGGCAGCAATCCATCTTCACTATAACTGATAAAAATATTATTGCTATGAACATTCCTTAAGATTAAATCAAAGGAACCTCTAATCCTAACTTTTGAGCAAAAATTGGAATACTGATCTCGCCAAGGACGAAGTCCACTTTCGCCTATTGCATCGGGTTCGTCCTCTCTTGCTAAAGTTTCAAGAAGGTGGTAATTAGCTGCATATTGACGTTTAATGTAAGGAGGGTCTATATAACATACATCAGCATACAATTCTTGCGATATTTCCTCGGCATAACCTCTTCTTATTTCATGACCATTGACATTATCACTTGTATCAAAAACAGTAGGGTACAAAGATATAGGGTCAGTAGATCTTTTTACGAAATGAGAAAGATAGTGACCATATGTTCCTGCTATGTTGGCAATATCGTTAGAAGCCATTATTAAATCATGAAGCAACAAAGAATGCTCAATATCTGTTATGAGATTATTCTCGTACCACATCTTTATTGTTTGACGTATGGCATCAATCTTCATACCATTTTCTGTAGTATAATACATACGAGGTTTACATCCTGCATCTGGAGCACCATTAGGAGTGTATTCTTTCGTAATATAACCAGCTACAGGAGCAAGATGGTTTAGATAGTCTAATACACGAGTGTACGTACAGTCTTCTCCTAACAAAGGCACAAGACCATTAAATGTAGGAGATGAATTAAGTAACAAATTGACTCTTAAATGATGGAATGAATACGTCATTACATCAGAAGCGACAACCCTATACCCATTTCGTCTTAAGGCAAGAGAGAACAATCCTGTGCCAGCCATCAAATCTATGACTGACCTAGCATCAGGACACTTCTCATGGATAGTGTCTATTATCGTCTGAGCTAATTTGTCTTTAGAACCTATATATCTATATCCCATTTCTAAATATATCTTCTTTTGTTATCGTAAGCAATCTCCGAAATGGTATCATCTGCTGAGCTTCGTTAATTGCTTGGAATATTATATCGTAATCTGTTTCGTTCAAACCGAACAGCTGCGAAATTAGATACTCAATTTCGGCATCTATTTGATTGGGGAAAACAGAATCGTTAGCTTTAACGTTCCCTTTAACAAGTGCTGTTACTCTAGCAAGGACTGCCGTTGTCTCAGTATTGTCATTAATGATAGGAAATGGCATTTGCATTATATCCTTTTGAGTCAAGTATGCATTTGATTTCCAGCCATTGCTACCTAAAGTTTTTATAATATAATATGTTGTTACTCTTGAATTAAGAACTGCAAGTAGAACTTCATTTGTAATTGACGGCAAGGCTGTTTCTTTTCTCTTGAGAATATATACAACCTGGTTTGTCATACAATTATTATAGTCCATCCCAGCCGTAATTCCAACACCTGTTTTACGTATCAAGACCTTCGAGCCTGTGTAAATGTTCTCATCTTTATAATTCACACCATCGAAGCCCAAACGAATATAGGATTTCCCCTTTATATTGTATCTTAGAATGTCTTCACCAACAACAATGCGTTTTGTGTTTTTAGACGCTTTTTGAGCAATTATTACATCTTCCTCTGCTTGTTTTGTTGGTATTTGGGATTTACAATGAGGACAAACTACATCTTTCTTGTGTCCTCTCGGTTTAGGAAACCATTTGCCACAAGAATCACATTTTAGTATAACCCCTTTCTTAGAGAGTTCAATCCCTCTATGGCTTTGAGCAACATCACCAATTTTACTTGAATGATGTAATATATTCAAAAGTTTATTGTCTGTTGATTTTACATCAGTGAGAAATTTATACTCCTCAGCAATCATTGTCTTTTGAAGAATCTTTGTTGCACAACTATCAACCGCCTGTTTGATTGTTATTGCATTGCTCAACACACTCTTTTTCAGCTCATTTGAAAGATGCGAGCATATAACTTTTGTATTATTGCTTTTCTTCTTAATACCGAATATTAATGACACAGCAATATTTATATCAGGAAATATACCCTCACCTAATCTAACAATGCGCTTGATTGTGGTGTTATCCAGCAAGTACTTACGGATTGGAGTATGCTCCTCGCAATAAATAGAGTCTGGGACGATTATGCCATAGCATCCATTGTCATTGAGCATATTCACTACCAACTCAATAAAGAGATCATAAATGTCAAATTGCCCAGTTGCGGTAACAAATTCTTTATCTAAATTCGTATATTGATCTTTCTCAGCTCCCCATGGTGGATTGCACACGATAAAATCTATACCATTAGGTAGGTTATTGTCAATAAATTGTTTCCAGCCATTCTTGCTTGTTTCATTCTTGGCAGGATATAGGGCATCCAATTGAAAAAAGTGCGCATTATGATCTATATTGGCAAAATAGTCAATAGAACGTTTGACTGCATCTTTTTCAACATCAATTCCGTAGAGTTGTATTTGACTTTTCTTATTACTAATAGCCTCATAAAAAGCGATTAGAAGTGCGCTATCTCCGGTTGCTGGGTCCAATACAGAATATTGTTCTTTTGCAGAATCAAGTTTGCACAAAGAGAGTGTCACCTTAGCCAAATAATCAGCTAAGGGTTTAGGAGTATAGAATGCCCCCAATGTTTTCTTCTTCTCAATTGTGTACTCTTCGTATTGTTGCATATTATTCGTTATTCTTTCTTAGTCCGTCAACCTGACCTAACTGCACACCATCCTCATTCATCCAGTACTCCCAGCCGTTACGTGAGCCATGAAGGATGATGGCAGCCGTAGTGGAAAGGGCTGTGGCGTTCACTCGCTTTGGATAAAAGACATGATTAGATGCGAAAACCAACATCTGGTTATCTTCTCGCAATATGCCATTATCCTTCAGTTCAGCACGCAAAGCCTCTACCTCTGGATAAGACTCAGGACTTGGCAAGTCCATATAGAGCGTGGAGCCTTCAAGAACCTCAATACTTCCATTGTCTGGATAGTAATATCCTTGAGCATACGCATTCTGATAGTCAATGCAGATAGGAACCTTTGTTACAGACGAGTCCTTTGCTTCGTAATATGGGTATAATCTTGCTATTTCTGCTATCAACTGTTGGGTACGATCTTCAATATCAGTAAGTGCCCAATGCTCCTTCTGCAGAATTTCGTGATTGATTTTGAGATGGTTTGTTGATGCCAGAACCTTATTCTTGTATTCCCACACCTTATTGCTCATTTTGCTATTGTCGCTTCTTGCAGCAAGTGTGAGGTTGCCAAGACGATGAATGTTCTCATCGTATGTTTCCTTATCTGTGTTCAGAGCGTCATACCAATCCTGTGTTGCCGTCTGTGGCATCAAGTGCTCTATACTGAGTTTTGAGAAGTCAACAGGGGCAGGATTGTTTTCTGATTCCAGTTTGCGGAAGAATATGCCAAGCCATGTGCGAAGGTTGTACATATTGGCATTCTGGATTCTATCACGAAGACGGTTGTTGTCTGGCATCTCCTGAGAATTTCCCTTGTTACGGTTCACAAGGTTCTTCTTGAAGATTTCCACAATGCTTGAATAGTCGCCATTGCAATCTGCAAGCGTCTCTTTCAGAAGGGTTGGGAAGTAGCGAGTGATGTCGCTCGTGTCCATTCCGCAAAGAGATCTGCGCATAAGGTATGAGTTGAGAATAGTAATGATCTCAGCCAACTGCTTTGCATAAATACATGGATTGCCATTTGCATCAACCTTCTTGTGAATTGCATAAAGCTCTATAAGCAATGGAGCTGGCATGTCCGAAAGAATAAAGCGGAACTCCTCTACAGCCTTTTGCAATGCCGAATCCAAAGACGCTACTGGAGCCTTGTAGATGGCATTGTAATATGAAGCATAATTTACAATCTCCTTGAACACGCCTTCTTCACCATAGTTGGCGATGTTATCCTCATACCACTCTGTGAATGCACGATAAACTGCGCTCTTGTTAATCAACGACATGCGCTTTGCCATGATAAAGAAACGGAAGAAGGCTTCCAACTTCTTCGAATCACTATCAATGAGTTGCTCCAGGCGCTTCCAATACTTATCGTAGTATTTGTCTTGAAGCTCGCTTTGGATAGGCATGAGGATGAAGTTGCGGATCAAGTCGCTTGCCGTCAACTTTGCACCTGTTGCATTGATGCTCTCGAAAATCTTCTGAGGGTAATCGTCTTTGCCAATAGGCACACAGACGATGTACAGTTTATTCATCGCCTCCAGAATGTCGTTGATGGTGTATGTGCCAAGCAATTCCTGAAGCGTATTCTTGATATAGAAGAAATTGAGATAGACATTAGCCTTCTTCTCCTGTATGCTGTCGAAATCACGAGATACAATCTGCTGATAAACGGCATCGTCTGATACAAGAGGCTTCAGCTTAAACTTGTTTGTCTCGTTGAATGGATTTACCAGATACATATTCTCCAATCTCTCTGCCTCTGTATTCATGCTTCGCTCTAGCATAAGTTCCTTGATAGCATAGAGAGTTAGGAAAATAGTGGTAAGACGTTGCTGTCCATCAATGACAGAACGTTCACGTTGGAAAGGAGATATGCTCGTTTCCAAATATATCATGATGCCAATAAAGTGCTTGTTCCTTTCGCCACTCAGTACAACCTTTATATCATCGAGCAACTGTTTTACCTCCCTGTTGGCGACCCAAGTATAGTTACGCTGATAGGCAGGAATCACGAACTGTGTTCCTTGACTGCCATAGAGGAGTTCAAGCAATCCAACTTTTATTGGTATGTTTTCTTGTTGCATAATAAACTATTTGACGTTGTCAATTATTTCCCAATTATCTCCCAATGCCCAGTCTTATCACTTCCAACACGTTTTATGACACCCACGGATTGCATGGCAGCAAGATCACGTTTTATGGTTATAATACTGGTGCCTAATGATTCCGATAATGTTTTGGCGGTTACAGTATCATTTGCAGTATCATTTATCGTGCCATTTTTTATGATATAATAAATCTTACGCTGTCTTTCAGAAAGTTGTGATAATTTTACCGTATCATTTACTGGGACATTTACCGTGTCATCTTTTTGTCCAGTTGCATTAACAGTTGTATTCTTGACGATTTCATAATACCTATCAGACAATTTATAGCCATCTTGCGTAGAGATGAGTAATCCTTCGTCGATAAGTTTGCGTAGTGTTACCTCGTCTGTATGGCGTTGACTGTCGCCTTGGGAGGCACGGAAAAGGGCTAAAAGATCAAAGACATTGAGTTTGTTGTTTGCTGGTCGGGCGTTCTGCAACTCACGAGCATAGAGCATGAAGGCTGGGTACTTGATTTCGCCAGGGAGTCGTAGGCATACCTGCCACTCGTCTGTAAGAGAGTAATCTGGCAAACTCTTGCCATCCATCAGACAGTGATAGAACATCTTTTCAACACCCTGTCCGCTCTTCTCTATGAAGCCAGTCTTCTGTAATACCTCGGTGATGAGTTTGCAACGTGGCATACTATTGACCGTAAGAATGTTGTCAACATCAACACCAACAGGGAAACCTCCAGCATTGGTGATGATGAGTTGGTCAGGATATTGCTTGACTACCACATCGCTCTGGATGAACATCACGCGATGGCAGCAAGCATTGAGGATTGCCTCTCGTACTACTTCTCGATTAAACGCAGGAATGTCACCAATGCGGAAACC
>JAZUHP010000131.1:0-65839 GCA_045641785.1 Bacteroidaceae bacterium
GCTTCGTATGCTAATGGTATGTGTGAGTTCTTTGTCATGGTGCAAAGCTACACTTTTATTTTGAATAATCTACCGTTGCACGATGATATTATAGCTAGCAGTTTTGTATGGGGCTATCCACGGACAAAATCTGTAGAGCCCATTTTTCTTTTCAAATAATACCGTGTAATTACGAACGATTATCGAATAAAGTACTATGGAAAAACTCCACTCACAGCATCGCTGCTACGAGTGGAGTGAATCGATTCTAATTATATTATTACTATTAACTAACTAGATTTCAGCTTTTAGTGATGATTAAATAATAAATTGGTACGATTTTGCTTTAGGTTGTTGAGATATTTGGGAGATGTTTAGAAGGAGCGATGCGGGCATCGTGACTGATAAACAGATTCTAAATAGCCAACAAGATAAAGCAAAGGCGTGCCAAGTTATAAGGCATTTTATACCAAGTTATTTTTTTATCATCACTTAGCATATGCTAAAACTGAGAAACTAATAACCAAACATGTTTGGCATTGGATTCTTCAATTCGAAGACAGGGAAGTCTGTTCCAAAGATAGGCTTTTGAATGTACTTTGGCAAACCAGAACGCTTCCACAATTCTGTGAGTGTTTCTCCATTTTCATTTTGGTATGACAACTTGTATGTATCGTCATCAACCCAAGTAACGTGACAGTCAGTACCAAACTCCTCTGTTGTGTCAGCTCCCTTGTACTTTACAGAGCGTAAAATGAAGTAGAGTCGGATTTGTCTTTGGCTTCCAATATTATACACATGGAAATACACATCTTCATCGTAGACCTTATACATGTCGTTTGGACAAGGAATGATAACGTCGAAGTTGTCAACCTTTGTGAATGTACCCACTCTGTACCAGCTTCCAAACAGCTTGTTCTTCTTTGGGTTACCCTTGAGCTTCAGTTGACACAAATCGAAACAGCGCTGTGCACGAGAGTCGACACCATCCTTTGAGTAATACTCCGTGATAAACTCGTTGTATGGGAACATAACGTCTCGTGGAAGGATATTGTTGTACCACTTTAATGTAAAACTTTTGCCATTGCTGTCGTATATTCGTGGTCTCTTGCCATCCATACCTTGAGGGACATCGCCAGTTACAACGAATGGGTAATTATCATTCTGAAGTACCGACATCTGAAAATCAACTTTTGGAACTGTTACATCAGTACGAATCACAAGTTGTAGGGTTGCTTCATCCGTACAATACTTATACTGTTGAATCTCTGGCAATTTGTCAGGACGGCCGTTCTCATAACTTGTATTCTTCCACAAGAACAGACCTCTAGGATTAACATCCTGTGCGTTTGAAACTACTGATGCCAAGCATAAACCGATTAACAATGCATACTTTTTCATAGAAATATTGTTTTATAAGTAAATAATTTTGGTTTCTAAGTTCTCAACTTTAGGAAGTAAAATGGAGTTAAATATTCTTCACTTTTCCTTTGATATAGGACTTAACTTTCTTCCATTCCTTTGGAATCCAGTATTCCCCCTCTATCTCAAGTCGGAGAATGGATAGCTTTCCATCTTTACTCATGTCCGCAATAACATAACTCGATAATGGTAGATTGTTGACTTGGAGCTTAACCATACTTTTGATTCCACTTAGCGAGAAATGGCGGTTTGAATATTCCATTACACAACTCTGCATATGCTCTTCGTCCATGTGCCTTTCTGCCCTACTGAATAGTTGCGAATAAACCTTACGTGCTTCATCTAGAGAGTTAATAATATAAAGAGTTCCTTTTGAATGGCTATCATCTGACCCGTAGAAAAGGCCGTCTGTGAAGTAATATGACGTGTTCTTATCAAGACCTTCTTCACCCTTGTGAATGTATTCAACAGAATACTTTCTGACTGATACCTCTGCCATCAGTTTGTTAAGGAGTGAATCAAATGATTCTATATGAAAGTCATAAGCGCCATTCATATTTGTACCTTCCTGATTTCTCATATAGATGATATTTCCACGATTATTCACATAATCAAACAGCAAGAACTCCTTTGCACCCATGAAAGCTCTGCGATTCTTTCCCTTAAGTGACTGGTACAGACTCCTTTCATACTGCTTGTATGAGTTGTCGTACGAGTTAAAATGATACTGATTAAAGAAATTAGATTCATTAATCTGATACCATATTTCAGGTTTGCTTTCTGGTTCAATGATATAATCCTCATACTCACCGTATGCTTTCAAGGAAAGCGAGTATGAGATGGTATCCGTTCCCATCTTATGTGTGCAGTATCTGTATGTTTCAACAGCAGACAACGACAATCCATCTAGAAACAGGCGAATACTGTCGACAAGAACTGGAACAGTATGATTTGAATCGAGCCTTTCACCTTTCTGAAGAATAGACTCATTATCAAAATATACGCTGTATCTTTTGCCGTTACGATACTTGTCCGTAATTCTTGCCACGGACACCTTAGCACCACGTTGAGCTAGGCTCTCCAAATAGTTGTCAATCTTACAACCCTGCGCATTTGCGGAAAGTATTGTAAATAAAAAGACTATGTAACAAACAAGTGCTTTCATTATTTCATGAATTTGTATTTTTTCAACTGAAGCTTGCGAAAGTTGTATTAAAAATCTTCAATTATCTTCTCTTTAACTTCCGAAAAAAGTTAGAATTAATTTTAATAGTTATCAAACAAATCATCATTAACAGTTGCCAATGCCTCTGCCATATTTTCAGCTCTGTCACGCAACTCGTCAAGATCAAGATTCAAGATCATAGGAGTCTCATCTATTCGAGCATAATCATCATAATCTTCTTCATCTACGACATGTAAAGAATCAGTATATGAAGCCTCTGCCATATAGTTACGTTGAGGAGTTGTTACACGACGAATTTCCTTTATTACTTTCAAAGGATCATCCACATCCTTTGTTTTAGTATTCTTCTGAATATCAGCCTTTACGTTAACTGTATCAGCTTTAACAGAATCCGCCATTGCAACAACGTCTATACTATGATTGAACTGTCCGCTGAAGTATAGTGTGAATGTAACAGCTATGACAGCAACCGCAACCCCAGATGCCCATCCCATCCACATGGCTCTTGTCTTTGTATGAGTAATAGGCTTGCTGACTGATGCTGCACGTTTTTGCATGATATCATCATACATGGCTTCTGCAACTGTCAATTCGCCCAGCATCTCAGCAATGGCTTTCCACTCAGCATGAGCGTCTTCACTACTAACTGCGAGAGCAAGTTGACGTTCTTCTTCTGGTGTTGTTTCGCCCGCAAGATAACGGTCAATAAGTATGTTGATTTCTTTTGGTGTCATCGACTCATTTTCTGTTTAAGTTCTACAAACAATTTCTTTCGCGCCATTGATATCATGCTTTGCACAGACGCTTTTGGAATGCCTACTTGCTGTGATATCTCTTCTGTTGAAAGGCCCTCCATCTGTCTCATTTCGAAGAGTTGACGTTCTCGAGGATTAAGTCCTTGTATTGCACCTTGGATCGCATTTTGCATTTCTATTGATTCCATCTCTTCCTGAGGCGAAGGACTTAGATCCGCTGGTGTAGCTTTCAGAGAATCTTCTTCATCACTACTGTCAATACAAACCGTCTTCAAATGTTGCCGCCTGTAAGCATCCACACAAACACTTTTTGCCACTCTGACTGACAACGCCTCGATATTTCTGCTTTCATCAAGTTTCTCGCACAGATTCCAAAGCCGGATAAGAGTTTCCTGAGCAACATCTTCAGCATCAACCATGGATTCGAAGAAATCGAATGCAACACGGATTACCTTTGGACGCAACTTTGGGATTGCCTGTTCAAACGTTAATCGATTCATGTTTTCAATCAAGAGTTAATTTATGCAGAGCTAGTTATGTTTTCAAACGGCTTACACACTCCATACGCAACAAGAGCATAGAACTTAAGTCGGAAAATGAATATTTTTTTAATTTTTTTGTTTTTCCTATGCAAAGATAATGATAATTATGTTTTTCATGAATATATCAGTTCTGGGGATTGGAGGGACGGTTCTGGCAGTCCCCTTTTCCTTAACATTTGATTTGTTGAGCTAACCTTACGAAGTCACAGATGTGTACTTAAGCAGGGCTTTAACTTTCACAAAGATAAAGCATTTCTTGTTATCTTGCAAATGATTATTGTTGATTTCTTTGACTTCTAAGTCAGAACTCAGTTACAACTATACTATTATGGGAACAAATACATCCCAATGGTCTTACTTCCCTTATGGTCAAAAGAACCTTCCTTGTAATTTGTTCTGCCGTTATCTGTTATTGAACTTACGTTTTTGTCACGAATGTCAATTAACCGACCACAAGTGACAGTTATGAATGTCCCCTGAAGGAGACATTCAAAAGCAATCACTTGTGGTCGGTAGCAATGAGTCATCTTAATGATTGTCAAGAAGTAGAGGATCACCAGAACCGTCCCCGTGATCCCAAAACAGAAACATCCCTCACTCCGACGGCTTCGTCAGAATGAGGGATTATTATTTTGTTCAGCTTTTATCTGTTAGGTGAGTATATCACCCGTCTTCCTACTTGGTCATGGGCAGACAGCACGTACCGGACGACCATTGCAGCGTGTATTTCCGATCCAGACACCACCAGACTCGTGGAAGTGGTAGTAGATAGGAATACTCCTTTCGGCGTTCGAAGTCCAGTAGCAGCCACGTACGCCGTCGTTGATCAATTCGTCACCCTCACGCATACCCGAAGCAGGGATGAAGATGCTATTGCCATTTGGAGCAACGATGGCACAGCCATAGACTCCATTTTCCGTTCTCCATGTCCATGCACACTTCTCTACGAGCTCTACAAACTCTTCCTGAGTAGGTGTGCGCCAGTTGCCACCCCAGTTGACAGCAGCTGCATCGTCCTCAAGCTCAAGAACCTCCTTGTTGTCGACAGTTCCAAAATCCTCTCTGTAGCAATACTTGGTGAGCGATCTGTCGGTACCATTGCACAGCTTGTAGGTGCTCCAGTCATATAACTTCTTAGGTGCAGTCTCACCCCACGCGAAATAGTCACCGTATTCTTCAGGAGCTAAAGCACCGATATTGCAGCTCGCCCACTTGACCGACAATCCTAGGTCGATGGCTTCAGGCTGGAACTCCGGAGTGGTAAATGACAGCACGTTAGGGGCCAATATCTGACCCTCCTCTGTATTCCTATACGCACGGAAATAGTAGGTGGTAGAAGGACGTAGTTTCGCCACCTCTATGTTGTATTCGCTGCTTGAATCGTAGTTGTAGAACTCGACATGTTCGCTGTTGTCGGGTGTAGGATCATTCTCTGTAGATGAATAGCAGAAGCCAACTTCACCTTCTGAAGAATCACCCAATTCACCATTAAGGATGACCTTTGAACATGACATTACTTTGGCGGACGAAGTAGAAACAGGCTCGCGATTGCACGAAGCAAGACCCATTGCCAGTGGCATGAGCAAGTAAAGAAACAATTTTTTCATGTATGTATATATTAATGAATAATAAAGTCGCGATAAAAATATACAAAAAAAATGAATTAGACAAATTTTATTCGGAAAAATATGTTTTCATTATGCGCAATGCTGCACAAAGTCCTTTGTAAGGTACTCCTTCAGCACCCAGTTGCCCAAATGCGGAACTGTGTAGCCTCATAACTGTTCACGCGATACCCCACAGAATGACCACATCAAGGTTGTACATCTTCACCTCACCATTTGTCCGAGGGTATTAAAATTCTTTTATTTGCATCGGACAAATGGATCTCTCCGCTTGCGTCTATCTGCTGTAGATGGTAAACGATATCAGGTACAGTCACCCCTAACAACTCTGCCATTCTCTGTTGCGAGAGACATAAGGTACTCGTATCAAAGATGACCTAAACTTGCTATGAGGCACAAATATCAATTATCCGACCACGATACCATTAACCGACCACAGTGACGGTTCTGAATGTCCCTAGGAATCGGAGGGAAAGCGGTTCTGACGGTCCCCTATTCCCTGATATTTAATCTATTGAAAATGTAATTTACTTGGTTTCATTCATACACTTAATCTGGGAAAAGTTCGACTTAGTCGCTACAGAATCTGTAAGAATCAATACCACCACCTAACACCCGAAGAATACATACATTTTGCATAGAGACTGCATTGAGTCTGCAACGAGTCTGCAACGAGACTATAAAAATGGAGGCTTCATTTTCGCTTCCAAAAGGCTACAAAACCGCTTAAAACATTGTTCCAGTTTTGTTGCTCCGTCGCTTCAGGTTCGTTCTTTTCTCGTTCCATTCTCGTTCCTGAAGCGGAGTCAGAATGGACTCACATCTAACCTACGGCGAAGCGAAATTGAGCGAAAAACGATTCGGAAACGTGCGATGAACGTGTTAATAACAAACAAGTTACACCACAACAACTGTTTTTGTAATAAATCATTGTACATAGGCATCAAAGAAATAAAAGTTTGATGCAAAGAGAATACATCAAAGTGCCTTTGTCAAGAGTTTGGGGTATTTTTTAAGTGAAATGTGAATAGTGAAAAGTGAAAAATGTATTTTTCTCTGTTTGCGGCGTAGCCGTTTATATTTTAGAACGAAAATGGTTCTTCTTCAATTTGGGTGAAAGAAAAAAAAACGAAAATTAAAAAAATTAAATTCATTTCTTCGCATGACCCAGATGGTATTCTTCCTCTTTGGATGATTGTCTCCGAAGAATATTTTTGGCATCCAAAGAGGTAGAAGACGCTTCGCTTAAGAAGAGCTGACGCATGAATAACCTTATACCCCAGATGGTCTTCTTCCTCTTCTTCCTCTTTGGATGCACAAGATACGACACGGAAGGTTGTCTGCAAAAATTGTTTTAAACATCCGAAGAGAAAGAAGACGCTTCGCTTAAGAAGAGCTAACGCATGGTTACTTGTCCCCGCATGGCAATTATGCATTATGCATTAATAGAGCGGCAATTATGAATTAAATATTAGAGTTAATCGTGCTTGCGGTAAAGCCATTTTTTTGGTACAAGCAAATGGACATTCTTGAAAATTATACAACGATTACACGAGGAGCACTCGAGGAGCACTCGAGGAGCCTACACAAAATCGCGTGCGCTCCTCGAGTAATACTCGAGTAATCCTCGTGCAATGCTTGTTGTTTTGTTGTATGGCGATAGCGTGACAGTCAGTTTTTGTGTATTTGCGGAACATGACAGTAGTGATTTTCTTAATTTTCGTGGTTCTTCTTCAATTTTGGCGAAAAGCAAGAACGAAAATTTAGGGAATTAAAGAAAAACAAAAAAATCACAAAAACTCTTGACAAGGGGACTTTCATGTATTATCTTTGCACAAAACTTTTTTAACTGGCATATTACCATAACAACAGAAATAAAAAAACTAACAGATATGACAATAGTAGAAAGATTCCTTAATTATGTTTCCTTTGACACACAGTCAAGCGAGGAAACCAACGTCACCCCATCTACACAGAAGCAGATGGTGTTTGCAGAGTATCTAAAGCAGGAACTCATCAACGAAGGACTTGAAGATGTTGAACTCGACGAACTCGGTTATCTATATGCCACTCTACCTGCCAACACAGCCAAGAAGGTGCCAACTATTGGTTTCATTGCCCACATGGACACAAGTCCTGACGCAAGCGGACAAAACGTGAAAGCCAGAATTGTTGAGAACTATGACGGCAACGACATTGTCCTTTCAGAAGGAATAGTCACTTCCGTGGAGAAGTTTCCTGAGCTCCTCAACCACAAGGGAGAAGACCTTATCGTAACAGACGGCACAACCCTATTGGGTGCTGACGACAAGGCAGGAATAGCAGAGATTGTCCAGGCAATGGTGTATCTCAAGGAGCACCCAGAAATCAAACACGGAAAGATACGCGTTGGATTCAACCCAGACGAGGAAATCGGTATGGGAGCACACCACTTTGACGTGAAGAAGTTTGGAGCAGAGTTCGCATACACCATGGATGGTTCAGAGGTAGGCGAGATAGAGTTCGAGAACTTCAACGCAGCAAGTGCAAAGATTACAATCAATGGATGTTCTGTCCATCCTGGCTATGCAAAGGGCAAGATGATAAACGCAAGTAAGGTTGCCACAGAACTCATCATGATGTTGCCTGCCAACGAGACACCTGAGACTACCGAGGGATACGAAGGATTCTTCCACCTGACAGGTATAAACGGCTCATGCGAAAAGGCCACTCTTTCCTATATCATCCGCGACCATGACCGCGAATACTTCGAGAGCAGAAAATGTGAGATGGAGGATATTGTGGAGGAAATCAACAACAAGTACGGAGAAGGAACTGCAGTCCTCGAACTAAAGGATCAGTATTACAATATGCGTGAAAAGGTTGAACCAATGATGTACATCATCGACATCGCAAAACAGGCTATTACAGAAGCGGGCATGGAACCAAAGGTCATGGCGATACGTGGCGGTACAGATGGTGCACAACTTTCATTTATGGGACTTCCTTGTCCAAACATCTTTGCAGGTGGACTCAACTTCCACGGACCACATGAGTTCTGTCCTGTGCAGAGTCTTGAAAAAGCCATGATGACTGTCGTAAATATTTGCAGCATAGCAGAAAAGACACTATAAAAAGAATCAATATTTCAAGTTTCTTTCTGCGAAAGCGTAAGCTTCACTTGATAGGTTATCAAGCTATGAGGTTATAAGGTTTGATACCATAGGACTTATGAGCGGGCAGTCATTCAAACTTCATAACCTGATAACCTTTCAACTGGAGCTTGCGAAAGTTGAATATCTAAGATCTAATAAACTTCCTTTCTATACATTACAAAAAAAACTCATCGTTGTCACAACGATGAGTTTATTCCATATTTACTATCCTGAAACATGTGAATTCCTAAACTATAAACCCCTTACGGAATGGCATTTTGATATGCCAAACTAACCTTAACTGTTGCAAAGATATAGTGTTTATTTTTAAACGCAATACTTTTCCCTAAAAAAATGCACTATTTTTTCACATTTTTTCGTTTCAAAGGCATTTTGCACACTTTTTGTTCGATATCAATAGCATTTGCACGAAACAAGTCACAACAAATACCTAAAGGTGTAATAATCACACCTTTCCAAATTCACATACACCTTTCTTCTGCGCATTAAAAGTGTACCTATCACACCTCTAAACATACGTGTCATCAGTACACTAATCGTCACATTTAAGATAAGGGGTAATCGTACTATTTACGATAAGACAACAGCGCGACATAGCGCAGAAGGGGATTACACGATGCAGAAAACGTCCAGAAAAAGTACGAAAAGGTCCATAGAAATGCAAAGAGACCATTTGCATCTATGCAAACGGTCTCTTTATCCTTTCACAGCAACCTCCACGCCATGCAAAAAGTCACAAACTGGCTTTTGTAAACTGGACATTACAATTATCCTACAAATCCTCATAATCGTCACCAAAATCGTCGTCATCATCATCGAAGTCGAAATCATCATCGAAATCCCCAAAGAACGAAGGTTGAATGAAATCATCAAGGTCACGACGCTCCTTCTTCGTTGGGCGACCAGTACCACGGGCACGGTCTACAAATCCGCTGATGCGATTCATCTCAAGAAGTTCAAGCTGCTTAGGAGAAGTCACATTCTGCAAAACCTCCGGCACCAGCTTTGCGCCTACCCTATTCTGAATAGCCTTTAGAACCTTAAAGGAATATATGATAGGTCCCTTCTTGACATCAACGACATCACCCTCCTTTATCATCTTGGACGGCTTCATCTTCACGCCAGCCACAGTCACACGACCATTCTTGCACGCATCTGCCGCAATGGTCCTTGTCTTATATATACGGGCTGACCACAACCACTTATCTATTCTTGCTTCCATATATTATGGACCCACCCCAGCCTTCTCTAAGTAAGAGACCTTATGCGGGCTATGCCGCTGATGCCCCCGGACTTTCCGGATTTCCCGAACATTCCGGAGACGCCGGAGCACTCGGAACTACCGGTAGCTAAGGCCCCATCAAAACAGAGAGTAACAATCACATTAGTCACCCTCCCTAAGGATGACCAGGACGGATCTTTTATTTCTTATTATACTGATTCATTGTGATCGTCAGTCCTGCAAGGCAGAAAGATTTAATCATCTCACTGACATAATCAAGTTTCTCGTCAATGGCAGCATTATCCTCATCAGAGAACTTTCCAAGAACGAAATCCACCTGACCGCCCTTTGGGAAATCATTGCCTATACCAAATTTAATACGCGAATAGTTTGCCGTACCAAGAAGCTGTTCTATGTTCTTGAGACCATTGTGCCCTCCGGCACTTCCATTACCGCGCATACGAATCTTGGCAACAGGAAGCGACAGATCGTCCACAAGAATAAGCACATTCTCAACAGCAATCTTGTCTTGCTGCATCCAATAGCGCACAGCCTGGCCTGAGAGATTCATATATGTAGAAGGTTTAAGTAGAGTCAACTCCGCATTCTTCACACGACAATGAGCCACCGCGCCATATCGCTTATCTGCCCATTGTGCATTTTGGGCACTGGCAAAGGCATCAATCAGTCGGAAACCGACATTATGACGAGTACCAACATACTCATCACCTATATTCCCGAGTCCTACAATAAGATATTTCATACTATTATCCTCTGTGTCCGGTTCTTTCTTTCCAAAGAGACCAAAGAGATTAAAGATATTCATAAACATGTTATTACAAAAGCGCTCTGAACCCAAGTGTACACAGAACGCATATCATCGCATAAAAGAAAAAGAGGTTGCAAGTGAGCCACCGCAACCTCTATAGTTTTCAGTCAGCAGACTGATTACTTCTTGCTTTCTGCCTGTGCAGCACGAGCAGCACGAGTCATACGAACTGCACATACAACAACCTCCTTAGAAGTAACGATCTCAAGACCTTCATAAGAGAGAGCAGCTACCTTCATTGACTTACCGAGACCGAGACTTGTAACATCGATGTCGAGAGTGTCAGGGAACTGAGTGTAGAGAGCCTTAACAGCGAGCTTACGAACATTGAGAGCAAGCTTACCACCGGCCTTAACACCTTCTGCGAGACCATTGAGCTTAACAGGAATCTGCATAACAACAGGCTTGTCCTCTGTAATCTGATAGAAGTCAACGTGAGTTGGGTGATCAGTTACGAAGTCGCACTGAAGATCCTTAAGGATAGCCTTTACTGTAGTGCCCTCAATGTTGAGGTTTACGATGTAAACGTTTGGAGTGTAGAGAAGCTTAGCAAGCTCCTTCTCAGAGATAACGATTGACTTTGCAACTGGACCGTTAGCATCCTTTTCTACACCGTAAACAACTGCAGGAACATTACCAGCACGACGCATGTCACGGCTTGCCTTCTTACCAAACTCAGTACGAACCTGAGCGTTGAGAGTAATTTCTTTCATTTTTTGAAAATTTGTGTTACTATAAATTAAGTTTAATGCTTAATTCGCCATCACACTATGGGCAAAACACCCTTCTGTGTTGCTCAAAAAGCGCCGCAAATTTACGACTATTATCTGACATGACAAAAACATCGCCTTCATTTTTTTGCAACAAATGCACACTTTAGTGAAAAGTGTACACAAAAGTTACCTACAAACATGTTTTTATCCATTATATTAAAAGTATATTGCATTAGTTATTTGAGGTTTCAAAAAAAAGAGTTACATTTGCAACGAAATTACGCGATGTATGGTATTACGATCGTTAGAGAACTATCAAAAAAGAATTACAGAAAAAGAGATTTTTGTATTATGATTAACCGTACGCTTATCCGTTTGAAGATTGTACAGCTCATGTATGCTTATTATCAGAACGGAGGAAAGAACATTGAGACTGCAGAGAAGGAACTACTTTTCAGCTTATCTAAGGCTTATGATTTGTATAACTACCTATTAATGCTAATGGTAGCCATTTCTCGCTATGCCCTAACACAGGTAGAGAGAAAGGAAGAGATTGTTCGCACAACTCATAGTGATGAGAGAGTGAGCCGCAGATTCGTTGATAACAGATTCGTGTTGCAGTTAGAGTCTAATCTTCAGCTTGAGGAATACAAGCAAAGACAGAAGAAGACATGGGATAACAACTTAGATTACGTAAAGAAAATTTACGAAATGATTATCGCCTCAGATGCTTACAAGGAGTACATGGAAATGGAAACTGTAACATATGCAGACGATCGCGAGCTTTGGCGCAAGATCTACAAGAGCATCATCATGAAAGATGAAGAACTTGACGACGTTCTTGAAGACCAGAGTCTCTACTGGAATGACGACCGTGCCATCGTAGACACATTCGTCCTCAAGACCATCAAGCGTTTTGAAGAAAAGAATGCGGAGAAGCAGGAACTCGTCCCAGAATATAAGGATGAAGAGGACAGGGAATTTGCACTTCGCCTATTCCGTCGCACAATACTTAATGACGAGTACTACCGCAGTCTCATTGGCAAGTGCGTCAAGAACTGGGAGTTCAACCGCCTTGCATACATGGACATTGTAATCATGCAGATTGCCGTTGCCGAAGTCCTTTCATTCCCAATGATTCCGGCTTCTGTAACTATCAACGAGTATGTTGAGATTGCAAAGTGGTATAGCACACCTAAGAGTGGAAGCTACGTAAATGGAATTGTCGACGCAGTTGTCAAGATGCTCCGCAGAGAACATAAATTAACAAAGGAATAAAAACTCTTAAAATACAAACTAAATGAAACTAGCACTTATTCTAATGCAGGCGCAAGGAGGTAATCCTTACAGCATGATCATCATGCTTGTGCTTATGGTAGCAATCTTCTACTTCTTTATGATTCGTCCACAGAACAAGAGAAGAAAGGAGATAGAGAACTTCCGCAACAGCCTCACAGTTGGTTCAGAAGTAATCACTGCAAGTGGTGTATATGGCAAGGTTAAGAACCTCAACGAGGGTGAGACTTACATCTCAATCGAGATTGCAAACGGTGTGGTTATCAAGATTGACCGCAATTACGTTTACGCTAAGGACAACCAGCCACTACAGCAGCAGTAAACAGTAAAACAGGGAAGAAGAATGGAGGAAAATGTTAACGATTCCGGAAACAGAATCTTGAATTTCTTCAGATTAGCACATAGAAGATTGCGGTTGGTAAAGATCAACCGCAATCTTTTGGTGTACTTATTCTTCTTCATTGTCTCTTTAATATTTTGGGGATTACAGTCTCTAAAGGAAACTAAGTCCCGCATATTGGACTTCACATACGAGATAACAGGGATACCAAAGAATGTAGTATTCACCTCCGACCTGCCAGCAACAATCAAGGTCACGGCAGAAGGTCGTGGATTCGATTTCCTTGACCACATGAGCCAAAAGAATAACCACATCATTATACCATATGATGCGCTTCTCAAAAAAGGTGGCAAAGCGTCCACAGAAGTGTTATACATCAAGCGACTGATACAAAAAAAACTCGGAAGCTCCATAGAGGTAAATGCATGTGCTCCTAACATATTGGAGATATACTATTCCACAGGCAAGAAGAAACGGGTTCCTGTAGTATTTGGAGGAAAGGTGCAAGTGGGCATTCAGCATGTACTTGGACATATCAACATATGGCCAGACTCTGTTGACATATACGCTCCTCACAACCTGTACGACAGTATCAGTTGCGTCTATACTGAGAATCCTTTCTACAGAAACGTGGAAGACACCATAAATACGACACTACGCATAAAGCGAGTGCATGGTGTTAAGGTTGTTCCAGATTCCGTCAAGGTTCAGATCTGCGTAGACCTCTTTACGGAGAAGAAAGTGGCAGTACCAATCTACTGCGAGAACTGTCCTGCAAACAAGGTGGTACGTACATTCCCTATCAAGGCAGACGTGTCATTCCATGTAAGTACAACTATGTACAACAAGATTACTGCCAACGATTTCCTTCTCGTGATCGACTTCAATGACATACAACCAGGAATGACAAGATGTCCAGTCCAAATTCGCAACTACCCAAAGGAGATCTCACATATCCACGTGTCACCAGAACAGGTTGAATATGTGATTGAGCAGGCAGACTGAGGAAGTTAAAGTGTCAAAAATATAGAAGTCAAGAATCCAACTCGGCATTTTATCATTACAAAAATGAGAATAGGAATAACTGGAGGTATTGGTAGCGGAAAGACATACATCTGCAACCTACTAAAAGAAAAAGGATATCCAGTTTACAACTGCGATGATGAAGCAAAGCGACTGATGACTGTGGACAAAGACATCATCAGCGGCATAAAAGCACTTGTGGGCGAAGATGCCTATTCCAGAGACGGAGCACTAAACAAACCCGCTATTGCCAAGTACCTGTTCTCTAACACTGATAATGGGGAAAGAATAAACAACATTGTCCATCCCGTAGTTAAGAACGACTTCCTAAGATGGGCAAAGGAACAAGAAGCAAATGGTAATGTTGCCATAATGGAGTGCGCCATCCTTTACGAGTCACAGTTTGACTCCACAGTAGACCGCACAGTCCTCATCTGGGCAAAGGACTCGACACGTCTCAAACGAGCAATGTTAAGAGACCAGGCAAGCCAGGAGGCCATAGCCGCAAGGATGAAGGTTCAGATATCAAGTGAGGAGGCAAGAAGGAAAGCTGACTTCATATTCAACCACGAAGATTATGACGAGACGGATGCAGAAATGCACCGACTCATCGAATATATAGAAAACGAAAAAAAACAATAAATAATTAAAGTAACACTATGCTTAAAACAATTCTCGCCATTTCAGGCAAGCCAGGACTCTACCGCCTCGTATCACGTGGCAACAAGAGCCTTATCGTAGAAACAGTAGATGACGCAAAAAAACGTATGCCAGCATTCGGCGCTGACAAGGTCGTTTCTCTTGCCGACATCTCAATCTATACAAACGATGACAGCGAAGTTAGTCTTGCTTCTGTATTCGAATCAATCAAGAACAACTATGACGGAAAGGCTGTTGACATGTCTCCAAAGAAGGCAGAGCAGGATGACGTAATCGCATTCTTCGCCAAGGTTCTTCCAAACTACGACACAGACCGTGTTCGTGTAAGCGATATGCGTAAGGTATTGTCATGGTACAACCTTCTCGTTAACTACGGAATCACTGAGTTCGAGGAGAAGAAGGACTAAAAAAGACCCACCCTACACATCCCTAAAGGGAGGTACCGGTTACCATAGGGGCGTTTAATAAATACAAAAGTGGATAGTCAAATTGCTTGACTATCCACTTTTCTTTTTATGGTTCTACAGGAATTGGTATGACTTTCCCGTTGATGTCCTAAGACTGCCCTAAGTCTGTCCTAAAGAATCATTGTTTGCTCACGCAAAGTGTCCATGAACACTTTTGTGCTGGACTAAGTGTCCACAGTTGTGTGGAATTTCACACTTCGAATTTGCATTAGTCATCCTTCCCCTCTGAAGAGGGATGGGGAGAGAGGGCTTTGCTGTCACTTCTCTATTTCCTTAACAATATAGATCTGCGTAGGGAAATGGTCTGAATATCCATCAAGCCAGACACCACTAAGAGTAGTACGTAGAGGACCACCCTTCTGCTTGCCCTCCTTATTGATTATGTACTCAGGCATGAACACCTCATTCTTGAAGAACTTGAATGAGCTACGGTCATCACCAACAAGATTCCTGGAGATAATTATCTGATCAAACAAGTTCCATGTTCCATCCCAATAAAGAGTACCTTGTCCCTTTTTACGAAGCATATCATACCAAGGGTTATACAAGTCATTGGAACTCTTGAGTTTCTTTAAGCTATTCTTTGCACCAAGAGCCACAGTTACAGATTTATTGTCAGGATCGTCATTCAAGTCGCCCATAACAACGATCTTGAGATTTGGTGAAACGTTCTGCAAAGAATCCACAATGCTGCGGACCTTGCGTCCCATCCACTCGCGACTCTCACTACCCGCACCACGAGAAGGCCAGTGGTTAACGAGGAATGCAAAATCTTCACCAAGAAGACTACCTTCCACAAGGAGTACGCCACGTGTAATGTGGCCACCACTAAACTCCTGATATTCTTTAGTCACAGAAATTAGTTTCTGTTTCTTTGGCTTAAATATCTTTGGGTTGTAAAGGGCTGCAACATCAACACCACGCTTATCATCACCTTCAAAGTGAATATACCTGATACCCTTCTCCTTAAGAGCAGGTTGTGCAACAAGGTCCTTTAGCACCCTTGCATTCTCAACCTCAGACAAACCAATGAATGCAGCACCACCCTTCACGCGGTCTGTGCAGAGTTCGCTAAGAACCCTTGACATATTACGCAACTTATGAGTATACTTCATTGACGTCCAATGATAGCTACCATCAGGTAGGTACTCATAGTCATTCTTACCTTCATCATGAATAGTATCAAAAAGGTTCTCCTGATTATAGAATGCCACACCAGCATATACAGTACGTTTTTCCTGCGCACCATTAGAATCAGGGCGTCCAGACGTCAAGGCGACAGCTGCAAGTAAAGCAGCAAAGGATAATATAATCTTTCTCATTATTGTAATACTTTATTATGTCCAAATAAACAAAATACACGTATAAGTTGTATTTACAGCAGGCAAATATCACACTTTTTTTTGGGAAAACATTCAACATTAGTTATAAAAAAGAAATTATCGCCTTTTTATACTATTATTCACATGTTTTTGAGTATTTTTGCACGAATTTACGTTTTGAAAACAACAAACAAAATACAATAAGTAAAAATATGAAACAAGGTGTAACACTTATGGCTGCAGCACTATGCTTTTCCGCCGGAGCGTTTGCCCAGGAAGTCAAGAATGACACCATCGACGCAAGCGATGAATCATTCGACTTCTCGCTCACAGAAAGCCTGATTGACGAGAGCGCAGAAGCTGCCAGCACCATTACCACCGTATCAAGTTCAAAGGACCCCTACATGAATGAAGTAGGTTACGCATGGTCACCAATGCGCTTCAAGTATCGTGCCCTCGACAATGCATATGTTGGTAACTACATCAACGGTATCAAGTTCAACAATGCCGAAACTGGACGATTCAGTTTCTCTGGTATCACAGGAGGACTGAATGATGCCATGCGCAATAAGAACGGAGTAAGCAACTATGACCAGAATCAGTTCTCATACTCTCCTCTTGGCGGCGCAACAGACATTGACATCCGTGCAAGTCATTATGCAGCAGGCAACAAGGTTGGTCTCGCTGCCACAAACAGAAACTATGTGCTTCGTGGCACATACACCTATGCCAGCGGTTTACTCAATAACGGTTGGGCATTCATGGGAAGCGTTGCCTACAGATGGGCAAAAGAAGGTGTTATAGAAGGAACATTCTATAACTCGTTCTCGTTCATGTTTGGCGCTGAGAAGGTATTCAACGACCAGCACTCACTCTCATTCAACATCTGGGGTGCGCCAACCGAGCGAGGTCAACAGATGGCAGCAACAGAGGAGGCTTACGCTCTTGCAGGAAGCCATTACTACAATGGTGCATGGGGTTACCAGAATGGCAAGAAACGCAATAGCCGCGTAGTGAATGAGTTTTCACCTTCTTTCCTCACAACATGGGACTGGAAGATTAATGAGGCAACAAAACTTTCTACTTCTGCAGCAGTCACAAGCGTAAACTATGCATCTACACGTCTTGCATACAACAACGCATATAACCCAATGCCAACATACTATAAGAACCTCCCTTCATCTGTGTTTAATGTATACTCTGACGTATACAACAGCAGCGATTGGTTAGGCGAGAATCCTGGAGTACTTCAGCAGTGGCAATCACTATATGACTACTGGACAACAGACAAGGCAAACCGTCAGGTACAGTGGGATCAACTCTATGCTGTGAACGAGGCAAACAATGCTACAGGAGGTGATGCAAGATACTACGTAGAGAAGCGTCATAACAACCAGATGGTATTCAATCTCAGTTCTGTACTTAATGGAAAGTTTAATAGACGTAGTTCATACACATTAGGAATGAACGTGAACTCTACAAAGGGCATGCACTACAACACCATGGATGATCTCCTCGGTGCAAACACATTCCATGACTATGACAGTTATTCACTTAACAAGTACGGTTCAACAAGTCAGGAATACCAGAATGACCTCAACAACACTGATAGAATAATCAAGGAAGGTGACAAGTTCGGATATGACTATAATATCTTCGTAAACAAGATAAAGGGATTCGGACAGAACCAGTGGAAGTTCGGGGACTTCACCGTACTCTATAGTGCAGATATTGAAGGCACATGGATGGAACGTGAAGGAAAGATGTGCAACGGACGTGCAAAGAATTATTCTTTTGGTAAAAGCGGCGTTGCTAAGTTCCTTGGAGGAGGAGGCAAACTCCTTCTTGAGCAGAAGATTGCGACATCAAGAATCTATGTAGGAGGAAGTATTGAGAGTCAGGCACCACTCGCATACAATGCATTTGTTGCACCACGTATACAGAACAACTACATAAACAACCTTGAGAACGAGGTGTTCTGGAACGTAGAAGCTGGCTACCAATGGTATTTCGGTCCTGTCAGCGGAAAGATTAGCGGCTACTACACAAAGTTCAGCAACATCACACAGCAGCAGACATTCTATAATGATGACTTCTCATACCTCACATACCTTACAATGACTGGTATAAAGCAGGAATATAAAGGACTTGAGGCAGCTATCAGCGTAAAGCTTGCCCGTAACCTCAAGCTCAACCTCCTCGGAACTATCTCTGATGCAAAGTATGTGAACAACCCAGACGCACAACTCTCATATGAAGGTTCTGACGCAGAACTTACAAGAACCATCAATGCATTCCCTAACAAGGTAACAGGTACAAACAATCCACTTCTCGTATTCATGAAGAACGTGAAGATGGACTCTACCCCACTCACAGCAGCATCTGTTGGACTCTCATACAACACTAACGGATGGTACTTTGACATTGACCTCAACTACTATGACAGAGTGTACATCGGAGCGTCTCGCTATCTACGTCTCAGCAACTCAACAGAGGGAGGAGTCCAGGGATTTGCAAGTGACACAAAGGAGATCAACATTCTCACAGGAGGTGAATCTACAGCATGGGATCTTGCAAAGGCACACGCAGATGGAGGACATGCCTCATACGTATATGATGCAACAACAGGTGAAGTCATCGACGGTTACTCGCCTACTCAGGAAAAATGCAAGGGTGGATTCATGCTTGACGCATCAATCGGAAAGAGCATAACACTTCCAACAGGACAGCGCCTCAGCGTTAACCTCCAGTTGCAGAACCTCACAAACAACCAGAACCTCCGCACAGGTGGATATGAGCAGAACAGAAAGGATCGCAGCTACGACTATGTATTCTCTAAGAACTCATATTACTTCTACGCAAATGCAATAAATGCATTCCTGAATGTATCACTCAAATTCTAAGACAAGAAATGAAGAAGACAATATTATCCATACTTGCAGGAGCATTCATATGTGCATCTTGTATGAACAGCTGGGACACAGAGGTTGTTGACAATGACCTCTACTCTGCAGAGAACGTGGGTGAACCAACGACAACACTATCGAAACTTCGTTCTTCATACTCTTCTGTAATAGATAATTCTTCATACTCACAGGTATCAACAAACGAAGTGGTAGAAGGTATTGTCGTTGCAAATGACATCTCTGGCAACATCTACCAGAGCATCTATATCCAGGAGTTGAATGGCGATGGAACAATCAACACAGAAGAAGGAGGATTTGGAGTAAGCATTAAGGGACTTGGATGTCTTTACGCCATATACCCAATAGGTCAAAAGATACGCATTAACCTCAATGGGCTCTATGTAGGTAGCTATGGTGAATCGCCAAGAATTGGCATGCCATACATCAACACAAATGGTGCGATGAGACTTGGTCCTATGACACTCAGCATGATGAAGTCACACATACAGAAGGTTGGCAAACCTAATGCAGAACTTGTCAAGGCACGTGAGATAACAGCAGACGACCTTACTCCTTCCAACATCAAGAAGCTAACTCCAATGCTTGTTGTGATGAAGAATGCCAAGATCTCCGACGAGGGCTGGCCATACGCACATTGGGAAGTAGGAGGCGATGTGTATTCAGAATATCATGACATCACCATAGGCGACAAGAAGGTAAAGCAACTGCTCTACACAAGTACAAGCAGTACATTTGCCGGAGACACCATCAAGGCAGGAGTCAAGACTATCTATGGTCTCCTTAATCGTTACACATCAAGTTATCAGCTTTCTTTACGTTCGCTTGATGACATTATAGAAACAAAATAAAAGAACTTTAGATTATGAAAAAGATATTTTCAATAATTATAGCATTAGCTGCTACATTGGCAATCGCAACATCATGCGCTGATGTACCGATGCCATACGACATCTTCGCAAACGGAGATACATCTTTCGGCAAGAAATTGCCATATAAGAGTGCCTCTTTCTCTTCATTCAGCATGCACGACCTCAAAGGTTTTGCTGCATGGAGTACAGGTTCAAGCTACACTCAGGCAACAGGATACCAGGTATGGGAAGGTAGTACAAAAACAAATAAGGAGGTAGAGTCATACCTTATCTCACCAGCCCTCAACACAAAGTGTGCAAGTGGCAAGGTACGCATCTCATTTGACCAGACCATTCGCTACGAGAATAAGGTTTCTAACTGGCAGAACAATCATAAGGTGTATATCTCAAAGAACTTCAGCGGCAATTCAGTAGACTTTGACAAGGCTACATGGACAGAGCTTGCATACACTCCAAAGGCATCAACAACAAACGACTGGACTCTCTACGGTTCTGGTTACATTGCAGTACCTGAAGAGTTCGTGAACCATGACTCTGTATACGTAGCGTTCTACTTCTATGCTCCAGAAGCAAACTCAACAACATGGGAACTTATGAATTTCATAATCGAAGAGGGCGAAGCAGACAATAGTGACATAGGCGGTTCTACTGGTACAGATGAGAATGCTGGTACAAAGGAAGCTCCACTCACAGTAGCAGAGGCAAAGACAAGAACTGGTAATGCTTATGTTGCTGGCTACATCGTTGGTTATATAGACGGAACAAAGTTAGAAGAAGGAGCCAAGTTTAGTGCTGCAAGTGCAGACGAGACAGAACTTCTCCTTGCTGACGCTCCAGACTGTAAGGATGCAAATCTCGTTATTCCTGTACAGCTTCCTGTAGGAGAACTTCGCACAAAACTCAACCCATCAAAGGCAGAAAATATTGGCAAACTCGTAATCGTATACGGTTCACTCGAAACATACTTCGGAACAACAGGTGTCAAGTCTACTTCTTGGGCAAAGATAGACAACGCAGAGATTGGAAAAGATCCAGAAGCGCCAGTAGTACCTGTAGGCGATGCTAAGGGTGATGGTACTAAGGATAACCCATTCAATGTTGCAGGCATCCTCAAAACAACTCAGGGACTTGCTGCAGATACAAACTCAGATAAGGAGTTCTACTTTGAGGGAATCATCTGTGATGACCCTAACGTAGACACAGGTTCATATGGAAATGCCACATTCCACATCTCTGATGACGGTTCAAGCAACAACTCTTTCTATATCTTCCGTACATTCAGTTTTGACGGTGCTAAATTCACAACAGCTGACACTCTCAAGAAGGGTGACAAGGTTGTTATCTGCGCTCCAGTAGTCAACTATAAGGGCAACACACCTGAGACAGTTGCAAACAAGGGCAAACTTATCTCTGTAAACGGCAAGACAACATCTACTGGCAATAACGAAAGTGGTAATGGAAATGCTAATAGCGGAAACACAGGAACAGGAACATCAGAGGCAGTCACAATTTCCGACTCACTCGTAATCCTCAAGAATCTTGCAAGTTCTGCTACAGACGGAGTACAGAAGATAATAGACCTTTCTACTCTTGGCAAGACAAATGCAGAAGAGATGGGCGAGATTACTGTAGACGGTATCACAATCAAGTTTGATGCTAATGGTGAGACAAACGCCCCTAAGTATTATGACGTAACAAAGGGTGCACGAGTATATGCTCGTAATACTATTACCATCACAGGTACTTCAAACATCAACAGCATTGAATTTGAGTGCGACGTGTACAATGGAACAAAATACACAGGAAACACAGAAGCAACAGTTGCCTTCAATGGTAATACTGCTGTTTATACTAATGCATATACTGGTTCAGGAGGCGGAACACAGCTCCGTGTCAAGAGAATCACTATCACATATGCAGCAGGTGCTTCTGCAAGATACCGCACAAGAAAGTAGTACAATAAAGAACAGTAAGGAGGAGCGGATCATCATTTTCCGCTCCCCTTTTACTTTTCAGGTGGGCTCTCACCTTTATATACAATATGAAGAAATACATACTTACACTCATATCACTAATCGTCCTCAGTTCCCCACTCTTCGTATTATCAAGTTGTGGAGACGATGACGATGTTCCTTCAGGAAACCTTGACAAAGGCAATGTTAATGCAAATGCAGTAGGAACAGACAATTCCGTAGCAAGATTAGAGATGCCTCACATCGACACAAGATATGACTATATATGCCATAGGTTATCTGACGGAACTGTAAACTACACAATACTCTACGACAAGACCAAGTTTCACCCTGTATGGGTAGCATACACATACGACTCCAAGAGCGCACAGCGAAACTGGACTTCACGTACAGACGCATGGAGAGGAGACCCTTTCTATGACAGCAACAAGCAGTATCAGCTGGACATCAACACATTCCCAGGCTACCAGCGCGGACATATAGTCGGTTCTGCAGAACGCTATTACTCAAGAGAAGCCAACGAGCAAACATTCTATATGACAAACATGTCACCTATGAATGGAGCCTTCAACGGTGACTACTGGGGTGAGGTAGAAGATAAGGTTCGTGACAACTGGGGCAGAGCAGTCACAGACTCAAAGTCACAGTTCTACAACGGAACACTCTATGTAGTAAAAGGAGGAACAATAGACAAGGAAGAGAACATCATTGAGTACATCAACCTAAGGAACACCAAGGGCAACACAGTCAGGATGGCGGTTCCAAGATACTACTGGATGGCAGTTCTATTCGTGAGCAAGTCAGGAAGTGCACGTGCCATTGGTTTTTGGATGGAGCACAAGGACTACAGGCTCAACATCAACGATGCCTCTGCCATGCAGAACCTACGTCGTGGAGCCGCATGTTCAATCGACGAACTTGAAGCACGTACAGGCATTGACTTCTTCTGTAATCTCCTTGACGGAGCAGAAAACGCAGTTGAGAAGTCATACGACATAAATAACTGGCCTGGTTTATAGGCAAAACTTGCACTATAAGTAAGTAATCAACTTACTAATCAAAAAAAAGAATTATATTTGCACGCAATAAATTATTAATGTTCACATAACTAAAGAGAAAAGCTTATGAGAAATCTATTACTTACAATGCTTACTATGCTTTGCTTCTTGACAGCAAACGCACAGAAAGAAGTCACATTCAACGTTACTGAAGACAAGACAGAAGAGACAAGTGCAGGTGATCGTACCCTAACAAAAGATGGCATCACAATGCACATAACAAATGGTCTCCTGAATGGTACTGCTTACCGTTTCTACAAGAACGAGACTCTTACATTCACATCAACAATAGGCAATATCACAAAGATTGTATTTACATGTACAGCCTCAGGTGATGCTCAATACGGTCCAGGATGCTTTGAAGAGCAAGATGGTTACAGCTACGAGGAAAAGACAGGAACATGGCAAGGTTCAAGTCAGGAAGTAACATTCAAGCAGACAAAGAATCAGGTACGTGCAACTTCTATTGTTGTCACAGTTGGTGGCAGCACACCAGTTGCTCCAGCAATCAGCAAACCAACATTGTCACTTGCAACTGGCACATACACAGAAGCACAGGAACTTACAATCACAGCAGCAGAGGGCTACGGTGTGATTTACACTACAGACGGAACAACACCTGCTGACGGAAATGGAACATACGAGAAGAGTGGCTCTGCTAAAATTACTATCAGCAAGACAACAACAGTAAAGGCAATATCTGTTGACAACGCAGACCCAGACAACGCATCATCTGTTGTATCTGCTACTATCACAATCTCAAACAACTACAATACTGCAGAAACTGCACTTACAGTAGGCGAAGCACTTAAGTTTATTGCTGAAGGCAAGAACCTTGACGACAACGTGTACACTAAGGGTACAATCTGTAAGATTGATGAACTCTCTACAAGTTTCGGTAATGCTACATACTACATTGCAGACGGAAAAGACACACTTGAAGTATACCGTGGATTCGGTATCGACGGAGCTAAGTTTACAGCCGAGGACGAGATTGGTAAGGGCGATGTAGTTGTTGTATTTGGTAAGTTGGTTGACTACAAGGGTACATACGAGTACACAACAGGTAGTCAGATCATTAGCATAGACAAGACAGGTCGTGAGGTTGAGCCAGAGACTCCAGAAGAGCCAGAGACTCCATACGAACTCGTAGGTGCAGGAACACTCGCTAATCCATATACAATAGAAGACATCGTGAAGAAGATCTATGTAGATGGTGAGACTGTAACAGGAGTATGGGTTAAGGGTGTAATCAGAGGTTGTGTTACTACTACAGCAGGAAACAAACTCTCAGACAAGGACCCTGTAAACTCAAATATCGGAATCTCAACATCTGCAGACAGCGAAGCTATCATCCCAGTACAGCTTCCTTATGTAAAGGAAAATGATGGAGCACTTCGTGCTGCAATCAACATCCTTGATAATGCTGGCAATGTAGGTAAGACTATCTACATCTACGGAGACATCGTGAAGTACTGCGGTGTTGCAGGACTCAAGAACCCAACAGACTACTCATGGGATGGACTCACTACATCAGTAGAGTCAATCAAGGCAGACAACAGCAAGTCTGTCAAGTACAGCATCACAGGACAGAAGGTTACTGACTCATACAAGGGTATCACTATCCAGAAGGGTAAGAAGTCTCTTGTAAAGTAAGTTTTAGAAGTACCCCTACAGAAATCATAGCCAAGAAACAGCTATGATACTCATCCATCCTATATAACATTTGATAATGAAGAAACATACAATTATGATACTATTGATAGGGCTACTGCACATAAGCAGTGCCCTATCACAGTCTTTCAGCACATACTACCGTAGTGCTGACGGCAAAAAAAAAGAAGCTCTTAAGACAGCCCTTTTCAAGATAATATCCAATCATAGCCAGAAGAGCTACTCTTCACTCTGGGACTGGTACGAGCAAACTGATGCCAGCTTGGACAATCCAAACGTCGTTTTCGACATGTTCTCTAAGGAGATTCACTACTTTTCTACAGTTGGTTCATCGATGAACAAGGAACACGTCGTTCCACAATCATGGTGGGGAAAAGGAAATAAGGCCCCTATATACTCAGACCTGCTAAATGTCTATCCTTCTGAGACAAAGGCAAACTCAGCAAAGAGCAACTATCCTCTCGGCAAGGTCACAGGCTCTGTATCGTATGACAATGGAAGAATAAAGGTCGGCACATCAAAGGAATATACAGGTGGAAGCGACAAGGTGTTCGAGCCATACGATGAGTTCAAGGGAGACTTTGCGCGCATATACCTCTATGATGCCACATGCTATCAAGATGTGGAATGGTATAGCATAGCAAACGCTTTCCCTACAGGAGTAAACACATACCCAACACTGGAGTCATGGATCATTCCTCTGCTTCTCGAATGGAACAAGCTTGACCCTCCTTCAGAATGGGAGAAAGAACGCAACAACAGAGTATACAAGGTACAGGGTAATCGCAACCCTTTCATCGATTACCCACAACTTGCCGAATATATCTGGGGCGATTCCATTGACTACGCCTGGGATCTTGACACCGCCGTTCCTTCACTCGGCAAGGGAAATGGCGAACCAGATACACCTAATCCAAATCCTAACCCTGGCGGTAACAATGAGAACGACAAACCTGAGATTGTACCTGTTGTACCAGGAAACGACAACTGTATCTGGGCATATAACTTCACAAATGTAAAAGAAGGTAATAGTCACGAGTCCTCTGGTTCCTCAACACCAGCTGCTATTGAAGATTGCGATTCACTCTCAAGCATTCGTGTTTGCTACAAGGCAGGAGGCGCGCTACGACTCGGCACTTCAAAGAATACAGGTAGCATATCCACAAAACAGTTACCTGTTAAGTTCGAATCAGGTAAGAACATACTTGTCACAATCTTTGTGAAGGGATGGACAAATGTTGAAGGTATGCTAAAGGTTTCAATCCAGGGAGGTGAAACACAAATCATAGAATACAAAGAGACTATGGACGATGACTTTGCTCCATACACCCTAATGTTCAGCGAGTACAGCGACTTCCCTACTATCGAAATAGAGACAACTGACAAACGCTGTTTCATTAGTGCAATACAGGTATCTGTATCAGAACCTGCAAATGTTATCACTACACTCGCAAGAAGTCCACAACAGGCAGTAGACAGATACACACTCTCAGGTCAGAGAGTAAATGCAAGCTACAAGGGATTTGTAATTGAGAATGGTGTAAAGACCATCCGCAAGTAATCAATCCACAAAACGAGTGGGAGTATCAGGCAACATAACCTGGTACTCCCACATCTTTATTTATCACAAATCACACGTAAGTAATGGTCGGAATTATTTATTCACGAACACTAACCTATCATCTTTAGCATCAACAACAATCTTGCTATCACGAGAGACCTCCCCTGAGAGCATCTTCTTAGATAGTTCATTGAGAAGCTCCTTCTGAAGAGCACGCTTCACAGGACGGGCACCAAACTCTGGGTCGAAGCCTGCCTTGGCTATTGCTGCGATGGCAGCCTCAGTTGCTTCCATCTCAATGTCGTTCTCTGCAAGCATCTTGATGACACTGTTGACCTGCAGGCGGACAATCTGACGTATCTCGTCTTCCTTGAGAGGGCTAAACATCATTATCTCATCAATACGATTAAGGAACTCAGGACGGATGGTCTGCTTGAGCATAGTCATCACATCGTCGTATGCCTCTTCACCCTTTTCCATGATTAGATGACTTCCAAGGTTAGACGTCATGATGATGATAGTGTTTTTGAAGTTCACAACCCTACCCTTGTTATCTGTAAGACGGCCATCGTCAAGTACCTGAAGGAGGATATTGAACACGTCAGGATGCGCCTTCTCTATCTCATCAAAGAGAACTACAGAATATGGTTTACGACGTACTGCCTCTGTGAGCTGACCACCCTCATCATAACCCACATATCCCGGAGGCGCACCGATGAGTCGAGAGACGCTATGCTTCTCCTGATACTCGCTCATGTCGATACGAGTCATCATGGTCTCATCATCAAAGAGGTAATCAGCAAGAGCCTTCGCAAGTTCTGTCTTACCTACACCAGTCGTTCCGAGGAATATGAATGAACCTATTGGTCGCTTAGGATCCTGAAGACCTGCACGACTACGACGCACAGCATCTGCTACTGCCTGAATGGCATCATCCTGACCAATGACACGCTTGTGGAGTTCACTTTCAAGACTTAGAAGTTTTGCACGCTCACTCTGCTGCATCTTACTTACAGGTATACCTGTCCAGCGACTAACCACATCAGCAATATCGTCGGCTGTCACCTCTTCCTTAATCATGGCATTACCACCCTGAGTACTGTTGAGTTCACCCTGCACCTTCTGAATCTCCTCCTCAAGTGCCTGAAGTTTGCCATAGCGAATCTCTGCCACACGAGCATAGTTACCCTCACGTTCTGCACGATCTGCCTCATACTTCAACTGTTCAATCTGCTGCTTGTTCTGCTGAATCTTATTGACGAGGTTACGCTCTGCCTGCCACTTGCCATTATAAGACTGTTCTTCCTCCTTGAGATCGGCAATCTCCTTATTCAAGTCTGCAAGCTTCTGCTCATCTCCCTCTCGCTTGATAGCTTCACGCTCAATCTCAAGCTGCTTGAGTCGACGTGTTATCTCGTCAAGTTCTTCAGGTAGTGAGTCACGCTCCATACGAAGCTTGGCAGCAGCCTCATCCATAAGGTCAATTGCCTTATCTGGAAGGAAACGCTCTGTGATGTAACGGTTACTTAATTCTACAGCAGCAATGATAGCTTCATCCTTGATGCGCACCTTATGGTGGTTCTCATAGCGCTCCTTAAGTCCACGGAGGATAGAGATAGTAGAGAGCACATCAGGTTCAGAGACCATAACAGTCTGGAATCGACGTTCAAGTGCCTTATCCTTCTCAAAGTATTTCTGGTACTCATCGAGTGTTGTGGCACCGATACTACGGAGTTCACCACGTGCAAGGGCAGGCTTAAGGATATTAGCAGCATCCATAGCGCCCTCACTCTTACCGGCACCAACGAGAGTATGAATCTCGTCAATGAAGAGGATGATGTTACCCTCGCTCTTTGTTACCTCATTGATGACAGACTTGAGTCGTTCCTCAAACTCACCCTTATACTTGGCACCAGCAACGAGGGCGCCCATATCGAGAGAGTACAACTGCTTATCCTTAAGATTATCTGGCACGTCACCACGAAGTATACGATGTGCAAGACCTTCCACGATTGCAGTCTTACCTGTACCCGGTTCACCTATAAGTATAGGGTTGTTCTTTGTACGGCGAGATAGAATCTGAAGGATGCGACGAATCTCATCATCACGACCGATGACAGGATCGAGCTTACCTGAGCGAGCCTGTTCTATGAGGTTAGTGGCATACTTCTCAAGTGCCTGATAAGTATCCTCACTTGACTGACTATTCACCTTCTGACCATTACGCAGTTCCTGAATAGCCATACGTAGTGCCTTCTCTGTGAATCCCATGTTCTTCATCATCTTGCTCACACTTGAATCAACAAGGAGAAGAGCAAGGATGATAGGTTCGAGACTGACAAACTCATCACCCATATCCTTTGATAGAGACACAGCCTTCTGCATCACCTCATTGGTAACACGGTCGAGATATGGTTCTCCACCACTCACCTTAGGCTTAGACATAGCATCGCTCATCACAATGTTCTGGAAGTTCTGGGCATTGACACCCATCTTCTGGAATATGAAGTTGGTTACATTTTCGCCAACTTTCATGATACCAGCCATCAAATGCGCTGGTTCAATCATCTGCTGTCCATTCTGCTGTACGAGATTAACGGCTTCCTGAACTGCTTCCTGTGCTTTGATTGTAAAGTTGTTGAAGTTCATAACTATTTCAATTAACAATTAATAATTAACATGCCTCCTGTTTTTACTAGAGGAAAGGCTGACATTATTAGATGTTCCGTATGATTCACAACTATTAGTTATTCTAGTTTCTTTCTGCGAAAGCGCATAGCTTACATCTTTCAGCCTTTGCTTTCTTAAACACCAAACTTCTTGCCACACACGGCAATTATGTCAATTAGTCATATTCAAAGCACTTACTAACTGATTATCACGTCATTTTGGCACACGCAACTGACGTTTTGTACAAAGACAAACATGGCTATTCTTAAGTTTGCCTATATTTCAGAATGCTTTTATTACACAAAACAAAATAAGGGTATTAACTAAAAAGCAGTTGGAAGGGTAATTACCTCCAATGCCCTGCTAAGAAGAACCTCGTTTATATCCCCATAAGAATAAAGAAGTACATAGTCTTCCTCATTTATCAAGTAGTCAGGAACAATACCGGAACCATAGTTATAGTCATCATTTGCATCTGCCACATAAGCAACTGCAGGATGAAGCTTAACATAGAATTCAGGATTAGCGTACTCCTCTGTCATCACATTCTGACCAGCAGTCTTACTTCCTACAACAATCAATTTGTCTTTTCCCATAAGTGAAGACAAAGAGTGAATGAGCCATTCCGCAGCACCCTTTGTGTAAGATGATGTGAGAACAACAATCTTATCCACGCCAAGGTTTGCTACTGACCTGTCAAAATTGATACTACTATTCTCCACCTTCCTCTTATCATTATATTTAGTCTTCACAAATTCGCGCTCAAGACAGTTTTGCGAAACAATATAAGATGCAAGAGACCTTGCCATCTCCATGCTACCATAATTACAGAGACGAAGGTCAAGGACAATGTCCGTAACACCTGCATTTTTGAAACCTGCCATATAGGAATCAAGCATTCGCCTATACTTTTCATCCATAACAAACCTATCTTTTTTCTCATAAGCACACTCCGTCAAACGAGTACACATGAGATAGGCGATACGCTTGTCATCTGTCACGAACACACTTCCTTTAGGGAATGCCACATCCTCTACATACTCTGATGCAGGAAGGTCATACTCCACGGTATCTTTCCAGGAAAACACTTCTTCCTCTTCATCAACAATCAAGTGGCACACCTTCAGTCTATGCGCTTCCCCTTGCTTCATTCGTCCCATGTTAGAAGAAGAGAACTTATAGCCATCAAAGGTGATGATGAAGTCACCCCTCTCAAGTCCACATCGTTCAGCTGGGGAATTAGGATAGACATTGAGTACACGGATATACTCTTTAGATGTCTGGTTTGTCGGGTCCTTAACCAATACATAGTCAATACCGTAACTATCTATATGATTATACTCTCCACGAGCATACGGATCTTCTTGCAAGGTATCAACTGCCACGACAGACCACTTGTCAGACTTTACCGGAGATGTAACGACCTTCAGGAAGTCCTTTGGATTGCCAAAATACTCCTTAGGTTTTGGTTCCTTAAGCGAGTCTGCCCACAGATACACATCCTGCATCTGCTCATAAATCCAGTTGTTATGCTGTGTAAGTTCAAGATATTCGTATGTCCTGTCTTCTCCACTACATGAAAAGAGGGCGAAAGAGACAGCAATCATTATCGTTTTATATATAATAGTCTTCATAATTAAGCAATAATATCTTTATAAAGCCAAGCAAATGTATATATCATAAAAGAAATATTGTGCAAAGATAATAAAAAAGAACAACAAAAGGCCATATTTTTAGGGTTAACATACACTACGATAAACCTTTGCCCATCCAACGTCCATCCTTCGCTCTGCCTCCGTAGCATCTCCATCGGATGTCCATCGCATCTCCATCGAATGTCCATCGTTTCGATGGAGATGCGATGGAGATGCGATGATGATGCGATGATGATAATACGTAGACACCACGAAGGACAGTCGGAAGCACCACGAAGGAACTAAAACAGAGGGGAAAAAACTAAAGCAGATGTCCACACTACCACCAGACGACAACAAAAAAATGGCATAAACGTACATGGTTATAAAAAAAATAGTATATTTGCAGCATACGACTTTATTAATCAACTAAAAAGTTAAGAACATGAAAAAGATTTTTGTAGCAATCGCTGCAATCGCAGCTATGACATTTACATCTTGTAACAATGCAGCATCTAATGAGGCAACTGGCGAAGACTCTACAGCCGTTGCAGTAAACGAAGGCGAAGAGCTTTCTGCCCTCGAAGAGGCTATCGAGTCTGGCGACGAGTCAGCTATCAAGGCTGAACTTTCTAAGCTTCAGGAATATGTTCAGAACCTCGATACTGCTGAGGTAAAGAAGTTCGCTTATAAGCTTCAGGAGTTTGCTGCTAACCACAAGGAGGATCTCGACAAACTTGCTTCTGGCGAGTTCACAGTTACAGATATCATCAGCGCGGCAAAGGGTCTCCCAAGCGCACCCGCCGCTCTTGGCAAGGAGGCTGGTGACGCTGCTACATCTGACGCAAACACAGTTAGCAACCAGGTAAAGGCTGCAGCAGATGCTGCTAAGGAGCAGGTAAAGGAAGAGGCTAAGGCTAAGGCTAACGAAGCTGCTGAAAAGGCAACTCAGAAGGCTAACGAGGAGGCAACAAAGGCCATCAATAATGCTGCTGACGCTCTCAAGAAGAAGTTAGGAAACTAATATAGAACTCACGCCCCTCCCCCACAGGAAGGGAGTAGTTGGTTACCACAGGGTAACCTTGCAAATAAAAGCCATTCGGAACAGTTAAATACTCCGAATGGCATTTTTGTGTAATTAAGAATTAGAAAAACTCCCTTACTGAACTTTTGTACAAATTGTCAAATCGGTTCTCGTTTATTACCTTAACATGAGAACCAACAGTACCTTTTGCAAGATGAACATAAAGGTCATTAAATGATATTGCAGGATTCAGAGTTACAGTCTCACGCCAGATACGCGTAAAGCGATTGGTCATCCACGTACCAATGCCGTTGTTCTCCCCCCAAGACTGTTCATTATCAGAGGCAGAACACATAGCCATGCATCCAGCATAACCTTTTATGCCTTGCATAACAGAACCAGAAAAACATGCCTCCGTAAGCCACATCATCTTACGATACTTACCTTGCAATACCATATTCTCCTGTAAGGATTGCATGAATCTTGCTGTTACGGTCTTCTCATCATATCCCCATACAAGTACATCAGGAAGTCCGTGACCTACCCAGTACACAAACACATTATCATCATTATCAGAACTAACCACATTGGTAAGACGTTCGTCACTTTCACCACATAGAATGCGTTGAAAATCTTGTGGGGTAAGATCCTTCAACCTGTAGTCTATAACCAAGTCGTGGTACAGGTTCTCACCTTCCATACTGTTGCGTACCTCCCCTTGCAATGGGTTACGATGATCAAAGGCAACATCATCATCAAGGATTAGTACAATATGTTCATCATCATAACCATGACTCTTCAACAACTGATAAACACTCAAGGCATCTGCATGGTGACGATAATTGAACCAGCCTGATGACGTACACACCACTACCGCCCATCTATCATGCAGAGCCGGGTAATCAGATACAGACACATCATTAGCAAACTGCTGTAACTCCGAGGTTTTCCAGTTCCAGCTACCCATAGTGGGCGAGACACGGTTATTGCCCTCAGAAGATACATATTCCATATCAACAAATTTGCCGTTATAGACACGCCAATGCGAATATGTGGAATGCGTAACATTGGAGAAGGTAGAACGGTCAAAGTTGAGTGTTCCACTTGCGCCAGCCATATTGATATATCGGCGTTGATTGATAAGTTGAAACATACGATGCATACTGAACTCGTCCCACACATAGGTTTCGCTTCCATAGGACGAAGCCAACAGGCGATCAAGTGCCTTGCTGACATTTCCATCGCCTTCACAGAACGCATCAAACAGAGAATAGGCAGCAAGCATTACCGCATCATAAAGAAGACTCTCGTATGACGTTGGTATGTCATCGAACTGAGCATGATACCCCTGTATGAATCCTGATTGAGGATCCGCACATAAACTAACGCCTTCTATATTCGTATTGCCACACGAGTTGAGTATCTCGTCAGTACGACAAGCATCACTAAACAACAGCTTTGGAGTTGATGACGAGTTACTGGATTGAGCATCAATTATAGCATTCACAGACCTCGTGTCGCTTGCCACACATATAAGAAAGTCTGCGCCACATGACATGGCAGAAGGCAACTTTCGCTCCAAATCATCATCATCAAAATGTTCCACATACACAGGTTTCATACCCATCTCAACAGCCTGATAGGCAAACCAGTTATAGAAGGTATTGCCATACATATCGTCACAAGCAAGCAGTCCAACCTTTCTGGCGCCTTCATTATAAGCTCTCGAAAGCAGGACTTCACATTGCGTGATATCCGTCTCGCTCAAAGCCCACAGGAAATGGCTCAGTTTTGCTGTAGAGGCAGACATGTTGAATTGCCTGACAGCCTCATCAGAGGACATCCGAGGACAAATCATCACTTTGTTTGGCACAGCGTCAACATCATCAACCTGCCCAAAAACACCACTCATTATATGTGCATTCTCTATATGGTAAGGACCTACCACAACCTTTATATCCGAGCGACCAGCAAGTTGTTCACTAAGTCGATGAATGTCTTCCCTATCCTCATCATGCCACTCAACATCAATCCTTACACTACGCTCCTGCCCCATCTGAGCATATTCTATGTTACGGCACACCCATTCCACAGTACGTCGCATACGTTCGCTCTGCCTACCAGAGTTACTAAGTGGAAGCACCACAGCTACACGTTCACGAACCACATCACCAGAGGGATGCATGTCCACATGGTCGTCACCATCACTACACGAAACGAGCAAAAGCAATGTCAGTATGATATGTAAGTATGAGTGTCTCATCTGTTTGTTTCTTTACTTATGGCAACATTTTGAATCTTTTCCGCAACCTCACTTAGTTCTGGAGAATCGATGGATATGACAATATCTGTCCCTCCCTCTGCAAGTCCTATTCGCTGGTGTGAAACAATCGGGCGACGGTCATACCAGGAAATGATGTAGTCAAAGACAATCTTGTCCATACGTTTCACAACAGAGAAAGGAACACTGCCATAGTAGCTCTTGTCCGCATCAATGCCAATAGACACAATCTGAGCATTATCACCATATTCATGACAAAAGTCATAGAGTCCATTAGCACTACCGCCACATAACGGAAAGACAAGACTGTAGTCCTGCATCCATTCGAAACATTTGCGGTATACAGTATTCTGCATCTCAAAACCTAATACGCCCCTATCAAGATACTCAATGTCAACATCATGTTCATTAGCATAATCAACATAGCCTTCAAGGAAACCTTCAAGTCCCTCTGTTATACCTGCTACATTAGGATTGGCACACACAACAAGTGTCCTCTTCTCTTTCCAACCAGAGCCAAGCATATCCTTAAACATAGCAGAGAGATACCCAACCTTATAGCAAGCACCATAATATGAAACAGAGATTGTATGTACAGTTTTCAGGTCATTGCCGGAGCCAAGCAGCAGCACACGTTCTTCATCATCATCCGTTATCTGTTCCGCATACTTTCTAACCAACTGTTCATAACTGTCTGCGCCTACTATCAGAAGACGTCGAGGAGCATTACCTATCTCATGGTTTAGCCACCCACGTATCATATCATCTGCCTCTTCCATAGAACGAGGTGTAAGGCGATTGACAAGAAGACTACGTTGACGTTCCACCTTGGCAGTTCCAAGAGCCACAAGGTCATTATACCCCATGTCACCCAATCCATCGACACCATGAATAACAGTCACCACGGTGTTGTAGCGCTCCATAGGGTTAAACGGATCTGAGCCTTTGCTGCAAGAAAGGCAACAAAGGCTCAGGAATGTTAATGAAATGTATATGAATATGAAAATGTTTCTTACCATGGGAAAGCATAGAATGCAGCACATGTGCCAACATGTCCAAGGTTGAGTGCCTGGTAGTCGATAGGACACAATGTTGAACCATAAGTGCTATTTACAGCATAAGCATTCTCAATAGGAACAACCTCATCCTTCTTACTGTGATAGAGCTTTGCCTTGTGTCTTGGTGTCCAACCCTTGTTGAGGTCAAAACGACTAAGTGCCTGCATCATCTTCTTGTAGAGAGTACCATTTGGATTCATGGCATCAGCCTTGAGAACACGGTTGATGTATACATAGTTGTCTCCACTAACCTTTGTTCCGAAATACTTAAACATAAGATCATTGAGAGCATCTGTATCGTAGTTCTTTGAAGCGATAGCATTGTCAATCTCAGCAAAGTGACTGTTATACTCAGCTGTGAAGAAGTCCTTCTCTGTATAACCACCAAGGATATCAGGATTGTTCTGTACCATACTCTTGATTACAAGTGGAAGTACACATGGGTAAGAGAGCTTTTCCCATCTGAGGTATGTAGCGAATGTCTCTGATGGAAGGTATGGTCCAGCAGCACAATAAGAATATGCAAACCAGTTAGAGTGAGGAATGCTTGCTGCGTTCTGCTCAAGATAACGATGAGTAGCAAATGCATTAGCACCACCCTGTGAAGCACCTACGATGATGAACTCACAGTCCTTCTCATACTTACCTTTATAGCTGCCTTCAAACAAAGAGATAGCTGCCTTATAACCGTCAATGATATTCTTTGCATAGAGGTCGTGGCAAAGATATGGCTGAGGAAGATCCTTTGTTGCACCAAAACCTGTATAGTCAGGAACAATGATAAGGTTATCCTTTGTAAGACCTAATTTATAATCGAATGTCTCTGTCTTCTTCTCTGTAGGGCACTCTGCATTGCTTGTGATTGTAAAGTGGCAAGAGAGAATGATACGGTCGATATCAAGCTGAGTATCCTTGAAGAGACCCTTCCAGTAGCCCCAAGCCATGAATGCCTTGTGAGTTCTCTTATTGAGGAATGTACCGTTGTAGTTACCGCTACGCTTTGTCTCACTCTGATAGCTGAACACTACAAGCTTGAAGGCATTAGCAACACCATTCTGACCTGTAACCTGAGCTACAGAGTCAGCCTGCTCCTTCTTATATGCAATGAAGTCTGCCTTCTCCTGAGCACGCTCTGGATCAGCTACCTCTTTACCATATACAAGGTCAGCATACTCCTCAAGAGTAAGTTCCTGCTCACTCTCTACAACAGCATTGATACCATCATCTTCTAATTTTGAAACTTCTTTGTCGATGTCTTCAGACATCATCAAATCACTGTCTTGAGAACAAGACGAAAGGAAAAGCGCAGAAACGAGTGCGCACACAATGAAAGAATAAACTTTTTTCATAATTTTTGGGAGGGCATTGCCCTAATAAATTTAATATTGAATTAAAGGATTAAACTTTTTTTCTGCCACAAAATTATGCATTTCGCACATATTGGCAAAATATTTTCGAGAAAAAGTAAGATTTTTTGTTCATTTTTTGTGTTTTAAGGCAATATCTACGGTCTCGCACCATTGTTTTTTGTAAAAAGCGAAAGATTTATCAAACATTTTCTTATCTTTGTATAAACAATCCTTCTAAGTAGGTGCTTATATCTTGGATAAACATATTTGCTTCTTTTGAAGGAGTGATGTGGACATCATAACCGACAACAGAAGCATCTACTTATTACATCCCTTATTTCCTTGATACTGGAGATAGCGAACATAAATTAACATAATTAACACATACGCTTATGGGACTTTTAGATACAATCACATCAATGATCGGTGGCAAAGGTAATGCTGCAGACCAGATAATGAAAGCAATCGCTGAAAATGAGTTTGTGAAGAACAATCCACAGGTACTTGATTTCATAAAGAAGATAGACCCAAGTCAGGTTCAGGCTGCCATAGAGTACCTCCAAAAGAATGGTATTCCAAAGGATGCTGCCGGTATTTCTGCACTTGTAAGCAAATTCAGCGCTCCAACTAAGAAGAAGTAATTCTTCCATTACACTTATTGGATTTAGATGAACATAATAAGAGGAGATAAAAAGGTTGTCCTTTTTATCTCCTCTTTTATATTTCTTTCCACATCTACTTCTCACATTTATAAGTAGTATCAGGAATCTTCACACATGCTGTAACTGCGAACGTTACAAGACAGAAAGCCATGATAAGCAAGAAGAACTGTTGATAACCTATGTTCTCAGATAGCAAGCCAGACACCATACCTGGTATCATAACTCCACCAAGGTACTGTCCTGCTGTACAGATTGAGAACACAGCGGTACTACGTTCACCTCTTGAAAATGTCACAAGGAAAAGAGTGTAAGCAGCAAATCCAAGTCCATAGCCAATCTGTTCAAAGAAAAGACATCCACCGACTACCCACAGGTTGTCAGTCATGGCATAGCTTAGATATACATACACGAAATCAGGAAGTGTAATGCTAAGAACCAATGGCCACAGACACCGTTTCAGTCCCCATCGAGACACAGCCCAACCACCTATGATACCACCAGAGAGCAATCCAATGACTCCAAGCGTGCCACTTATAAAACCGAAATCGACATTACTTAGTTCAAGCCCTCCTTCGGTTCTGGACCTAGTAAGGAACAATGGAACAATCTTAGTGAGCAGTCCTTCTGGAAGACGATAAAGGAGGATGAATGCAACAGCAGACAAAAGATGCGGTTTTGTCAAAAACACCTTCAACGTATTGACAAACTCTTTAGCCTGTACACTCATAGAAAAAGAGTCATTAACAGCACCATGTTCAACATTAGGCAACATACGAGCATGGTACAAGGAAAGAATGAGCATGATTGCTCCTAATATCAAAAATGCCGTCATCCATGGTGTCACAGTACCTGCAAGTGCATCACCAAGCAAACCGTCTTGCATAGCACCTACAAGCATGACAAGTCCGCCCTGCCCTATAACCATACCAATCCTATAGAAGGTGTTACGAACTCCAACATACAGTTCCTGTTCTCTATCCTCCAAACCGAGTATATAGAATCCATCAGCTGATATGTCGTGAGTAGAACTTGCAAAAGCAATTATCATGAACAAGGCAAGTGAACCTTGTAGCCAAAATGATGTAGGAAGTGTGAAAGCAACTAATGCCAATGCCACACCCATAACAAACTGCATCGAGAGAATCCACCAACGCTTAGTCTTCATGTTGTCAATGATAGGGCTCCATATCGGTTTTATCACCCATGGCAGTCCCGTCCAACCCGTATATAGCGTAATCTCACCGTCTGTCAGTCCAAGTTCCTTGAACAGGATAACGGAGATAAGTACTACAGCTGTGTACGGAAGTGCCTCAGCAAGATATAATGATGGCACCCATGCATATGGCTTTGTTTTTGTCATTCTATTGTTCATTATTTAATATCTGTTTTATACCTAAACCTAATACCACAACCCACGCAACAGGTGCTGCTATGAGATCCACGAGGAAGAATGTCTTGAACCCAAGTGTGTCGACAAGATAACCAGACAGACACATTGGAACAATCATCACTCCTGCCACCATTGGTACATAAAGATAGTTTATTGTATTGCGATAGCGCTCATTTGAGATGTAATGCACAAAATGCATACATATATTAAGTCCGAACCCAAAGAACAACTGAGCAAGGAATGTGACACAGCACAATGCCTGCATATCATCATATACCGGATGCTGAGACATGAACACATAGCATATTGGCGACAGAGTCAATGGTATAACCATATACCAAAACATCCTGCTATAATCATAATGCTCAAGGAATAGACGTCCAAGTGTTATACCAATAGAGAAGGCAATCACTCCTATTGTTCCCTGTGCAAACCCCACATCATGGATGCTACATCCAAGTCCACCGTCTTTTACAGAGTCCATAAGAAAGAACACGCGGGTATTGAACATCAACGCCTGTGGAAGTAGCAGAAAGAACAGGGCTGCAATAACACGAAACGAATATCTTTTTTGGCGAATCCTTTCCACCACATGCATTTCATTCTTGAAGGCATGAACAAGTGACTCATATCTGTATGGATTATGTATACGTGGATTCTGCAGTACGAAAAGGTTTAGGATCAGGAAGACCAGAAACACGCCTGACACGAGATAACTCTCCATTGCCCATGCCTTACGGTAACTGCGAAATATGACCTCAGCAAAACCAACAACAATGATGAGAACTCCGTATGTAAGTACTACGGTACTTTGGGATGCGAATATCTTAGTCTTATTGTATAATTGCTGTTGACGAGGATAAAGCATTCTATTATAGTACATCCTTGCCAGCAACTCATGCCATGCACAGAAGAAGCATACCACAAACATCAGCAAGAACAGCAACAACGAACTTGGAGAGTATTTATCTATATACATTGTTGTGCCATACAGACACATAAAGATACAAGCCTCAACGATATGAATATGTTTTTTGAAATATCCTGCATTACGTACCTTACTACGAAGATATGACTTCATAACCCATGGCAAGAACAGAAGTCCCCCGTAAAGTGAAGCCATTGTGTTGCATTCTCCGAACTGTACAAACATCAATAGTGCAACATAGGTTACCATCGCTGATGGTATCTCTTCTGCTGCACACAGGCTTGGAATCCAAAGCCATGGACTATGTCGACGTTTGTTACTCATATGCAAAAAGCCCCCTTCCAACCTCCCCGAGGGGAGGAGTCTTTAGGCGCTACAGGAGCACTTTGACCTTTACTAATATTTAATAAAACCCCATACTTACGGCTCTTACTTTTCCGTGTTCAGAGTATACAGAATCCCTCCCCTCGGGGAGGTTAGGTAGGGGCTTAATATATCCTCCTTATCTCCGAGTTTGGATAATAATGCATAAGGATGCCGTCATAACGATACCCTTTACTACCCATAACAGCCGCACCGATCTGACAGAGACCTACACCATGTCCCCAACCCTTACCGTGAAGGATGAAACCATCTGATGTCTTTTCTATATCAAAGGCAGAGGAATAGAGGTGAGACTCACTTAACCACTTACGTATCTCCAGTTCCTTACCTACAGTTACAGTATTCCTTGTTCCAACAATCTTTAGAAGAACAAGACGGTCAGATGGTCCACGCTTAACAGGAATAAGATCGGTTATTGTGCCAAAGTCTATACCTGACTTACGATTTACCAGTTCGGATATCTCCTCTGTTGTAAATCTTACTGTCCAGCGATAGAAATCTGCTGTCTCCTGATCATAGCCATTGAGGACCTGCGACAGAACACTCTTGTCGTTGGTATTACAGAAGTCCCCACTATCACCTATCGCATCACGTTTTGCAACAAGATATGGTTTTGGCGAGTCTTCCCAACAGTTTTGGAACTCCTCCATAACACCACCACAACATTTTGAGAAACGAGCATCACATATCTCACCGTCATACATCAGAACCTGTCCACGAGTTGCGTCAATAGCATCAAGTGCTGTATTACTCTTTATACGAGTGATACCCTGATAGCGTTGACAATGATCGTCAGCACACACATCAAAATTCTTGTGGGCATCATGGTCATACCAACGAACAATCTCTTTGGATAAAGATTTTGAAGAACTGCTCTCACTAACTGTAGAGAGATCATCATCACCTGGAACAGAATCATTATTAACAGATTCTTCATCTCTAATTTGTGCAAGTACCCAACTACGACTGATAACTGCATGTGCTTTTAGAAACTCCAAACTGGCAGTAGCGCTCATCTCACTTGAGATGACGCACTTGAGATACTCTTCCACAGGAAGAATATTGACAGCACATATAGTGCCCTCATCAATGATAAACTTTAGTGCACCACGGAACGTCTGATTCTCCTTTCGTTCCCAGTGGAAGTTTATACCTATAACAACATCATACAAACAAAAGGAGGCAGTTGCCTCCTTAGGTTCAAATATAAGTTCATTGTAGACACACCCACGCCATACGATCTGTCCATTTGAAAGTGTCACCACTTCCTCCCCAGCAACATCTTCCACACCAACATGGTATGTGGCGTTGAGAGCAAATCGGATAGTATCAGAATGTAGGATGCCTACACTTATTTCGGGTTCCTTCATCATGCTTTCTTCATTGTCATAATCATTTCCAACTCTTCGTCAAGCGACATTGCACACTCACGAATGATATCTGCCACCATATCAGGAGTAAGTTTGCGGAAATCCTCCTCACGAGGAGTGATCACGAGTCCTCCCATATCTAAAGCTCCAGGACTTACAAGTACCTTTGCTTCACCTTCTGCGAAATAGCAGTCTGGACGGTGCTTAGAACGTGGTATGATGACACTCACAATACGTGGAGAACCGTCAATAGAACTTGCCTCCTTCCATGCAAGGATATTCATCATTGGTTCATAAGATCCTTCTGGTACCGGAAGAGCATCATATACCTTCTTAAAGAGGAATGCATTTGCTGAAGCGGTACGTGTAACAATGATAACACCAGGACACACATAACCACGGAGACTGAATATACCAGTATTGTCTGCCATTTCTTCTATGCGGCTCGCCTCTATCAATTCATCCTCACTAATAGGATAAAGTCGAGAACGTGTCTTACGGTAACAACGGTCCCAGTCACGCTCCAAAGGCACGATGCCACGACTACCAGCCTGGAAATGCATATGGTCAGGAGCAGAAGCACCGCAAAGAGGTCCATTATAGAATACGAGCATGTCATCACCAATGCCGTCTGTTATGTTCATCATATCCTCGTACCTGTCAAGTATTGCCTGTGGGGCATGATACCTTAGCGGTATAGTGAAGTGACGTGGAAGTATTGGATATGGATTGACAAGAAGCTGATATGTCTTTGCAATTGGATAGTCCATTTGTTCGTCTGGTCGGTTTATTTCACAAAGGAAACAAGGGCGTTCCTTAATGCTCTTAACATCAACCTTAGCGCCTGTGCTCTGTATTCGTGCAGGATTAAACTGTGAAGCAATCCTTACCTGTTCGAATATCATATTGTTTACAGCCACATCCTTCAGCTGTTCATATCGCTTTGCCACCTCTGGCCAACGCTCCATCTGGTTGTCAAATAGTTCATTTGCCGTTTCTTCTGTAGCCTCACTATTCCAGTACTCGTTCAGGTTACGGCGATCAAGAAGTTCGATGGAACGTAGACCGTCCTTATAAGCATTATTAGCATTCACTTTCTCTGGAGAAAGGGCTGCATCTGAGTTCCCCTCCCAACGGCGACACAAGTACAACTCATCAAAGATACGGCCAATCTTATACTTGCGTGAGAAAGCAAGTCCAAGGGCATAGTCCTCTCCATAACTTGTGTTCGGCACTCCTATCTTACGTAGAAGCGGAGTGAAAAAGGCACGAGGGGCACCAAGTCCATTGATACGTAGTGCATTGTTTCGTCCATTATCATCAGTCCACTCCTTATGGTCGATTATACCAGGAGGAAGAGTCTCAAGTTGGAAGTTACACATCCTGTATGACCCGATAACCATGGCACAGCGTTCAGCATAGAATTTGTCCACTATACGCTGTAGAGTGTCCTCGCCGCTATAAAGGTCATCGCTATCCAGCTGTACAGCAAAACGGCCACATGACTCATCGTTACACGCAAGATCCCAACAACCACCAATACCGAGATCCGTACGGGAAGGTATGATATGCTTTACACGCGAGTCTTCTGCAGCCAGCCTCTTTAGTATGTCTGTTGTTGCATCTGTGGAATGGTTATCAACAACAATAACATTATACTGGAATGAAGTCTTCTGTGAGAGTGCAGAACGGACGGCGTCCTCTATAGTCTTTTCTCTATTACGAACAGGTATGATTACAGACGCTTCATATTCAAAGTCGCCCTTAGTATGATCAATCTCGCTTATTGATTCAGGGGCGATATATGCACCTATTGCCTTGAGGTGTTCTGTAAACACCTTCTCTTTCTCAATCTGTGCGTCACGGTTACGTGGATCAACATAGTCAAACTGTTTTTCACCACTCTTGCGCTTATCAAGTTCCTCCTCTGTATAGAGATACTCGTGGAGGTGAAACAGCGGAGCCTCGTATTTATGGCGAAGAAGGAAAAGCATGTATTCATACCATCCAGAGTATGTAAGAACAACATCTTCACGCTCACTGGCAAACTTCTTCAACATGGCAACAGAGTTGATAGTAAGTGAACCGAAGTCGAAATCGTCACGAACACTACCATACTGTATGTCGATTGTAGGAGATGCATATCGCTGTCCATCTTTCACCTTATATCTGTCACAATAAAGAATCGATGCGCTAAGACTAAATGCAACATTGTACATACGTTTCAACACACCATATCCTAAATTAAGGTTCTCTGGACTAAGGCAAATCAACGCATATTCAGACACCGCGTTGTCAGCTATAGTCTTGAGAACATCTGAAGAATAGACATTTGTGGCATGAAGGACCTTACTGCCATGATATTCCTTCACCTCGTCAGAAGGTGAAAGAATGAAAACATTGTTGACAAGCCTATTAGACTTCAACTGTGATATGATGTCATCTGCCAGCGAAAGTTCTGTACTGGAGATAAAGCAATCCATTCCTTTTTTCATTTTAGTCTTAAATATAAAGGTTCCGCCGAATTTAGTATACTTTTTATTTTTGGGAAAACATTGCAATAATAAGCAACATTTCTGCAAAGATATGTATAATGAGGGTATTTTCAAAAAATAATACGACTCATTTTTTGCTTTTTTTCTACTTTGCCGTAACTTTGCGCAAAATAAGTAGTTTCAACGTATATTTTCACACATAAACCATACATGCACATGAGCAACGAACGCGAGAACGAGGGACTCAAAAGCCTTGGCAAGAAGACAGAATATCGCCAGGACTATGCTCCTGAAGTATTGGAAGCATTCCAAAACAAGCACCCGGAGAATGACTACTGGGTTCAGTTCAACTGTCCTGAGTTTACAAGTCTCTGTCCAATCACAGGACAACCTGACTTCGCCGAAATTCGCATATCCTACCTACCAGACCAGCGTATGGTAGAGAGCAAGAGCCTCAAGCTTTACCTGTTCTCATTCCGTAACCATGGGGACTTTCATGAAGACTGTGTAAACAAGATTATGAAGGACCTAATCAAGCTTATGGACCCAAAGTATATTGAGGTAACAGGTATCTTCACTCCACGTGGCGGCATCAGCATCTATCCTTATGCAAACTATGGTCGTCCAGGCACCAAGTACGAGGAAATGGCAAACTACAGAATGATGAACCACAACCTATAGGAACTTAATGGCTTTAGAGTCCCTAAAGTCTTTATTGTCCTTAATTAGGACTACTATTTCTAACAAAAAACATAATACAGCTTGATAGAAAAACATATAGTTCTTGAGAACATCGACCTTGTCACATTCTATGGCATAAAGAATGTTCACATACAAATGATAAAGGCACTCTACCCAAAGTTGCGCATTGTAGCTCGTGGTAACATCATCAAGGTGATGGGCGACGAGGAAGAGATGTGTGCTTTTGAGGATAACATAGAGAAGATGCAGCAGCACTGTATCAAGTACAACTCACTAAATGAGGAGACAATACTCAATATCGTCAAGGGCGAACGAACAAAGGAAGAAGGCGCCGACAATACTGCCATCGTATACAGCATAACGGGTAAACCAATCATACCACGAAGCGAGAACCAACAGCTACTTGTTGAAGCATTCAACACAACAGATATGATTTTCGCCATTGGTCCTGCAGGTTCGGGCAAGACATACATGAGCATTGCCTTGGCTGTAAGGGCACTAAAGAACAAGGAGATTCGCAAGATTATACTCTCTCGTCCTGCCGTTGAAGCTGGTGAGAAACTCGGTTTTCTTCCTGGCGACATGAAGGATAAGATTGATCCATACCTCCAACCACTATACGATGCTCTTCAGGACATGATTCCTGCACAGAAGCTGACAGAGTACATGGAACAGAACATCATCCAGATTGCTCCACTTGCCTTCATGCGTGGTCGTACCCTCAACGATGCAGTTGTCATCCTTGATGAGGCACAGAACACGACAACACAGCAGATCAAGATGTTCCTTACACGTATGGGACAGGGCACGAAAATGATCATCACCGGAGACATGACACAGATTGACCTGCCACGAAACGTGAAATCAGGTCTTAAAGAAGCAACAGAGGTGCTAAAGGATGTAAAGGGCATCTCTATCATACAGATGAACGACAAGGACATCGTTCGTCACAAGCTCGTCACAAGAATAGTCAATGCCTACGCAAAATACGATAGACACAGAGAATCCACAATTCAAGAACGCACTGAACCTGGTTCAGTTCACTAACCAGTCTGTATTTCTAACAGGGAAGGCTGGTACGGGTAAATCCACATTCTTGAAGTACATCTGCCAGAACACAAAGAAGAAGCATGTCGTTCTGGCACCTACCGGTATTGCTGCTATCAATGCTGGTGGCAGTACTCTACACTCATTCTTTCACCTGCCCTTTCACCCTCTTGTTCCAGACGACAACCGTTTCAGCACCCCAGGGCGCATGAAACAGTTTCTCAAGTACAACAAGGAACAGATAAAACTGATTAAGTCACTTGAACTTATTATCATTGACGAGATATCCATGGTAAGAGTTGATGTAATTGATTTCATCGACCGCCTTCTTCGTGTCTATTCTGGCAATTACCGTCTACCTTTTGGAGGCAAACAGATATTATTTGTTGGCGATGTATTCCAGCTCGAACCTGTAGTCACACGTGACGAACAGGACATTCTCAGCCGCTTCTGGGAGACATCACATTTCTTCTCTGCAAGGGTATTCAAGGAAATGCAGCTTGTCTCTGTTGAACTGACCAAGGTATATCGTCAGTCCGACAATGCTTTCATAAGCGTGCTTGACCATATACGTACAAACAACATCTCCACACATGATCTCCAGCTCCTCAACACATGTGTTGATCAGGATGTAAGTGGAGAGAATGGAATGTTTGTCACTCTCGCCACAAGACGAGATGTGGTAGACAGCATCAACCAGACAAATCTAAATGACATTGATGGTGATCCTATTCACTTCAAGGGTGAGATAAGGGGCGAGTTTCCTGAGACATCACTCCCTACTCTCCTCGATCTCGAGTTGAAGGTTGGAGCACAAATCATCTTTATCAAGAACGATCAGGACAAGAGATGGGTAAACGGCACCATAGGAACCATCATAGGCATAGATATGGAAAGTAGTGACCATCTGTACATCCTGACTGACGAGGGAAAGGAGATGGATGTGGAGCGTGCCATGTGGGCAAATGTACGCTACTCATATAATGAGAAGGAGAAGAAGATAGAGGAAGAAGAACTGGGGACATTCACACAATTCCCCGTCCGTCTTGCATGGGCAATAACTATACATAAGAGTCAGGGACTCACCTTCTCACGTGCTGCAATAGACTTCACAGGTGGTGTCTTTGCAGGAGGGATGACATATGTGGCATTATCACGATGCCGTTCTCTTGACGGACTGCAGCTCAAGAAGCCGATAAGTCAATCTGACGTATTTGTAAGCAAACATATTGTTCAGTTCTCTCAACAGTTCAATAACCAGCAAGCAGTAGACCTTGCACTCAAACGCGCTGGGGCAGATATAGAGTACAGTGACGCTATCAAGGCCTTCAATGATGGTGATTTCGACAGTTGTCTCAAACATTTCTTCAAGGCCATCCACGCACGCTATGACATAGAAAAACCGTGGGCGTGGAGGTACATACGCCGTAAACTAAGTACCATAACAGTTCTCAAGAACGAGATTCTGTCTCTCAAGAAGCAACTGGCAGCCAAACAAGACGAGTTGAACGAGAAACAGATGATACTCAATGACTATGCCAATGAATATCATTTCCTCGGAAATGAATGTATTGACATGCACGACTATCAAGCAGCCATTGCGAACTATGACAAGGCAATACGTATGAACCCTCGTTTTCTGGAGGCATATATAAGTAAGGCAAGAGTATTATTGACCACAGGCAAGCTACGTGACGCCTTATCCACTATAAACAATGCACTTGACATTGTACCAACCGACTTCAAGGCACTATATACAAGAGGAAAAATTCTCTTTGCCATGCAGGAGTATGAACTGGCATGTGCAGACCTTGACAGATGCACATCCCTAAAGTCAGAAAACATATCTGCCCACCAACTCTTTGGAGACATCCTATCAGCAATGGAAAAAGAAGAAGAAGCTTCCATACAGTGGGCAATAGCCGATAAATTAAAGAAAAAAAAGGGCAAAAAGCAATAAAAGTATTGAAAACACTTGTTGTTTTCAAAATAACGACGTACCTTTGCACACGCAAATGAGAAATACATTTGTATACACATTATTGGCTCGCTAGCTCAACTGAATAGAGCATTTGACTACGGATCAAAAGGTTATAGGTTTGAATCCTATGCGAGTCACAACAATAAAGGGTTATAGCTTGCGCTATAACCCTTTATTGTTGAAGTGAAAAGTGAAATGTGAAAAATATATTTTACTCTGTTCGCGGAGAATTCCTTGCAAATCTTTTTAAAGAACGAAAAGGGACTATTCTGCAAACCAGAGTATAATTTATTTTTCACTTTTCACTATTCACTTTTCACTTTTGCATTATGAAGAATGAATAATGCAAGCCGCGAACAGTGTAAAATATATTTTTCACTTTTCACTGTTCACTTTTCACTCTTTACTCCCCCAGAACTCCCAACTTGCTATAGCCTGAAGGTGGAGCATCTCAAGACCATTCTTGACTACTGCACCATACTCAGCGCCACGTTTCATGAAAAGAGTCTCAAGAGGATTATACACCAAATCAAAGAGGACATTATTCTCTGTCATCGCCTCATATGGGAGTTGTGGACACTCATCCACATGTGGGTGCATACCACAAGGACTACAATTAACAATAACTTCATACTCCCTGATTAGTTCAGGAGTAACATCATCATAAGTAATCATACCCTCCTTAGCAGAACGACTGACATATAGAGTTTCAATACCTAACTTTGTTTCGAGTCCATACTTGACAGCCTTTGATGCGCCACCTGTACCAAGGATAAGCGCCTTCTTGTGATGAGGTTTCAATAATGGTTTCAAAGAATCAACGAAACCGATTACATCACTATTGAATCCTTTAAGATAACGCTTACCATCCTTAACGCCAACCTTAACGACATTAACCGCACCAATGGCACGAGCCTCATCAGAGAGTTCATCAAGAAACGGCATCACCTGTTGCTTGTAAGGAATTGTCACGTTATGACCCTTAAGTTCCGGATTTGCATCTAGAGTCTCAAGATACTTTTCCATTGTTGGAATCTCGAAGTTCAGGTACTCAGCATCAATACCTTCCTTAGCAAACTTATCTGTAAAGAACCCTCTTGAAAAAGAATGGCCAAGAGGATATCCAAATAATCCGTATTTATCCATATTTCAATATAGTTATTCATAAAGACCTTAAAGACTCTAAGCCTCTAATAACCTATAGTCCCCCTAAAGTCTCTACTTACTTGCAGTATAAAGAATGCACATGCCAAAGATGAGTCTCTTGTACTGAGCATCCCTAAAACCAGCTTTAGCAATGATGTCCCTCATACGCTCAGCCTGTGGCACAGCCTCCATCGTCTCAGGAAGATAAGTATACGCACTTGCATCCTTAGAGAACAAACGACCAAGCATAGGCATGACAACACGAGAATAGATATAGAAGAGTTGCTTCATAGGGAAACTGACAGGAGTACAAAGATCAACAACAGATAAATGTCCGCCATCCCGCATAACCCTACGCATCTCACAAAGACACTCGTCAAGGTTCTCAAAGTTACGGAGTGCAAAGGCACTTATGACTGCATCAAAACTATTATCTGCAAAAGACATCTCAGCACAGTCTTCCTTTCTAAACTCAATCTTACCATCAAGTCCAAGAGCCTTGACCTTATCACGTCCAATGGCCATCATACCCTCAGAGATGTCAACACCCACAACTCTGGATGGAGACAGCTTATTACAAGCAAGGATAGCAAAATCGCCAGTGCCTGTTGCAATGTCGAGAATGCTATCCGTACTCTTTCTGTTCTGGAGAAGGAACTTTATTGCGCTCCTTCTCCATATCTTGTCTATACCAAACGAAAGGGTGTGGTTCAGTAGGTCATAGGAATGAGCAATGTTATCAAACATCGTCTCAACCTGTTCACGTTTTGTTCCGCCCTCTCCGTATGGCTTGATTTTTTCCTGAGTATAACCCATTTATCTTCTATTGAGATAGTCTGTCACGTTCTTCTCGATACGAGCAGCAAGATCTTCGTCAGAAGTCTCCTTCACAAACTTCTCACCGATGATATGCTCATAAAGTTCGATGTAACGCTCAGACACGCTCTCAGCATACTCATCTGTGATTTCAGGCATAACCTGACCAGGCTGATTCATGAAGTTATGCTCGATGAGCCACTGACGAACAAACTCCTTAGAGAGCTGCTTCTGTGGTTCGCCAGCCTCAAACTTACGCTCATAACCATCAGCATAGAAGTAACGAGAAGAGTCTGGAGTGTGAACCTCGTCGATGAGGTAAACCTTACCATCACGCTTACCAAACTCATACTTAGTGTCAACAAGAATAAGACCCTGGTCGGCAGCAATACGAGTACCAAGTTCGAAGAGAGCATAAGTATACTTCTCCATAGTCTCATAGTCTTCCTTGCTCACGATACCCTGAGCAATGATTTCCTCCTTAGAGATGTTCTCGTCATGTCCTTCATCAGCCTTGGTAGTAGGAGTGATGATTGGCTTTGGGAACTTCTCATTCTCACGCATACCCTCAGGAAGAGTGATACCACAGATTGTACGGTTACCAGCCTTATAGTCACGCCAAGCAGAACCTGTAAGGTAGCCACGGATGATCATCTCTACACGGAATCCCTCACACTTGAGACCAACTGTTACCATTGGATCTGGAGTAGCAAGTTTCCAGTTAGGAACAATACTTGAAGATGCATCGAGGAACTTAGCCGCAATCTGGTTAAGTACCTGTCCCTTGAAAGGGATACCCTTTGGAAGAACAACATCGAATGCACTGATACGGTCTGTTGCAACCATTACCATAAGGTCATCATTGATGTTATACACATCTCTTACCTTACCATGATAAACTTCCTTCTGTCCTGGGAAGTTAAAATCTGTTCTTGTTAAAGCTTTCATATCTTATAAAAATTTAGATTCAAAATAATGTAAATAACGGGAAACGGTTCTAACCCACCCCACGGGAATGGGAACGAGCACTTCCATTAGCTGGATTTTCCGTTCACTTGTTCCGGAGGCAGATTACCTTAGCACAGCACCCTCACGAGCATTGGAAGAAATGAATAATCATCAATAGTGAACTGAAACAAGTCAATCCAAACTATGCCTAATGATCAGTTCTCCACCTGCCATAACGGTTGCGCCATCTCCTGCACCAGCGCTATCCTCCATAAGAGAATCTGGTATGTACTTGTAAGAAGGACCCTCATAGAGACTCTTTGTTATTGTCTCCTTAGGTTCAGGATACTTACCGCCATAATGCTTGAAACGAGGATCCTGCAAGAGCTTGTTGATGAAGTAACCGAAGATAGGCAAAGCAGTACGACTACCCTGTCCAAGTTCACCAGTACGGAAGTGAATACACCTATACTCACCACCTACCCAAGCACCACCTACAAGGTTTGGAGTACAACCCACATACCAAGCATCTGAGTGGTTGTTTGAGGTACCAGTCTTACCACCAAACTCATTATCATTGCATACAGGATGCACGTACGACCAAAGAGCCTGTGATGTACCATCATACTCACGCATACCGCCCCAGAGGAGACGCTGCATATAGAATGCAGTCTTATACTTCATGGCACGTTCAGCCTTCTTTACCTCCTTCTCATAGTCATATATCACATTGCCCTCACGATCCACAATCTTAGTAACAAGTATAGGATCACGCTGCATACCGTCATTCATCACTGTAGCATATGCATTTGTGAGTTCAAGAAGAGTCACATCCGAAGAACCGAGAGCCAACGAAGGAGTAGGATCAAGTGGACTGTGCACACCCATCTTATGGGCAATGTTCACCACATTTGGAATACCCGTATCCTGACCAAGTTTAACAGCAATGGTATTAACAGACTGGGCAAATGCAGTCTTAAGTGGCATGTTACCACCTGTACAGAAACCATTAGCGTTATGAGGAGTCCAGGTAACCATCTTGGTAGTATCCTTTTCGTCAGGAACCCTGAGACTTATGTAACTATCAGTATATCTTGTTGTAGGCGTGATAGAATCATTATTCTCAAACGCCGAAGAATAGACAAACAACTTGAATGTAGAACCAGGTTGACGCATTGCAGTCACCTTGTCATACTTCCACGACTTGAAGTCAACGTCACCCACCCAAGCCTTTATGAAACTTGTCTGAGGCTCCATGACAACAAATCCGCAATGTAGGAATCGCACCATATATCGAATAGAGTCCATGGTACTCATCTCTTCCTCCACAGTACCATTCACGCCCTCCTTACCATAAGCAAAGAGCCTCACCTTATGAGGCTGGTTGAGGTAATAGAAGATGGAATCCTCATTACCATCATACTTGGCACTAAGATACTTATACGCGCCAGTAGTCTTTGCAATGTTCTCAATGAAGTTAGGAATCTCCTGATGCGACCTGTCGCGCCAAGGGTTCATACCCTTCCAGTGACTGTCAAACGACTTCTGTAGCTCCTTCATCTTCTTGTTTGCAGCCCATTCTGCATACGCCTGCATACGAGTATCGAGAGTAGTGTAGATCTTCAGTCCATCACCATAAAGGTCAATATCATTAGCCTTACACCAGTCACGCAGATACTCCCTGACAGCAAGACGGAAATACTGAGCCTTACCGTCATACGCATTCTCAACCTTGTAATGAGAGATGTTAATAGGAATCTTCACGAGCGAGTCATGCATCGCCTTTGTCATATTGCACTCCGTAAACATCTTGTCATGTGAGAGCATGTTACCCAGCACTACGTTCCTTCGAGCAAAACTATTCTTAGGGTTGATGCGAGGATTGTATGTTGTTGTAGCCTTAAGCAGACCAACAAGCGTAGCAGCCTGTTCTGCTGTCAGGTTCTTTGGCTCTGTATTGAAGTAAGTTCTTGCAGCAGTACGGATACCATAGGAGTTACTACCAAAATCCACAGTGTTAAGATACAGAGTGATGATATCCTTCTTATTATATCTCTGTTCAATCTTTATAGCTGTTATCCATTCCTTCGACTTCATGATAAGGATCTTAAGTCCAGGAATCTTGCCAAGCACACCAGTAGAGTACTGGCTACGTATCTTGAACAGGTTCTTCACCAGCTGCTGAGTGATGGTACTTGCACCACGAGCATTACCCTTACTCATATCCTTGGCCGCCGCAAAGAGAGCCTGATAGTCTATACCATGATGCAGATAGAAACGCTCATCTTCAGTAGATATGAGAGCATTTATCACATACGGAGATATCTCCTCAAACTTGACAGGAGAACGGTTCTCGCTGAAGAACTTGCCAATAAGTACGCTATCACTTGAATATATCATCGAAGCCTCCGAACTAACAGGATTCTCGATACACTCCATAGTAGGCGACAAGCCAAAGAGTCCAAGGAAGTTACAGTCTACCGCACCAAGATAAAGAAAGAAAACTACAATAAACGTAGCTATCGGAGAAACGATTCTCTGATACCATGTTCCTTTGAACTGAGAGATATACCAATGCCAGGCAAATCCAACACAGCTGCAAACTTTGATAAAAAAAGCCTTCATACCTTTTCCTCAATATATTTTAGCATCTCGTGTGTAGTCATCTTATCAGCATCAAGCCAATGTATTTCCTCGTCATGAGCAAACCATGTCATCTGCTTCTTGGCATACACGCGTGTATTCTTTTTAAGTCTTTCAACTGCCATAGGCAGTTCCCATTCGCCATTAAGGACGGAGAACATCTCCTTATATCCCACCGTGTTGAGCGAATTAAGATGTCGAAGCGGGAATACTCGTCGAGCCTCATCAAGGAGACCGTCGGACATCATTATATCAACACGCCTATTTATCCTGTCAAACAGTTCGGCACGTTCACGTCTAAGTCCAAACTTGACTATCCTGAATGGTCTTTCCTTTTTCGTATTAGTGCGATACGATGTGAATGTTCTTCCTGTCATATAGCATATCTCCAACGCATGCACCACCCTCTTATGATTCCTCTTATCCACTTTCTCATAATAGTCAGGATCAAGCAGTCTTAGTTCATCGAGCAACGGTTCCAGCCCCTCATTCTCCAGTCTTGACTTTAGCAGTTCACGAGTATCGTCATCAACAGTAGGGATATCATCTATCCCCTTTGTGACAGCATCGATGTACATCATGCTACCACCCGTCAGGACTACGGTATCATGCACCTTGAACAAGTCGTTAAGCAGAGTCATCACATCACTCTCATACTCAGCAGCACTATAGTAGTCCTCCAGTTCAAGAGAATGAACAAAGTAATGCTTAACCCTTGCCAACTGTTCTTTCGTAGGAGCAGCAGTACCTATCTCAATATCCTTATATATCTGCCTCGAATCTGCCGAGATGATAGGCGATCCCAGAGTTTCCGCAAGTGAAATACTCAGGTCCGTCTTACCTACCCCTGTAGGACCAAGGAGAACAAGTAAAGTCTTCATTTTTATTTCTTAATGCATAATTACGCCATTCGGAGAAATAACCAATTCCTAAATGCGCCAGCTTATTATGCATTATGCATTATGAATTATGCATTTTAGAACGGTTCCCCATCAGTAATGTCCAATCCTTCGAGATCGATATCCTCATCGCTGATGCCCTCCTCACCGAAGATGTCATCATCATCAAGTGAAGCAGAAGAAGTGACGATAGGATCACGGTCAAACATAGCGTCGAAGTCAAGGGTCTGTTGAGGAGCCTCACCTATTGAACGAGTGACCTTACCTGCCTTAAGGTTCTTGCCTGTCTCTATCGCAGACAACTCAATATAGAATCGTCTGTCAGACAGAGGGTCGAACGTATAAACAAGGTGTTGCTTCTCATCCTCAAGGAACTCGCTGAGTTCAGTCTCAGCCATGACATAAGAATCACAGTCTGGATCCGTATCCATCTCCTCAAGAGTGATCTCCTGTCCCTTCTCCCATCCATCGCCACAGATAGTGAACGATGTAAGCTGGTCATCACTATATCCACAAGAGTCGATGATAAGTCTATGAAGTTCCACAAACTTAGCATCTGCATCTATTGTTATTTCTCGCATAAAGTCCTCGACCTCATCCGAGATGACTGTAAACTTGTATATCATTTTACTATTTTACAAAGTTACTATTTTACAATCTTACTATTTACTATTTTACTATTGCCATGCGGAACACTGGATTTTCACCCTAACGGCACCGGTCAATAGTCAAATTGTAATTTGTCAAATTGTCAAATCACAGAGATAGTCCAATCGTAAATTGTAAATTAGTCAAATCGTCAAATTACCTAATGATTCCTCTCTTGCTGCCACCCACGAACTCGATGATATATTCTATCTCCTTGCTCATAGGAACCTCAGCCTTGATCTGTTCGATAGCCTCAGCCACAGTAAGGTTACTGTTATATATAAGACGATAAGCATGGTGAATGTTATCAATTATATCATTGCTGAAACCACGACGACGGAGACCAACCACGTTAAGGCCGAAGTAAGCGATAGGTTCCTTACCAGCCATGATGAATGGAGGAATATCCTTTGGAGTACGACTACCACCCTGCACCATTGTATATCCGCCAATACGGCAGAACTGGTGTACAAGAACTACAGCGCTGATGATAGCATTATCATCCACAACAACCTCACCGGCAAGTTTAGTTGAGTTACCCATGATGATACCGCTACCGAACTCACAGTCATGTGCTATATGCGCATTCTCCATTATAAGGTTGTTGCTGCCCACAGTAGTCTTGCCCTTGCTGGCAGTACCACGATGAATAGTCACATTCTCACGTATCTTATTATTATCACCAATCTCCACTGTTGTTTCCTCTCCACGGAACTTAAGGTCCTGTGGTACGGCACCTATTACAGCGCCAGGGAACAGAGTGTTACCATTACCCATACGAGTACCACTAAGAAGAGTGACACTATTCATGAGTACGTTGTTATCACCGATAACCACATTCTTGTCAATGAAACAGAATGGGCCAATCTCACAATTCTCACCGATCTTTGCTTCTGGATCGATAAATGCTAATGGACTTATCATAATAAGCGGGTCCTCTCCCATCCTCCCTCATATAGGGGGAAGTGACTAATGCAATTGCCTAGTCACAAAATGCTTGAGGGTTTTTATGTTATAATAATTAACGACTTAATATCTCTTTCTGATGCTCTTCCTTTTGGAACTAGAGGCGCTACCAATTGTCCATTACCAATTGTTAACACCACATAGTGTTTCCGCAAGGTCGCACATTTAACTTTTATTCTTTAACATTTAACTTCGCAGGCGGCGACTATTGCCCTGGCGAACTTATTGTTAATGGTATGACCTGGTTTGAACGCAGTTACCTTACCCTTGATTGGCATACCGACGAGAGCGAGATCACCAATGATGTCAAGCAACTTATGTCGTGCGCACTCATTAGGCCATGTGAGAGGTTTATGATTGAGGTAGCCAAGATGATGAGCATCCATATGAGGAATACCTATAGAGTCTGCTAACTTGTCGAAACGCTCCTGAGGCATCTCGCGCTCATAGATCACGATAGCATTGTCAAGGTCACCACCCTTGATGAGTCCCATATTAAGGAGAGGTTCAATGTCACGCACAAACACGAATGTTCTTGCAGACGCAAAGTCCTCAGCGAAGTCATCAAGCCTCTCAAGTACAGTATGCTGATTACTGATGTTAGGAGAATCAAACTCGATGGTAGCATCAACACAGAACTCATCAGCAGGTTCGATGACTAGATGCTCTCCATTATCTCCAGTAACCTCAATCTTCTTGTCAATCACAAGATACTTTCTCTCTGCATCTTGCTCTGTCACCCCAATCTTTTGAATGAACTGTGTAAAGTAGAAAGAGCTACCATCAAGGATAGGCATCTCAGGACCATCAAGTTCAATGAGGCAGTTGTCGATACCAGCAGCACGAAGAGCTGCCATAGCATGCTCAATGGTGCTGATCTTGATATTATCTTTCACAAGAACAGTACCGCGCTGTGTATCGCCCACAAGACGAGCATCACAATCTATTATTGGTTGACCTTCAAGATCTATTCTCTTAATCTTATAGCCGTAGTTAACTTCAGCAGGACAGAACTTAGCTGTGATGACGAGACCAGTATGCAATCCCTTGCTCTTCACAACAAAACTATCCTTCAAAGTCTGCTGTTTATCCATTTAACAAAAAGAAGACCCTCTCCTTATCTCCCCCTCCATGGGGAAGATGACTAAAGCAAGAGGCAAGAGTCCATTTTTAAGTTAGTAATTTATTTAGTTATTCTCGAGTTGTCTTATTATAGTTGAGAGTTTAGAGTAGAGAGTTTAGAGACTAACGTGGTACGTTGAGAGTTTAGAGTTAAGTGTTGAGAGACTAATGATTCGTGGGTAATGCCTAATATACTCTGCGAACAGGGTAAAACACATTCTTCACTTTTCACTATTCACTTTTCACTTTCCACCTCTACTCTTCACTTCCCAGTCCTTACTTTTCACTCTTCAACCTCTCCACTTCCTTCTTCAGTTCCTGAATCTCCTTAAGAAGTTCAGGGAGCTGTTTGAGGGCAGCAGACTGCTTAGCAAAGTCCTTTGCCTCAACAGCAGGATAGCCCATGAGAGACACGTTACCCTTCTTAGCAAGATTGCCACCAGGGATACCAGACTGAGCGCCTACATAAGTCTTGTCACCAATCTTGATATGACCAGCTATGCCCACCTGACCGCCGAGCATACACCACTGACCGATCTTGGCACTACCAGCCACACCTACCTGAGCACTCATCACAGTATGAGAACCGACCTCCACATTATGAGCGATCTGAACAAGGTTGTCAAGTTTAACACCCTTACGTATATAGGTAGATCCCATTGTTGAGCGGTCCACACAAGTGTTAGCACCTATCTCTACATTATCTTCAATAGTCACGATACCGATCTGAGGAATCTTCTCGTAACCGTCAGCTGAAGGAGCAAAACCGAAACCGTCAGCACCGATCACACTACCAGCATGAAGGATGCAGTTGTTACCAACCACACAGTCGTGATACACCACGGCGTTACTATACATAATAGTATTATCGCCTATCTTGGCATTAGCGCCTACAGTAGCATGAGGATGAAGCTGACAACCGTCACCGATCACAGCATTATCACCCACAGCAACGAAAGGAGCGAGATACACATCCTTACCTATCTTAGCAGTAGGGGCAACATAAGCCAAAGGGTCAATGCCTGTACGCTTCTGCTCCATACTCTGGTAAAGTTGCAGAAGTTTAGCGACAGACTCATAAGCGTTATCCACTCTAACCAAAGTAGCCTTAACCTCACGAGCAGGCATAAAGTCTTTGTTTACCAATACGACACTTGATTCAGTCTCGTAGATATAATGTTCATACTGAAGATTAGCGAGAAAAGAGAGAGCACCCTTAGTACCTTCTTCAATCTTTGCAAACGTGCTGACTGTGACATTCTCGTCACCTTCAACAGTACCTCCAGTAAAAGCTGCTATTTGTTGTGCAGTAAAAACCATCGCGATATTTTTTATTTATAGTGTGCAAATGTAGCAACTTATTTTCAAATAGCGCCTACTAATTACTGCTTTTTTTGCCAAATGAGGTATTATCGACAAGTTTTACCGCCTTGTCCTTTGAAAAGTTATGCAAAACGACTAACTTTGCGCACAAAATAATAACAAGCAGTTTAGAGTTTAGCGATTAGAGACTCTTTTGTCCTTAAGGACCTTAAAAAGACTCTAATGACTATAAAATCTCTAAAGACTCTAACAATATAAACAAAAAACATATGGACAACAAGCAGAGATACATGATGCGCGGTGTAAGTGCTGCAAAGGAGGATGTTCACAACGCAATCAAGAACATCGACAAAGGTATCTTCCCACAGGCATTCTGTAAGATTATCCCAGACATTCTCGGTGGCGATCCAGAGTATTGTAACATTATGCATGCAGACGGAGCAGGAACAAAGTCAAGTCTTGCCTACATGTACTGGAAAGAGACAGGCGACATCTCCGTATGGAAAGGTATCGCACAGGACGCTCTCATCATGAATACCGACGACCTCCTCTGCGTAGGAGCAGTCGACAACATCCTCGTCAGCTCCACTATCGGACGTAACAAGATGCTTATCCCAGGAGAAGTCATCTCAGCCATCATCAACGGTACCGACGAGCTCCTTGCTGAGATGCGCAAGATGGGTGTAGGTATCTATGCCACAGGTGGCGAGACTGCCGATGTTGGCGACCTCGTCCGCACCATCATAGTAGACTCAACAGTCACTTGTCGTATGAAGCGTTCTGATGTCATCGACAACGCAAACATCCGCCCTGGTGACGTAATCGTAGGACTCAGCTCATGCGGTCAGGCAACATACGAGAAGGAGTATAACGGCGGTATGGGTTCTAACGGACTCACATCAGCACGTCACGATGTATTCGCAAAGTATCTTGCTGAGAAGTACCCAGAGTCATTCGACAAGGCTGTACCAGACGAACTCGTGTACTCAGGTTCATACAAGCTCACAGATCCTGTAGAGGGAGCACCTGTAAATGCAGGAAAACTCGTTCTCTCTCCTACTCGTACCTATGCACCGGTAGTCAAGAAACTCCTTGACGAGATGCGTGCAGACATTCACGGAATGGTACATTGTACAGGAGGAGCACAGACAAAGGTTCTTCACTTCGTAGGTGACAACTGCCGTGTCATCAAGGACAACATGTTCCCTGTCCCACCACTCTTCAAGGCAATCGCCAAGGAGTCTGGCACAGACTGGGCAGAGATGTACAAGGTCTTCAACATGGGTCACCGTCTTGAAGTGTACCTCTCACCAGAGAACGCACAGAAGGTTATCGAGATAAGCAAGTCATTCAACATTGACGCCCAGATTGTCGGTCGTGTTGAGGAAGGCAAGAAGTCATTGACTATCAAGAGCGAATTCGGAGAGTTTAACTACTAAAAGCGAGCCTTTAGTAGAGTGAAAAGCGAAAGGTGAAAAGTGAAAAATAAAGGATACATTGTTCGCGGATATATTTCGCAGAAACAACGGTACATTATTTTTCTTTTTACTCACTGAAAGAGGATAACACAGCATTACTGCCATAAGGCACATGTTTTGCGCATTCCCTTTCATGTATAAGAGTAAACCATATTCTTCACTTTTCACTTTTCACTTTTCACTTCATACAATATGGATATACTAGACAAACTTGAAGGACTCGTTCCTCGATTCGAGGAAGTTTCCACACTCATAACAGACCCAAATGTCATTGCCGACCAGAAGCGTTATGTGCAGTTGACAAAGGAATACAAGAACCTTGAGGACATCATGAATGCCCGCAAGGAATACATCAATGCTGTCAAGGGACTTGAAGAGGCAAAGGAACTACTTGCCCTTGAGGATGATCCTGACATGAAGGAGATGGCGCGTGAGGAGATTGCTGCCAACGAGGCACGCATCCCAGAGCTGGAGGAAGAGATTAAGCTCCTCCTCATCCCTGCCGATCCTGAGGACAGCAAGAACATCACACTTGAGATACGTGGCGGTACAGGTGGCGACGAGGCTGCACTCTTTGCTGGCGACCTCTTCCGCATGTACTCTAAGTACTGCGAGATCAAGGGATGGCACCTTACCGTCAGCTCATTCTCTGAAGGTTCAAGTGGTGGTTACAAGGAGATTGTCTGCACCGTTACAGGTGAGAACGTATATGGCACGATGAAATATGAGTCTGGCGTTCACCGTGTACAGCGTGTACCAGCAACTGAGACACAGGGCCGTGTTCACACATCAGCAGCAACCGTTGCTGTACTCCCAGAGGCAGAAGCCTTTGATGTACAGATCAACGAGGGCGAGATCAAGTGGGACACATTCCGTTCATCAGGAGCAGGAGGACAGAACGTCAACAAGGTAGAGTCTGGTGTTCGTGCCCGCTACATGTGGAAGAATCCTAACACAGGCGAGACAGAAGAGATCCTCGTTGAGTGTACTGAGACACGTGACCAGCGAAAGAACAAGGAGCGTGCCCTTGCCCGTCTCCGTACATACATCTACGACAAGGAGCATCAGAAGTATATCGACGACATCGCTTCACGTCGTAAGACCATGGTAAGTACAGGTGACCGTTCTGCCAAGATCCGTACATACAACTACCCACAGGGACGTATCACAGACCACCGTATCAACTACACCATCTACAACCTCAGCGCCTTCATGGATGGCGACATCCAGGACTGCATCGACCACCTCATCGTGGCTGAGAATGCAGAGCGACTCAAGGAAGCAGAATTGTAGAGACTGCCTAAAAGGATGGAGTGGAAAAGATATCCGATATTACGCCTAATCATACCAATGCTTATTGGTATGATTGGGGCGTTTTTGTTTTATGGCACAACCGGATATTGCCTTCTGTACACCATTCCCCTACTTATACTGTTCACAACAGGTGCAATAGTCGCCCACACAAAGAACAAGGCAGTAAGATTCGGGATATTCATTACCCTATCCTTCATCACATTCGGTTTCTCATTGACAAACAGAAGTATCTGTAATGCACAACGCCAATATGGCGAAAGATGGAGTAAAGAGCTATACAAGCACAGTATCTTTGAAAACACGAAAGCAAAAGATGTTCAGGAAAAATGCCACAACTACTATCAGGAACAAGGATTTACAGATGAAGAAGGCAGTATAATAGAAGCCATGACCATAGGATGGCGGCAAGGACTGAGCAAGGAGACAAAGGAACATTTCTCCAAGGCTGGACTCAGTCACACACTTGCACTATCAGGATTTCACATAACCATTGTCTTCATACTTCTGCACTACCTGTTTCTTGGCAAGATAGTAACCCACAGATGGAGAATAATCAGCAACATCCTTGTCATCATAAGTCTATGGTGCTATGCATTCATTGCTGGTATGCAACCTTCACTTGTGAGAGCCACTATGATGTGCTCAATCCTCGTGCTGACGCAAGCATTTGGGCAAAAGGCACTTTCCATAAACTCGTGTCTTCTCACAGCAATGACCATGCTTATAATGGAGCCCCTAATGCTGTTCCATGTTGGTTTCCTACTATCATTCTCAGCAGTAATAGGTATAATAACACTTGGTGCTCCACTATGCAAGAAGTGTGAGATAAACCTTCACAAATACAGGAACACACAATCGAATATCCTAAGGCTATGCAACAAGGCAATCAACTACATCAAAGACATAATAATCATCTCACTTGTATGTAACATTTTCACCATTCCGATAGTAGCATACACATTTCATCAGATACCATTATTATCCATCATATCAAACCTTGCAGCAACACTACAGGTTTCTCTGCTCATTATAGTCTCTGCAATATGGTGGGGAACCGTTTGGTGTACACCTATAAATAATTTTGCCTACAGCATTCTTCATTGGACAGCCTCATACATCTGTGGAATTGCAAATGGTATATCGTCATTACCATACTCCGTATATTACTGCAAACCTACTATCCTGGAATGTATTCTCATGTATGGGATTATCACCTCATTTACCCTTATACTACACAAAAACACATTACATAGAATGATGGCATTTCTCATCTCCATCATAATATTCTGCGCTGTTGCTATCATAACAATACTTGCAAAATAGCAAGCATTTTACTTGCATTCGGCACAAAAAAATCGTATATTTGTATCATAGAACTAAGAGGATATTTTCTTCTTATCTGCCTCTTAGTTGAACTCCATTTTAACATACTCTGCTTACGACTTGCTTACGACAATTGTCGTAAGCAGATCGTAAGCAAAAAGGGTTTCCCACGGGTTCTCCTGAGAGTCACATGGGAGTCTTAGGAGAGTGTTTCACATCCCCAAACATAACTTTTATTTTCCACATCAACTATGTATGAATAAAAATCCGTACCTTTGCAGGGAAAGTTTAGGGATTAGAGTTTAGTGATTAAAGTTTAGAGTTTAGAGACTTTTGACAACTGAACTGTAAGTACCATGCATGTTAATTGTTAATTGTTAACTGCTAATCGTAAAATAGTAAATAGTTAAATAGTAAAATAAAATAACATTATGACTCGTCAAGAACTTATCAACCAGATCATGGAGAAGAAGACCTTCCTCTGCGTAGGTCTCGATACAGACATCAAAAAGATTCCAGAACATTTGCTTAAGGAAGAGGATCCTATCTTTGCCTTCAACAAGGCTATCATCGATGCTACAGCAGACTACTGCGTAGCCTACAAGCCTAACCTCGCCTTCTATGAGAGCATGGGCGTAAAGGGTTGGATCTCTTTTGAGGCAACTATCGACTACCTCAACAAGAACTACCCTAACCACTTCATCATCGCTGATGCTAAGCGCGGAGACATAGGCAACACAAGTTCTATGTATGCCCGCACATTCTTTGAGGAGTGCAACCTCGACTCTGTGACTGTGGCTCCTTATATGGGTGAGGACAGCGTAAGCCCATTCCTCCAGTACGAGGGTAAGTGGGTTATCCTTCTCGCTCTCACATCAAACAAGGGTTCTCATGACTTCCAGCTCATGGAGGATGCTCAGGGTGAGCGTCTCTTCGAGAAGGTGCTCCGCAAGAGTCAGGAATGGGGCAACAAGGACAACATGATGTATGTTGTAGGTGCTACTCAGGGCAAGATGTTTGAGGATATCCGTAAGATCGTTCCTGATCACTTCCTCCTCGTACCAGGTATCGGTGCACAGGGTGGTAGCCTCGAAGAGGTATGCAAGTATGGCATGACTAAGGACTGTGGTCTCCTCGTGAACTCAAGCCGCGCCATCATCTACGCAGACAAGACAGAGAACTTCGCAAAGGTAGCTGGCGAGGAAGCTAAGAAGGTGGCTGACCAGATGGCAGCGCTTTTGGCGTAAAGCGCCAAAAGTGAGTGAAAAGTGAATAGTGAAAAGTGAAAAATACATTATACTCTGTTCGCGGAATAGAACACTCATTTTTTTTAAGAACGAAAATTCAGAAAATTAATAGGGTGTTCCATTAATCATGCTTGTTATTACCGCAAGCAGTCTGTAATTAAAACCTTTGAAAACAAAAGAAAACAGTTTTATTTTACAAATTACTATTTTACAATTGCCATTCGAAACGGAACATATCAACCGGATGGAGATAGTCAAATTGTAAATAGTCAAATAGTACTTTAAGAAACTGTTTTCCTCGGTTTTCTCTTGTTTTCTTTGGTTTTAATTACAGGCCGCTTGCGGTAATCTCTTTACTTTTGGAACAAGCAACTGGACACCCTAACAAATAACATGAATATATGAAAACAAGAAATCTCATTATCGCAATCACTCTACTATCTTCCTGCACAGGCAACACGAACCAAAAGGATAGCAACAATGACTCTGCAGCTGTAGCCACAGAGGATGTGATGAACCTTGACGAGGTCTCTACAGAAGAATATCTCGATGTCAAGTACAAGGATGTGCTAGAATATATCAAAGAAGTCTACTTAGAAGAGTTCAATGAAGATACTGGTGAACCAGAATTGAGATTATCGCACGAAATGGACTCTATCTTTAACATTGGACAAAAACTTGCCGATGGGGATATATGGGGACCTGATTGTGGATTTCTTACTCTCACACAGGACTTCCACGAAGCAAGTGTTAAGCAACTTCACATTGAGGAGGTAAAGAATGCCTCAACCGTAGTCGTGAAGGGCATCATCGACCTGGGCAAGTCATTTGGACAAGAATACAGGTACAGGACTCTTCACATCACAATGGTAAAAGAGAATGGAGAATGGCGGTTTGATGACAACTCAAATGGCGAGTTCTCTTACAAACAATGTTGCATAGACAACATCAAGATGATGAAAGGAAACAATTAAGCATCAGCGATCTCACATATTGCTTACGACAAAAAACAAGTACGACAAACTGGACGCACTAGTTATAAAGCTAAAAAAGGCACCTCCAAGACGGAAGTGCCATTTTTTATTCTGTGACAGGACGAATAGGAAGTGGACTGTATTTTGATGCAGATTCTAAAGCCGCCGCAGAAGGTCCAAACTCTAACTGATAAGCAGAACTACTATTGGTTGCTTGAGTCGCTGTAGATGTCCAATAATGTCCCATTCTATAATTGCCAGTAACAGGCAAGAATATGGAGTTGCCATTTGGTCCTACAATCTTAAAACCTTCAATGTCATTAAACTTTGTCCATCCCCATACACACTTGTTCTTCAGTTCCACGAACTCATCGTATGAAGGAATGCGCCATTTGCCTCCCATATTTGCTCTGGCAGCGTCATCTTCAACTTCAAGCTGTGTCTTCAGATCATAAATGCCATAGGTTCTGGAATTACAATACTTTGTGTATTTCCCGTTTTCCTTAAACTTATAGTTACCTTCAGTATATTCATCCTTAAGTTCAGTCTCACCCCATGCGTATCGGAGTCCTCCACCTTCTGGGGTTGAGGAACCAAGGTTGCATGTAGCCCATTTAACAGACAAACCAAGGTCAACCGCCTCATATTTTGAGATAGAAGAAGAACCACCAGGACCAAGAATATCCTCGTCCTTATCATCGCCACATGAACTGAGAGATAGTGTTAAGCCACATAACAATGCAAGCATCAACACATTAAGAAAAGATTGTTTTTTCATTTTATTTTAATATTTAAGTTTCACCGCCCAAATTTATAACTTTTCTACGACTTATACCACACACGCCACTCAAAAAAATTAAAGAAAATGTTTTTTAAGTTTTTTTGGTTCTTCTTCACTTTGGTTGAAAAGAACGAAAATTGGTTCTTCTTCACTTTAGTTAAAAACTATTTATCGCGCAAGCGCGGACGAAAGATGCGGTTAAGCGAATACAGAATCAAAAGATATTTTGAATTCTGTTGAACGGTAGCATCTTGGACGAAGTCAACAAAAACCTTAAAAACAAAGAAAAACGGTTCTTCTTCAATTTAGTTGAAAAGAAGTTCATATAATGCTATGCTTTAGAATATGCATATTGCAAGACTGTTAAATATTAAACACAAAGAAACTTGTTTTAAGTACAATTAACTAACAGCCAATAATATATAGTAAATAAAATTAGGATATTTGGCATAATTTTTGTAACTTTATATCGCCAAACATAACATTAAAAAACATGCCAAAACATCCTAATTTCGACAAAGTTACAAATAAAAACAGAAACAACCGCATTCATAATGAAATATATGATGACAAAATCAGCCTTTCTGCACTGTATCCGGATTCTTGCCTCCTGATAGAGAGCGCTGATGTGTTATCCG
>JAZUHP010000132.1:0-32383 GCA_045641785.1 Bacteroidaceae bacterium
GTGGCATTGTAGTTGATGAAGACATTCTCGCCAAGTCGGATGCCATGACCATGATCACAATGGAAAGGCGGATTGACAATCGTTGTTGCAGGAATACCAGGGATGAGCTCTTCCATTACCTTGCGATAATCTTTATCCTCCAAGGTCATGCTCTGCAATCTCGCACAGAGCTGCCTTGCTCTTACGTTGCTGGCATTACCTTCGTCATTGGTGTAGTCATAGAACACACCATGTCTCATCTTTTCAAATTCTGTCATTGTACTGTTTTCTAATATCCTATATATTTATATAGATCGCCTTTGTAGTGACGGCAATCATAGCCATAGATGCTTCTATTATTGGTTTCCTGTTGTACTCCTTCAAAGGTTTGCAAAGGTAGTAAAAATCTCCCTATATCGTAATATAATTTGGAAAACTTCTTTCTTTCCACACGTTTTTTACATTCTTTTTGAGTTTTTGCAAAGTGGTATGCCTTTTCTATTAGCGAAATTATGTGGTATGAATCATTTTCTCTTCAAATATCAAGATTCGCTCTTGCCGATATGGTGAACGTTTACCATGGCGACGGAGCAACTTTACATAACAATCATTATGGGCGTCAAAACGTTGTTGAGAAATCTTCGACGAGGTCTATCAGAACTGTGATGATCTTCTTTTGAATAAGCCCAAAAGATAGCATGCCTTCAAAAGAAAAATCCTCTTACGAAAAGTACACTTTTAAGCGTTTTAGTGCAGAATATGATGCCGACATCGTTAAAAAATAATATAATCGGCAGATTATCGTATATTTTATTTTGCCGATTGATATATTTTTATTACCTTTGCGGCAAAATAAAATCATTATGAGTACTGTTATTGGAAGAAGACAGGAGATAGAGGAGCTCGAAAGGCTCTACAACAGCGATCGTCCAGAATTTGTCGCTGTATATGGCAGAAGACGTGTCGGCAAGACATTTCTCATCAAACAGGCACTGAAGGGAAAGTTCACCTTTCAGCATACTGGTGTATCGCCTGTAGATTTAGAAGATGAGAAAAACAGAATGAAAACTCAGTTGGAGAGTTTTTATTACTCTATGCTGAACCACGGACTTGAAGGCTATAAGCAGCCAAAGTCGTGGATGGAGGCTTTCTTCCAACTGGAACAACTCCTGCAGAAACTTGACAATGGTGAACGCATGGTGATATTCATAGACGAATTACCGTGGATGGACACCCCACGAAGCCGATTCCTATCCGCATTTGAGAACTTTTGGAACGGTTGGTGCAACGACCATGACAATGTCATGCTTGTTGTCTGTGGCAGTGCTACAACCTGGATGTTAAAATACCTGTCGAGAAACAAAGGCGGTTTGTATGGTCGCCTTACTGACGAGATCAAAGTATATCCTTTCACGCTGAAGGAATGCGAAGAGTATTTCAGCCATGAGAACATAGAACTTTCCAGATATGATATTGTACAGTCGTACATGGTGTTTGGAGGTATTCCGTATTATCTGAGCTATTTCCGTAAGGGTTATAGCTTCGAGAGAAACAGTGACATGATCCTCTTTGGCAACAGACCTCGGCTCAAGGATGAGTTCAACAGACTGTTCAAAGCTATCTTCACCAACGCAGAGGATTGCAAGAAGATTATTCGTCTTCTCGCAAATCGCAACTACGGATTCACACGCGAAGAGATTGCCAATGCTACAGGTTTACCTCTTGGTGGAGGATTGAGTGACACTCTGACAGCATTGGCTGAGAGTGACTTTATTCTTCGCTACAGTCCATACGGCAAAGGAACTGGCGAATACTACAAACTCATTGACAATTTCTGCCTGTTCTGGTTAAAACACGTAGAGCCAAACCTGGATAACGCCTCATATTTCAACGACAACTTTACTTCAGACATCATGAAGGCATGGAAAGGCGTTGCTTTCGAACAGGTTTGCTGGCAGCACATCATCCAGATAAAGAGAGCTCTCGAAATAGGCGGTGTGAAGTCATCAGTCTCAGCATGGAATATAGCAGGAACCGAAACAAAGACAGGCGCTCAGGTTGACCTACTCATCAATAGAAATGACAACATAGTCAATCTTTGCGAGATGAAATTCTACAGCGGACTCTACTCCATAGACAAAGATGAAGAGTTGAAGCTAATGAATCGCATAGAGACACTCAAAGAGACGCTAACTCCAAAACAGCAGGTACATCTTACCCTTATTACCACTTTTGGGCTTAAACAGGGTAAACACAGTGGCAAGGTTCAGAAGGTTGTTACCTGTGATGAGTTGTTCACATAATTGTCAATATACCTAACTCAGCTTTAGCATGCTAAAACTGATAGGTTGTAAGGTTATAAGGTTTGAATGATTGCTCGAACATAGACTCAGTGAGTATTGAAACGAATAAGGTGCGCTGAGATGTCAGGAATGTGCACCTCGTTTCCACATCCACATTATCCGCATCTACGCCCTATGCGCCCCATAAACGCCCCGATTTCACGTTCAGCGTTGCAATTCGACACCCCCTCGAAAGAAGGTCGATATAGCAAAAATGGCTAAATTTGGGGCGGAAACGGCTTGTTTTAGCGTTTTTAGTGCTCCGAGATGATGCAGAAATGATTATTATTTGTAAATTTGCAAAAATAATAATTACGTGCGTCTGCCGTCATTGGCAGGCAATCCAAACAATAAACCAGAATAAATGGCAGAAGATTTAGACAGAATTATTAAAATCGACATCAACGAGGAGATGAAGAAGTCATACATTGACTACTCTATGTCAGTCATCGTGGCTCGTGCACTCCCTGATGTTCGCGATGGATTCAAGCCAGTTCATCGACGCATACTCTTCAGTATGGATAAGAACGGCATTTCATCAGACAAACCAACTCGTAAATGTGCTCGTATCGTGGGTGATGTGCTCGGACACCTCCACCCACATGGCGACTCTTCTGTATATGGTGCCCTTGTGCGCCTTGCACAGCCTTGGGCTATGCGCTACACTCTTATTGACGGTCAAGGTAACTTCGGTTCTGTGGACGGTGACGGCGCTGCTGCCATGCGTTATACAGAGGCACGTCTCGGCAAGATCGGTGAGGCTATGCTCATGGATATCGACAAGGAGACAGTTGACATGTACGAGAACTTTGATAACACAGAGTTACAGCCAACAGTCCTCCCTACACGTATTCCAAACTTCCTTGTCAACGGTGCTACAGGTATTGCCGTAGGTATGGCAACAAACGTGCCAACACACAACCTTGGCGAAGTAATCGACGGATGTGTGGCATTCATCGACAATCCAGAGCTCACAAGTGTCGAGCTTATGAGATACATCAAGGCTCCAGACTTCCCAACAGGCGGTATCATCTGTGGTGTTGATGGAGTGAAGGAAGCATACGAGACAGGTCGCGGCCGTGTCGTTGTCCGTTCAAAGACAGAGATAGAGAACGACGGCAACCATGACAAGATCGTTGTAAACGAGATTCCTTATAACGTCAACAAGTCTGAGCTCATCAAGAAGATCGCAGACCTTGTGAACGAGAAGCGCATTGACGGCATCAGCAACGTAAACGACGAGTCTGACCGTGAGGGTATGCGTATCGTCATCGACCTCAAGCGCGATGCAAACGCAAACGTTATCCTCAACAAGCTCTACAAGATGACAGAGCTCCAGTCAAGCTTTGCCGTTAACTGTATCGCTATCGTTGACAAGCGTCCAAAGCAGCTCACACTCGCTGACTGCATCCGTCACTTCGTCAACCACCGTCACGACGTGGTTATCCGTCGTACAAAGTATGACAAGAGAAAGGCAGAAGAGCGTGCACACCTCCTTGAGGCACTCATCGTAGCAAGCGACAACATCGACGAGGTAGTACACATCATCCGTTCTTCAAAGGAGCCAGCAGAGGCAATCAGCCGACTCATGGAGCGCTTCAACTTCGACGAGCCACAGGCTAAGTTTGTTGTCGAGATGCGTCTCCGTCAGCTCACAGGTCTCCAGCAGGAAGCTCTTCATAAGGAGTACGACGAGCTTCAGGCACTTATCAAGTACCTCCAGCAGATTCTTGATGACCCAGAGCTCTGCAAGAAGGTGATGAAGGACGAGCTCATCGAGGTTAAGGAGAAGTTCGGTGACGAGCGTCGTTCACAGATTGACTATACAGCATCAGAAAGCTTCAACCCAGAAGACTTCTATCCAAACGAACCTGTGGTAGTAACAGTATCACACCTCGGATATATCAAGCGTACTTCACTCAGCGAGTTCCGTACTCAGGCTCGTGGCGGCGTAGGAAGCAAGGGCGGTAGTGCACGTCAGTCAGACTTCATCGAGCACATCTACCCAGCAATGACTCACAACACAATGATGTTCTTCACTCAGAAGGGCCGTTGTTTCTGGATGAAGGTATATGAGATTCCAGAAGGAGACAAGACATTCAAGGGACGCGCTATGCAGAACCTTCTCAATATCGACTCAGACGACAAGTGTACTGCGTTCCTCTGCATCGAGGACATCAACAACGAGGAGTTCGTGAACAGCCACAACCTCGTGTTCTGTACTAAGCAGGCAGTCATCAAGAAGACAGCATTCGAGAACTACTCACACCCACGTTCAAACGGTCTTATCGCCATCAACCTCAATGAAGGTGACGAGGTCATCGACGTTATCCTTACAAGTGGAGAGGACGAGATCCTCATCGCAAACCGTAATGGTCGTGCTATCCGCTTCAACGAGTCTACAGTACGTACTATGGGACGTACAGCAACAGGTGTCAAGGCTATGCGTCTTGACGAGGACGGCGAGGACGAGGTTGTAGGAATGGTTCGTCTCACAAAGGCAGAAGGTGCTAACTGTGGCGTTGAGGCAGACGAGAATGACAACGAGAATGAGGTTGAGAATGCAGATGTTGAGAATGCAGATGCTAATGAGGTTGAAGACCCAACAACACCAACAATCCTCGTTCTCTCCGAGAAGGGTGTCGGTAAACGTAGTGCTGTTGACACTTACCGCGTCACAAACCGAAACGGTAAGGGTGTCAAGACTATCAACATCACCGACAAGACCGGTAAGCTCGTTGCCTTCAAGAAGGTCACTCTCGAAAATGATATCATGATCATCAACAAGAGCGGTGTCACTATCCGTCTTGCCGTTGACGACATCAAGAAGAGCGGACGACTCACTCAGGGTGTCAAGCTCATCGACATATCTAAGCGCAATGACGTCATCTCAAGCGTCTGCGTCGTAGACCATGTAGAGGAGCCAGAAGAGCCAGAGGTAGAGCTTGACGAAAACGGAAATCCTATTGTAACTCCTCCAACTGAGGACACTCAGGACACTCAGGAAAAGGAATAAGAGATACTAATTCAAGTTTCGCAAGCTTCACTTAAATGGAGTTAAAGGAGTTAAGTGGAGTAAAAAGAAGTAAAAAGACGTATGATTGTTTGCAGAAACGCCATTCGGTGCAGTGTATCGTCTTTTAACTCCCTAAACGACGAAGGAGTGATTACTTCTTTTAACTCCTTTTACTCCCTCAAGTGAGCAAGTTAAGAACTTGCGAAACTTAAAAATACTAATTATTAAAACAATCTAATTATGAAGAAGTTATTATTCGCATGTGCAGGACTTATGCTCCTCAGCACATCTATGAATGCACAAGACAAGGAAGCTCTCAAACTTGAGAAGCAGGCAAAGAAAGAGGCTGAGTCACTCGTTAAGAAGGCTGAGTCAACTTACAAGCAGTCTATTCCTAACGCAGAATATGGCCGTAAGGAAATGAACTGGGAAAAGATGGATGTTGCAAAGTCTTTGATTGACCAGGCTGTAGAGAACAAGTATGTCAAGGACAACAAGGACACTTGGAAACTTGCTACAGACATCAACTACAAGTATTTCGAGAAATACAAGAAGCTTGCTGAGACAGACGAGACACAGAAAGCTACAGAAGCAGAATACGGATATAAAGTAGGTGTATACGCTATCAAGTACGACTCACTCTTCAACCTTCTTCCAAAGAAGAACGATATCGAGGCAAAGATGATGGAGGGACAGTACCAGCCAATGGCATCACAGGGTATCATCACTTGTCTCCAGGCAGCACAGAACCTTGCAAACAGCCAGAACGAGAGTGACTTCATTCTTGGTAAGAAGTACTCAAAGCTCGTTATCGACGGATTCGAGAAGAGCCACCTCTTCTCTACATTCAAGAATGACGCCGTTAAGGACTGGATCGTTTACGGTAAGGCATTCTACGCTCAGAGCTTGGCAGGTATCAAGTCTTCTACAGACGATGAGGTTGAGGCTGCATACCGTATGCTCTACGGCACACAGTACGAGCCAGTTGCTTACAGCGCACTCATCAACCGCTACCGTGACACAAACAAGGAGAAGTACAACAAGATCCTTGCTTACGCAGCAGAGAACGCTACAGGCGAGAATGCACCACAGTTTGCTTTCATGAACATCCAGAACCTCTACACAATCGGACAGAAGGAAGAATGTGTAAAGCAGATTGACAAGTTCATCAGCAAGTTCCCAGACAATGACAACGTGGTAAGCGCATACCTCATGAAGGGACAGATGAGTTTCGAGGACAAGAACTATGACGCGGCAGAGAAGATCTTTGCTGAGACAGTTGCAAAGTTCCCTAACGAGGAGCGCGCAATAACTATGCCAGCCAAGTGTGCTTGGATGAAGGCTCAGGGAAGCGGTTCAAAGGCAGACCGTCAGTATGCCATCAAGCTTTTCAAGGAACTTGAGGCTAAGTACCCAGACAACCCAGACTACTGGGGAGAGCCACTCTACATCCTCTACAACAACGATGGACAATTGAAGGTGCGTGACCAGTACAAGAAGTACTACAAGCCATTCTAATAAAGGGTTAAAAGGTTAAAGGGTTAAAAGGTTAAAGGCATCCTGTTGCATTATGCATTAAAGAGTATCGTCTTCTAACTCCCTTAAGCGACGAAGGAGCGATAACTCCTCCTAACTCCTCCTAACTACTTTAACAAAAAAGAAACAAGTAGGTAGCTAACGTTTCAAGGACCTTAGCTACCTACCTCTTCCAAACACATCTTCAGCCAGATCAGCGAAGTATAAACATGAATAAGTATTTAATAGTATTACTTTTAGGATTATCACAGATTGTTTATGGACAGGACTCGTCAAAGGACAAGTCCATAGAGATGCCATACAAGAAGTCTACCGTCATGAGGTCTGTAAAGGCATTCATGAAGGCGACTAACTATTCCAAGGTGTTGGAAGAAACAAACAACGCATTCAACAAATACAGCGAAGCAAAGGAAGACCCAGAGCTTCACCACTATCAGGTAAAGGCACTCGAGCAGTTAGTGCTCGCCGAGAATCGCAAGATGTACCTCGACACAAAACCTGACACAGCCAAATACTTCGGTTACCTATACCAGATGTATGTACAGGCACTTATCTGCGACTCACTTGAACAGACACCAGACCTCAACGGAAAGGTCACATTCAAGTATCGCTACACCAACGCAGATGCCCTTGTCAGATACAGACAGAACCTGAAGGCATCATGCAACTACTTCTACAAGAAGAAAGACTACAGACAGGCATTCATGTGTTCAGACCTCTACGTAAGAACAAAGAATGCACCAATCTTCACTGGCAAGAAGGGAGAGAAGCTCCTTCCTGCAGAGAATGACAACACGGCAATATCAGTCATAGCGACACTCTCAGCCTATGGCTCCCAAAATAATCATGGTGTGACTACGTACTACGTCGAAGCAATGAACGACGAGAGTACCAGATACAAGATTCTCGAACTTGCAAGCAAGTCATACCTTGCCCTTAATGACACTACCAAACATCTGGAACTGTGTCTGAAAGGATTCAACGAGAAACCAGAGCAGGAGTATTTCTTCATGTCACTCCTCAAGTACAACATTGCCCAGAACAACCATAAGGAATGTCTCCATGTGGCAAACCAGATGGTGAGCAAGTTTCCGAAGAAAAGGAACTACTGGTTCATAAAGGCAAAGGAAGAAGAGATCATCGGTCTTCACGACTCAGCCATCGAGTCCTACCAGAAGGCTATTGAACTCAAAGAAGACGATGCTGAAGCATATTCATATATGGGAAGCATCTACACAAACAAGGCGCAAGATTTATACAATACCAACACTTTATCCGTTACTAATAAGGGATATAAAGAATTCAAGGCTAATCTCAAGGCACTCTATGTCAAGGCAAAGGACGCTTACGAATTAGCCCGAAAGTACGCACCCGAGAACCAGTCTCTATGGTATGAAGGACTGAAGAATACCTACTTCAAGCTGAACATGGGTAGAGAACTCAAGGCTCTCGAAGAACTAAAGAAAAAATGATGATTAAAGACTTTAACAAGGTAGCAATCATCGCTGGTGAGAAGAGAATCACCTACAGCGAGATGCTTAAGCGTATCACTTTCTTCGCCGACAAGAGTCCGAAGGAAAAAGGTTCAAAGACTATTATTCTCGCAGAGAATCGAGAAGGATGGATCTATGCCTTCTTCGGAATCTGGGCAAACAGAGGTATTGCAATTCCGGTAGACGCGACATCAACAGTTCACGATGTTGCCTATATCATTAACGACTGTAAGCCAGACTGCATCTGGACTACAAGACAGAAGTTAGATACGGCGACTGAGGCAATCAAGGAAGCCAATGCTGACATTAAGATCCTGCTTATAGACGATTATGAGTCTATTGACGTCAACACAGACAAGGCAGTAATAGAGTATGACGATGACGACACAGCCGTTATCATCTACACATCAGGAACGACAGGCAGTCCTAAGGGAGTGATGCTCTCTTTCGAGAACCTTTTCGCCAACATACGTTCCGTATCAGACGAAGTTCCTATCTTCAATACAGAGCGAAGAACCCTCATACTTCTTCCGCTCCACCATGTCCTCCCGCTCCAGGGTTCTGTCATCGGACCTATCACACGCGGAGGTGGCGTTGCCATATCACCATCTATGACAGCACCAGACATCATGTCAACACTCAAAGATGGCAAGATAAGTATCATGATTGGCGTGCCACGTCTCTACCAGACACTCTACGGAGCGATGAAGAAGAAGATAGACGCCAGTCCTATCACACGCTTCCTCTTCTGGCTATGCGAGAAGGCAGGAAGCCGCACACTCTCCCGTACCATATTCAAGTCTGTACGCACAAAGATGGGAGGACACATTGACTACCTTGTATGCGGTGGTGCTGCACTTGACAAGGAAATCAGTTCCGGTCTCAAGACACTTGGACTTGACGTGCTCGAAGGATACGGCATGACAGAGACAGCGCCTATCATCGCCTTCACACGACCAGACGACATCGTACCAGGATCTGTGGGCGAGCCAATGCCATCAGTACAGACAAAGATACTTGAGACAGGCGAGCTATGCGCAAAGGGACCTAATGTCATGAAGGGCTACTACAACCGCCCAGAGGAGACAGCAGCCATACTCGATTCGGAAGGCTGGATACACACAGGTGACCTTGCCCGTTTCGACGAGAAAGGAAGACTATACATCACAGGACGTACAAAGGAGATCATCGTACTCTCAAACGGCAAGAACGTCAATCCAAGCGAGATTGAGTACAAGCTCGAGAAGTTTGACGCTATAGTAAAGGAATGTGCCGTTACACAAGACGGCGACATGCTTCGTGCCATCATCGTTCCTCAGCAGGAATGGTTAGGAACACAGACCATCGAGGAAGCAGAAGGCGCAATAAAGCGCGAGGTACTCGAACCATATAATGCGACAGTAGCCCAGTACAAGAAGATAATGAGCGTGTTCGTATATAAAGGTGAATTGCCAAGAACAAAACTTGACAAGATACAGCGCTTCAAGCTCAAGGACATACTCGCAAACGGTTCGCACAAAGCTACGAACAAGCAGCAGACAGCAGAACCGACATTCGAGGAATACAAGATACTCAAGGAGTATATCGCGTCAGAGAAGAAATGCGAGGTACACCCTACAGACCATATCGAGACAGACCTTGCCTTCGACTCCCTCGACAGGGTAGGACTACAGAGCTTCATAGAGCAGACATTCGGAATGGAGCTCAAGGCAGACTCCATGGCATCTTTCAAGAACGTCACTGAGATTGCAGAGCACATCGCCAAGATGAAGACACGTCAGGAGGTCGAGAAGGTAGACTGGAAGAAGCTGTTCACAGAACAGACACACAGCAACCTCAAGCTTCCAAACTTCTGGGTAACAGGCAACGCATTTGTAGGCACATGCAAGCTCTTCTTCCACACATACCTCAAACTTGAGGTTAAAGGTCTTGAGAACCTTCCAAAGGACGGTCCATTCATCATAGCACCAAACCACCAGAGCTACATGGACGGAGTGCTTGCCGTGTCAGACCTTCCTAACAGCATTCTCCACAACACATACTTCTATGTAAAGGAAGACCATGTAAACAACGGAATGCTTAAGTTCCTTGCAAGCCACCACAACATAATCCTGATGGAGCGCATGAACCTCAAGAACTCAATCCTCAAGATGGGTGAGGTACTCAAGATGGGCAAGAACCTTGTCATCTTCCCAGAAGGAACAAGAACAAGGAACGGCAAGACAGGACAGTTCAAGAAGACATTTGCAATCCTCAGCAAAGAACTCGACATTCCAATCGTGCCAGTCGCAATAACAGGTGCATACGAGGCAATGCCAAAGGGAAGCAAGTTCCCGTTAGCAAAGAAAGTCAAGATAGAGTACCTGCCAGCTGTCAAGGCAGACCCATCATGGACATACGACGAGTACACAGACAATATTAGACAAATGATTGTAAATATTGTAAAGAAATAGCAAAATGACAGAATAAGATAGGCGGAGCGTATCATTATGATACACCCCGCCTTTTGTATCACCAAACGTATATAAATGCGTAAAAAAGCACAAAAAGAGTGCGAATTGAATAAAAACGCACACACAGACACAATTATTAGCAAGAAAGTACTACAATTTAATATAAATTAACTAAATTTGCACTTTGAAAAGTAAAGCAGAAGCTACTTAAGGCATTTTTACAAATAAATACATTCCTTAGCACATAAAAGTTCTTAGGACAAATAAGTATAATAACAAAAGCAAAAGATTTTAATTAAACATTTAACTATCTAAAATGAAGCAAAGACTTTTATTGTTTGTTGCTACTATGCTTTTGACACTTTCATCAGCAATAGCACAAACCAAAGTCACAGGTAAGGTCATCTACACAGGTGACAATGAGCCTGTGGTTGGTGCTCATGTCATGATACAGGGCACAAAGGAAGGAACAGCCACAAACATCAATGGTGAGTTCACACTCACTGTTCCTGCTGGCAAGAAGCTTTCCATCAGTTTCGTAGGTTTGAAACCAGTAGTTGTAAATCCAAAGAACGGCATGGTTGTCCGTATGGAAGACGATCACGTACTTGACGCAGTCGTTGTCACAGGTATGACAAAGATGGACAAGCGTCTCTTTACAGGTGCCGCAACAAAGGTAAACGCAGACGAGGTAATGCTTAACGGTGTTGCCGATATCTCACGTTCACTCGAAGGACGTGTAGCCGGTGTAAGCGTACAGAACGTAAGTGGTACATTCGGTACAGCACCAAAGATCCGTGTGCGTGGAGCAACATCTATCTATGGTAGTTCTAAGCCACTCTGGGTTGTTGACGGTGTAATCATGGAAGATATCAAGGAAGTTGACGCAGACGCCCTTTCTTCAGGTGATGCAGAGACACTTATTTCTTCTGCCATCGCAGGTCTTAACTCAGACGACATCGAGTCATTCCAGATCCTCAAGGACGGTAGTGCAACATCTATCTATGGTGCTCGCGCCATGGCAGGTGTGATTGTCGTTACAACCAAGAGAGGTAAGGCAGGAACATCAAAGATCAGCTACTCTGGCGAGTACACTATGCGTCTCAAGCCAAGCTACAGCCAGTTCAACATCATGAACTCACAGGAGCAGATGGGCTTCTACAAGGAACTTGTAAATGCAGGTCACATCAGCATGGCAAAGACATACCGTGCACAGACAAGCGGTATCTATGGCAAGATGTACCACATGATCAACACATTTGACGCAGAGACAGGTCAGTTCATGCTTGCCAACACAGAGGCAGCTATGAACTCATACCTCCGTGCTGCAGAGATGCGTAACACAGACTGGTTCGACGAGCTCTTCTCTAACAGCATACAGCACAACCACTCTATCAGCATGTCATCAGGTACAGACAAGGCACAGTACTATGCATCATTGAGCCTTATGGACGATCCAGGATGGGCTGAGCAGAGCAAGGTACGCCGTTACACAGCAAACTTGAATGCAAACTATAACATCAGTAACAAGGTATCTCTCAACATCATCACAGCTGGATCATATCGTAACCAGACAGCTCCAGGTACTACAAGCCAGGACTTCAACCCTGTAACAGGAGAGGTATCACGTTCATTTGATATCAACCCATACTCATACGCCATCAACACATCACGTGCTGCTGACCCAAATGAGTACTATACTCGCAACTACGCTCCATTCAACGAGCACAACGAGTTGCAGAACAACTACATGAACTTCGACGTGTACGAGCTTAAGTTCCAGGCAGAGTTGAAGTACAAGCCAATCAGCAAGGTAGAGCTCTCTTTGCTCGGTGCATACCGTAACACATTGTCTAACCAGACAAACTACATCAAGGAGAACTCAAACATGGCAATGTCATTCCGTGCCATGGACGACGCAACAATGCGTGACAACAACAACTGGCTCTACTCAGACCCAGACCAGCCAAACTCATATCCATTCTCTGTATTGCCAGAAGGTGGTTTCTACCGCAAGTATCTCGCAGGCATGAGCAACTACAGCATGCGTGCAACAGCATCTTACAATGACGTATTCAACGATGACCACATCCTCAACGTCTTTGGAGGTACAGAGATTACTGATACAGACCGTAGAAGCGACTACTTCAACGGCGTAGGTATGCAGTATGAGATGGGTTACCTCGGCAACTACAACTACACATACTTCAAGCAGTCAGTAGAAGAGAATAGTCCATACTACAAGATTGAGAACTCATACGAGCGTACAGCATCATTCTTCGGAACTGCAACATACTCATACAAGGCACGTTACACTATCAACGGAACAATGCGTTACGAAGGTAGCAACCGCCTCGGTAGAAACCGTACAGCACGTTGGTTGCCTACATGGAACATCTCTGGTGCATGGAACGCACACGAGGAGGACTGGTTCAGCGACGTCTGCAAGGACGTGCTCACACACGCTACAGTTAAGGCATCTTACTCACTTACTGGTGACAAGCCATCTGTAACAAACTCATTGCCTGTATTCAAGGCAAAGGTTCCATACCGTCCATTCTCAACTGACAATGAGTCTGCCATCGAGCTTTATAACATCGGTAACCCAGACCTTACATACGAGAAGAAGCACGAGTTCAACTTCGGTGTAGACCTCGGTTTCCTCAACAACCGCATCAGCGTTCAGGCAGACGTGTTCTTCCGTAACAACTACGACCTTATCGGTGACCAGAACACAAACGGTACACTCGGTGTCATCACTCAGCGTCGTAACGTAGCAGAGATGAAGTCAAGCGGTCAGGAGCTCTCTATCTCAAGCAAGAACATCATCAACCGCAACTTCAAGTGGACAACTGACTTCATCTTCACACATGCAACAACAGAGGTAACAAAGCTTCTCACAAACAACATTATCATGGACTTCGTCTCTGGTACTGGTTTCACAATGGAAGGCTACCCTGTTCGCTCACTCTTCTCAGTTGACTTCCGCGGTCTTAACGAGCAAGGTCTTCCTACATTCATCAACGAGCTAGGAGAGTTGACTACATCAGACCACAACCTCCAGAGCCGTGACAAGGACTACCTTATCTATGAAGGTTCTATCGACCCTACATTCACAGGATCACTCGGTAACACATTCTCTTACAAGGGATTCCGTCTCAACATCTTCGCTACATACTCATTCGGTAACGTAGTACGTCTTGACCCAGCGTTCCACAAGAAATACTCAGATATGGACGCTACACCAAAGGAGTTCAAGAACCGTTGGACAATCGCAGGCGATGAGAACTACACAAACATCCCTGCAATCGCAGACCTTCGTCAGAATCAGAACGACACATACCTCGAACTTGCATACAACGCATACAACTACAGTAGCGCACGTACAGCAAAGGGTGACTTTATCCGCATGAAGGAGATTTCTTTGTCATACGACTTCCCACAGTCTATGATCCATTGCCTTGGCATCAGCAACCTCAGCGCCAAGTTCCAGGCAACAAACCTCTTCCTTATCTATGCAGACAAGAAGCTTAACGGACAGGACCCAGAGTTCTTCAACTCAGGTGGTGTCGCTATGCCAATGCCACGTCAGTTCACATTCACATTACGCTTTGGCATCTAAAGGAACAAAACAAAAAACTCTGTCATAGAAATACATGACGTATTGCTTGCGACAGACTTTATTGATTAAACATTCTTAAATATGAATAAAATAATAACAAAATATCTTTCAATCTCTGCCATTGCATGTGCATTTACCCTTGCATCATGTAACGACTATCTGGACAAGCTTCCAGACGACCGTGCAGAGATAAACTCACTTGAGAAGGTACAGAAGCTGCTTACTACAGCCTACCCAGACCACACTCCTAACTTCTTGACTGAATTCAGTTCTGACAACGTTAGAGACAATGGTAAGTCATTCACTTCACAACCAAACCAGGACAAGGTGTATCGCTACGAGCAAGTAGAGACAACTCAGAACGACGACCCAAAGTCCGTATGGGAAGCACACTATGGAGCCGTTGCAACAGCCAACTACGCTCTTGAAGGACTCTCAAAACTTGAGGATAGCGACCTTGCACGCGCACTCAAGGCAGAGGCACTTCTTTGCCGTGCCTATTCAATATTCTCTTTGGCAAACTGTTTCTGTATGGCATACGACTCATTGAAGGCAGACCAGTACCTTGGTATTCCTTATCCAAAGGTAGCAGGAGTATCTGTCGATGAACGTGGAACACTTGCTGAGACTTATGCAAATATAAGTGAAGACATCGATACAGCCCTTACACTTATCGATGACTCATACCTCAAGGTACCAGCATACCACTTCAACCGTCGTGCCGCATACGCATTCGCTGCACGCTTCAACCTTTACTACACAAAATGGCAGAAGGCAGCAGACTACGCAACACAGGCTCTTGGAGACAATCCAACAGACTATATGCGTAAGAATATCTACAACTACGCAAACCTTGGTGGTATCGGAAACATTGCAAACGAGTTTATAAAGACTTCAGAGTCATGCAACTTCCTCCTTGTAACAAAGTACTCACTCATGGGTCGTGTCTTCTGGTCAAGCAACTACAAGCGTTATGGACATAACCGTGATGTCACTACAAATGAGACATTCTGGTCTCCTATGCCATGGGCAGATGGTGCAGGTTCATCAAACAACACATTGTATGAGTCACACCTCCTCTATGGTTCTAACGAAGGTGTCTTCACAGGAGACGTATACGAGTTCTTCGAGGTAACAGATAAGGTAAACCAGACAGGTTACGCTCACACAGTAGATATCGCATTCTCAGGTGACGAGACTGCACTTGTACGTGCAGAGGCTAATATCCACCTCAAGAAGTACGACGAGGCACTTGTCGACATGAACAACTACTGCTTAGTTCATTGCTCTGCATCATACGGAACAGGTAGACGCCCTACCCTCACAGAGGAGAACTTGAACAAGTTCTGGGACTCTATGAGAGAGGTTAAGCAGGACACAGTATTCAACGCTGACGAGACAATCAAGACTATCAACTACCCAATGGGTATAAAGAAACCACTTCACCCACAGGGATTCGTTGTTGAGGAAGGCACACAGACAAACATGCTCTACACAGTACTTCAGATGCGTCGTATTGAGACATGGGGAAGAGGTATGCGTTTCCAGGACATAAAGCGCTACGGAATAGAGATCTATCATAATCTTGATGGAGAAAACACAATCGTCTTCGAGCCAGGTGACCTCCGTGGAGCAATCCAGTTGCCAATCGACGTTATCGATGCTGGACTTGAGAAGAACCCAAGAAAATGATTCCAATTAGAAAAAGAACAATATGAAAAATATTAAGATATTCGCATTACTTGCAGGAGTAGCATTCACAACATTCTCTTGTAATAATGATGACATAAATCCAGAGAGCATATTTGTTGACTCAAGCATTAAAAAGAGCGAGTTCGACAAGTGGATCGAGGACAGCTTGACAAAGCAGTACAACATCACATTAGACTACCTCTACTCGGATAAGGAGACAGACCTTGAGTACAACGTCACTCCAGCTTCAATAGACAAGTCTATCGCACTTGCCAAGTTGATGAAGCACGTATGGATGGACCCATATACAGAGGTAGCAGGAAAGCAGTTCCTCAAGGAGCACTGCTTCCGTCACTTCGTGTTCCTCGGTTCAGGAGAGTACACAGGTCAGGGCGAAATAAAGCTTGGACAGGCAGAGGGTGGTATCAAGGTAACACTCTTCCGTGTAAACGAACTTGATGTAGACAAAATCTACATCAACAACGATGACTACTACCGTTCAAAGGAAAGGACTCCACTCGACCTCAACTACTGGTACTTCCACACAATGCACCACGAGTTCTGTCACATCCTTACTCAGACAAAGGATTACTCAACAGACTTCCGCACTATCTCAGCAGGCGACTTCCATGGTCCAGACTGGGTTAACGTTGACGACAAGAAGGCCGCACCACTTGGTTTCGTAACAGGTTACGCAACAAAGGAGTACAACGAGGACTTTGCCGAGATCTACTCTACATACGTAACTTCATCAGACATCACATGGAACCAGATTCTTGACCAGGCTATCGTGAACGAGAAAGATGCAAATGGTGACCTTGTATACATGAAGGACAGCAGGGGCAACTACGTATACGAGAAGGACGAGAACGGCAACCCTGTCTTTATGACAGATAAGGATGATTGCCTTATTCCTGTAACGGATGCTAACGGCAACATCGTGTACGACACAGACAGGAGCGGTGCCTACAAGTACTTCACATCTGAGGATGGCGAGAAGATTCCTATGTATAAGGAGCAGAGCGACCTTATCTACGCCCTTGAAGAAGACGGTTCTATCGGTGCATACTTCGCATTCGGAGGAAAGTACTACCCAATCGAGGTTTCTGCCCCAACATTCACTCCAATTATTGAGACAACAACAGACGGAGAAGAAGTTTACGACAAGGACGGAAAGACTATTCCAATGTACTACCGCATTCCTAAGTTTGAATACGTTAAGGCTGTAGAGAAGAATGAAACTGGAAAGGACAAGATTCTCGCAAAACTTGCTATCGTAAAGGAATACTTCGCTACACAATGGGGTATTGATATTGACGAGATCCGTGCAAAGATTCAGGAAAAAACATCTGATGAGTCTATCAAGTCACTTAATCTCAAATCAATAAAGTAAATCAAGTATCGCGAACTTCACTTTAACAGTAGTAAAAAGGAGTAAAGTGGAGTAAAAGGGAGTAAAAAGACGAATGCATGTTTGCGGTAATAATTAACATGCTTCCGGATGGCAATTATGCATTATGCATTATGAATTATGCATTATGCATTAACTCCCTAAAGCAACAAAACAACAGAACTATATGAAAAAGATATATAATGCAATTCTTCTCGTCCTCGCACTCGGTCTCGCATCATGTGCAGGCGAGGTAGAAGACATATTTGACAAATCATCTGCACAGAGAGTCAATGAAGCATTACAGGCAGACATGGACATCCTCACATCTGCAGAGAATGGTTGGTTACTTGAAATGTATGGTGACCCAAGCAACGAAATGGGCTTTGGTGGCTACAACACATATCTCAAGTTCAACAAGGACAACACAGTAACAGTAGGTAGTGAGTTAGCAGCAGACCTGCTCAAGACTGCAGGCGATGTGGTAACATCACACTTCAAGCTCTACAACAGCCAGGGCATCAACCTTTCTTTTGACGAGTACAACGACCTCATCCATGTATTCTCTGACCCAATCAACAAGTTCGGTATTGGAGAGGCAGGTAAGGGTCTAAAGGGTGACCTTGAGTACAGCATCCTCTCTATCTCTAAGGAGAAGGTAGTCCTTAAGGGAAAGAAGAGCGGCATCAAGCTTGAGATGGTACCTGTCAAGGCAGGTGTAAACTGGACAGACGACATCAACAATACACTTGCCGTTGAAGGAGAGATGACAGGTTATTCCAAGTACAATATCGCTGTAGGTGAGCAGACATTCCTTATCAACCGTACTGGTTCACGTATGTTCTCATACAAAGACGAGAATGGAAACATAACAAACATCCCATTCATCGTTAAGTCAGACGGTATCAAGTTCAAGGAAGAGCTCTTGCTTGGTGGTGTAAAGATTAACGGATTCAAGTACAACGAGACTGGTGACGAATATGTATCAACAGACAACGAGACAATCAAGCTCATCCCAATCATTCCACCATTGGCAGAGACTGTGTCTGAGGGTGACTGGTTCATGTCTATGGACAACTCATCAGAGCTTATGGCAAGCGTTCTCGCAAGCGTAGCAGAAGGATCTGCAGTTGAAGGCGAGACTATTGCATACCTCTACTTGAGCAACAATGGTGATGGCACAATCTCTCTCGTATTCCGAAGCGGTAACTATGTAGGTCAGCTCATCTACGAGTACGCTATCGATGAAGAAAATAACACCATCACTTACAGGTTGTCTAAGCTTGACGGCAATGGTTCTTACTACTACAACAATTACGAGGGTTATCAGATGTTGGCAGCAGCACTCAATGGTACATTCTCATTGGAAGCAGACGATATCAAGTCTCCATCAATAGTTAAGTTCACAAGCACTTCAAACCCAGACATCAACTTCATCGCAACAGCTGATGTTATCTACTACCCTATGGGTAAGTAACTCGATTGTATAAGTATAAGGAGTTAAAATGTAGTTAAGGAGGAGTTATCGCTAAACTCGGTGTCAAAAAAACGATGCCATATACAGCATTCGTTACTTTAACTACTCATTAACAATACTTTAACTCCTCAACAAACTGAACAGCATAGTGCCGTTTTAGAGCAGATATTGGGGGAATCCCAATAAACACTCTAAAACGGCTTTTTTGTGCTTTACGGTTCAACATTAGCAATCTCTACCGCAGGCGGTCTATAATTAACCTGAGTTCGACGAAAACAAAAAAACATAAAAAACATAAAAAAACATTTTACATATGTCAATAATAATATCCACTAAGTTGGATTGTTTTTTCTTGTTTTTGTTCTGTTTCTCTAAGGTTTTTCCAACTGGCCGCTTGCGGCAAAAACAAGTACGACAAACCGGACACACTAGTTAATTAACCTGAGTTCGACGAAAACATATCGCGCAAGCGCGGACGAAAAAAAACCTTTAAAAACATATAAAAACCCTTAAAAACATACTTTGTTCTGTTGCAGAATTAAAACGCTATAGGTTTTTATATGTTTTTTAAGGTTTTTATATGTTTTTTTTCGTCCGCGCCATGCGCGATAAATTCATCGAGTTCGGGTTAATTACACTCCAACCTGAACAGCATGTGAGCACGTTCTGCTTACGACCTGCTTACGACAAATGTCGTAAGCAGGTCGTAAGCAGAACGTGCTTTCCTCAGGTTTACTACGATGGATAAAGGGAGTACTACCCCACTACCCTTTTTTTACAATTTGCAATCCCTTTTTGTACTATCATAACATGCGTGTAGCAAATAAACACAAGATAATATAAAAGTCCATTATATTCTTAGTTGATTTGAATCATGATTTGCACATTATAACAACAAATCGAGGCAAATTGGCACAAGACAAATCCACATTTATCAAGAATACGCCCATTTAATTAAAATAATTTAACAAAATCTTTCGTTGATTGAAAACAATTATGTAGTTTTGTCACGAATATCACGAAACAATCAACTATTGCTCGGCTTTTACCAGCACAAAAATACAAATCTAACTACAAACTATTAATTAATCATCTAAAAAGCCATGAAGATGGAAAAAACATTTAAAGTGAAACTCGCGTTGTTATCGCTGCTTATGTTTATCGTGGCACAGGTCAATGCACAGGTAACCGTTACCGGTACTGTGTTAGATGACACTGGCCTCGAAGCTGTAGGTGCAAGTGTACGCGAGAAAGGAACTAAAAATGGCGCTGCTACTGACATCAACGGTAACTTCAAGTTGAATGTCCAGTCAAACAAAGCCATTTTGGTAGTGTCTTATATCGGCTTCGAAACACAGGAAGTCGCGTTGAATGGCCGCACTAAAGTGACTGTCAACCTGAAGTCTGAGGCTGCAACATTGCAGGAAACCGTAGTTATCGGTTACGGTACTCAGAAGAAGGTTACATTGACAGGTGCCGTTTCAAACGTTAGTGGTGCAGAGCTTCTCAAGGCTCCAGTACCTAACCTTGGTAATGCCCTTCAGGGACACCTCCCTGGCGTGCAGACAGTCCAGTACTCAGGTATGCCTGGTGCTGACGACCCTGTTATCCGAGTACGTGGTGTCGCAACAATGAACGGTTCTGAGCCACTCGTTCTCGTCGATGGTATCGAGCGTAAGTCCGGATTTACTCAGATTGACCCTAACGAAGTAGAGAGCATCTCTATCTTGAAGGATGCCTCAGCCACAGCCGTATTCGGTGTACGTGGTGCCAACGGTGTTATCATCGTTACTACAAAGCGTGGTCAGACAGGTAAGGCATCTGTAAGTGCATCTGCATCTGCTGCAGTTCAGCAGATCTCACAGTTCATCGACTTCACAGATTCTTACAACTATGGTCGTATGCATAACTATGCTACAATCACAGACGCCCTTGACCCAAGCCAGTGGGCTGGTACATCACGTATCGATGACTACACACCTTACGAGCCATTGAACATCCGTTTCAATCAGCAGGCTATGCAGCACTTCAAGGATGGTGACATGCCAATGACATATCCAAATGTCAACTGGATTGACTACCTCATGAAGAGCGCAGCTTGGCAGGAGCAGGCAAACGTGAATGTAAATGGTGGTACTGACAAAGTACGTTACTTCATCTCTGCAGGTATCTTGAACCAGAACTCTCTCTTCAAGACATTCTCAGACAACCCTAACGAGACATTCAAGTACAATCGTTACAACTACCGTGCAAACCTTGATATCGACGTATCAAAGTTCAGCACACTCTCACTCACACTTGGTGGACGTGTAGAGAACCGTACAACAGTAGGTGTCGGTGAGCAGGAGCTATTCCGTTACCTCCAGGGCTCTACTCCATACTCAAGCTATGGTGTTGACGACGAAGGTCGCCTTATCGTGACTGACCCTAACCTCGTTGGTCCATACGACCGTGCTGCACTCACAAACTTCTATAAGCTCGGTTACAACTACACAAGCAAGAACGTGCTTAACCTCGACCTCCAGTACAAGCTCGACATGAGCTGGTTGACTAAGGGTCTCTCATTTAAGGTTAAGGGATCATACAATACAGAGTACACAACTCCAAAGAGCATGAAGTCAGGCTACGGTACAGGTACACAGTATGTAGCTACTATCGTTGACGGCAAGGAAGTACTCCGTAAGGAAGGTGTTGCATGGCCTCCTACATACTCAGAGGATGGTAAGTGGGGCACACGTGACTTTTATGCAGAAGCAAGCTTCGACTACTCTCGCAAGTTTGGCAAGCACTCTGTAACAGGTCTCGTCCTCTACAACCAGTCAAAGTATTTCTATCCAAATGGACCTTCGGATCTCATTGGTCTTCCAAAAGGATATGTTGGTCTCGTTGGTCGTGCAACATACGACTATGATCTCCGTTACCTCTTTGATGTAAACGTTGGTTACAACGGTTCAGAAAACTTCGCACCAGGTATGCGTTATGGCGTATTCCCATCATTCTCTGCTGGTTGGATTGTTTCAAACGAAAAGTTCTGGGAACCAGTAAAGGATGCTATCGGTTACCTTAAGATTCGTGGTTCTTGGGGTAAGGTTGGTAACGACATATCTGGAACTGAACGCTACATGTATTTAGCTGGTAGATGGGGCTACTTCAATGGACACATGTCAGGTAACCCACTTAACTCAAGTACAAACTTCGGTAGCAACCCAGGTTCTGACGACTGGAGAAACGGTGCAAAGGAATTGTCTTTGGGTCTTCCAGACGTAACATGGGAAACTGCTAATAAGGTAAACATCGGTTTCGATGCTCGCTTCATCAACGACAGACTTTCTCTTAATGTAGACTTCTTCTGGGAAAAGCGCAATCACATTCTTGTAGGTAATGGAGCATTATTGCCAGCAGTAACAAGTCTTCCTGAAAGTCGTATCAACCGAGGTGAGATGAATAACCGCGGTTATGAAATCTCACTTGGATGGAACGACAAGGTTGCAGACTTCCGCTACCATATCGAACCAAGCTTTACATTCGCACGCAACAAGGTTGTTAACATGCTTGAGGTAACACCAATGTATAGCTATCTTGCTCAGACAGGTCTTCCTTTTGGAACACACTTCGTTTACGAGCTCTTCGAGTTCTACAACAAGGACACAGAAGCTAACTACCTTGCTAAGTATGGTACAAAGATGCCAGACCAGGGTGTTGAAATCAAGCCTGGTGACTGCGTTTACGTTGACCTCAACGGTGACGGTGTGATCGACGCAAACGATAGACACGCTTATGGTTACACAGATATTCCAGAAATCAACTACTCTTTGAACGCAGGTTTCGACTGGAAGGGCTTCGACTTCTCTATGACATGGGTTGGTGCTGCAAACGTAAACCGTATGCTCAGCACATACTACCGTGATCAGTTCGGTGCAACAAACACATCTGCCCTCGCTCAGTGGGTAGCAGATAACTCATGGACAGAGGATAACCCAGACGCTATCCTTCCACGTATCTCATTCACTAACCGTGTTCACAACAACCGTGACTCTCGTGCATGGCTCGTTAACACAAGCTACGCTCGCTTGAAGAACGTAGAGATTGGTTACACAATCTACAAGCCTAAGTACGTGCCTGTACTCAACTCTGTTCGTTTCTATGTAAACGCTCAGAACCTCCTTACTATCACAGACTTCAAGGGTAATGACCCTGAGGCAGATGGTGGTAGCTACCAGTACGGTCTCAAGTACCCATTGACACGCGTATTCAACTTCGGTGTTAAGGTTAATTTCTAACATTATTTATTTAGTAAAACTATGAAACAGTTAAAATATATAATGGCTTTGGCGGTTGGTTCTCTCCTTACAACCTCTTGTGTGGACACATACAAGTTTGGAGATGCCTCCCTTGAGAAAGCACCTGGTGTGGATGTTACCATGGACACCATCTTCTCTAAAGCCGAATATACACGCAACTTCCTCTGGAGCGCATACGGCCAGATCTACTCTACATACCATAAGAGTAACATGATGAACGGTGCTCCTATCGATGTACTTTCAGATTCATACCATTGCTACTGTGGATGGGGTGGACCTATCCAGAGCTACTATCCTGGTAACCTCACTGAGGACTGTCAGGACACTCCTGACGGAAACTTCCAGGGTAAGTTCTCTTACTCAACAAAGAACCCAGGTGGTGATGATGGTGATGGAAACAATGGTGACGGACGTGTATCAATCTACGAGACAGTACGTAAGTGCTGGCAGTTGATTGAGAACATTGACAGGGTACCAGACATGAAGGACGAGGAGAAGAGCCGTCTTCGCGCAGAGGCTTACACAATCATGGCAAGCCGCTACTTCGATGCGTTCCGCAGCTTTGGTGGTCTTTGTATCATTGACCATTCATACGCAAATGGTGAGGACTTCACAGGCGGTCGTTCTACAGCATGGGAGACAGTTGAGTTCATCGACAAGCTCATCCAGAAGGCTATCGACGAGCCAGGATTCGTATGGAACATTGACAATGCAGACATGGCACAGTGGTCAGGTCGCTTGACTCGTGCATCTGCTCGTGCTCTCCGTTGTAAGCTATGGATGCATGCAGCATCTCCACTCTTCAACGATGATGCACCATACATGGAGTACGCTGAGAACAAGAAGACTGAGTTCACAAATATCGAGCATGTTTGGTTCGGCAAGAAGGACCCTACACTCTGGAACCGTTGTCTCCAGTACTGTAAGGAGTTCTTTGATGACAACGCTGCAAACGGTGATTTCTACCAGCTTATTCAGCCAGCAACAAATGATATAGCAGGTTATCGTATGGCATACCGTACTGCATACCGCTATCGTAACGATGAGAAGAATCACGAAAAGCTCTTTGACGCACACATCACAACTACGATGAGTCAAGGCGGCTGGGGCTGGGGCTGGAACGGTTTCGCTCTCGACTGTTTGCGTCAGGGTGGACAGGGTCCTACAGCAGAACTTATGGAGTGCTTCGGTATGGCTGACGGTCAGAACTATCCATACGCAGAGGCAGACATCTACGGAGCAGGCAAGAACACAACTGGTATCGACATCTTCAAGGACCGTGACCCACGTCTCTATGAGACAATCGCTGTTCCACAGGAAAAGATTCCATCAGGTGAGGTTGGTGACTACCGTGGTCATGACTATGTTGACACATGGGAGAACGGTGTACTTCAGCAGGAAGGCGACTTGAGCAATGCTGACGACAACGCATCTGGTCTCAAGAAGTTCAAGTGGATACTTGACTACAGCTCATCAAAGATGGACGACAGAGCAATCGGTATTTCTTACATCCGTTTGGCTGAGGTTTACCTCATCAGCGCAGAAGCAAAGGCTGAGACTGGTGATCTTAAGGGTGCACTTGAAGATCTCCATACTGTTCGCAAGCGTGTTGGTCTTGGTCGTATTGAAGAAAACAAATACAACAAGGAGGTTCTTAAACTTGACTTCACTAACAAGGATGTTGTAATCAACGAGATCCTTCGTGAGCGTAACTGTGAGATTGGTGCAGAGTGTGGTGACCGTGTTTACGACATGATTCGTCGTAAGCGTCAGGATCTCTTCTGCAAGCCACTTCACGAGCTTCACACATACCGTCTTGATGCAAGTGGCAAGCGTATGCTTGACAGCAACGTATCATTCACAGCAGGTGAGGCATGGCCTAAGTTCGAGTATGAGCGTCCTGTTATCGTTACTGGTGCACGTCGCTGGTGGCAGCCAGGTTTCTGGACTAACAAGTGGTATCTTGACCCAGTATCTCGTAACGAGGTACAGAAGGGTTACGGACTCACACAGAACCCAGGTTGGTAATATATGAATAAGTGATTACTGATATCGAGAGTGATGGAAACATCGCTTTCACAGGTACAATCATCAAATCATTAAATCATAGACTAAATTATGAATATATATAGAAAATTAAGATATGCCCTCTTGGGACTCTGCGCTACTCCATTGGCAGTGAATGCGCAAGTACAACTTGCTGACAAGCAAGCCCAGAAGGTAAACCTCGGCTATGAAGTAGAGATGTCTGAGTTTCTCACTACTGCAGCGGCTACTACAATCACAGCAGAGGAATTGCAGCGCACATCTGCAATAAGCCTTGCCGATGCCCTCTACGGAAAGCTCCTCGGTCTTACTGCTACCCAGAACACTGGTTTCAAGGGTGAGGAAGGCAAGGGTGCATCATTCAACATCCGTGGTATCCAGACAAAGGCAGGAAGCACAGACAACTATACTGATGCTAACGATATCCTCATCCTCGTTGATGGATTTGAGCGTCCTATCGACCGTATCATGGTAGAGGAAGTTGAGAGCGTTACAGTTTTGAAGGATGCTGCTGCCGTAGCTCTCTACGGTCACGAAGGTGTTAACGGTGTTATCTATGTCAAGACAAAGCGTGGCAAGGCTAACAGCGGCAACAACATCAAGGCAGGCTACTCTCACAAGTTCCAGTTCAGTCCTAAGTTCGCAGACATGGTCGGAGCATTCGACTATGCTAACGCACTTAACACAGCTCGTGCTAACGACGGACTTGCACCAGCATATACTGCTGCAGAACTTGACAAGTTCAAGGACGGTTCTGACCCATACGTTTACCCTAACGTAGACTGGAAGGATCAGGCTTTCCGCAATACTGCTCACGAGAGCCAGGCATACCTCTCTATGTATGGAGGAAATGACAGGGTGCAGTACTTCACTCAGCTGAACTATACAGATGCTCGTGGTTTGTACAAGAACACAAACCTCAACTTCTGGGACTCACAGTTGAAGTATTCTAAGGCAAACATCCGTGCCAACGTAGACTTCAAGGTTTCTGAATCAACTAAGGTTAGCGCATCTGTGCTTGCCATATTGATGGAGACTAACGGTCTTAACAACGTAAGTTCAAATGATGCATGGTGGCATCTCTACAAGACACCAGCTTTAGCATTCCCTGTTCAGACAGAGAACGGCGTATGGGGCGGTAACCAGACTTTCGGTGACTTCAACATCGCTGCCAAGATGCAGAGCACAGGTTTCCAGAAGACTCACCAGCGTCAGCTCTGGGCAAACATGGTAATCGACCAGGACCTCGGCATGTTCGTTGAAGGATTGAAGTTCTATATCGGTGCTTCTTACGACAACTACTCTAACATGTACGAGCAGAACATTAAGGGTTATCAGTACGGTTGGAACTACTATGACGCAGCAAACCAGATGGCAGAGACTGTGATGGGTACAGTAGAGGACAAGCTCACTTACAACCATTGGCTCAACAACCAGTGGCGTATCGGTACCTTCAATGTAGGTTTCAAGTACAACACTATGTTTGCTAACGGCGACAACCTCGCCTTGAACGTAAACCATAACATCAAGGGTGAGAACCGTGACGGTCAGAACCACACATGGTACCGTTCTAACTGGCAGTTGTCATCACACTATGACCACGCTAACAAGTATCTCGTTGACCTCGTGCTTGCAGCAAACGGATCAAACCGCAGCTACCCAGCAAAGTGGGCGTTCTCTCCTACTCTCGGTCTCGGTTACATCTATGCTAACAATGAAGAGGAAGATGCTATAGTTAATTACGGTAAGGTACGTGCATCAGCAGGTATCCAGCACACAGACTTCGCTCCACAGGCAGGTTTGTGGCTCTCACCATGGGACGCATCTCACGGTCAGTATGTTCACGGTACTAACCAGCAGTCTTCATGGGGTGCTTTCCTTCAGGCATTCCCTACAGACAAGTTCCGTCAGGAAACTGCTTACAAGGCTAATATCGGTACAGACCTCCGTCTTCTCAACACCGTTGACTTCACATTCGACGCCTTCTACCAGAAGCGTACAAACATCCTCGTACCTGCAAGAGAGTTGAACTCTGCTGTAGTAGGTATCCAGTCTGCATACGACGACAAGGGTGAAGTATCAAGCTATGGTCTCGAAGTAGGTCTTCGCTATGCCAAGACATTCGAGAATGGTCTCAATGTTTACGGCGGTGCAATGGTTACTGCAACAAAGAACAAGGTAGACTCATGGATTGAGACTCCAGCATATCCTAACCTCGCTATCGAAGGCGCATCTGCTGACGCTGCTCGTGGTCTTATCGCTCTCGGATTCTTCAAGGATCAGGCAGACATCGACAACAGCCCACGTCAGGAGTTCGGTGCTGTAAAGGTAGGTGACATCAAATATAAGGACGTCAATGGTGATAACGTAATCAACCAGAACGACTTCGTTGCTCTTGACTACGGAACATCATTCCCTGCCTTCAACTATGCACTCAACCTTGGTGCTGAGTTCAAGGGTATTGGTATCAACGCTACATTCCAGGGCGCAGGCAACCAGATGAAGAACATCCGTTATGTTGACGGTGTATGGGGCGCTCTCTCTAACAACCGTAACCTTTCACAGGAGTACTATAACAACTGTTGGGACGTTGCAGGTGCTGACGCTCTCTACCCACGTCTCTCTACTGAGAATGTGGCAAACAACGAGCAGGCATCTACAATCTGGTTCCGCAACGCAAAGTGGTTCAAGATGCGTGATTTCGAAGTTTACTACAAGCTTCCAGAATCAGTTACATCTTCACTCAAGATTACAGGTGCTAAGATCTACCTCCAGGGCGAGAACCTCCTTACATGGGGCAACATCGGTGCTTTGGACGCAGAGAATCTTAACACAGGCTATCCTGTAATGAAGAGCATTAATCTTGGTCTCTCAGTAACATTCTAATGACACACAAATTATGAAAATAAATAAATTATTTCTTTATGCCCTTCCTGCGGTCTTCTCACTCAGCTCTTGTGTAGACCTTGAGTATCATGAAGTGTCACTCCGTGACGAGGACTGGACATACGAGTTCTTCAACGATGGTGTGAAGAACATGGTTTGGGATGTTTATGCACAGATATCAAATGGTGAGATGACAGACAGTACAAGGTTCCTTGCCAGTGCAACTGACGAGGCACAGTACGCTCTCGAAATTGGTGGTATAAACAACTACTTCAATGGTGGTTGGAGTGCAGCAAACCCAATGCCAAACACTTGGAACAAGTCATACACAGCTCTTGCAGAGATTCATACTCTCCTTGAGAAGTTCGACAAGATCGACCTCGAAGAGTGGAAGTACAATGACAACTACGAGATCTGGGCTCAGCAGAAGGAAAACTTCCCATACGAGTTGCGTTTCCTCCGTGCATACTTCTACTTCGAGCTCTTCAAGACTTATGGCGATGTGCCACTTGTGACAACTACTCTCACAAATGGTCAGGCAAACAATGTTGAGCGCGTTCCTGCTGACAAGATTGTCAAGTTCATCGTTGACGAGATTGACGATATCGCAAAATATCTCCCAGTGAACTATGCTTCTGAGCCATACGCAGAGATCGGTCGTGCTACACGTGCCGCTGCTTACGCTCTCAAGGCTCGTACATTGCTCTATGCAGCATCTCCATTGTTCAACCCAACAAACGACAAGGCAAAGTGGGCTGCAGCAGCAGAGGCTTCAAAGTATGTCATTGACCATGCTGCCGACTGGGGTCTCTCTTTGAGCCCATACGCAGAACTCTGGGGTGACAATGCATTCTTCAACAAGGAGCTTATCTTCGGTCTTGGTCATGACCCAAGCAACGCATTCGAGATGGCTAACTACCCTATCGGCGTTGAGAACGGTCATTCAGGTAACTGTCCTACACAGAGCCTTGTTGATGCTTACGAGTATCAGGACAATGGTGAGACATTCGGTCAGCGCAACGCTGGCAGCACTGTTGACCTCACTACTAATCCTTACGAGGGACTCGACCCACGTTTCGCTCTTACAGTTGTCAAGAACGGTGACGAGTGGCCATCTAACGGTTCTCAGAAGAAGGTTATCGAGACATTCGAAGGAGGTTTCAATGCAGCACCTAAGTACGGAGCTACTCCTACTGGCTACTACCTCCGCAAGTATGTTGACGGTACTTGTGTAACAACAACAGACAACCAGGTTAAGAGACATCACACATGGATCTTGATGCGTCTTGGTGAGTTCTACCTCGACTTTGCAGAGGCTGCGTTCAATGCTACAGGAAGTGCAAATGACAACACATTCGGCATGACAGCAAACGAGGCTATCAACGTGCTCCGTAACCGTAAGGATATCCAGATGCCTAACTTCAAGGAGGACGGCGATGCTTGGGTAGAGCGTTACGAGCGTGAGCGTCTTGTAGAACTTGCATTCGAGAACCACCGTTTCTGGGATGTACGTCGCTGGATGAAGGGTGCTCAGTACTTCAAGAACGTCACAGTTGCTAAGATCACTGATAACGGTAACACTCTCACTCGTGAGACAAAGGCTCGCAACTGGGATGAAAAGTACAACCTCTTCCCTATTCCACAGTCAGAGTTGCTTAAGAACAACAAACTTACTCAGAATAAGGGTTGGAATTAAAAAGTATAGAAGATATGAAAAGATTATTTAGATATCTCAATATTGCCACACTTCTCGTTGCGTTGACTGCTGTGTTTGCAGCATGTGCAGACAATGACAATGATGACTTCGGCAACTTAGGATTGCACATCAAGGTGTTCTCTCCTACAGTGGTTGTTCCAGGACAATCAATGACAATCAACGGTTCAGGATTCAATGATGTTACAGAGATTGAATTCCCTGGCGAGATTAAGGTGACAGACTTCGAAATCGTCACTAACGAGATGATTCGTGTTAAGGCACCAGCAGAACTCAAGCAGCCTGGTAAGATTATTGTACGCAACTCTGCAGGTGAGCAGGCTGAGTCAAGACTCGCTCTCACACTCGGTTCTACAGTCATCACAGGTTACTTCCCTTCTCCTTACAATGCTGACGATCCTAACGACAAGGCAGAGGATCATATCCTCAAGGGTAAGGAGACATTCACTATCTACGGTAAGGACATGCAGTTCATCTCAAGTGCAGAGTTCATCAACGAGGACGGTGAGACAGAAGTTATCCCTGCAAGCGAGTTTGTTCGTGTAGCAAGCGGTCGTGTCGTTATCCAGGTTCCTGGAAACGTATTGACAGGCTGGGCAACAGTTAAGCTCCACACTATGGATGGCAAGACATTCGAGACTCCAGAGTACCAGTTCGAGACATTCAAGAGCGGTGGCTACTGGCAGATCACTAAGCGCTTCATCTGGGAGAACGAATCTAAAGAACCTGTTCCAGGTTGGGGTGGCAAGTTCCGTATCGGTCTTGAAGGCCATGATGGCAACAATGAGTGTATCTCTACTCTCGATCAGGAGTCTTGGGATGCAATCAAGGAAGGCGAGGTTTACTTCGCTTACAAGGGCGATGGAGCTTCTAACGTTCGTATCACTACAGGATGGTGGTCAGGTGCATACGGTGGCGCTGACTTCAACTCTAACGAACTCGCTGAGGAAGATGAAGACGGTAACAAGGTTATCAAGCTCAACATCAAGGAGGATCACAACCTCTACGACCTCATCGACGAGCAGCATCTCCTCTTCACTGGTGACGCTTATACTCCAATAGGTATCTACGTACTCGACAAGGTATGGGTAGAGGGCGATGGTCACTTCGAGACCGTTAGAACTTCATTCTGGAAGAACAACGATACTCTTGGTGCTGCATCATGGAACGGTATCTATCGCTTCGGTCTTGAAGGTCACGACGGCAACAACGAGTGTGCCGCTACATTCGATCAGGAGACTTGGGACAAGTTCATGACAGAACCAATCCGTATTGCTATCCAGAAGACTGGTGACGCTGCTCCTAATGTTCGTGTAACAACAGGATGGTGGTCTCAGGACTTCGGTGGCAAGGAATACAACTGGAACGAGGTTGCAGAAGAAGGCGAGGATGGTACAATCTTCATCGAGCTCAACCTTGCAAATGAGGAAGCCTTCATTGCACTTCTCACAGACCAGCACCTCCTCTTCACAGGTAGTGACTACAAGCTCGTAGAGATCTATCAGGAGAAGGAAGTATGGGTAGAAGGTGACGCAGGTCCAAAGCCAGTTGTGATCTGGGAGAATGATGGCACACCTGTTCCTGGTTGGGGTGGTAAGTTCCGCTTCGGTCTTGATGGCACAGACGGCAACAACGAGTGCTGTGCTACATTCGACGCTGACACATGGTCTATCATCAAGGATGGTGAAATCTACTTTGAATATGAAGGTTCAGAAGCTTCTAACGTTCGTGTAACTACAGGTTGGTGGTCTGGCGCATACGGTGGTGCCGACTACAACTGTAACCCTGACGCAGAGGATGTAGAAGGTGGAAACAAGATCCTTAAGCTCAACCTTAAGGAAGACGGTAACCTCTATGACCTCTTGGATGCACAGCACCTCCTCTTCACAGGTGATGCTTACACTCCAGTAAAACTCTTCTACTACAAGTAAGACAGTTTTATGTACTAATAAATAAATCGGCGACTCTGCTTCACAGCAGGGTCGCCTTTTTTATTTAACTCGAACTTTTCTCACCGTAGGTAATCCCTCGAATGCAACGATATTCATGTACAAGCTTATTCATCACATTCGTGTAATTCGTGATATTCGTGTTCAAAAATAAAGAAATTCATATACACGTTTATTTATGAAATAATTTATGGCTAATTCGTGATAATTCGTGTAGCCTAGCGCAGCGGTAAAAAAGAACACGAATAGCACGAATCTCTCGAATGCAACGAATATCATGTATATATTCATCACATTCGTGTAATTCGTGTAATTCGTGGTCAAAATAAAGGCGTTCATACACCTGCTAATTTAACCTGAGTTCGACGAAAACATATCGCGCAAGCGCGGACGAAAAAAAACCTTTAAAAACATATAAAAACCCTTAAAAACATACTTTGTTCTGTTGCAGAATTAAAACGCTATAGGTTTTTATATGTTTTTTAAG
>JAZUHP010000133.1:0-7566 GCA_045641785.1 Bacteroidaceae bacterium
AGATTCAAATATAGCCATGAAATGGTATCATAAAGCGTTTGATGTTTTTTCCAAGTCTGCAAAACAAGGTGATGCCGATGCTCAAAGTAAATTGGGATATATGTATTATAATGGCTATGGCTGTCAACAGGATTATTCTAAGGCATTTGAATGGTTCTCTAAGTCGGCAAAACAAGATTATGATGTTGCTCAAAATTGGTTAGGCTTTCTTTATCAAAATGGCTATGGCTGTCAACAGGATTATTCAAAAGCATTTGTATGGTACTCCGCGTCTGCAGAACAAGGTAATGCCTTTGCTCAGAACAATTTGGGGAATCTACTTTATAATGGCTGTGGCTGTCAACAGGATTATTCTAAAGCATTTAACCTGTTTTCTAAGTCAGCAGAACAAGGTAATGCTGATGCTATGAATTCCATAGGTAATATTTTTTATTCCGGTAATGGAGTGGCACAGAATTATAATCAGGCGTTAAAGTGGTATCGGAAGTCGGCAGAACTTGGTAACTCTTGGGCTATGTATAACATTGGAAACATGTATTATAGTGGCTGTGGAGTTAAACAGAATTACAATACTGCGATGGAATGGTATCAAAAATCTGCGGATTTGGGAAATCCAGATGCATTAAAACAACTAAATGCTCAACAAAATCATGGTACACAAACCCAATGGATACAAAACCCACAAACTCAGAACAATAACACTTATAGTTCAGATGCTGGCTGTATGGGCTGTTTTGCTAGTATTTTTAAGGGTATTGGCTGTTTGTTTATTGGCGTGATTATTATTGTAATTCTACTATTGGCATCAATGGGGTGAATATTGTCATGATAATTGCTAAAAATATAGTGTATATCACTATATTTTTAGCTTTATATATAACGAATAAGTACCATATAATTGTTTTTGATAATTTATATGTTGCATATTTCATGCGTTGCTATTTCAATGATATAGTTGGTAGTGTTGCTATGTTATTCGTCATGCGGGTGCTGTTATTACCGTTCAATAAGCCAGCACCTCTAAAGCTTTATCATATAGAAGTATTTATGTTTCTATGTGGCATCTTTTGGGAATTTGTAACTCCACTATATCGTAAAGATACAACTACAGATATTCTGGATATTATTGCATATATGGTTGGTGGAGCAATCTATTGGATAATGACCTTAATAGAACGAAAAATGTCTGATAATTAAATAACAGAACTTATGGAAAAGAATATTGAAAATCTTAAAAACAATCTTCCACAACAGATATCATTTGCAGTTCGAAAGAAACTGGAAATGCCATTGTCGCTAAATAAAGATAAGACAGCATACTTTGTGTCTAAAAAAGATGCAATCAAAACACTGAAATCTGCTCTTGGTATAAAAGCACGCTTTACGATCTTTGCATCAGGATTATTTGACAAAGACTCTAAGGTGGATTACGCAGAAGATATAAATTTATATTTCTTTGATGATCTTGCAAAAAAAGAAAATATAACTGTTACGGATGATAGCAAAAACTATTATATAGAGATATTCAGTAAGAACAACATAGAGTATTTTCTCAAGCGTTTTAATGGATGATTCTATCTTGCAAAATAAACCATTTGCAGGCTAAAGGATTCCACACATGTAGGAACCAAGTATAAAGAGGACGTAACCAATTTCAAGATAGTACCGTATGATAAGTACGGAGATGTGTACATTACGGCTCACGTAAAAAGATACCACAGTGAATATTGCTATTGGTTAAGACATGCAAAAAGAGCTCAGCGGGTAAATTCATTCGACGCTCTGAAGGCAGGAATAAGCCCATGCAGTAAATGTCAATAAAAGCAACTAAATTTTATATCACGCATCAATTACATGAAACATTTCATCAGGACAACTATTATTGCTTCATTGTGCTTCACACTCCAGGCTTTTACGACACAGAATACATCTACAACATATGTTTATATCTGTGTGACAGGTAAGGTGTATCATTCTACAAGGTCATGTAGAGGTTTGAGCAATGCCACACACGAGATAAAACAGGTTACTTTGGAATATGCGAAAGCACATCGAAGAGCATGTAGAATCTGTTATTAATCGCCCTCCCCTACTTCATCTTTCCACCAAGTATCCTGGTACGGACAGAACGTAGGGCTGGTTTATAGCAGTCAGCATCCATAGAATCGAGGGTTCGGACGAGTTCATCCATCAGTTCGGGATAGAAGGAGCATTGACGGTATGCAAGTTTTAGACATAGTGATTGAATTCCGGGACATTCATCTATAGCTATCATGTGATCCAAGCAGAAATCAAGGAAATCGGTACGGAGATCATCCTCCGCTATCTTCAGTCGCTCCACAATATTTAATGACAATCGTCTGACCGATGAATTATCGGCAGACATAGCAAGTTCCATAAGTTCATGAAGCATTGGTTGTAACTGACTCAACTCCTCATCCGTTGCCTTTGTGAGTATCCAGAATGCATTTCTTGCCACCTTAGCATCACCATACATGTATTGTTTACAGAACGATACAAAACCATTTTCGTTCTTCAAGTCGTTGTATATTGATAATGCTTCTCTGTCTCCAAAAGACACTTTCAGACGTTCTCTATAATCCATATTAATAATATCTGTTTCTGCAAAAGTACGGTTTTCTTTCCAATTTTAACTACCAAGTTTTGTTTTTTCGCTTGTTTATTCGTACCTTCGCAACAAATTGGAATAATCTACTATGAGCAAAAAGAAAGACGAAGAATTAGAAAATGAAAGCGTTGGCGAAAGCGAGCGCATTGATGACATAGAAAATACAAGCGAGACAGATAATATAGACTCTGAAAGTGAAGATTCAGTTGACGATGAGTCTTCTGATGAAATACCTGATGGAGCAGGAGGTGCTGGTCTTCCTCCTAAAAGCGATTATGACCCTACACGTATGGGAGATAGTATCACCCATCACCTTAGCGGAATGTACCAGAACTGGTTCCTTGATTACGCAAGTTACGTAATCTTGGAGCGCGCCGTGCCACATATCATGGACGGTCTAAAACCTGTACAGCGTCGTATTCTTCATTCTATGAAAAGAATGGATGATGGACGATATAACAAGGTAGCAAATATCGTGGGACACACTATGCAGTTCCACCCTCATGGTGATGCAAGTATCAAGGACGCTCTTGTCCAGATGGGACAGAAGGAACTCCTTATCGACCATCAGGGTAACTGGGGTAACATCCTTACTGGTGACGATGCTGCCGCAGCACGTTATATAGAGGCTCGTCTTAGTAAATTTGCCCTTGACGTAGTATTTAATCCAAAGACCACAGAATGGAAGTTGTCATATGATGGACGAAACAAGGAGCCAATAGGCTTGCCTGTCAAGTTCCCACTCCTCGTTGCTCAGGGAGTGGAAGGTATTGCCGTAGGTCTTAGCTCCAAGATTCTTCCTCACAACTTCAATGAGATATGTGACGCTGCTGTGGACTATCTTTACGAAAAGCCATTCCAGCTCTACCCAGACTTCCTTACAGGAGGTTCTATTGACGTATCAAAATATAATGATGGACAACGTGGAGGTAATGTCAAAATTCGAGCAAAGATTGAGAAACTTGACAACAAGACTCTCGTCATCCGTGAGATACCATTCAGCAAGACTGCCGAGTCACTCATCGACTCCATCACTAAGGCTGTTGAAAAGGGTAAGATTAAGGCACGTAAGATTGAAGACAACACAGCCGCAGAAGTTGAGATACTTGTGCACCTTGTGCCAGGCGTGTCAAGCGACAAGCAGATTGATGCCCTCTACGCATTCACAGACTGTGAGATAAGCATATCTCCAAACTGCTGTGTCATTGACGATCGTATGCCAAGGTTCCTTACTATAAGCGATGTAGTAAAGAAATCCGTAGATTACACAAAGTACCTCATCAAACGCGAACTTGAGATTCGTCGTGACGAGATACTCGAGCTTCTTCACTTTGCAAGTCTTGAACGTATCTTCATTGAAGAACGTATCTATAAAGGCAAGGAATTCGAGCAGGCTCCAGATATGGATCATGCCATTGCCTATGTTGACAAGCGCTTGGAACCTTTCAAGGAGAGTTTCATTCGTGAGGTCACTCGTGAGGACATCCTGCGTCTCATGGAAATCAAGATGGCACGTATCCTCAAGTTCAACAAGGACAAGGCAGAGGAACTCATCGCCAAGTATAAGGCGGATATTGACAGTATTAACAAGGATCTTGCCAACCTTGTGGAGGTAACAGCCAACTGGTTCCGTTACCTCAAGGACAAATATGGAGCAGAGCATCCTCGTCTTACAGAGATTCGCAACTTCGACACTATACAGGCTGCAACAGTTGCAGAAGCTAATCAGAAGCTTTATATCAACCGTACAGACGGATTCATCGGTACCAGTCTCAAGAAGGACGAATATGTATGTAATTGCTCGGACATTGACGATGTCATACTATTCTATCGTGACGGTACCTATAAAGTGATAAAGGTTGCAGAGAAGTTGTTTGTCGGAGAGACTGAAAAGTCAAAGAAAGAGAAACGCAAGGCTGAGATAATCCATATAGCCATCTTCAAGAAGAATGACTCTCGTACTATTTATAACGTATGTTATAAGGACGGAGCCTCAGGTGCCTCATTCATCAAGCGTTTCAATGTCACAGCAATGACACGTGACCGTGAATATGATGCTACGGCAGGTACTCCTAAGAGTCGCATCACATACTTCACAGCAAATGCTAATGGAGAAGCAGAGATAATCAAGATAACTCTTAAGCCACACGAGAAAATCAAGAAGCTAACCTTCGACAAGGACTTCTCCGAGATTGCTATCAAGGGACGTGCATCCAAGGGTAACCTCCTTACAAAGAACGAGATTTTCCGTATACAGCTCAAGGCACATGGTGGCAGTACTCTTGGCGGACGCAAGGTATGGTTCGACCGTGATGTTCAGCGACTCAACTATGACGAGCATGGAGAGTATCTTGGCGAGTTCCACAATGAGGACCAGATACTTGTTGTGCTTGACAATGGCGAGTTCTACACAACAAACTTCGACATCAACAACCACTACGAGCAGAACATTACTCGTATAGAGAAATACAAGTCTAACAAAGTGTGGACAGCCGTCCTATGGGACGCAGACAACCAGAACCTGCCATATATAAAGAGGTTCCAGATGGAGTCATCATCAAAGAAACAGAACTATCTTGGTGATAATCCTGACAGCAAACAGATATTGCTCACAGATACAGCATTCCCTCGTCTACTCATAAAGTATAACGATCCTAATGTAGACCGTATGGACGAAGAGATAGACGCAGAACAGTTCATTGCTGTCAAAGGTTTCAAGGCTAAGGGTAAACGTCTCACCACATTCCCTCTCAAGTCAGTAACGGAACTTGAACCAACTCGTTTCCCTGAACCTGAAGAGGAGCCAGAACCAGAAGAGCAACCTGAAACTGCTAATCCTGACGAGGAAAAGAGTGACGATGAGATTCGCGACGAAATAACAGGTCAATTAAGACTATTCTAAGTAGATGACAAAAGTATTCATACGATATAGGAAATGTATTGCGCAGATATGTGCAATAATGATGAGCCATACCGTCTTTGCTCAAAATTACTTTGAGCAAAACGAGGTTCGTCATTCCTATCTCTTTGGATATGGTTATGGCAATGTGCTTGACTCATACCTTTCTCCATACAGCTATACAGGTTCAAACATTAAGTTTATCTTTGAGTCTACAAGTAAAAGTTCCTTAAGCAGAAAATTGGGCGGTGAGGTACTATACCATAGTCTATTAACCGCAGACGGTTCCATACTCAGCAACCATCCGCAGAACGTGAATGAATACGCTGGAGGTGTACGTTGGGACATAGGTTTGCTTCGCCACCTTTACACAAATGGCTCCTTCAGGTTGTTCGCAGGTCCTACGTTCGATGCCTATATAGGTGGTGTCTACAACGAGAGAAACGGTAACAACCCAGCCCAGTTGAAGTTGAATGCTGGTTTCGATGCAAAGGCAATGGCAATGTACGACTTCACCCTATGGAAGAAAAACATTCATGTGGAATACATTGCATCACTACCACTTGTAGGAATTGCTCACACACCTGAATATGGAGAGTCATACTACGAGATGTATGGACTCAAGTCATCGAACGCAGGTATAAAGTTTGCACACCCTTTCAACATGCCATCTCTTCGCCATCTTCTGACACTTGAGATGCCAATAGCCGAAGGTCATAACATAAGAATCGGTTACTCTGGCGACTTTATGCAGTCAAAGATGAATGGCATAAAGTATCACTCATACACTCAGGCAGTCATGCTTGGCGTCACATCATCCTTATTCAGAAAATCAAAATGAAAAGACTATCTAAATACATACTATTGATTCTATCCATAGTACTTGTCACAGGATGCGTAAAGGAAGATGACTACAACAACACACCCAGAGGCAATTTTGAAGCACTATGGCGCATGATGGATGAGCACTACTGCTTCTTTGACTATAAGAAGAAGGAGTTTGGTCTTGACTGGAACGAGGTACATGCTCGCTATGCTAACAACATAAACGACAACATGTCGTCTACTCAACTCTTTGAGGTGCTATGCAACATGCTTTCCGAACTTCGTGATGGACATGTCAATATCGGTGCACCCTTTGACGTAGCACGCTACTGGAGCTACTTCGAGGACTATCCACAAAACTTTAATGACAGCATTATCGGTCTTTATCTTGGACAGGACTATCACATTGCGGCAGGACTAAAGTACACAATACTTGACGATTACATAGCTTATGTACGTTGCGAGAGTTTCGAAAGTGCAATAGGTGAAGGCAACCTTTCCACCATGCTTTCTAATATAGCAATGTGTAGGGGCATGATTCTTGACATGCGAAACAATGGCGGTGGTCAACTGACCACTGCCCATCGTCTTGCCTCACGCTTTATTGACAAGAAGACTCTCATTGGGTACTACTCACATAAGACAGGCAAGAACCACAATGACTTCTCTGCCCCCGTGGCAGAATACATAGAACCTTATGACGGGTTGAGATGGAATAAACCTGTTGTAGTCCTTACTAATCGTAGATGCTATAGTGCCACAAACGATTTTGTAAAATGCATGAAGTCTGGTTCAAACGTGACGATAATTGGTGATAGAACCGGTGGAGGTTCAGGAATGCCTTTCCATAGCGAATTACCCAATGGGTGGTCTGTAAGATACTCTGCTGTAGTATTCTACGATAATAACATGCAACACACAGAGTTTGGAATTGACCCAGACATCACGCTACAATTGAGTGGAGAAGATCTTTCCAAAAACAAAGACACATACATTGAAACAGCACGCGAATACTTAATAAAGAAGTCGCAAGAATGACAAAAAGTATTCCGCAAATGTAAAAAAGATGAGTATAAGAGTTGCAGATTAAATAAATTTCACTACCTTTGCACTCGCTATCAAAAAGTAATGCGCCTGTGGCGGAATTGGTAGACGCGTTAGACTTAGGATCTAATGTCTCGCGGCGTGCAGGTTCGAGTCCTGTCAGGCGCAC
>JAZUHP010000134.1:0-78176 GCA_045641785.1 Bacteroidaceae bacterium
AAAACATAAAAAAACATATAAAAACCTATAGTGTTTTAATTCTGTAGCAGAATAAAGTCTGTTTTTAAATGTTTTTACCTGTTTTTATCGGTTTTTCTTCGTCCGCGCTTGCGCGATATGTTTTCGTCGAACTCAGGTTAATGCATAATGCATAATTGCCATCCGGAGGCATGTTAATTGTTCATTATTAATTGTCAATTGCCATGCTTGGCTTCAACACGTCGTGGCATTGTACCTTCTGCATCTTGCTCTGAGTGTATGTGGTTCTTGCACGGATATCTTCAACACTTGCTCCAAAGTTGACAGTATAACGTCCGGCTGCTGTTTCCCAACATTGTGTTGCCTCGTTATATGATGCAAGGTCGTAGGCTGTGACCTTCATAGTCACCGTCTGACTCTCACCAGGCTGGAGTTCACGTGTCTTGGCAAATGACTTGAGTTCCTGAACGGGTTTGTCCAATCCTCCTGATGGTGCTGACACATAGAGTTCGACAGCTTCCTTACCTGCTTCCTTGCCTGTGTTTGTGACCGTTACCTGTGCCACAAATCCGTCCTTCGTTGCCTTTACTGATGGTTTGGTGTAGGCAAATGTGGTGTAGCTAAGTCCATAGCCGAATGGGTATGATACTTCCTTGCCTACTGTGTTGAAGTAACGGTAGCCGACATTGATACCTTCCTTGTGAAGTGTGTAGTCATTAAACTCCTGTTTGTTACCACGACGTTCGCCCTGACGGACATTAGGGAAGTTGGCTGATGAAGGTACATCGACAAGGGCTACAGGCCATGTCATGGTGAGTTTACCTGATGGATTTGCCTTGCCTGTAAGTACGTCTGCTACAGAGTAGCCACCTTCCTGTCCTGGTTGCCATGCAAGGAGTATGGCGTCTGGCTTACCTTTCCATGATGCTGTCTCGAGCACGTTACCCATGTTGAGGATGACAACAACCTTCTTGTTCTTCATGTGGAAGGCGTTGCACACGTTGCTTATGAGTTGCTGTTCCACCTCAGTAAGGTTGAAGTCGTCTGCTTCCTTGCGGTCGCTACCCTCTCCTGCCTGTCTACCAATGGTGATGATGGCAAGCTCTGATTCGTTTGCCTGTGAGTTGATGACATCACGTGAGAGTGCCAGTTCTGGCAATACTGGTTTGCCCCAGAACCATCCACGACGTGTGACGGCAGCAGAGAGGTTGTCCTGGAACTCCTTGTATGACTTGTATACCTTGGCAAGCTTATCATTCACCTCAAGTCCTGCGCTGTTAAGTCCTGTCATGAGGTCGATGGTGTATGCCTTGTTCACATCGCCCGAACCCGTTCCGCCTGCAATAAAGTCGTATGATGTGATACCGAATACTGACACCTTCTTGATGTCCTTTATAGGGAGTGTTGCTCCTGTATTCTTGAGGAGTACCATACCCTCACTTGCACTCTGTCGAGTGACTGCTGCGTGTGCCTTGAGGTCAGGTTTGTTGCTGTACTTGTAATCGCGATATTTAGGTGTCTTGAGCAGGTACTCGAGTATACGCTTCACACAGATATCAAGTTCTTCCATCTTGAGTTCGCCACTCTTCACCTTATCAATAAGTTCCTTTGTCTGTGCAGGAGTACCCGGTTCCATAAGGTCATTGCCAGCCTTGATCTGTGCGGCTGTGTTACGCTGACCTGTCCAGTCGGTCATTACCACGCCATCATATCCCCATTCGTCACGAAGTATGGTGGTGAGGAGATCACGACTCTCCTGTGTGAAAGGTCCATTGAGACGATTGTATGATGACATGACTGTCCATGGGTTGGATTCCTTCACGGCAATCTCGAATCCCTTGAGGTATATCTCACGAAGGGCGCGCTGTGACATCACCTCGTCAACCTCTGTGCGTCGTGTCTCCTGGGAGTTGCCGGCAAAGTGCTTGATACTTGTTCCCACTCCCTGACTCTGGATACCTCTCACATAGGCGGCAGCAATCTTACCTGTCACGAATGGATCCTCGGAGTAGTACTCGAAGTTACGTCCGCAGAGAGGAGAACGATGTATGTTCATTCCTGGGGCGAGCAACACGTCACAGCCATATTCGAGGACCTCGTTACCGATAGCCTTTCCTACCTGTTCCACAAGTTCGGTGTTCCATGTACATGCAAGGGCTGTTCCTACAGGGAAACCAGTACAGTAGTATGTGTTGCTATCATCTTTGCGTGTAGGATTGATTCGCACACCTGCAGGACCGTCGGTAAGTATAGATGCTGGCACACCAAGACGAGGGATTGGCTGTGTTGTTCCTGCTGCTCCCGGTACGAGGTCAGCATGGGCACCTACCATTCCATTGCCTGTCTGGTTACCGCCAGTTGAACCCTGACGACTTGTTCCCACTACTATTGTTGCCTTTTCCTCAAGTGTCATTGCCTTAAGTATGGCGTCTACATTGTCTTTCTGTAATCTCTGTGCATTCACGCAACTGGCACCTACCAACATTGCTGATGCTAACAACATCTTTTTATTCATATTTTCAGGTATTATGTTTTAAGAAACAGACTCTAACATGCTAACAGAACCTATCTCAATAGTTGGAAGGAAAGTGTAATTAACCTGTTTGCAGAAAGTCCTTTCGCCTCATGCGGCATGGCAAATGTAATAAAAACAAATGAAAAAGGATGCATAAAAAAGAAGAATATGCAATTCTTATATATGAATCCCATAAACAAACTACACTTTATCCTTGTCTCTGACTTATTTTAACTTGCGTACTTATAATAGTTTCCTGGTATCTGACTCAGTATTGCAATTTATCTTTGCAACCGAATCAGAGGAAAGAGAGATTACTCTGTTAACATTTTCTAATCATAAACATTTATGGAGTATGAGAAGTATCACTAAACTGGAACTGCAGTATGCACACAGGTTCTACAATTTTCAGGGGGAGGCGCAGTACCTTCATGGACATACCGGTGTACTGAAGATTGAGGTGGAGGACGATGTGACGCCTCAGGTCAACATGGTCTTTCCTTGTAACGAGATCAAGAAGATAGCGTGGGATATACTGAGAAACTTTGACCATGCACTTGTATTGCGTGAGGACGACCCCCTGCTTCCTGCCATTCTCGATGTGTACGAGAAACAGGGCATCAAGAATGGACACAAGTTGAACACGAACAAGGGGGAGGCATTCAAGACCGAATGGGCTACTGCCTATCCAGACTGCCGTCTTGTGGTGACAAAGGAGTCGATGACGGTAGAGGGTATGATAAAGATAGTGTATGACCTCCTCAAGGATAAGTTGCCTATCGTGAAACTGACATTCAAGAGCGGTGATAACAAGGCGTCACAGGAGTATAAAGCGGAACATCACTTCAAGCGCTGTCCTATGTGTGGCATCAAACTTGACAGCAAGGGATTGTGCCATAAGTGTGGATACCAGTGCAAAAACAGGTGATGATGAGTATATGTGGGATTGGATATACTATGTTCACCAATTCATTGAGTTTGCCACATAAAATGTTATCAGCAAGCGAGTAGCAAAACCAATTATTTGCGGGTGGGTGTTTCTGAGACAGATGCACTCACTCTTTTTTTCCGCTACACGGGAACCGAATTATCATGATTTTTTCTCTGCAAATGCTTTTTCTTAACGCTATTCTCACGATTTTCACGTATGTTATGAATATTCACGAGCAATATCCGAAAATAAATCAGTATCTTTGAGGGCGCAAGATTGAGGGGAGCGTTCCCTACCCTTGCAATAATCTGCATCATTCGGTTATTGAATATAAACAGCATTATAAATATGGATTTTCAGAACAAGACAGTAATCATAACAGGTGGAGCTCAGGGCATAGGCAAATGCATAGCTGAGGAGTTTCGCAAGAGAGGCGCAAACATCTGTATCATAGACAAACAGGAAGGTGAGCACTTCGTTGGTGACCTTTCAAAGAAGGAAGTGCTGGAGGAGTTTGCCAGTCACGTAGTCGACAAGTACGGAAAGGTAGACTTCATCATCAACAATGCCTTGCCTATCATGAGGGGCATAGACGAATGTACCTATGAGGAGTTCCAGTATGCGCTGAGCGTGGGAGTAACAGCACCATTCTATCTTGTCAAGCTCCTTGCGGGACATCTTGGCACAGGGGCGTCAATAGTGAACATATCATCATCGCGTGACCGTATGAGCATGCCCCAGACAGAGAGCTACACGGCCGCCAAGGGAGGTATTGCCGCCCTTACTCATGCCCTTGCTGTAAGTCTTGCTGGCAAGGCACGTGTAAACTCCATCTCTCCGGGCTGGATAGACACTAACTACACAGTATATGAGGGTGCTGATGCCATTCAACAACCTGCTGGCCGTGTGGGTAACCCTCTGGACATTGCAAACATGGTTCTGTTCCTATGTTCTGACAAGGCAGGGTTCATTACAGGAGAGAACATCTGTATTGATGGTGGCATGACCAAACAGATGATCTACCATGGAGACAATAACTGGAAGTTGGAATGTTAATTACCAGTATGCCTAATTGATAGTACAACTTACTGAACACAGAAAAGATAATGATGAATACTAATATAAAGAAATACGTATTAATTGCAGCAGGTATCTTAGTTGCCGTTGCCGCAATACTCGTAGGTGGTGCATTCTATCTGCTCGACTACTCGCTCAATCCTTCAGGACAAGCAAGGAGAGATGCTGACTCATACAGATTTCTTGACTCCAACTACCCTGGTACCACACAATGGTTGGATAGCATGGAGGCAGGAGGCATGTTACGTGACACATTCATCATAGGCGATGACGGATTGAGGCAACATGCCTATCTTGCACGCCACGATGAAGCAGAAGGTACTGCCATACTTGTACATGGCTATACAGACAATGCCCTGCGTATGATGATGCTTGGCAAGATGTACCACGACTCCCTACATTTCAATATCCTCGTACCAGACAATGTGCGTCACGGAAAGAGCGAGGGCAAGGTGATACAGATGGGATGGCTTGACAGGCTAAACGTGGAGAGATGGATAAGCATTGCTGATAGCCTATGGAACGGTAACAGCATCTTCCTTCATGGCATTTCTATGGGTGCCGCATCGGTAATGATGTGTGCCGGCGATTCATTACCTCCGTCCGTGAAGGGTATTATTGATGACTGTGGCTACACATCTGTATGGGACGAGTTTGCTGGCGAGATAAAGAACCAGTTCGGTCTTCCTGTCCATCCTCTCATGGATATTGCATCATGGCTATGTGATGTAAGATACGGATGGAACTTCAAGGAAGCATCAGCAATAGATCAGGTGCGCAAGGCAGAGATTCCAATACTCTTCATTCATGGTGACAGCGATACGTTTGTTCCAACAGATATGGTGCATCAACTATACGAAGCAAAGACACATGGAAAGAAACGTCTTTGGCTAACCAAGGGAACGATCCATGCACAGTCATACCACGACTATCCAGAGCAATACCTAATGGAGGTCAAGCTTTTCATAGAGGAGTGCCAGTTATCGCGGCACTAAGATAAAGAACAGAAAGATGGTTAGGAGTTAACTTCAAATACCCTACTCAAAAGTGAGTATTTTTGATGACTTTGCATTCCTGTTTTCATCTATTTAAGAATAATTAGTTAATTTTGCACAAAAATTACTAATGATGACTCTTAAAGACTTAAAAATAGGACAGGTCGCAACAATAAAGGCGGTAGGAGGAAGCGGGGCTCTACACCAGCATTTCCTTGATATGGGTGTCATCCCTCAGACGGAGGTTACTCTTGTCAAGTTTGCTCCTATGGGAGATCCTCTACAGGTTCGCATACATGGATATGAACTTACCCTGCGCCTTGCAGATGCTTCACAGATTGAGGTGGACCTTAACCTGCAGGAAAAAGTGGAAACTGATGTTCCACGTACTAGCAAGCCTCACCCTGGATTCGGTGAGACGGGCTACAGGTTCCATGACCCTGCTACGGAACATCCTCTGCCTAAGGAGACGAAGTTGACATTCGCTCTTGTAGGCAACCAGAACTGTGGCAAGACAACGCTCTTTAACCAGTTGACGGGGTCGAACCAGCACGTGGGCAACTTCCCAGGTGTGACTGTAGACCGTAAGTCTGGAGCCATCAGGGACTATCCCGACACGGAGGTTACGGATCTGCCGGGCATCTATTCTCTCTCCCCATATACAGCGGAGGAGATAGTGTCACGTCAGTTCGTTCTTGACGAGCATCCCAAGGGTATCATCAATATTGTGGATTCCACAAATATAGAGCGTAACCTTTACCTGACGATGCAGTTGCTCGAACTGGGTATTCCTATGGTGCTTGCCCTTAACATGATTGACGAACTGAAGGGTAATGGCGGTACTGTACTCATCAACGAGATGGAAGCCATGCTGGGCATTCCTGTCGTGGCTATCTCTGCCATGAAGAATGAGGGTGTAGATGAGCTTGTGGCTCACGCTGTCCATGTGGCACGCTATCAGGAGTGTCCTCAGCGTCAGGACTTCTGTGGTCCGGAGGAACATGGAGGTGCCGTTCACAGATGTCTACATGCCATTATGCATCTCATAGAGGATCATGCACAGAGAGCCGGCATTCCTCTACGCTTCGCGGCCAATAAACTTGTGGAGGGAGACTCTATGATTGAGGAGGCACTCAAGTTGTCGGATAATGAACGACAGACGGTAGAGCATATCCTGAAGCAGATGGAGGAAGAACGAGGACTCGACCGTGCCGCCGCCATAGCGGACATGCGTTTCAGTTTTATCAAGGACCTTTGCAGGCAAACTGTGGTCAAGCCTAAGAAGAGCAAGGAGCAGGAACGCTCACAGGCTATAGATAGCGTACTTACGGGCAAGTGGTTGGCTATACCTTCTTTCCTTCTAATCATGGCATTCGTGTTCTGGTTTACCTTCAACTCTTTCGGGGCATGGCTACAGGGACTTCTGGAGGAAGGTATTGACAATGTGACACAGTTGACGGGCGAGGCGCTTACGAGTCTTAATGTAAACCATGTGGTTCATTCCCTTGTCATAGACGGTATATTTGGTGGTGTGGGGGCAGTACTGTCATTCCTTCCGCTCATCGTGGTGCTATTCTTCTTCTTGTCCATGCTGGAAGACTCAGGCTATATGGCACGTATAGCATTTGTGACGGATAAGCTCCTTAGACGTATCGGTCTTTCTGGACGAAGTATTGTGCCGATGCTTATCGGTTTCGGCTGTTCCGTTCCGAGTGTGATGTCCACACGTACTCTCCCTTCTGAACGTGACCGTAAACTGACAATCCTACTCACACCTTTCATGTCATGTACGGCAAAGGTGCCTATCTATACATTCTTCTGCGCTACCCTGTTCCCTCACAATAGTGCGTTCATCATCATGTCGCTGTACCTGCTCGGTATCGTTGTGGGCATAATAGTGGCGCTGATATGCAAGAGCACCAAGTTCAGGGGTGAGGCAACACCTTTCGTCATGGAACTGCCATGCTACCGTTTGCCTGTGCCGAAGAATGTGGCTATGCTTCTATGGGAGAAGGCGCGTGACTTCATGCAGAAGGCTTTTACGATTATCTTCATCGCAAGTATCGTGATATGGTTCTTGCAGTCCTTCGACTTCCGTCTCAACTTGGTTGAGGACCAGCAGAACTCTATACTTGCCACTATAGCATCTGTCATTTCTCCTGTATTCAAGCCTCTTGGCTTTAGCGACTGGAGAATAGCGACAGCTCTTGTGTCGGGATTCATCGCCAAGGAGAGTGTTGTATCAACCCTTCAGGTGTTGTATGCAAATGTGCCTCTCCACACTATCTTTGATGTTGCTTCTGGCTATGCAATCCTCGTGTTCTGCCTTCTTTACACTCCATGTGTTGCTGCCATCGCTTCCATTCGTCGCGAACTTGGTTCTAAATGGGCAATGTCTGTTGTCATAATGCAATGTGCCATCGCTTGGCTTTGTGCCTTGGTGGTATATACATTGATGAGTTATCTGTAGTCTTTTCTTCACTCAAAAAAAAGATGTTTTCATCATGAACATTCCAACATTACTTATATTAATAGCAATAGGAGTATGCGTATTCTTTGTGATACGCATACTCCTACGAAACAAAGGGAACAAATGCTGTTCCTGTAGCCATTGCGATAAGTGTTGCAAAGGGTTGTAAGGTTGTAAGGTCGCTTCGCTGGTGAGGTTTTAAGGTTTGAATGATTGTTCGCCATTATGTCCTATGGTATCAACTTTTCTCATTGACCGAAGGGAAATAAACCTTATAACCTCAAAACCTTATAACCGTAAAACCGTAAAACCGTACAACCGAATAACCGTAAAACCGTACAACCGTACAACCGTATAACCGTACAACCGTACAACCGTATAACCTCAAAACCTCACATCCTCACTCTTACCGAGAAAGTATTTGAGGTGCTTTCATTCTTCATCGTAAGGCATATCCTATACATATGATCACCCCACTCGTGACGAAGAACAAAGTCCAACTTGTCGGACACGTCCTCAACCGTTGCTTCTGCCTGAGTTGAAGGGAACTCCAAGGTGTGTGATCCTATCTTTATGACTCCCTTTGATACTATCTCAGGTTTAACAACGGTCATGTACATCATTCGTGTTGGAGTCTTACATGCGTCAAGGTCATACTTATCTGTTACCTGAACAAGGTTTCCTTTCAGCATGGCAGTACGCATCCATGACTTAACCTGCGCCTCCTTAGGGTAAGCACCTGCTATGTCGAGCGTGAGACTTCGCTTTCCCTTGTTCACAATCTTTGCAGCATACTGTTTGCCATCACGCTGATCAACACCATTTATCTGTGGTAGATTATGGTACTGGCTCTGCATTGTCCAGATAGCATAACGGTTGTTGCCGAAGGTCTGTGAGGTGTACTCGCCTACTCCTGGATCAATAAGCATCGGTTCACCATCTGCATACACGATGAACGATCCTACATCATTATGGTTATGACTCTCACCATTATGTCCACCCTTGAATACAAGGTACAATCCCTTTGGGGTGTCAGACGAAGGATAGGAACGAGCAGTCATGATCTGAAGGTCTGGAAGCCACGCCTCTGTCTGAGGTTGACGAGCATTCTCGCCACGAAGTGATGGGAGGTTTCTCAGCAACATCAGTTCTCTGCCCAATGTAGGGAAATTACCGCTCCTGTCATATAGTGCAGCAGGGGACGTCCAGAAGTTCTTTTGCTGTGCAAGGTAGGCAGCAAACTCACGCATCACCTTGTCGCCCAGATAGAGGGCAAAAGGATAGAGCACGTTCAACTGTACCACACTCTTGTTGCCATGAGCATCGGCAAAGTTTACGCAATGGTCATTACCAATGTACATCTTGTAGATGTATGAACCCATGTTATTTATCTTAGGGAGCAGAACCTGCTCATCGTCCATCTTGACACCTGCTTCATGTAGTATTTGCAGACACTCGAACATAGAGGCTGCTGCACGGTCCCAATAACCGGTTCCCTCATCACATCCTCCGTCCTCAGGATAGGCATTGATAAAGGCACGTACACATCCCTTTATCTCATTTATTGCCTTCTCCTTACGTTCTGCATCATTTTCATAAAGCATCACACATGTGAGCCAGTTTGAGCATATCCAAGGGTTCCAGTTCATTCCGGCAGTCTTCCACCAGTATCTGCTACCAAGTGCAGGACGAAGTATTCGACGCTGAATCTCGCCCGATAGTCTCTTGTAGATATCTGGCGAATACTTGTCAAGCTGGGGTTTGAGTTCATGACCTGTCCATGCCACAAGCGATGCTGTCTCAGCATTGAACAGGTCGACTGTCTGGTTATCATGCAAAGGTACTGCACTACCATAATGAGCAGGAATGCCCCACCACGTCTCTTCCATCATCACGTTAAGACCATTGATGATGTCCGGCAGGAATCGGTTCTTGCCTTCCACAATCTCTGCCATGACAAGAGCTGCCAACTGTCGACGACGCTCAAAGCATAGTCCCTCATATTCAACACGGTTACCATCCTTCTTGAATCGTGCGAAGGATGTGGTAGGTAGTGCTTTCCACTCCTTTCCAAGATAGCGTTCACCATAACGAATGTAACTGTCGCGCATTGCCTGTGGCAACGAATCGCCAAGACTTGTTGCCATGCTGCTTAGGTGCATAAGCATAGCCAACACGAAGAAGGATAGTACACGTAATGTTTTCATCTTGCTATTGTTTTCTTTCCATTCTTAATTACAACGCCCTTTGCTCCTGCTACTCGCATACCAGCAAGATTGTACTCGCAAGACGCATTCTCAGATGCTATGGCGCTATTGATTCCTGTCACAGCAAAAGGACTGACTGTAACCACATTTGACTTCTCTGATTCACCTGTCTTGTAAACGATAGTTACATATATCGGTGTCTCAATGGCAACTGCTGGTACTCCATCCTCATCCAACTCTGCAACCTCGAATGGATCGACTCTTAATGTGAATGAAGTGGCATTAGGGTCTGTTACGGCTACATAACAGTTGTTGCCATAGGTACGACTATTGTAATACACATAGAACTTCACAATCTCTGAATGATTTGCAGGAACAGACCATGTGAGAGGGATATTGATGAAGGTACGTGTACCGAGGTCTGCACTCTCTGTTGCTTCCTCTGTCACAAAGATTGTACCAGCAGCAAGATTAGTAGCTGCTACCATTCCATCATCCTTTATCTCAACCTCCACAGGAGTAACGGCATTACGTTCCATGCCATCGATGACAGCCTGAATTGTAACGAGGTGTTTGCCTACAGGAAGAGATGCTACATAAGATGTGCCTTCTACCTCCTCACGAACGGTGTTGTAAGAGATAACATACTTCTCTGCTCCTGCAACAGAACTCCAATTAATAGTAGCCTCTCCCTTGTCTGTTGTGGAAGTGACAAGAAGTGGAGAGTATGCTGGCTTGAGGTCTGTGTATGTGTATTCATAATCTGTAGACTTCTTATTTTCCTTGATCAAGAAACCGTCTGCATCATACGTCTTGGAATACTTCTGATCTACATCCTTGTAATCTACACTCTCATGAGTTGGGTTTGTGTAATTATCAGGATCTGCATAATACACGGTACAAGAGATCTGACGGTTGTTAGCATCAAACTCAGACACCTGCTTGTACATGTAATAGAGTGCGTTGTTCTTGTACTCGTCATAGTATGTGGCAACACCATTCTGGTAGTCGCTATACTTGTAAGTCATGACAGAACCATAAGGATTAGCAAGAGTCTTGTCCACTACCTTTATAGACAGATTGCCCTGAGCATCGTACTCATATGTTTCCAAGGCAGTTGAGACATAAGCGTTGTCTGCTGAAACCCATGCTTTCTGGAGCATTGATACGCATTGTCCTATATTGTTATAAGTATACTCACGACGAGTAGTACCACACACTTCCCAGAACAACTGGTTTTGTGCGTTGTAATAGTAATAGTGTGTATCATCGTTGCTATCTACAGCTCTGATGATCTGGTGTGAACCTTGTGCAAACAATGAAGTATTGCAGAAGGCTATCATTAAAAATACGATACTGAATATCTTTCTCATTTCGTTGTCTATTGATGTATTTAGACTTTAATGCATAATGCATAATGCATAATTGCCATCCGGAGGCATGTTAATTATTAATTATCCCCGCGAACAGTCATACGTCTTTTTACTTCTTTTTACTCCTTTTAACTTCTCCTAACTTCTTTTTCTCTTAAGCCCCTAAACAAATCACTCCATTGGCATGGCTACCATACCAAGAGCCTCGATTGTCTTTGGATCAGAAGGACGTGTCATGTCTGGGTTGATTATACGTCCAGTAGGATCGATGAATATGAAACGAGGGATAGATTGTACTCGGTACTTGCGGAGGAACTCGTTATCCTCGCCTCCCCAAAGCTGTATACCAGTCATCTCCTGCTCCTTAACCATGTTCTCCCACTTTGGTTTGTCACGGTCACAAGAGAGACTTACAAATGCGATGTTCATGCCATGGAATGTGCTCTCAAGTTTCTTGAGATGTGGAAGTTCACCCTTGCATGGAACACACCATGTTGCCCAAACATCAATATACACATACTTGCCACGAAGGTCAGCAAGTGTAACAGTCTTGCCATTGATATCCTCAAAACTGAAGTCAGGAGATGGTCGACCTGCCTTAAGGACAGAACCATTCTTCCATGCCTCTGCAAATGCAGTCTTTATCTCTGCATCTGTGATATTCTGGTCAAAGATTTCCTTGATACGTTCTGCACCATCATTACCATTGTTAGTAACAAGGGCAACAGCATTAGTACCGATAAGGTACTGACGGAGATCATCATTCTTCACGTTTGCAACAACATATTCAAGTACCTTTGTTACAGCAGCAGCCTGACCATCAGGAGTATTTTCTATATCCTCGTCGCGAAGAGCAAGAGCTGTCATGGCGCTATACTGATAGTTAGTGTACTCAGGCATCTGGACAAGCCAAGCCTCATCATCAAATGCAAGTTCCTTCAACTTGTCATACACAGGATCGTCACAAGGTTTCTGCTGGGCATACTGTGCAAGGAATCCATAGATCCAGTATGCTATACGCTTACGTTCCTTTGCCACGAATGCCTTGTCAAGTTTCTTGCTGTCAAGAATACGGTAGCAGTTGTCTGTGTAGTCCTGGAGTATGCCAAGGATATCCTCAGGACCCTTTCCGAAGTCACCCATGACAGGGCCCTTCAGTTCTCCACAAGAGAGGTAAGGGTTAACCTGTGACTTCTTGCTTGTCACCTTAACATTAAGAGCTGCAGGTGTGAGATCCCACTCCATATCGAAGTTCTTGCCCGGTTCAAGATATACTGTAGAACGCTTCCAACGGTAAGTGATGACGCCGTATGTTGGTTCCTTAACATTAAGCACAACCTTACCTTCAGCATTCTTTGTTGCTGCAGTTGTGTCGCCTACAAGAGTAAGAGGAATGATGGTGTCAGTTTCCGCAAACTGTATCTCTACTTCCTGAAGACTTGTGTCATGAGACTTAAAACCAATAGTGACAGGTTTCTGAGCGCAAGCAGTAATTGCCATTACTGCAGCGATTGTTGATAATAAGATTTTCTTCATAATATTTTTTCGTTGTTTATTGCACTTTATGTATTCTGAGCTACTCTCCTAACAGAGTCTCTATTATTTTGACCTTACCTTCATTATCAAGGTTTAATGCGTTATAGCGGACCTTGCCCTGCTTGTCTATCACAGTAACGTGTGGAATGGCAAGTACACCGAAGTCGGTATTCATCACATTCTCTTCTGTAATGGCGATGTGCCAGTTGATGCCCATTGCCTTCATGAACCCTGGGAAACAGCCTAACTCCTTCTCTGGGTTATTACGGCATTGTATGGTACGATGATTAGGTGTGTCGACAAAGAATCCCTGAAGCGATGTGACACCGAGTATTACCACATCCTTACCCTCAAAGTGTTTCTGTAGTTCAGCAATCTCAGGGAATGACTGTATACAAGGTACGCACTTTGTGCCCCAGAAGTCGAGCATGACAACCTTTCCACGAAGGTCATCAAGACTCTTGACGTCTACTACAGCAACACTATCGCCCTGCTGCTTGAAGGCACGTATGATATGAAGTTCAGGAGCCTTGCCGCCAACGAGTGTGCCACATGCAAAAGGTCCTTCAAGGTACTTTATCCTTTCATTACAAGTCTTCTGTTTACGAGCATTATCAAGTGACTTCAATAGGTTCTTATACTTATTAACACATGCCACACGTACAGCCTCGCGGTACTTGTCTGATATGTTATCGACACGAGCTATTGAGTTGAAGGCATTAACACAATCCAAGACAGCAAGTTCGGACATGTTACAGTCGAGGAAACGGATTATTGCCTCAGGAAAACCTTCTGTGTTCCAGTTGGCATCCTTCATTGTTGACAAGGAAGCAAACACATCCTGTGCATAGGATGGTTGCTGTTCAAGTACCCCCTGTAACTTTGGTGACTCAAGGAACTGCTTTAGCATGTCTATCTCCTTGGCAGAATGTATGAATCCGTCATTCTCAGGCATGTACTTCCATGCAAGGAATGAGAAAGCAGCGTCCTTTGCAGACTTCGCCACGAGTGTTGGTTCCAACCACCTACGCATATACTTGTCAAGAGTCATTCCACCTGTCACGAAGAAGAAATCGACCTGTGCAGGAGTAATCTGTTCAAGATCTGCCGACTTGAACCACTTTGCCGCTTCTGCCTCAAAAGCAGCGCTCTTTTCGGTATCTGTACCTGCCACACTTATTGCCTGATTGGCATCACGACAGAAACTGCTTACATTCTCGTCGTTTATCTTTTTGCCATAAGCCATTACACAAATAGCAGACATCAACAATAAAACTACCTTTCTCATATTTGCATTTTTTTATATTCTTGTTTCGAAGTTATTTACTGGATTTTTTGGACCCACCCTAACACTAGACCCAGTAGACCCACCCTAACCCTCCCTACAGGGAGGGGACTAGGTTACTCCATCGCGGAATAATTCATTCACGGGTTCCGGAGGCATGTTAATTATTAATTGTTAATTGTTAATTGCTCAAGTTCCGGAGGCATGTTAATTATTAATTGTTAATTGTTAATTACCCAAGTTCCGGAGGCATGTTAATTGTTAATTATTAATTGTTAATTAAAAACCGCGATCAATCATTCGTCTTTTTACTCCTTTTTACTCCTTTTTACTCCTCCTAACTCCTTAAATGAAAACTCCTTATCTACTTCAACTTAAACCTGTAAGTCCAAGTGACACCGTTATTGTTCACCTCGGCATGGTTCGTCTTGTCCTCAAGACTATGTGTCCATCCACCTTTCCAGATATTATCATAGCTCTTGAACAGGTACTGACTATACAACAGCTGGAGAGGAACCTCAGACCTATCGCCCGGTATGACAGCAGGAAGCTCTGGCATGTAGTAAGGGTTGAGATCCTCTGTGCCATCAAATCCGAATGTCTTACCACTCATCGATGAATCAAGACAGTCAACACGTGTAGTGACACCATTAGCAGTAGCATATACAGGTTCGTAGACGGTACCGTCATAGGTGTAACGAACGATACGACCAGACACATAAGTCACATCACTCACAAGGGTTCTTGAGGACTTTCCTGCCTCTGTGAGAGTGACACTTGTCAGTTCACCATCACTATAGGCAAAGGCATAGTCCTTGACAACCTTATATAATGGAGCTGTAAAGTCCTCATTGTAACCATCAAGCAGATACTCAACTATCTTTGTCACGGTATTGCCCGACTTGTAGATCTTCCAGTAGCGGTACTCGCCATCTGTCTCCATGAAGTACCTGTCAAGCCATCCATGTTTCTCGAATGCGACAGTTGTAAGGTCAGGTGATTCCTCATCTCCGAGAACACCGCTATGGCCCTTCCATACCTTCATGCTACGATACACATCCTCATGGTCACCAGAACGAAGTATACTTATTCCTATAACCTCGTCCATAGTGGCATAGCTCACACCACCATTAACGGTACAAGCGACCTTGTCACGACCTTCCTCATACAGTTTAAGTGTGATAGCATTAGCACCCTTTACAAGTCCCTCAACAGGAACAGACAATACCACACGCATCTTATCATAAGATGAGAGGTCAACAGATTTCGCATCTACGCCATTCACATTTACCTCAAGGCGTTTGAGAGAATGTGAACCCTTAAGAATGGTAACCTCAAGTGTAGCCTGCGAGCAATCTGTTACCACATCTTTCATATACATGACAGAAGGCTGTACATATTCCATCTTCAGGAACTGCTCCATGTTAGGATTGAGCGCCATCACATCTACTCCCATCTGCTGGAGTCCTACAACAAGTAAGTGCATCTTGTCTGCCATGACAGGCATATCAAGAAACTCGTTTGCTGTCTCGCAATCCATAGTGAGCATGTTGCGGAGATAGGCAATGATATCCTCCTCTGCCCCCGGGAAATATGTTGACTCTTCCTCCTCAGGGAAGAAGAAACCGCGACTATAGAAGAAGTTTGGGTCTTCCTTTACCAGTTGTGCAGCTGTCTTACGACTACTATTCATCAAAGACGAATAGTTGCTCTGTGAGTAGGCAAGGTACGTATCATCAACAGGATACACGCCACGTGCCTTTACAAGATAATCGGCGAGTATGGCACGATGCATATCCGCACATCGTTCACTCATCACGGCATCATCTCGTAATGCTTCATCCACATCACCCTTTGCCATCTTTGCAAACGTGATACTATTGATATTTGCCACAGCAACATGATGACCGCTTTTTGGTACAGACAATCCAAGTTCTGCACTTGAGACGATATCGCCCACAAGCAAGACCTTACGAGGGAGATATTGCTTCTTGTAAGAATCTGTGTAGCATGAGAACACCTTATCATCAAGCATCTTCATAGCTTCCACTGCATCATCATGATCTATGGTTGTCAATACCGCATTCTGCCAGTTTGATGCCTGTTCAAACTGATAGGCGAAATCCTTCTCCTTATCAAATCTGTACAGCACATAACTGCCATACTTTTCCTTAAACTCAGAAACCTCTGCGATATCATTATCCACCATAGTCTCAAGTCTGTCGCTATCTGCGAATGATGGTGTCGTATCCTCCTTCTCTGCACAGGATGATACTAACAGTATGACTATTATCGCCAGAAGTTTATTTAATTCATATTTCATAATTCGTAAATAATGGCTTAACGGTTAATGGTTAATGAGAGCGAATATATGATGTAACCACAAGCTTCGTCATTCATCATTATTCATTCATGATCTCCTCCCTCTTTCCGTACCTTTCTATATCTGGATTTATTGATGTCTCAGCCAATGGTAGTTCAAGAGTGTAGTTAGGGGAAGAGGAACGTAAGTTGTAAATCTTTGTCTCCGTAACTGTTCCTACATTTCCTGACGTAGATGTGCTGTATGAGAACACGTGTCTGATATTCTTTGGGTACCATGACTGGGTACGGCGAAGGTCGAACCATCTGTGATTCTCAAAACAGAGTTCCAGACGACGCTGGTCAATAACAAAACGACGGACAGCCATCTGATCATCTGTATCAGGAAGAAGACTCTCATACTCCCCATCGATACGTTTTGACAGCAACGCCTTCATATCATCAAGAGCGGCAGACATGTTTCCTAATGCGGCATTTGCCTCTGCACGTGTCAGGTACGCTTCCGAGAGTCTGTATGTATAACCGCCAAGAGTCGTAAACTGAGGATCCCACTTTGCCGTTACCTGAATGCCTGATGTAGGCATGAAATACAACAGAGGTCGCACATCATTGGCAGAATACTGTTCAAGAAGGTCGGTCGATACGCCATAGGCTGCTGTAGACAGCGAGTTGTCCACACGATAGATCTTTGGTATGCCAGAAGGAGCGCCCTCACTTACATTATCTACGAGTGTACCAGCTATTACTCCCCATGTATGAAGAACCTCCTGATTTGCCTTGCGCACAATAGCATCCGTGATGTTACGGTTCATGGCATACAATCCCTGAGGACATAGTGCAATAAGTTCAGATGCTGTTCCTACAGCCTTCTGCCACTTACCCTCATAGAGATAGGTACGTGATAGAAGAAGAAGTGCCGCCTTCTTATTAGGATGCCATAATGACTTCTGCTCATTAGACCTGTCAAACAGTTCTATTGCTTCGAGCAGATCTGTCTCTATCTGGTTATAAACCTCTGCAATAGTATTACGTGTAGCATTATTTGCGATACCTGTACCCTCTCTCAGAGGCACGCCAAGAGTAGTGTTTGCCGTAGAAGCGTCATAGACGGGAGCATACACATTGACAAGTTCGAGATAAGCTCTTGCACGAAGGAAATGAGCCTCCGCATCAAGGTAGCATCGTCTCGAAACCATGATGTCAGCATCTACAACATCCTTAGAGCGTTCAAGGATATAGTTTGCCACAAGAACATCATTATACAGACGTTTCCACACATCATTATTCTCATCTGCGAAATCACCATTACCTGTACGTTCTATATCATACTGCCATGTGTACATGTTCTTATACCTGTCCTTGGCAGTTGTAATGACATTAGTGTTCTCTGCAACATCATCTGTCATGAACTCTGAACGATAGAACCATGAGACATCACAGAATCCCTCCTTGTGAAGCATCGCTTCAAACTGTTCCATGGTACGCGGAATAACCTTGTCCTTGTCTTCCTGCTTCAAGAAGTCGGAACAACTGGACAGCATTACAGCACCTATGAAAGCGTATATTGTAGATCTAATCATAAGATTACTTAAAAACTAATTTGTATTCCAAAGTTAAATGTTGGTAATACCGGCATACCGATACTTGCTACCTGGTCAGGATCCTGTCCCTTAAGTTTCTTGTCGAATGTCCATACCCCAATGTTCTGTGCCTGGAAGTCAATACGACAATCTGCTATTCCATACTTTGCCAGGAAGTCATTAGGAATGTCATAGCCCAATGTGAGAGAACGGAAACGTATGTGATCACAACTTACCACTCTCGCATCACTATTGTCATACATGTACCAACCAGCATATGTTGAAGGTCCCACATCACGCAGGTAATTATAGTCAACCATAGTGTACATGTAGCTGTTTGAGGCATTTATATTTTCTGTTCCTGTCGGCATGTTCAGGGACACGTTTGTGAGACCAGGGATAACCGTGTGAGCCTCATCGCCTGGTTTGCGCCAACGATCAACGAAAGCAGAGTTCATATTGTTCTCTGGCTGTGGCAATGCAGGATTGCCATCCTGATAGAGTGCAAGAAGACGGTTCTTGTAGCCAAGCTTATAAGTGAACTGGGCACGAAGTGACAGATTCTTCCATCTGAACTCGGTAGAGAAACTACCATAGCTCTTTGGGGTACGTGTACCTGAATACGTGAGCACCCGCTGAAGTACGCCGTCACGTGATAACCCGGCAGGAAGGTCTGTCAAGTTCTTGAATCGTGGGAGTCCATACTCGTCAAGTCCTGCAAACTGGTAAGAGTAGAAGCCGTCCACACTTGAACCGTCAAGTACAACGGAACCGCTTATATAGTCACCATACATGTTGTCACCAACGACACCCTGCTTAACCACATTCTTGTTATAAGAATACATGAAAGAGGTACGCCACTGGAAATCTGGCGTCTTGATATTCAATGTACTTAATGACAGTTCTATACCTGTGTTCGTTGCAATACCATTATTATAATACAGGTCAGTCGTTCCATTGATGAGTGACACAGCACGGTTGGTAATGAGATCCGTAGAACGACTGTAATAGAAGTCAAGTCCGAGGTTAAGGCGGTTTGCAAGGAAGGCGGCATCAACACCAGCATTCCATGTTGACGTCTTCTCCCACTTAAGGTTGGCATTAGGGTAATCCCTTATACCAGCACTCAACTCACCCGTTACGCCATTCGTGCTTGGTGTATTCACGATCAGGTAAGGTGTAGCACTTGGCACACTTCCCCTATATCCATATGATCCACGAACAGAGAGCATGTTCATCCACTCCACCTCACTAAGGAACCCAAGTTCCTGAAGGTTGACACGTCCAGACATTGACCATACAGGATTGAACTTGGCACTCTCATACTGTCCGAACTGATTTGAACCATCATTACGGATATTGAAGTTGAATGAGAAATAGTTATGATATGAATATGTTGCCGTGAGATAGAGTGACAACGTATTGTTTCGCTTGTCGGTGATAGTAGGGAATGATGTTGCCTTCACATCGCCATTACCCATGAACCATTGACGGAGATACCAGTAGTAGCGTTTGCTGTCCTCATAGGAACCAGCCCAGTAGTTCACGAATGTCTCACCCTGATTTGGCATATAGCCAGGGATGAGTCCACTTGACTGTCCTCGATAATATGTAGATGACACCTCATGACCAAAGTCGAAGTTGAAGAAGTGTACATTATCTATATCGAAATTGTAGTTTATCTGGTTCCTCCACATATAGGCAAACTGACTGGTGTTGCTGTTTGACCAGACACCTCCATCAAGAAGGCGTGACTGTTCTGTAGCATCTGTTCGAGGAGGAGTGACACCAAAGTCATAGCCACGCAGATTAGCGCAGTAGAAGGTTCGCTCTCCTATCGCACTCTCAGTTGTGTTGGTAGTTGTCGTTATACCTATGGTTGTAGTATAGCGCAATCCGTTAAGGATCTCCCAATTAAGGTTTCCGGTGAGGTTCAGGGACTTGTTCATCACCTTCTGCCAACTATTATTCAACTCATTAAGTATATTGTACTTGCCATACACCTTCTTCTGTGTTGTCTGGTCCTCTGTGATCAGTTTCTGGATATAGGCATAAGACCTGTCATCATTATAAGCAGGGAAGATACGGTTTGTGTAGTATGCCTCATCAAAAGCAGAATAGTATGGGTTGTTATAGTTTGCATCCTGATAACTGCCATTCATTCGCAAGTCAAGTGTAACCTTGTTTGAGACATGTGAGGTAAGGTTCATTCTCGCCGTGAAGCGCTGCAGGTCAGCACCTTTCTCTGCACCCTTATCATTATTATAGCTTACAGAAGCATAGTAGCGAGTATTGCTTGTTCCTCCAGAGAGACTTGCATTATGAGTTTGAGAGAATGAGTTACGGTAGAGTTCGCCAAACCAGTCAGTATTATTGGACTCCATCCTTGACACCATATCCTGAAACTGTCCGAACGTGATGTTCTTGTCCCAGTAATCCATCATAGCACCCTCATATCCATAACGCTCTGGCATGGTCTGGAAGTAGAGGCCCTTGTCCATGATCTCACGACTCACATCCACACGTTGCTTTGATGTCATGAGACAGAAATCGCTATAATGTGGACGCTGAGTAACCTGACCATTGTAAGAGTAGTTGACATGTACCTTACCTGCCTCACCAGTCTTGGTTGTGACTACGATGACACCATTAGCCGCACGTGTTCCATAGATTGCTGTTGCAGAAGCATCCTTCAACACGTCAATACGGGCAATATCCTGTGGGTTAAGACCTGTTATGGCATTACCTATCAGATTGATATTATCAAGCGAGTTGATATCGTCTGCTGACAGCGGAACAGGATTCTCGTATATTATTCCGTCAATAACCCATAACGGTTCACGACTACCCGTAAAGGTACTTGTTCCACGAAGACGCATGGAAGGAGCGGCACCAGGAGTAGTGCTGTTGTTCATGACCATAAGACCCGGAATCTTTCCTTCAAGCATCTGACCGACATTAAGAGCACCCTTATAGTCAAGGTCCTCCGCATTTATGCTACTTATGGCACTTGTGAGTTTACGCTTGTCGATGGTGTTATAACCTGTCACCACAACCTCTTCCATAAGTTTCTCGTCAACCTTCAGCCTGAACACATACTGATACTTGCCAGGCTTAACATACTGCTGACTCTCCTTGTAACCAACAAACGAAGCATACAACCTCTCCTCATTTCCTGTAGCAGCAAATGAGAATCTACCATCCATATCTGTTACCGAATGGCTCTCAAGTCCATTCGTCATACGTACAGTAATGTTTGCGCAAGGCAACGTCTCCCCTTTCTCGTCAAAGACCTGACCTGTAAACATATGGACAGGTGACTTAACCTGATGATTAGAGATGCCCTGTGCAGACGCAGAATAGCTGCCACAAAACAGTAATGGCAGGCAGACAGACAAAAGTCTTACGACATTATGAAATAAAATAGTTTTCTTAAACACCGATTTTCTTTTGATAGACAGTCTTCAACAGACTGATTTTAACTTACAAATTCCGATAGGTTAATCCATTCAATCATAACGAAACAACGCACAGACAATAGAAAGAATTGGGAAAAACCAGTTTTCAAGAAACAAAGATAGATAAAAAGATTCACACTACACTAATTTTCCATGAAAAAAGTAGAATTCACCATTATTATTAATCTAACCTGAGTTCGGCAAAACATATCGCGCAAGCGCGGACGAAGGCTTCGTCCGCGCTTGCGCGATTAAATTCATCGAGTTCGCGTTAATTTAAGTTTCGCTTGGATAGAGCGAAGGGGTGCATACATTTTTTCGTGCAACCGAGCTTTATGCCCCGACTGTTAGTCACATAAAGCCTGAGGCGATTCTGGATCTATCATCATCAGTTCCACCTTATTACCGTCTGGATCATGAATCCAAGCCTGCCAGTTCCTGTCAGACGAAGTCTTTGGTTCCTGATCAATGTGCACACCACAAGCACGGAGACGTTCCACATCAGCCAACAAATTGTCTGTCTCAAGACAAAGATGCTGAAAACCACGGGAGTTCCAACCTGTATTTGGATTATCCCCTTCCCCATTAGGGATCAGTTCCAGATACACACCATCAGCCATACGCACATAATGCAACCAAGGTTCACCCTCATCATTATCCTGAACACCCACAAGACGCATACCCAACTTATTACAATAAAAGTCGAGTGACGCATCAATATCCTTGCACACAAAGCAAGCATGACCAATGCCCAAGTATCCCTCACGTCCAAAGTCATAAGGCGCCTCATTGCTCTGCATCTGAACAGAAGCAGGGGTATATTCCTGTAGTTCTATGCCATTTCCATCAGGGTCATAGAGCCATAGATTCTTACACCCGCTCTTTTCAAGTTCTGGTTCCGGAGAACTGATATAGCCTTTCTCATAGATAGCTTGCAGGACCTTACGGATATTACCAACAGTAACGCACAGATGGTTATATCCAGTCTTCTTAAAGTCAAAGGCATAATCCCTGTCATTCTTGCCCCCATAGAACAGTTCGAGGAAGTGTCCCTTGCAAATCTTCAGGTACACTATCCACGGTTCACCATTCTCCTTATGCAGTTCAAAAGCCTTCTTCCATCCAAAAACGTCCTCAAAATAAGCGACTGTCCTATCCATATCCAGAGGATTCAGAGCAATATGTGCAATATCTCTAATCATAAATCACAAGTTTTTTTTAAGTAAGTGATACAAATTTTTGACACCGAAAACACAAAATAGTTTATCCAACTCACTCAAATTTCGCTCTCACTTGGACACAGTTAAAGGAAGTTAACAACTTGTGTTATCGCTGGCGCTTTCGCAGAAAGAGACTTTAATTTACTTATTTTTGAGTATTGCACAGTTTCTGTCTTCACAATAACTTTGCACCAAGAAAAAAACATAGAATATGGGCAAAGAAAGTATGTTTAGAAAATGTTGGCTGTATTCATTATTATACTGCTACTCATCACATTAGAGCATACTCTAATAATTTCAAGGGAACACTTGCCCAGCGAAACGGATATTAGCTCATTCTGCTTTCGCGATGTGATTCGCAGGACTATGCATCACTATTTTCTAGTATGTTTTAAGTTTCTTTCTGCGAAAGCGCAAGCGATAACGCTTCACTTGAATGAAGTTAAAGGAAGCAAGTTGAACTTGCGTACTTGAATAGTATAAGAGAACTGAATAAAAAAACATAAATAAACAATGGAAAAAATAAGAATAGTTATTTTGACGCTTCTTCTGTCATGTGTCGTCGCTAACGTCTACGCACAGGAGGTAGATGGCGTGACAAGCGCGACGAAGCAGCATACTGACACTGCGCAGACAAGCAAGATGCTCAATGCTCTATCGCGTCTGCATCTGGGCGGTTACGGTGAGGCTGTGATGACAAGAAACTTCTACAGCCAGAGTTTTAACAGGTATAATGCACCTTCGCGTTATAAAGATGATGGCAGCCATGGTCGCTTCGACTTGCCACACATAACCTTCAACCTCAGTTACGATTTCGGCAAGGGTTGGACTCTGGGCAGCGAGATTGAGTTTGAGCACGGAGGCAATGAGACCGCTGTGGAGATAGAGGCAGAGGAGTCGGGCGAATATGAAGCAGAGACCGAAAAGGGAGGCGAAGTGGCAATCGAGCAGTTCTGGATAAACAAGGAATTCTTCAAGGGTAAGTTGAATATCAAGGCTGGTGAGATTATCGTGCCTGTGGGTTATGCCAATGCACACCACGAACCTATGAACTTCTTCACCTGCTATCGTCCGGAAGGCGAATCGACCATACTGCCCAACACTTGGCATCAGTTGGGTTTGTCTGTGTGGGGACGCGTCAGTGACTGGCGTTATGAGGCTCAGTTCCTCTCGGGATTGAACTCCGAGAGTTTCACGGGCGAGAAGTTTGTACACAAAGGTGCTATAAGTCCTTACGAGTTTAAGGTGGCAAACAACTATGCCGTGGCAGCACGCGTGGACAACTATAGCATAAAGGGAGTGCGCTTGGGTGTGAGCAGTTACTACGGTTATACGTTCCGCAACTCCATAAAGGATCCCGGTGCTTCATACGATGACGTGAAGGGAGCTCTGGCTATCATCTCTGCCGACGGCGAACTGAAACGCTGGAACTGGATAGCACGAGCCAACATCACCTATGCTTCGCTCTCAGATGCTGACCGCATTTCGGAATACAACAAAGCCAACTCTACCCATCACAAGTATCAGGACGGAAATCCGTTTCACAATACCAACATCGGTAGCAGCGCCCTGGCATGGAGCATAGAGGCGGGGTATGACATGTTCTCGCTGTTCAGGAAACAGAAGAACTGTCAGCAGATGTACCTCTTCGGTCGCTACGAGCATTACAACACAATGCTAACGGGTACGTACAAGAGTCAGTATAAGCAATGTGATTCCTATCGCGCCACTGTCGGTTTCAACTATCTTCCTATCAAACAGATTGTGGTAAAGGGCGAGTATGCCTACCGATACTTCAAGAAGCCCAACAACCACGGTTTGAATACTGATAGTCCACTATACGTTCAACCCTTCAACAACGAGCCAAGCGTGAGCGTGAGCATAGCCTACCAAGGATGGTTTCTGTAAAGGAGTGATGCGGGCATCATGACTGAAAATGAAATGAAGAAGGTGCGACAAAAAGAGTGCAGATATTATGAAGAATCACTTACTGAAGCATTATTAAAATAATTTTGATTACTTTACTTAAGTTTCTCAGTTCTTAACTTGCTCACTTTAAGGAGTAAATGGAGTTAAAAGAAGTTATCACTCCTTCTTCGCTCAAGGAGTTAAAAGACGATACACTGCTGACATAAGAACGTTTTCACAAACAATCATACGTTCTTTTTACTTCTTTTTACATCTCCTAACTCACTTTAACTCCTTCCAAGTAAAACTTGAGAAACATGAATTACTTTATAAATAACAACAATGAAAAAGATTAAATCAGTAACAAAGGCCTTGATGATAGGCTTGATGGCAGGTGGAGCATTGACTTCCTGCAGCAATGACGATGATGTAAACACAGAGATTGTAAGTGGCACACAGACTGCCTTGGACGCAGCTTGCGCTCAGTGGAGAGTGGCACGTGCCGATTGGGAACATTCCGAGGCATTTCTCTTTGGTGCTGCCGACGAGTACAGTATTGACCCACATACCGACACATGGCCTGTGGATCAGGCGGCTCTTGCTGGTGTGCTTCGTGACGGAACAATCATGGCGGACATTGACAACAAGGTGAAGCAACTCAACTCAGGACTTCTCGGCTATCATGGCATTGAGTATGTACTCTTCCGTAATGGCAATGCACGTGACATCAACCAGTTGACCGACCTTGAATACCAGTATGTATGTGCCGTGGCTAAGGATCTTTACCAAGCTACCTGCGTGCTTCAGACAACGTGGGAGGGTGCTAAGAGTGGCACGCGCTATGACGAAACCATCAACTATTTGAAGTCGCACAATACTCTCAATGATGATGGCGATGTAACCAACGAGGGATTGAGCTACAAGAACTTCGGTGCTAATTTCAAGAACACACCTTCTGCCGATTACGAAAGCGACCTTGATGCTACCATACAGATTATTGAAGGTGCGCGTGATATTATCAGCGAGGTGGCTGGTTCTAAGATTGGATTGCCTTGGTCGGGCGAGGACGATTCGTACATCGAGTCACCATACGCCTATAACTCCATTGTCGACTTCTATGATAACATTGCTGGTTGCAAATATGCCCTCAATGGTGCTGTAGGAGCAGAGGTGCCTAATGACAAGTCGCTCATTTATTTTTGTCTCAATGCAGGTAATGCCACACTCAAGACTCAGGCACAGGCAGTCCAAAGCAAGATGGAGGCCGCGCTCAAAGCCATTGAGAGCATGAAGAAGCCTTTCGCCTTGAACTACTCCGACGCATCGGCAAAGGTGGCAATAGAAGCACTGGACGAACTGGACGGTGCATTGGACGTCATGGAAGAGACACTCAAGTCGTATGCCGGTAACTTGACCGTAGAGAAACAATGTAAGGTAATCAACGCCAACTATGTGGACAACGTGGTGGTAAAGACCTATACTGTTCTTTGTGATAACGCTGAGAAATTATATAATGCCATAAAGGCAATTAGACGTCCCCTCTAACTCCCACAAGTGGTAGGAATCTATTGAGAGGATGGATATAATCACAAGAAATTCACAAGAAATACGCAACAATATGAATAATATAACTAAGATAATAGGCTGCATGATGATGGCACCTGTAATGCTCTCATCGTGTGCAGAAGACACCACGGATGTTCTGTCATGGGATATTGGCGAGGGTACTGCTATCGATTATCCCGAAGACTACTATGCAGGCGGAAAACTTGGCACCACGACCAACAACTCATCGACTGCCTACAAACAGCCAACGCTGGCGGTGGAAAATGCAGGTATGGTGACAGCGTTCAATGAAGGTGAGTACCTCTTCGAGAAGGATTTCAACACCAATACATCTGGAGCGTTCAAGGGACTAGGTCCAGTCTATGTACGCCCTGGTTGCCTCTACTGCCACCCTGGCTATGGTCACGGAGCGCGCCAGAACACCTACGCAGCCAATCTGCAGCGCAATGGCTATCTGCTTGTTGTGTATGACAAGAAGACTGACGCCTATATTCGTTCTGTAGCTGGTATGCCTCAGACAGGTGCCGTGAAGCCTTTCAAGGCTCCTATCGACGAGACGCAGATCCAGATTACATGGAACAACTACACCGACAAGTGGGGAAACAGATTCCCAGATGGCGAGACTTACGAGCTGACCTATCCCGACGTTACCATACCAGCCTCAGCGTTCTATGCACCTGTGGTGGTGCAACGTGACGGACAGGACGTGGTCATTGCTGCTGCCGACCACGAAGAGAACATCGGTGTACGCCTGGAGTCAACCATTGGTATCTATGGCACAGGACTTCTAGATGCTATCACCGACGAGGACATAACCGCTCAATGGAAAGCCGAGTCGCCATACGTGACTCTTAATCCTGCCATGTGGGACCAGACATCAGACACATGGAAAAGCTATTACACAAACACAAAGCAGGGCAATGGAACGAAGTACGTAAGACGCTTTACCTACGCCATGAGCCGTGGACCTCTGATGGATGCGGCTGGCGCTAATGCCATCTGGAACATCACCAACGTGACACGTCCAGACCGTCGCTACCATTATCTTGACATGGCAGGCAAGTATTATGCCGAGACATCATCGAAGGATCCTGAGGTACAGGCTGGTTTCAAGGAGTACATCGCCCTTGTAGATCCAGACAAGAAGCATCCTGAGTGGCATACTGGCAACCTGGAGTCGGACATCAAGACCTATCTGACCAGTCAGACGTTGGATGCCGAGATGACAGAGTCGCAATATAAAAATCTCATGATATGGCACCGTGGTCTTGCCGTGCCTGCCGCTCGTAACACGACCACCGAGGACTTCAAGGCAGGCAAGCAGCTCTTCTCGCAGATTGGTTGTGCCCAGTGTCACCGTCCTTCGTGGACAACAGGCAAGGACGACATACAGGACCCTAACCTTCTGTTCTCCAACACCGACATGCCTCGTTATCCGTATCAGAAGATCTGGCCTTACACCGACATGGTGCAACATCGTCTGTTCATGAAGAACGACCTGCGCACGGGTTGGTGCCGCACTACTCCACTCTGGGGACGAGGATTGGCAAGCAAGTGCGGTTCAGGTGTTGAACGCATGCACGACTGCCGTGCCCGCAACGTCATCGAAGCCATCATGTGGCATGGATGCACCAGCGAGGGTGGCAAGAGCGATGCCTACGCCACAGTGGAGAAGTTCCGCCAGCTCACAAAGAAGCAGCGCGATCAGATTGTGTATTTCATTGAGTCGATATAATGACAAAGACAAACGTTAAGAAATTTATTTTCCCCCCGTACACACTCCTCATAGTGTGTATGGGGGCTGCAACCATTGTAGAGAAAATCCATGGCAACAATTATGTGGGCGAGCATATCTATGGCTCGTGGTGGTTCATTACCCTATGGGGCTTACTTGCCATCGTGTCGCTTGCATTCCTTGTGCAGATGAAGGTACACAAAAAAATGCCAGTATTCCTGTTACACCTCTCGTTTGTGGTGATGCTTGCAGGGGCATTGATTACACATCTGACCTCGCAGGAAGGAACAGTGCATCTGCGTATGGACAAGGAAGTGCAAGTATTCATCGACAGCGAACAGCTGGTGCAGCACCTGCCCTTCACTATGCGTCTAAATGACTTTAGCATCGTTCACTATCCGGGCACAGATGCGGTGATGGATTTTCGTTGTGAGATAGAGGTAAACAAGGGCAACGAAAGTCATCAGATGGTTGTATCTATGAACAATATCGGCAAGGCCGCGGGTTATCGTTTCTATCAGTCGTCGTACGATGATGACGCACAAGGCACGCACCTTCTCGTTACACATGACCCTTACGGCATTGGTGTCACCTACGTGGGGTATCTAATGCTCTTTGTATGCCTTATATGGACGATGTTCTCACGACACACCCGTATCCGCGAGCTATATCGCATAGCCACCCGTCCGATGGTAATGACAGGCATGTTCTGCCTGTCTTCAATAAACTCTTTTGCTACCTCGCCACTCGGCACAGCCACTTTCAAAGCACAAGCGGAGAAAGAACCTCAAACCGTTTCCAGCGAGATAGCACATGAATTCGGCAAGGTCGTCATTCTTTACAATGGTCGTCTTTGTCCTGTCAATACAGTTGCCACGGACTTCGTCACCAAACTTTCTGGCAAAGCCTCTTGGAATGGTTATTCTGCCGACGAGATTTTTACTGGTTGGATGATATTCTATTCGGAATGGGAACAGCAGAAGATTATACGCATCAAGAGCACAGAGGTGCAACATATGCTAGGCATCGAGGGGCAATGGGCTTCCGTGCGCGATTTCTACACATCAGGAGGCGAGTATAAGCTTAAAGTTAATGATTCCAATCTTCCGTCTGCCACACGCAAGGCCATTCGTGAGGCAGACGAGAAACTGCAAGTCGTCGGCATGTTCTATGGCAACGAGATGCTCCGTATGTTTCCGTACTCTCCAGTTACAGATGCTTGCACCCCTCCCCCTATGGGTGGAGACGGAGGGGGACTTCTCTGGCACGCTCCTGGTAGCACAGAACTGCCTCTCGGCACACCCGAACGTGAGTTTCAGTTCATCAATCATGCCATGGACTATCTTGTGCAAGCCATTCTTGCCAACGATGTATATGGCGCCAAGCAGATGATAGCCAAGATAAGGCTCTACCAGGAGGAGAAGGTAGGCGATGCCCTGCCATCGAAGACGATGATCAACATCGAGGTTTTCTACAACAAACTGCTCTCTGCCCGATGGGTGACATTTATGTGTCTTACACTGAGCTTGCTGTTCTTCCTCCTCATGTTGTCGGAGAAAGATGGACAAGTATGGCGTATGCTCAACATGCTTTTCATTTACTCTCTGTCTGCATACCTCACTGTGCTCTTCGCACTACGTTGGATTATCAGCGGTCACATTCCTATGAGCAATGGTTACGAGACGATGCTCTTCATGGCTTTTGTGACGCTTCTCATCACTATCATCATGATGCGTCGCATCGCAATACTCCGAGCTTTTGGTCCTGTCGTTGCATCATTCTGCATGCTCGTGGCAACGCTTGCAAGCGGAAGTCCACAGATTACCAACCTGATGCCCGTACTGCAGTCGCCTCTGCTCAGCATACATGTAGCGATGGTGATGATAGCATACGCACTCCTGGCGATGATCACACTACTTGCCATTCAAGGGTTGCTACTTGCACGAAGCAGGAAGCGTGATAAACTTGAACGAGCCACAGCACTCTCTCAGTTGTTGATCTATCCCGCTATCCTCACACTTTGCTTCGGCATCTTTGTAGGTGCTATTTGGGCAAACGTGTCGTGGGGGACCTATTGGTCATGGGATCCAAAAGAGACATGGGCACTCATCACGCTCATGATCTATGCCATTCCGCTTCACCGTTCATTCATGCCAACATCGCCAACACGCTATCAGCTCTACGTCCTCCTCGCCTTCTTAACCGTGCTGATGACCTACTTCGGTGTTAACTATTTTCTCTCGGGCATGCATTCGTACGCTTAGCCGTATTTTGCCTTGCAACATAACTCGACCGCATTTGAACATAATAAAAACTTTGGGGGATCACGGAGATATTCTGTTGATCCAGTCAAGCGCAGCGGATAAAAACTGTTTTCCACGGTTTTCATATGTTTTCTTTGGTTTTAATTATAGACCGCTTGCGGTAAAGCCTTTGCGTTAGTATAATCAACTAAATTAAAGAAGAGCCAATAAAACACAAAAAAATGCAAATGGAGAATACAAGAAGGTTGTGTGTCATTTTACACCAAAGGTGATTTTGATTTTCTGCCTTTGGTCGTTTTATGTTCATTTTACGTTATTCCATAACATTTTGTATTTGAACCTAATAAACCTGAGTTCGACGAAAACATATCGCTGGGTCGGCGAACGACAAAAAGTAAAAGAGATGGCGGATCAACCGTCACCTCTTCCCAAAAAAGTAATCCTTAAAATAACAAAAATAGGAGGAACATTTTTTCTTTGTAATAACCTTTAGTGTATAATAACAAAACCATTATCTAACCTAATCATCTAAAACATTGCTTTCTTGTCCATTAACTAACTCTCTTGGTCATTTTCTTTATATCCTTGTTCGGTCGTCAATCATCTAATTCAAGTCTAAAACCTTGGTAGTTATTGACTTCATAACTCCTTAGTTTTTTATTTTGACACTGCAAAGATATGGCGTTCTGTCTAATATATGAAGGGGAAAAATACTAAAGCAAAGGGAACTGTCCCTATTGTTTGGGAGATATTCCTACATGACACAAAAGACACGGGAATTATATACCCTCTTATCCACCGAGGTAAACCCGAGGAAAACACGTTCTGCTTACGACTTGCTTACGACAATTGTCGTAAGCAAGTCGTAAGCAGAACGTGTTCACATGCTGTTTTGATAAGAGGATAAAGGTAATTCTCAACCTAAATTACTTATTTCAAGAAATCAATCTCTACGATACGTAGTTCGCCCTTCACCTCTTCACCTCCTGCTGTCTTGTAAAGATCAAGTTCTGCGGCATTGCCACCAGCAAGCTCTGTGACCTGACCAAAGGCATCCTTGTCGGTAGTGGAACCAGTCTGACGAATAGTGTAGCGCTTTGCCTTTACTGGGTTGTCTATGAAAAGCGAGATGTAACCTAATGACTTGTCTGTCACACCTCTCCATACGAGTGTATCGTCTGCATAGACATCAATAGGATAAGAGCGTTGACGCCAACCTGTCAGTTTAAGGTTTATCTCCTTTATTGCCTCTGGTTCAGACAATTCATAGGTTATCCACGCCGTGCTTAACCTTCCGTCATTACGCCACTCGGAGAGTTCATTGTCATCATAGGATGCTTTGGCTGTTGCTTCGTTAGCACCTGCTGTTGCAGAGATGACTGTTGCAGAGAATTTCTTATCCGTATATGAAGGTGTGGAAGGTGTCTCTCCACGTGAAAGGAATGTCTTGTATCCTATACCGTCGCCAGATGATGGCACAGTAGTGTTCCACTCTATCTGGGCATCTGCCATTCCATTAGCCTTTGCAACAAGACGGATAGCGCCTGGTGTTGTCGTTGACCTAACAATGACTCTGCTCACTCCTGCCTCAACAGGCAAGTCTGTTGCAAGGATATAGTTATCGCCATCAGGACTCTTGCCTATACCGCCTCGCCATTCGCCTTCACCCTGCAGAGACCAATGGATGAAACGGTTGTCAAGAGGACAGCGCTGTCCTTTCTTATCTACTACCTCAACCTGCACAAGGGCAAGGTCGGCGCCATCTGCCTGCATACCTCCGACAGGGTTCTGCATGAGTGTCAGTTTAAGATGATCCGGCACTCCTGCAGTATGATGCTCTGCCGTAGACTGTACTGTCACGCCATCGGCTGCATAGCCAACAGCCTTGATCTCACCCTTTGCCCAGACGACATTCCTGAAAGTGTGGAGGAATGAGTATTCAACGCTATCGCTTCTGCCTACTGACTTGCCATTAACAAACAGTTCAACGACTGGCGATGTGCTAACCACATAGACATCCTTCACAGTACCCTCTCCATAGTTCCAATGACCGATGATGTGAGTGGCACTATGCTGCACATCCACCCATGAGTTCCACATGACCTGATTGGCATAGAACGCATCCTTCTCTATACGCATGGCATCAACCACACCGCTTGTTCTGTAGTTCATCTCTGAACGTCCATGTGTGTTTGTGTCTGAGAAGATTATCTTCACGCCACCTGAGCTGACACGTCTGCCCATACCTGGACGAACAACATAATAGTCATGCCATCTGCGAATCTGCTCTATGGTAAGATCGTCCTGATTACGGTTGTACACGCTGGCATCTGCCTTGCGATAAAGAGGTCCTGCACCATGCTGATGCCATGGGTATGAATAATCGTCCCAGTACATCCTGTAGCCTTCATCACGGCAATACTCCATTGCCCAAAGAGGTTTTGCACCGGACTTGTTGATATACAACATCTCTCCACCATACTCAGCCTCATCTATGTCGAGCATCTCACGTGAACCGATGGCACGTCCACCATAAGGATCATACTTGTCACGTATGCCCCTCAGTTCAATCATGTGGTCACGTGATATACTCTCGTTTCCTCCCTCATAGAAGAGGATAGAAGGGTTGTTACGGTTATAGATGATGGCATCACGCATAAGCTCTGTGCGCTGTCCCCAATGACGACCTGTCACGTCCTTCTCTGCATCGCCTGCCGGCATTGCCTGGATAAGTCCCACACGGTCACAGGACTCCACGTCCTGCTTGCTTGGGGTGACGTGCATCCATCGCACCACATTTCCTCCAGACTGTACCATGAGATCGTTGCTATAGTCGGAAAGCCATGCAGGTACATCTATTCCCACAGATGGCCACTCATTACTTGTGCGCTGAGCATAACCATGAACCATGAGACAGCGGTCGTTGAGGAAGATCTTTCCATCACGATACTCTGTCTTACGGAATCCTGTGCGTAGTGATACACAGTCGCCTGCCTTGCCATCTACAATGAGTCGAGTGCGCACATTATACAGGTATCCATAGCCCCATGACCAGAAGTGTACCTTTGATAATCTCTGTGAAGCCTTGAGTACTACAGTATCACCCTGCGCCACCACCATCTGCTTACCCACAAACCTTGCCACAGGTTTATTGTCGATATCAAGTACCTCTACCTGAAGAGCGACCTTCCTTGCCCCAGCAGACGAGTTGATGACCTGTGACTCCACATTGGCTGTTACCTTCTTGCCCTTTACGTCATAGTCTGTTCCATAGATGTATGTACCTGTAGTACCAAGGTTTGAGTACAGAGGTAAGGTCTGGTACACATCATCCACAACATGCAGTTTGACATTCTTAGGAATGCCACCCATATTCATGTTGAAGTTCTTATTGTTCCACTGGAAAGAGGATGGCGCAAGTGTATTGTTAGGAAGGTTATTGCCATCCTTTACCACCTTGGCGTTGGCATCTAGCTTCACTCCCTTTTCCTTGTAACCCCAGTCATTGTCTGTAAGCACCTCAAGACGGTTCTTTCCTCCACGATTAAGGTAAGGGGTAAGATCCATACCGAATGCCATGACGCCATTCTGGTGCATACCTACTCGTTTGCCATTGAGCCATACCTCGGCTGCCTGACGCACACCCTCAAACTCTATGAGCACTCGTTTACCTTTCCATTCCTCTGGCGCGTCAAACGTCTTGACATAGCGACATGTGTCGTCAGGAAGACTTGCTATGCCCACCCTGAAAGCATCATCCTCATTCCATGCACGAGGAAGTGTCACGGTCTTTATCTCGCCTGAATGGAGGCGTGAAGACTGTGGATAGTGCAGTTGCCAGTTACTATTAAAGTTGATTGCTCGTTGTGCCATTGAAGACACGGAAATGACGAGCAGTATAGTTGATATTAGTTTACGCATTATTTATAGAAATGAGTTAGGGACCTTAAGTAATCTAGGTTGTCTAGATAATCTAGATACTCTAGAGAATCTATATGCTCTAGGTAGTCTAGATAGTATAGGAACCTTAAGAACCTTAAGAACTTTAGGGGCCATAAAGCCCCTAAAGTAATAATATCATTGTTACTTTACCATGACCTTCTTGCCGTTGATGATGTAAAGTCCACGTGTTGGGTTGTTCACCCTGCGTCCTTGAAGATCATATACGACAGTATCGCCTATGTTGTCTACATCGATGCTCTGAACTGCTGTCACATCTGCCTTGATAGTTATTACACCATCACTTGCCAATCGGGAAGTGTCCCACACGTAACCCTCCTTTGGACGTTCAGGAAGGACTGTCACAGCACCTGTCACGGTACGCTTGCCTGTACCCTTGATGACTACAAGTTCTGCATCATCAGGAATAGCTACTGTTGATGTGGTACGCATGTCAATAACAAGATTCTTGAGGGTAGATGCACCATTGACTGTAACAGCATCACATGTTGCTGTGGTGCGTGTTGTCTTGTAGTTCACAAGGAGACAACCAATCTGCCATGTACCTGTACCAAGTGTTCCTGTACCTGTGAGTGTACCAATCTTATGAGTATAGCTTGCCTCGTTTCCACTTCCTGCCTTGAAACCTGCTGCGTAGGCATCGGCATCCAACTTTAATGTTGACTTAGAGAAGTCCATGCCCTGCACGAAGCGGCAGTTGCTTGTTGTTACCTCATACACACCCTCAAAGGCAGAAGCATTGGTTGACACGTCGGCACGTACATAAGGGAAGTCTATCTTATAAGTACCCTTACCCTTAAGTGCACCACCTATGGCACAACGCTGTCCTGCATGGAAGGTGAGTGTCTTGCCCTCATCGATGTTGATAGTGTTCTGCACATTAGGAATAGCAGAAGTGGTGTTGTTATTGAACACCGTTATTGTACTATTGCCTGTCACATGAATAGTTGATGTAGCCTTACCGAATGTAGTGTTGTAGGCACCCATAGCGAGTGTTCCTGCATAGAGTATTGTCTCGCTCCATGTGTTGGCACCAGCATAAGTGATGTTAAGTTGACCGCTACCAGTCTTCATGAGTGTACCGTTACCCTTGATGATACCCTTCAATGATGTAGTACCGCTTGACACCTGTATCACAGCTGTATCATTGAGAGTAATACCGCGATTGGTTGCTGTGTTGGTATTGTTCACGATAAGTGTTGCCTTTCCAATCTGGAAGTTATCCGCAGAAGCAGAGGCGGCACCAATAGATGATGGTATACCTGCGTCAGCGAGTTCCTTTACTGTTACTGTTCCTGAGTTAATGATGGTCTTGCCAGTATAGTCACTCTTTATCGCATTGAGGATGACCTTTCCGCTACCATTAACGATGAGATCGCCTTTCCCAGAGAAACCGCCATCACCACTTATAGTGTATGTCTTGGTGTCATTCTGGAATGTGACTGAACCGATAGGCATCAACTCACTTGCTGTAATACTTGTGACTGTTGCGTCATCATTGAACACGATGCCATCACCTGCCACGAAACCTGTTGCTTCGCCCTCCTTTGTGAAGTTCTCTGTCTGGTAGTCCCATATCTTGCTCTGTACACCTGTCCATACGATGCCTTCAGAAGCATCACGCTGAGACTTGATGACAAGTACGATGGTTCCTGCAGCGTCTCCTTCCTTACGGTTCTCAATAGAGTATGCTATTCCGTTAAGTCCACGGATTGACATGTTGCTTTCCTTGCCACTAAACTCACCTGTGTACTCTACAAGAGTGTACTCGCCTGGCTGGATATCCTTTGCGTTGATTGTGAAGATGAGTGGAGCTGTAACTGATACATTGCCCTTAACACAAAGAACGGCTGCTTCACCTGTATTGATCTCTACATACACCTTCTTGTTTACGTTGAGGTCACTATTGACTGTGATACTCTTGGCTGGCATGATACGACAACCTTCATAGTTGAGCGCACCCTCAAAACTGATGCTGCTAACGCTACCTGTACCTGCAAGTGTTCCACGAGCTCGAAGAGATACAGAGAGCATGGAGTCGTCTGCTACGCCATTCAACTCCAATGCGCCCTCTGAGATAATGACGTTGCTCTCAGAAGCATTGCCCTTCTTGCAGCCAAGCACGAGTGTACCTTGCTGTGACTTCCAAAGGGTTGCCTCGCCATCCCATTCGTTGAGTGTCAAGGTCTGTCCCTTGACTGGCATGGCATATACATTCTTCATTCCCTTACGTGGTGTGATAGTGGCATTACCGTCTGCAATACCGAATACGTCGTTCTCATCATCTGCCACCATACAAGGAGGCAACTGTGGACGAGGCATGTCGTAGCCAAGATAGAATCCTGGATTAGGTGACTGGTAGTAGCCACGTGTAGTACAGTCCATGCGGTAGTGTGGATCTTCCTGAAGGCAATAGATGTTGTCTACGGTAGTGGTATAGTCTGTAGATAGTCCCACGATACCCTCGCACACACCATTTATCTCACGAATGACAACAAGTTCCTCGCGCCAGTCGCCGATGATGTCACCCCAGAACTTGCCTCGCTTGCCATAGCTTGTTTTCAACTGATATCCTGATGCCTTTGCTGGTTCCACAAGTCGTCCACCACCATAGTCCTGGAAATAGAAGTTATAGTGTGAATCACTTGTCTGGAGAATCTCGCGGTCAAGTTGTCCGTCCCACCACATTCCCTCTGTAGGATAAGTGTTTGTGAGACCTTCTATCTTATTTCCCTTAGCGTCATACACGCCATCCATGGTTGACCACATCTCCCATCCGATATGTGACTTGTCCACATCCATACACTCGCCACGACCTACATCGCCAACTGCTGAGAGGTACCACTTCTTGATTGGTTCACCAGTACCTGCATCATACAGGATCTGTCCGAGCATATCACCTGCATTCTGCTGTATAGCAAAACACTCAAGTCCTGGACGCTCTGGATCAATGTCACTTATACGGTGACGGTCACCATGTGCTATCTTTGAGTTATAGAGTGTAGAACCGTCCTGATCCATTGCATATTCACCGGACAGCATCTCGTCACATCCGTCGCCATCAACATCGGCTATACGTATCTGGTGGAACACCACGCCTCCAGTCTTCTTACTGAACAGCAGTTTCCATTCGCCATTAACATAGGCAAATGCCACGTTACGGTAATAGTGTGTATTGCCATCCTTTGAACGTGTGTGCCACTCTCCTACTATAGCAGGGTGAATACCGTCATAATAGAATATACCCACATGGCCTTCATGCTTATTGTACTCATCTCCCATAAGCATCGCCTTGTTGGTACGATTGTATGCTTCGTCATAGGCAAACTCGGCAGATGCCTTCTCTGCTCCCGTCATGCCATCAATGACTGTCATGTATCGTGGAGGGTTCTTTGTTGACTGTGTGTCATAGTCAATGATACCATCACCATCTGTATCGGCTGTACTCTTGCCAAGCAGGTACTTGCCCCATGTACCAGCACTCTTGTCCCAGAGACGTGTTCCATCTGAGGTCTGGACAATGAGTTCGCCCTTGCCATCACAGTCAATATCGTAGGCACAGAGGTTATCGTTCTGTCCATCACAAGGTGTCTCGTTCACGCCAAGATCAACATTCCACAGGAATGTGCCGTCTGCAAGATAGCCTTCGATGTAGTAGTTACGTGTTCCATCCACAGGACAACGGTCTACGACATAATCCATCTCGCCATCGCCGTTTAGGTCACAAGGCCACACAAACTTTGTTGTGTATGATGCCTTCTTAAGTGGAGACTTGTCATACCTTATCTCCATATAGATGTTACGAAGTCCTGTATTCTTGAAGAGGAATGGTTTGCTAAGCGCACTTTCCTTTTCACCGTCAATTATACTTACTGCCACATAACTGCCGTAAGGAACTTTTGTGAGTGTTGTGGCATAGTTGGTATTCTTGAGTGGTGTGGTATTGAGTTTCGTAAACTCTCCATCTGCACTCTTGCCTACATATATATTGTATGTGGCATTCTCTGGTTCCTGAGCAAGACGACGCCAAGTAACTGTCACTCCTGAAGTGGAAGGGACAGCAACAACACCACGTCCCAATGGCTGCTGTTTTCTTTGCGCATTCAATGTTGATGTTGAAAGCAACATTGTTAAGGTTAAGATTGTAGTTAGTAGTTTCATATTAGTGTAAATTTGCTTTTCCATTATTTTTCGATGTGCAAATGTATTACTGTTTATGTGTTTTTCTCGTGCCGAACTATTCATTATGTATGGATTTTCGTACTTTGCACACAAAAACACATGTATTTCCGTACTGAAACATTGCTTATTTCAATAGTTATCAATATTTTTGCAAAACAATTACAAATACGTATGAGATACTGGGAACATAGACTTTTGTACATCATTCTACTTCTAATACTGAGTCATGTACATTTATATGCTGACACCGAATTCACTTATGAGCAGCTGACCACAGCAAGTGGATTGGCAAATAATACAGTTCGCACCATAATACAGGATTCAAAGGGGCGACTGTGGTTTGCCACGTCAAGTGGTGTGAGCAGATACGAAAACGGGAAGTTCACTAATTTCCATCCAGCACGTAACAGTACCAGTCCTGGACTCAAGGATCAGCGTGTAAAACTGATCATGGACGACAAGAAGGGACACCTATGGTTTGCTACAGCTAAGGGTGTGAGCTGCTATGACGTCAGTACAGATGAGTTCATTGACCATATTAAGAAAGGTATAGCAGAACCGACCATTCCAGATGTTGTCATAAAGAAGATAAAGGACAAGAACGGCAGAACATGGGAGGTGACTGACAAAGATGGCCTCATCGTGACAAGCAGCGACGGCAAGAAGGAGCACTTCACTACTGAGTCGCACTCTGTCTCGCTGCCTACCAACGCACTCAAGTGTATCTTCATGGATCGTGACGGTACGATATGGATTGGAACAGACAATCTGGGAGTGTCACGTCTTACGGTGATGCAGAATACTGGTGTGGAATATGTTCTTGATGGTGAAAACATACGTATGCTTACCCGACTTGGCAAGGACAGGATTGCTGTTGGTAACCGTAGTGGTGAGGTGTGGATATTCGATGCTTCTCTCAACAAGATGCTTTCGCATAACAAATACACCAGCAACACCTACTGCATGTACGAGGATTCACACCTTAATATATGGAGAGGCACGAAAGGAGGTGGATTATACCTTAATGATAATAAGGTAGAAGGTCTTCCACACGACGAGATATACTCAATAGCGGAATCAAATGACAGCTGTATACTTATCGGTACCTTTGGCGCTGGACTCGTAACGTATAATCATAAGAGGTCAACCATAGTAGACATTGTTCTTAATGACACATATGGCAGCGATCGCATTCGTAAGATGATTATTGACAATAAGGGACATGGGCTATGGGCAACAACAAGCGAGGGTGTCTATTCATTACAGACATATCCAAGCATGAAAGTGACCGGTCATATGTCGACTGAAGATGAGACGCTCTACAGCGATGAGGTCCGTACTGCCTTCATTGACTCTAAGGGCAGACTGTTCATGTCTGAGGCGGGGTACGGTTTTGCGGTGAGAGACAAGAACGGCGGCATCAAGCACTACACCATGGAAGATAGCCTTGTCAATGACATGGTACAAAGCATTGTGGAGGACAGGCAGGGATTCATCTGGCTATCTACAGAGTTTGGTGCCTCATGTTTCGTTCCTTCAAGTGGAAAGATAACCAACTACTTCTTCTCAAAGGACATGTTGAAGAATGTGTATGGGGAGAACTGTGGTATACTCCTTGATGATGGACGTATTGCCTTTGGTAGCAACAACGGTATTGTCATCATCACTCCTTCTATGTATACAGGAGGTATTGCAAATGCAGATATTGATGTGAATGACATGACAATCAACGGCAAGAGTCTCACGTCAAAGGTACAGTTGATATACCAGCAATGGTGGCGTTCGCCATGGGTATGGGCAGCACTTGTATTATTGGTGGCTTTGGGTATCTTCATTACCTTAAAGATAAGAAACAGGAACAAGAAGTATGACGATACCATTAACTTGTTGAATGTCACTAATGATGAACTGGCTGCAGAGAAAGAGAAACTGGAGCGCGATGTTCACATTAGGCGTGAAGCTGTGCAGGAGGCAACTGATAAAGAGTTCATACAACAGTTGGAGAATACTGCTCATGCTCATATCTCTGACCCTGACTACTCTGCCGATGACTTTGCACGTGATATGGGAATGGGCCGTACTGCCTTCTTCCGTAAGATGAAGGATCTGACTGGTTATTCTCCAAAGGAATACATCAAACTTATTCGTATTCGTAGAGCAGCAGACCTTATATCTACCACGTCACACACCATAGCCGAGATTGCCTTGATGGTCGGCATATCCGACCCTTTCTACTTCTCCCGCGTGTTCAAGTCGGAATATAAGTGCAGTCCTAAGGAATGGAGACAGAACTTTGTAAAGAAATAACTTGCTTATTTTACAATTTTACTATTCGCCATTCGGACATGAAGTTATGAGGTTATGAGGTCGCTACGCTGGTGAGGTTTTTAGGTTTTAAGGTCTGCATGACTGCTCGCAGAATATCCCCATCAACAAGACAACAACAGATTTCACAAACAAAGAAATCAAACATTTCTGCGAATAGAGAAACTCTGCCCCTCCCTTTATAAATGGTTAGGGTGAGTCCAAAAAAAAGAGAAAGGGCCATATCACATGGACCTTCCTCAACGGGAATTTGTTTAATTTCAGAAAATATTGATGCAAAGGTATGGATTTTTTTTTTAACAACAAAAGAAATAATACATAATAATTGCAAAAGACACCAAATGACGATAAAAAATAACAAAAAGTACCAAAAACCACGTGTAATAAAGTGCAAACAGTACTAAAAAAAACGTTTTTGACGTGAAGATTATCTATAACAAATACATTCCTTTTGGACCATTCTGGGCAACTAACATTCTGGGCATAATCTTTTGTAGAATAGACAAGGGAAAACTTACAGAGGTTGCAAAGAATCACGAATATATTCATACTCTACAGCAGAAGGAACTGGGCTATATAGGTTTCCTTATTTGGTACCACATAGAATGGCTGTTCAAATGGTTGAAGTACCACGACAAGATGAAGGCGTACAGAAGTCTTCTTTTTGAACGTGAAGCATATAGTATGCAGCATGACCTGAACTACAAGAACACTCGCAGACACTATGCCTGGTGGCATCTATATGCTCAACCTGGTACACTTCTCCACGATGTAGGGTGTTTCCTCGGAGACATAAAGAGTTTCATCAAGGAGGACTTTCTATGGTACAAGTACCTGTTAGCTTTCCTTGCAGGACTATGCCTCATTACAGCACAGATGAAGTACCACTTCTACAATGCTGTCATGGCGCCTGCATACGCTAATGGCACTTCAATGGTTGTGGTGCCATCGATCTATATTGCCATCTATTTCCTTGTCCTTATTCCAACACTATACATGCATAAGGAGCAATGGAGACTGAGGCAATGGCAGGTATGGATATTCCCCACTCTACTATTATTTGTGGAGGGAGCAGGACAGGGATTCTATGCTTATAAGGAATGGATAAACGGTTCTACACTATTCTTCAACGAAAAGAGGTATCTCAGTCTTGTAAGCTCATTCCTCTTCCGTTCTGTCGGAATAACAACAATGCTTTGTCTATTCCGTTGGATAACAACTGGCAGGTTCGGTTTATACGGCCTCTCACGCTCTACCAAGTACCTGAAGGTTTATGCTATGATATATGCCTTTCTCTTACCTGTGCTCGTGCTTGTATCGTTCACGCCACAGTTTCTTTCTTTTTATCCAAAGATGGACATAAACTACTGTCACGGTAGTTTTGGATGGGAGAACTGGAAACTGATCACACTTTTCGAGTTAAGTTACGCCAATGACTTTTTAGCTGTAGAAAGCATGTTCAGAGGTGCTCTCATCATTGGTTTAGGTCGCTGGCTCGGTCCAAGAGCCATACTACCAATGGCACTTACTTATATGAGCATACATTTTGGAAAACCTGATATTGAGATGTGTTCTTCTGTTTTTGGCGGTTATCTGCTTGGCATACTTGCATACCGTACTCATCATCTGTGGGGTGGCATCATCATCCATCTTGGAATAGCTATGCTCTTCGAGTTTCTTAGTCTATGATCAACCTTAGCATGTAAAGTTGATAAGTGGTAAGGGTATTTCCTAACGCAATATCTTTATCGCGCAAACGCGGACAAAAAAGACGCGGCTTAACAAATACTGAATCAAAAATACATTTTGTAATTGTTTTTTTGAACACGAATTGTACGAATTACACGAATGCTATGAATTAACATGTACATGGATATCGTTGCATTCGAAAGATTACCTACGGTAAGAAAAATTCGTGTCATTCATGTTCGTTTTTACCGCTACGCTCGGCTACACGAATTGTTGTAAGGTGTAAAGGGCTGGAATGTTCCGAAGAGAACGCAGAGCAATCTACAATTTTCACATGCACATAAAAAAATTATGGAGGACCTTCCCAGGCACTCCATAACATTTATTACTTTAATCTATATTTGTAACCCTTAACTAACTATTATCCTGAAAAAACAAAACCCTTAATTATTAAACCCCTTTCAAATAAACCTGAAAAACTTTTATTTTTTACACTGCAAAGATATGGCGTTTTTCGATTACTGCCAAATAAATTCAGCACCTGCCTATTTCATCTTGCAACGCATGTTATTTCATTTGTTCACATTAGACTATTTTAATTGTGCCACGAAAATACAAGTGCGCTACATTCTTTTAACTTTAGGTTACATATGTGTTACACAAGCACCATATCATTCCACATATATCAAAACACGCACACAACTGATGTTCTATCACTTACACTTCAGTCTCGTACAACATTACATCTTTTACGAACGCTTTTTAGATTGTCACTTTCAAGACTTATTTTTAAAGTTGTGAGGTTATACGGTTGTGAGGTTGTAAGGTTCGACACCATAGGATATGTGGGCGAGCAGTCATTCAAACCTTAAAACCTCACCAGCGTAGCGACCTTAAAACCTTACAGCCTTACAGCCTCACAACCGTATAACCTCATAACCTCATAACCTCATAACCGTATAACCGTATAACCGTATAACCGTATATATACAAAAGCGATCGCCACCGTTCTTCTCAGAACAATGGCGATCATTTGTGGAAAACATTTATTTAGAATTATAAGGGATAATAATATGATAAAAAGTATAAAGAATCTACTCGACCTTAAAGGACGAAATAGAATTTACATTTCGACTACTGTTACCAATAGCTGCGTCAAAGACACCAGCCTCAACCTTCCATGAGTGTGTTGCCTCATCAAAGAAAGCGAGAGCATCACTATTGATAGTGAATGTGACATTCTTTGTTTCACCAGCCTTGAGGAAAACCTTGTTGAAGCCCTTAAGTTCACGAACTGGACGAGCAACAGAGCACTTCTTGTCTGATATATAAAGCTGAACAACCTCTGCACCATCCACCTTACCGATGTTTGTTACCGGAACGGTTAGTGTGATACTGCCATCTGCCTTCATCGTAGTAGAAGAAAGAGAAGCCTTACCAATCTTAAACTGAGTATAGCTCAATCCATGACCGAACGGGAAGAGAGGTGTAAGCTTGTTCTTATCCACATAACGGTAACCTACAAAGATGTCCTCCTTATATTCCTCATCCCACACATTAGCATCAGCACGCTTTGTGCCAGGATAAGCATTGAGAGCATGTGCACCACACTGGTTAAGTTCTGCATACCATGTGTAAGGGAGATGACCGGAAGGGTTTACATCACCACTCAACACATCTGCTATACTATGACCAGCCTCACTACCGAGGAACCAGCCCTGCACAATAGCAGGCACTTTCTTTACCCAAGGCATTGAGAATGGGTTGCCACCGATACATAGAACAACTGTATTCTTGTTTGCTGCTGCGAGAGCCTCAACTACAGCATCTTGTCCGTAAGGAAGTTCATAAGACTTGCGGTCTGCACCCTCACAGTCATTACCCTCCTTCTTGTTAAGTCCACCAATGAAGAGAACATAATCAGCATCACGGGCAGCATCAACAGCCTCCTTGATAAGTTCTGAAGCTGAACGATCATCCTTTAGGTTCTGACCTGTTATGACACCGTCATACTCGCCTGTCACGTCACCCACATAACCACGGCAATATGTGATATCCGCCATGCCAGAGAAACGTTCCTTGATACCGTCAAGAGGAGTTATTTCATGCTGTACCTTGAGATTTGAAGAGCCACCACCTACAGTAAGCATCTTGATGGCATTCTCACCCACAACGACCAATTTGACTCTCTTTCCCTGAATAGGTTTAAATGGTAGCACATTTTTTTCGTTTTTTAGTAGCACCATACCTTCTGCACCTATCTTACGTGCAGCCGCATAGTGCTCGTCTGAACAGAGAGAACCGAACTCACGCTTGCCAGACATGGTAGTGCGGAACACAAAACGAAGTATGCGTCGAACCTTATCGTCAAGATCTTTCATAGAGTATTTGCCCTCACGAAGTCCCTTGAGATATGGGAGTGCAAGGTAATAGTTGTCGTAAGCATTCTTGGCACCTTCAGAGAGTCCGTTAGTATATGATCCAAACTCCATGTCAAGACCATTGTTGGCAGCCTCCTCTGTACTATGTACTGCACCCCAGTCAGAAACAGCCACACCATCAAACTTCCATTCTCCCTTAAGGATGTCAAGGAGCAATCGTCTGTTTGTACCGCATTGCTGATTCTCAAAAAGATTATAAGAAGGCATGATACCTATGGTCTTTGCCTCCTGAACAGCAGCCTTAAATGCAGGGAGGTAAATCTCATAGAGGGCACGGTCAGAGATGATGACGTTTGTGTTGTAGCGTTCAAACTCCTGATTATTCAGGGCGAAATGCTTTACACAGGCAGCCACATTCTTATCCTGCATACCCTTGATATAAGGTACGACCATCTTTGAGGCGAGGTATGGATCCTCGCCCATATACTCGAAGTTGCGTCCGTTGAAAGGAGTGCGGAGGATATTGACACCAGGACCAAGAATCATGTTCTTGCCTCTATAGAGTGCCTCTTCTGCTATGCTCTTTCCATAAAGTGTTCCCAACTCAGGATTCCACGTAGCGGCAAGAGCTGTGAGGGCAGGGAAACAGACACACGAGTCGTTGGTCCATCCTGCCTGACGCCACTCATCCCACAGCACCTCAGGACGAATGCCGTGAGGACCGTCTGTCATCCATACATCAGGAATACCGAGACGTGGAACACCTGCAGAGGAGAACTTACTCTGTGCATGTGTCATCTTTACCTTCTCCTCAATAGTCATGCGTGAAAGGGCATCTTCCACTCTCTTCTCTATTGGGGCATTCACATCAAGGTATGTCTGTGCAGACATTGATACGGAAAGGATGATTGCTGATATTGCAATTGATATTTTTTTCATAGAGCTGTGCATTATTTAGGGGGAATAAGGACTTTAGAGACCTTAGTGTCTTTAGGATAAAGACCTTAGAGTCCTTAAAGTCCTTAGGATAATGACCCTAAAGTCCTTAAAGTCCTTAGAAACTAAAGAACCTAAAGTCCTTAGGACCTATCCCCGACTATTTCTGAAATACTCTTACATAATCCACTTCCATGGTAGTAGGGAGGGCGCTCTCATCGATACCACGGTAACCGCCCCAGTCACCACCCCAGGCGAGGTTTAGGATGACATAGAAAGGAGCATCATAAGGCCAGTCACGATTGCCTGTTCCAGGATTAGCATAATAGAGTTGCTGTATGCCATCCACATACGTTGTTATACTCTTTGCTGTCCATTCCATAGCATAAACATGGAAGTCATCTTCTGCACCCTTGCAGTACATCTCATGGGTAACCTGAGTGTTATTAGTATGTACATGACCATCAGCATGGAGACTTGAAGAAACATAATTTGCATTTGCACCAACCTCCTCCATGATGTCAATCTCGCCATCTGTAGGCCATGAACGGAAATTAACAGGCATCATCCAGAATGCAGGCCATGTACCCTTACCCTTTGGCAACTTGATACGTGCCTCGATGTAACCGTACTTCCAGCCTTCCTTTACCTTGGCATACACACGACCAGAATAGACCTTGCCATTCTCCTTGAGACAGTTGATGCGAAGTACACCATCCTTGATCTCTGTAACCTTAGCACCATTAGGAGTCTGAGTGTTAACATAGTTCTGCAACTCATTATTAACCCAATGGTCTCCCTTCACCTCATGAGTCCAGTCGCTACTTAGATAGCCATCCTTATTGAATTCGTCATTCCATACAAGGTTATATCCATCTATAGGGCAACTTATCTCACCTGCAGAAGGACGTTCTGGAGAATCCTGAGTTATACCAACCTTAAAACGTTTAGTACCAGACTTAACAACAACTGTTGCTGTACGTGGATCATTAGCGTATGTCTTATTCTCCTCCACCTTTACCGTCACAACAGTCGAACCACTCATACCACTTGATGGAGTCACCTTTACCCACTCTTCCTCTGCAAATACGGAGAACTCACGGTTAGCCTCAACGGTAAATGAGTCTTGTCCACCATCAGCAGGGAATGTGAGAGAAGAAGGAGTGCAAGTCAACTTGACCGTTGACACTTCCTCTGCAACATCATCACTTCCACAGGCATGGAGAGAGACAAGTGAGCAACTAAAGGCACATAATATAAATATTCGTCTTAACAATTTCATAGTCGGAATATAATAAGGGTCCACAAGGAGAATCCTCATGGACCCCAAATCATGAAAACTAAAACAATTAATCTATCTATTTGCTTTTGCGAAGAATTATATCGCTAACTTCTACCTTTGTATCGTCAGGATTACCAGCAAAGTCAAGGACAAGCTTTATCTTATCGATGTCAAGACCTGGCATTCCGACAAATCGGATAGGCTTTGCCTCATACGCTGTGAGATCATGACGGTCAGCTGTGTAGAACACATTGTCATCACCAACCTTTGTGAGTTTAACGGTTACACCCTTGATATCCTTATCAGAAGTGAGAATAACCTGGAAGTCGTATGATGCGTCAGCAGATGTAGATATCTCTGTCTCAGTAGTAACCTGAGCCTGCCACTGGTCTGTTGTAGCGCTTGGAAGACTTACCATATACTTGCGGCCATCTGTCTGAATTGTTGGATCAGCAATCTTATTCCAGCCTGGAGCATAGTGGAATGAGTTTGGATAGAGAGCCTCACCCCAGAGGTTGTCAGCATCTGTTGCAACCCATTCCAACTCGTCAGCTGTTGCCTTATGTTCCTGAAGGAGCATACCCTTGACTGTTACCTCTGTTCCTTCTGGATTACCACCGAAGTCATAGACAATCTTAAGGTTTGAGATATCCTGTCCCTCAAGTCCCACAAGTTCGATAACCTGATCAGTATAAGCCTCATTCACATCGTGACGATCTGCTGTAAGGAACACTTTATCATTATCGTCCTGAGTAAGTTTAACAGTCACGCCCTTGATAGGGTTTGAAGAGTTGATTATTACGCGGTAGTCATACTTCTTGTCTGCAGAGAGAGAAACACCTGTGTTTGCGAATGTGAACTGGCACTGCCACTGGTCAGTTGTTCCTGCAGGCAAGCTAAGAGTGTAGCCACCATCAACTTCTGTTGTCTCAGGGTTTGCAATCTGTGCCCAACCTGGAGCATAGTAATAAGTAATTTCCTTGTTCATGCCTGCGAGGAGATTATCAGCCTCACGCCAGTCAACTGATGGAACAACTACTGGCTCTACAGAAGGAAGGACAGTACCATCGTCGATAGAGTGATCCTTAAGGGTGATGCGACTTACATTAACAGTACAGTTATCACCGTTTCCGCCAAAGTCGAATACGAGTTTGCAGTCGCCATCAATACCAGGAAGATCAGAGAGGTAGAATACATAATCCTCGTAAGCCTTCACATCTACTCTCTCTGTGAAGAGGAAGTTGCTGTCAGAAGCCTTGTCTGTAAGTTTGATAGTAACACCCTTGATGTCAGTAGAAGAGTTGATGACACAAGAGAAATCATAGTTTGTACCGCTATTCAATACCAAGCTGTTTGGAACAAGGAAGCACTGTGCCTGCCACTGGTCAGATGTTGCAGAAGGAAGTGTGAATGTGTAAGCATCACCGTTCTGTGCAAATCCAGGGTCTGCAATCTGATTCCATCCTGGAGCATAGTAGAAACTTGTTGTATATCCTGCAGCCTCATCGATAGGACGCCAGATATTAGCAGCATGAGCATAGTTGAAACCATTGAACTGTACCTTTGCAGCGCCAGAAGTCAAGCTGTAGTGCCATGCGATATTACCATTGTCAGAAACAAGTTCGATGGCATTAGCAGTCATACTCTCAACCTTATAGCGTGGGCTCTCCCATATCTCATCATTTGCGATGTAAGGGAATGGAGTATGAGCAGGAAGAGTGAGGTAAAGCTGATCACCTTCTACTTCAAAAGAATACTCTGACTCTGCCTCTGAAACAGGCATTGTAAAGTCCTCTGTAGCACCTGATGTGTTGAGAGCTGTTGTACCATAGTTTACATACATTGTACCTGCAGCACCAGGGTTGAATGTATACTTGTAATCAGAAGTGAACACCAAACGGTTGTCATAAACACCGAACGCTGCCTTCTCATCTGGTCCTGCAGACCACCATTCAGTACCTGTAGTACCAGAAGGGCCGCATCCGAGGTGCTGAGCCTTCTCATTGTCTATACGCCACTCCTTAGAACTGTTAGAAGTACCACCTGTGAGGAAAGTAAGGTACTTGTCGAAGCTCATGATTGTGTTGTCGATGTGGTAAGAAGCCTTTACTGTACCATCGCTGACACCATTACGGTTCATAAGTTTCATCTCTACATCATAGTCTCCAGCCTTAGCAAAGATTCTCTTGAGACCATTTACTGTTGAGTATGTCTTCTTTTCATTATCTGTACCCTTATTCTCTGTGAAGATCCATACAGGCATCACACCCTTCATGTCAGAAGGAAGAGTGAACGTAACCTGATTAATCTCCTGATCCACAACGATTGTTGGCTTAACACCCTCAATTGTAGGAATACCGTTAGGATCAGCTCCGTCGAAAGAGTCAGGTGAGCAAGATGTCATAGCCACGACTGTAGTGACAAATGCTCCTATATAATACTTTATATTCTTCATTGACTTAGATGTTTTGATTAAGTAAGTGAGCAAAATTATTTTTATAATAGATGCTCTCTATTTGGATGTAGATTTTCGCTTTCATTTGAAGGAGTGATGCGGGCATCATGACTGAAAATGAAACGGAAAGATACGACAAAGAGAGTGCAGATATTACGAAAATCACTTACTATAGCATTATTAAAATAATTGTGATCACTTACTTAGTAATTATTCTGCTTCAAACTTGGGTCAGCATCGAGTTCTGCCTGTGCAAGAGGAATATGCTTCTTGCTTGGTGTCCATGCATTAGTACGATAGTTATAGCTATCAGGAACAAGAACAGAAGCAGCCTTTCCGCTACGTACAAGGTCAAAGTAACGCTTACCCTCACCGATGAACTCAAGGTGACGCTCCTCGATGATATTGTCGATTGTAGCATCTATCTCACCAAGACCTGCACGCTGGCGAACCTGAGTAAGGAGTGCCTTAGCATCACCACTACCAGCACCACGAGCGATAAGCTCTGCAGCATTGAGAAGAGTCTCTGCATAGCGGTAGATACGGAGGTTATTATTGTAGTTGAGGTTCTTTGAACCAGGACAATCCTTGCAAGTCTCATCGTATGGACGATACTTCTTAAGCCAGATGTGAGTGTCCTGATAACGCTCCTGGTACTCTACGCCACGAACATCCCAACAAGTTGCATCGCGACGCTTATCCTTATCATCAAAATGATCGTATGTCTCAGTTCGTACAGGGAGGAATCCCCAACCGTCAGCACCAGATTTCCATCCATCACCACCTGGCCAAAGGTTTGGAGCGATAAGTGTAGGAAGAACAGTACCACCTACATTCTTAGCAGCATCACCCCAGTCGCGCTGAGCATTATCATCATTATAGTTGATTTCCCAGATAGACTCTTCACACCATTCTCCTGTTTCTTCCCAGAGCTTTGCATAGTCAGGATTGAGAGCGTACTTGCCACTTGACATGATATCGTTCATGTAACCGAGTGCCTTAGAGTAGCGAGACTCGTCATTCTGGTACATAACGATCTCAGCGTAGAGCATCATTGCCATAGCATTAGACACACGACCATAGTTGTCGGCATCCCACTTCATTGGAAGAACCTCAGAGTCAATGATTTCCTCAAGCTCAGGAGCAAGTTTGCTATAGATCTCGTCAGCACTCATCTGAGGAGCTGTGTATGGGAGTTCCATTGGCTGGAGATAGAAAGGTACATTTCCGTAATAGTGCCAGAGGATGCTGTAGTAGTATACGCGAAGAGTACGAGCCTGCATCTCGTCAAGTTTGAGGATTTCCTCTTTCACGCCACCCTTTCTACCGTAATTAATATACTGTATAACATCATTACAACGCTTGATTCCAGAGTAGAAGTCTGTCCAGAGAGTTGCGAGAGTGTTATTACCATCAGCCTCAAAGTTGAAGAGCATGTGCCAATGCTGGTTATCTGTATTGTTACTTCCACCTACCCAGAAGTCATCACCCATGATCTCAGCATCAATATTAAGGGCGTTGTATGCTGTTCCGTCCCAGTCTGGCCAGTGAAGTGGAGCATAGGCAGCAGTAACAGCCTGATCAAGATGCTCTACAGTTGTATAGTACTCTGCAAGAGGTTCACCTGTAGGGTTGAATACCTCCAGAGATTCTTCAGTACAAGAAGAGAGTGCCAATGTTGCACATATTCCTGCTAAAAATATATTGTGTTTCATATACTGTCAAATTATAAAAATAGTCTAACTAATAGTCTGATTAGAATGCAAGGTTGAATCCTACATTAAATGAGCGTGCCTGTGGATAGATTCCGTAGTCTACACCCATTGCTGTTCCTGCTCCCATAGCACCAACCTCAGGATCAAATCCATGATACTTTGTCCAAGTGAAGAGGTTGTCTGCCATTACGAAGAGACGAAGACGGCTGATACGTGCCTTGCTTGTCAAAGCTTTTGGCAATGTATAACCTAACTGGATGTTCTTGAGACGGAAGTATGAAGCGTCATTTACATAAAGGTCACTTACCTGCCAGTTAGTAGCATCACCCTGCTTAAGTTTTGGAACCTTGTTTGATGTTCCTTCACCTGTCCAGCGAGAGAGCACCCAAGTTGGGAAGTTACCAGAAGCAATATCCTGACGATAAGTAGCATCGAAGACATCAACATCTGCTACACCCTGGAAGAACACGCTAAAGTCAAATCCCTTCCACTCTGCATTGAGACTAAGACCGAAAGACCACTTTGGATTTGGGTTACCAATGTTTGTACGGTCATCTGTTGTGATCTGTCCATCACCATTAACATCCACGAAACGGAGGTCGCCTGGTTCTGCTGCTGGTTGAATGAGTCCACCATTACTATTCTTATATGCGTTTACCTCATCCATGTTCTGGAACACGCCATCTGTCTTGTAACCATAGAAGTATGGGAATGGCTGGCCGTTCTGTGCACGAGTACCGCCACCGCTGAACTGGCTTATTCCATAGTTCTCGAATCCTGTTGCATTACCAAGGTCTATAAGCTTGTTCTTGATGTAAGTGGCATTACCCTTCACACTCATGTTGACAGGTCCTGCCATGAACTTGTAGCCTGCCTCGACTTCAAAACCAGTGTTACGCATGAGACCGACGTTACCCATTGGTGGATTCTCTCCAGCATAAGATGGGATAACCATAGTCTTGATCATGTTGTTTGTGTTCTTGACAAAGTAGTCGAAAGTGAATGTGAGTGCATTGTCAAAGAAACCGAGGTCAAGACCTAAGTCTGTCTGCTCTACAGACTCCCACTGTACATACTCATTAGCATATCTCTCTGCCTTTGAACCAGAACTGAGCTGTGAAGACTTTCCGAAATAGTAGTTTGATGTAGCACCCATAGTAGTGAGTGATGTGTATGAGAATGGTATTCCCATGAGAGCCTGGTCGCTACCGTTCTGACCGTAGCTGAAACGAATCTTTGCTCTTGAGAGCCAGTCCTTAGTGTCTGCCATGAAGTCCTCGTTATGTATGTTCCAACCTGCAGATACTGATGGGAAGAAACCATATCTCTTCTTTGGACCGAAGAGACTTGAACCGTCACGACGGAAGTTGGCGAGGATCATGTACTTCTCATCATAGTTATATGATACACGTCCAAAGTATGAATTGAAGATGATCTGTGGATCATTACCACCCCATACACTATGGCGAACAGTTCCACCTGTAATGTTGCCCTCAGCATCCTTGCTAAATTCCAAGTCACCAGTAGCATAGTTGATAGATGGCTTGTTAACATTCACAAGGTCGAAACGGCTGCCGCCCAATGAATTGCTACCGCTATTCTTTGTGTATGACATACCAACAACTGCGCCAACAGTATGCTTGCCGAATGTCTTGTCATAAGTGAGATAGTTCTCTATCTGGTACTTATGTCCTGAGTATCTTTCTGCAGAAGCCGATGTCTTGTCAGAGTTTGAGTTTCCTGAGAGATAGTACAACTGCTTGACTGCACCATCGTTACCCCAGAATGACAATTCAGAACCGTAAGTGAAGAAGTACTTGATATTGTCCCATACCTGAAGTTCTGCAGCGAACTTAGGGAGGAACTTATGTGCATAGTTCTGCCTTGGATTGACATGGAGCATTGCCATTGGGTTGTTCTGCTCATTATATGAGCCTAAGAAACCAGGAACAGTATAAGGATTGCCATTAGCATCCTTAATGAGGTCATAACTTGGGTACTGATCTATCATCTTTTGAGCAACACTTCCCTGAAGAGTGACTGGGAGTGTTGGAGCAAGGTAAAGTGCAGAACCGAGAACAGAGCCCCATGTAGAGTTTGTTGCGATACCCACGTTGTTCTCCTTCATGTACTTAACTCCTGCTGTAACAGTCAACTTATTAAGGAATGTACGTTCCTTTGAATCGTCGATAAGGACATACTTGGCATTTGTTCCGAGAGTCAGACGATCATAGTTTGACTGGTTGTAGTTACCACCTACAATACCGTCCATTGTAACGTATCCAAGTGAAAGACGATAGTTGCCTCTGTCAGTTCCACCTGTTGCTGACACGTCATGGGAAACGATTGGTGCATTATTATTAAATACAAGGCTCTGCCAATCTGTTCCGAAACCAACGATATCATTACCATTAGCATCTACAAGACCGTATGGATCTGCATATAAAGGAGCCTGACCACCATTTATAAGTTTCTCATTCTGAAGAACTGCATAATCTGTAGCACCTGTCACATCTCTATGGCGAGCAGCATTCTGCCAACCAAATGTAGCATTATATTCAATCTTGGCATTACCTTTCTCACCCTGCTTTGTTGTGATGAGAATAACACCATTACCACCACGGGCACCATAGATAGCAGCACTTGCAGCATCCTTGAGAACCTCCATAGATTCAATCTCTGAAGGGTTGAGAGCAGCAGCGGCGTACTTGTCACTTACAAAACCGTCGATGACATAAAGAGGTTCTGACTGGTTGATTGATGTATTACCACGAATAACAACACGTGGTGCCTCACCAGGTTGACCGCTCACACTTGTTACCTGAACGCCTGCTGCAAGACCTTTGAGAGCATCATCAGCACGAAGAATGTTTCTGCCTTCAAGATCCTTTGAGTCAACCTTTGCAATAGCTGCTGTAACGACTGATTTCTTCTGTACACCGTAACCTACGACAACAACATCGTTGAGAACGGCATCTTCCTTTAATGTAATAGAGATAGGTTTGTTGCCAACTACAGCTGTTGTTGTCGACATACCTACATAGCTAAACTGAAGGGTCTGTCCTTTCGTTGCTGATACTGTAAAATTACCATTGATATCTGTAACGGCACCCTTATCTGTGCCCTTTACCTTAACAGTTGCACCAATTATTGGTTCACCTGTCTCATCCTTAACAGTACCTGTGATAACAGGCGACTGCGCAAACATAGAGGTTGCTAATGTCATAGCGACACCACTTGCCAACAATCGCGTTGGGATAAGGTCAGTTAGTAAATAGTTTTTCTTCATAAACAATATTAGGTTATGTTAGTGATTAAAATTTCGGTGCAAAGATATTAGTACTTTTTTATACGCACACTATGAGGTAAAGCGGAAAAGTAAACCACAAGTAAATACATCACTTCTGATTTTCACGCCATTAGCATCTACCATGACGTAACAAAAAGTAAACTTAAGTAACGAAAAAGTAAATGTAACAAGACTCTGTTTTTACGCCAAAGAAGAAAGAAATGTAACATGACAACAACAAGAAGGACAGGAATAGAGCGTCTTCTGCACCATCAAGCGAAGTCCTGTTATTAGGTGATGCAAGTTACTTAGGTTCATTATCCACACTACACAATACTACACAATAGCAAGAGTCGTCTACCATCCTACGCTGTGCCTCCGTGCTGACTCCGTATCTTCCTCATCGTATCTCCACCGAATGTCCATCGCATCTCCATCGAAACGATGGACATGCGATGGAGATGCGATGGAGATGCGATGGAGATCCTCCGAAGGTACCTCGAAGGATGCTCGGAGTCACAGCGGAATGTATGTTACCACAAATGCTTGACTATTTTTGCCTTTATTCGTATATCAGGTTGTACTGTTACGACCTCACCGGCTTTGTCATCTTACAACCTATTAGTTTAGCAGATAGGGTGTCCAGTTGCTTGTACCAAAAACTTTACCGCAAGCACGATTAACTTGCAACCCTATTTAGCAAATTAAAGGTGAGGAAACCTACCATAGATAGGTAACAATTGTCTAAAACAGGCGTAACAATCGTCTATTTTGCGGTTTATACTATCTTTTCAGATAATAAATATGATATTGCCCTCTACATTCAGATAAAGGTGCTGATATTTGCGACAGAAACAAAAAATGGCATTGCCAAGATTATATGTGCTACACCACATAATTCGCAACGCTCTATACTGGACTAACAAAAAAACTGAAGATATTATGAAAAAAGTATTGATGACAGTAGTACTGACTCTTGCTACAATGGTCGGTATGTATGCAGATGATAATGTTGTCATGAAGTTTGACTTCAGCAATGTTAACAACAAGGAAGTAAAGGATGATGTATCTGGCATCACCGCAAAGATGGCAGGTTCTGCCAAGGTAGAGGCACTTGGCAAGTATCACGTTATGAATCTTGGTGCAAGTAACGGTTACCTTGACCTCACTTCTGCTGCAGGCGAGAAGATTGCCAAGTTAGGCAATTTTACTGTCAGTTGCTATTACTACATTGCAGAAAACGCAAATATAACAGGTGCCGGCAATTTCCTCTGGGCATTCAGTACAAGTAGCGCCTGTACAAGTACAGCAGGTATATACCACGCCTACAGAGTAAATGCTCAACGTGTTGCCACAAGTCCTGGAGGCTACAGCAAGGAGGTAGGTATAGCATTGGACAACAGTTCTGCCAAGGGCAGGTGGATCCATGTGTGCTACACTCAAAGCAGTAAGATTGGCAAACTTTACATTGACGGAACAATGGTTGGAAGCAGTTCGACCATGCCAATCATCTACTCTACATTTACACAGACACCTCAGTATTGCTGGATAGGTCGTGCACCATTCTCTGGTGACGCCTACCTTGCTAATACCAAGGTATATGACTTCTGTATATACAACAAGGCTCTCACTATTCTTGAGGTAAAGGACAAGGCGACTCTTACGGAAGACCTTGAATACCAGCAGCGATATGGAACAAAGGGAGACTTCACAAAGCTTAAGACTGCAGTGGAGAGTGCCGAGACATATCTCGCATCAGCAAAACAGAGCGACAAGTATCCTGCTGCTGCCATTGAGGACTATGAGGATGTAGTGACATACTCTCGCTATCTTCTTAATCAGGGACTTGTGTCACAGCAGTTCATCGACCAGCAGGTTCAGACTCTTGCTTCTGCCAAGACAGCACTCAACGCCACATCTGGTTTCGTATTCACAATGGGCAACATATCTGACTCCTACGACATAAGCAGAGGTTTCCGCCACCCAGGTGGACTTCATACACAGGAAGACTTTAACCGCATAAAGCAACAGATTGCTGATAAGAACACAAAGGTACTCGCTGCATATAACATTCTCAAACAGGCAGCCTACGCACAGAGCACAGCGGCATCATACCCAGTAGAGACTATCGTCCGTGGTGGCGGTGTAGGCGAGAACTACATGAATGCTGCACGTGGCGCTACCATTGCCTACCAGAATGGTTTGAGATGGCAGATAGAAGGAAATACAGCATGCGCAAGACATGCCGTTGAGGTTCTCATGAACTGGGCAAAGACAACGAAGTATATCAGCGGTGACAGTAACTACGCTCTTGCAGCAGGACTGTACGGCTATCAGTTTGCACAGGCAGCAGAACTTGTACGTGACTATGACGGATGGAGTGAGAAAGACTTCAACACCTTCAAGCGCTGGATGCTTGACGTGTGGTACCCATCTGCTATTGGTTTCCTTCGTGGTCGTAACGCCACATGGGAAAATGCAGGTAAGTGGTGGCAGTCACCGGGTCACTACTGGAGTAACTGGGGACTGTGTAATGCCTTATGTGTTATCAGCATAGGTATTCTCTGTGACGATGTGAACATCTACAATCAGGGTATGTCCTTCATCAAGTACGACCAGGTAGGTACATTCAAGAACCCTCGTACAGAGACTCCTATCCTTAATGACGGTCTTACCGAGTTCTGGGGAAACCTTGTGGTAACCACTACCGACTGGGAGAAGGAGACTGGTGCATACGGCAAGGTAGGACAGATGAATGAGAGTGGACGTGACACAGGTCACTCTGCCATGGCTCTCGGTCTTGCCATTGACATTGCCCATCAAGGATGGAACCAGGGTGATGACCTCTTCAGTTACATGGATCACCGTATCGCTGCTGGTATAGAGTATGTTGCAGCCCAGACTCAAAGTATTGCCGACCTGCCTTGGACAGACTATAAGTATGGAAGCAGCGGCTACTACTATACCGACAGTAGATGCTGGACAATGACAGAACCTGCTCTTGGTGCTCAGATGCGTCCTTACTGGGCAACTGTCATCGGTCACTATGAAGGAATAAAGGGTGTGAAGATGCCATTCTCAGAGATATCACTCAAGGAGATGGGAATAGATGCTGGTGGTCAGGGAAGTACAAGTGGAGGATATGACCACCTTGGTTACTCAGTCCTGATGAATACCCGCGACACCTTGGCAGACCGTTCCAAGGCGCCTGTAGAACTGGAGGCAAGGATGGTTATGAATGGCAAGACCATCAACCACAACGAGCTGGGTATGCTCACAAACACATTTGCTACAACTGCTCTTGCCAATAGAGGCGTTGCACCTGGTTCGGTCATTACCCTCTCTCCTACCCTTCCTGATGGCACAACAGACACAGGCATGTGGGAATGGGAGACTGGCGAGAAGACTCGCGAGATCACCGTCACAGCAAACTCTTCATATGTCTATCGTGTTCACTACACTAATGAGTACGGAAGAGTGAGCGAGCAATGCTATACTATTGCAGTACTGGGTGACGGTCAACCTACAAAAGTTGTTCCAAGCATACAGATGGATGGCAAGACTATTGACGGCACATCCGTAACTGTGGAATATGGACAAAGTGTTACTCTCAATCTCCAGACTTCGGGCAACTTCGGTTCATTCGAGTGGGAGAACGGTGCAAAGAGTTCAAGTGTGACACTAACGAACCTGACTCATAATCGTGAACTCACAGGCTGTTTCGTAAATCAGGCAGGTAGACGTAACTATGTCACTTTCACCATATCAGTCACTCCTCTTGCCAACGAACCTAATGCGATAAGTGTTCCTGTTGCAAAGCCATCATCCGACGTCGTGTACAACCTTATGGGCAGACAAGTAAAGGAGATGACTCCAGGCAACATATACATCGTGAATGGAAAGAAGACAATTGCAAAATAACTTAGTAGAATGAGACATATACTATTACTATTATTATTGGCTGTAGCACCTATCTGCAAGGCACAGGTAAAGGTCTATGACTACCCTGAGGGGAAAGGTGCTCTCACACCAATGAATGACTTCGTTGTCATGGCAGACGAACAGGTCGTGAAGACATACATGTGTGAGGTCAATCCACATAAGAAAGTGCAGAAGGCTTCATGGTGCCAGTTTGAGGCAGCTAAGGGAGCCGTGGTACAGGTTGTAAAAAGGGGAGAACGTATCAGGGAGGCAGCGGTACGCCCTCTTTCCAAGAACATCAAGCATAAGTTGGTCAATGACTCGACTATCCTTTTCAGGATTCCTAAGGTTATAGACAATCGAGGATATGCTCTTGAGGTGGACATCAACGGCGACCGTGAACATTGCCTGCATATCTTTGTTGATGGTCCTGAGACTGAGACCTATGAGGCACCAGACCCAGACTCACACATCGACATCAACTGGAAGACTACCAATAGTCATGATGTCTTTGTGCAGAATCCACGACTGATATACTTCGGTCCAGGAATACATAAGCCACATGACCTGCCAAGTCAGGAGATAAAGATTCCCAGCGGTGCAACTGTCTATATCGCGCCAGGAGCTGTTGTCTGTGCACGTCTCATCGTAGATCGGGCAGAGAATGTACGAATCATTGGTCGTGGCATACTGCTAAACCCTTTGAGGGGTGTTGAGATAACATATTCAAAGAATGTGCTTGTTGACGGTCTCACAGTCATCAACCCTCAACACTATACCGTGTTCGGGGGACAATCTGAGAACATTACCATCCGTAATCTCCGCAGTTTCTCTCGTCATCCGTGGAGTGACGGCATCGACATGATGTGCTGCAAGGATGTGACTGTGGAGGACGTGTTCCTCAGAAACAATGATGATGCCTTTGCTATATACAACCACAGATGGTGGTACTGGGGTGGCAGCGACAACTACCATATCCGCAGGGCAACCATATTCAGTGACCTTGCTCACCCATTCAACCTTGGCAGTCATGGCGATGACCGTTGTGAAGATGGCGAGGTGCTCAAAAATGTATGGGTGGAGGACTGTGATATCCTCTCTGCCGATGGCGATGGAGTGATAGCTATAAGGAGTGGTGACAAGAACCGTATAGAGGACATCCATTTCAAAAACATACGCATTGAGGAGGTGGTGAAGACTGCAATATATAACGTGCAAGTCAACTACTCCAGCAAGTATAACCGTGCTCCCGGCAACTATATCCGCGACGTATGGATTGATGATGTGCAGTATAATGGTGATGAGAACAAACTCTCCCCTTCCATCATCAAGGACTATGATTCTGACCATGCGGTCAGCAATGTGCATATCAGCAATGTACGTGTAAACGGAAAGAAGATTGATACAGAAAGGTGATTATTACTCGACTTTAGCTAAAAACAGCGCCATTCTGAGATTACAAAAACGTCTCAGAATGGCGCTATCTTATTTTAGAATATAAGAAGCCCGTATATTCTATTCTCACTTATCTCTGGTTTAACTCTTTACCGAAGTAGTTGCACGTCTTTTCGATGATAGTAAGTTCCTGCTTCGATTCTTCTTCGTTGTAACGTCGATATTTCTTCGCTATTTGTTCGTTTCATGTCCGTTACTGTTTCTCTCAAGGTCGAAATGGTCGGCGGCAAACCATCCGAGTGCTTCGACTACACCAGCTGCAGTTGTTGCGTTTATGGCATTGCCCAGTCCTGGTAACCAACCCACAAGAAACTGTGATGTGGCTCTTCCTACGGCAGTACCTGCAACAGATGCTATTACTCCCTTTGCTGCGGCATTCGACACTTTGATGCCGAATACAGCACCAAGAGCTGTAACCATTTCTACCTCTAACGCTGCTAATGGGGCGGCGTCTACTCCTGGCAACTGTGCAAGACCTGCTGCGATACCAGCTGCTGCTGTTGCATTAGTGTGAATGATGTAATGACATCTTCTGCGCTCATTCTCTGTCATAGTGTCCTGTGTGGTTTCTGTAAGGTTGTAAGGTTATAAGGTTTTGAGGTTGTAAGGTTTGATACTCATTGGGTATTTTCCTGACAAGCATTAAACTTTTCTCGCTTATGTAGGAAATAAACCTAAAACCTCACCAGCGTAGCGACCTTAAAACCTAAATACTCCTGCTTCCAAAGAAGTGGTCTACTGGTCCATGTCCGTGTCCTATCTGGTACCTTGCACCTGATATGATAGCTTTGTTGATATAGTCCTTTGCTGCCTTTGCAGAATCGGCAAGAGACATTCCTTTGGCAAGCATACTTGCAAAAGCGGAGGACATGGTACAGCCAGTTCCATGTGTGTTAGGTGTGTCTACTCGTACAGAAGGTAACTCGTACAACTTGCCTTCCTCGTTGTCGATGAAGATATCCGTTAGTTTGTCCTCTGTCAGATGACCAGCCTTGAGAAGAACAGATACCCCAAAGTGCTGTGCAAGGGCTTGTGCTGCATCGGATAGATTGTCCTCACATAATGCTATGGTGCTGTATCCCGGAACTGCCTTGAGAAGAATCTCTGCCTCAGGAATGTTAGGTGTGATAACACGTGCCTTAGGAATAAGTATTTCCATAAGACTTGTTATTGCACTCTCTTCCATGAGGCGATGCCCTGATGTGGAAACCATGACAGGATCAAGCACAACATTACGTATGGAATGCTTCTCAATCTGTCGTCCGACACACTCTATCACCTCTGAGGTATTGAGCATACCAAGTTTAATGGCATCTGTGCCGATGTCACTAAGAACGCTCTCAATCTGTCCCTCGATAATGTCTGTTGGAACAGGGTGAACAGCACTTACTCCTATGGTGTTCTGTACTGTTACGGCTGTTATGGCTGATGAAGCGTAGCATCCACAAGCGGATATTGTCTTGATATCTGCCTGTATTCCTGCTCCACCACCAGAATCACTACCGGCTATTGTTAAAACTCTATTATATTGCATATTTCGTATTTACTATTTGACCTGAGTTCGATGAAAACATATCGCCGGGTCGGCGGACGAAGGAAAAACAGATAAAAACCGTTTTTCCTTAAGCTACTAACTTTTCGTTTTCTTTACCTTTTCCACGCATCTCCCAGTATCATGCCTCCCCCGAAACCTAAGGATAGTACCTCTGGTATCTTTGCGAAGGTGACACCGCCAAGAGCAAGAACTTTGGAGTCGATGATACCAGATGCATGAGCATCGAGTAACTGTTCCTTGTTGAATGCAGATGCATAGCCTTGCTTGGATATGCTGTCAAATATTGGAGACAGGGACACGTAGTTACACTTGTCCTTCCACACCTTCACCTCTTCGATAGAGTGGCAACTGCGACTCACGCTTCCTTTCCACCCTTCTGGCGGTAAGGGATTACGCGAGTTGAGGTGTACTCCGAAGAGATTATACTTCATGGCAAGTCGATGATGGTCATGGAGTACTATACGGGAACGGTAGTCCTCTGGTATGTGACTTATGAGTTCTTCGAGTTGCTCAATGGTTGAGGACGGTTTACGGAGATGAAGCAGATCCACATCATCCCTGTCCATCATTCGGATAATATGTTCTGCCTCATTCTCTATAAATTCTGGTAATGTTATTACTATTGTCATTCCTAAGTAATTCTGCTCACTTGCTTATCTCTGCATCTTGATATGGTCGAAAGAACCGTCCCAGTCTTTCCATACAGGTTCGATGCCTCGTTCCTTGAGTGCCTTTGCAATCTCCTCTACAGAACGGTCGTCACTTACCGTGAACTGCTCAAGTGCCTCTGGGTAAGTATAGTAGCCTCCTGGGTTGACACGACTGGCTGCAGACATAGTTGTAACGCCGAGTGTACACATATTATTACGTATGAACTCTGGTTCACGAGTAGAGTAGCTGATATCCACATCGTGGTCAAAGATACGCATGGCAAATGTGACCTGTGCGAGTTGACGGTCGTTCACGAAACAGTTAGGCTGGAACCCTTCGTTCTGTGCCGGACGCATACGAGGGAAGTTGACTGAGTACTTTGTCTTCCAGTACTTCTTCTGCAAATAGCGAAGGTGGTATGCAAGCATAGTCACATCAGTCTTCCACTCCTTCTCTAATCCGAGGAGTGCGCCCATTCCGATAGAGTGTACTCCTGCCATACCCATACGGTCGAACCCATCAACGCGCCACTCGAACTTCGACTTCATGCCACGTGGGTGGTAGAGGTTGTAGTTGGCGGCATTATATGTCTCCTGAAAACAGATGACACCATTCATACCATGATGGGTAAGCATCTCGTAGTCCTCAGTAGAAAGAGGCATGACCTCTATCTTAAGGTTGGAGAAGTATGGCTTGGCACGGTCGAGAGCATCGGCAAGGTACTTAGGACCTGCCTTAGCAGGGTTCTCTCCTGTCACGATAAGGAGGTTCTCGAAAGGACCAAGTTTCTTTATTGCCTTGTATTCGTCCTCACACTGGTCGATGGTGGGTATGGTACGTGCCATAGGGTTCTCGCGGTGGAATCCGCAGTACACACATGAATTAGAGCATGAGTTTGTTATGTACAGCGGTATGAACATCGACATGGTCTTGCCGAAGCGTTCTCTCGTGTACTTCTGTGACAGGCGGGCCATCTGCTCCAGATATGGTTCCGCTGCCGGTGAGATGAGTGCCATGAAGTCCTCTACATCGCAATGGTCCTTGGCAAGTGCGCGGCGCACATCAAGGTCTGTCTTTGATGCTATCTTACGGGTGGTCTCATCCCAAGATATCTTTTTTAATTCATCACTAAACATGATATTTACTTCTCTTTACGTCTTTACTCCATATTCTTTCTCTTCTTCCTAAACATCTCTTGTCTTGGCACATGGACGGAAGGCATATTCCTTTAGTTCTGTTATTGATGGATGGTCGCCACATAGCGGACATTCTGAGTTATGGAAGAATTCAAGTCTGTTGAACTGCATCGTTAATGCGTCGAATGTGAGTAAGGTGTTGGTCAATAGTTTGCCTGCTCCTGTGAAATACTTTATTGCCTCAGTTGCCTGTAGTGTTCCGCATATACCGGCTATACTTCCAAGTACACCTGTGACGGAACACGTCTCAACCTCTTCGTATGCAGGTGGCTCTGGGAAGAGGCAACGGTAGCATGCTGTTCCGGGAACATGAGTCATAAGCTGACCATTGAACCTGTTTATTCCACCCATACAGAATGGTTTCCCTTCCATCACACATGCATCGTTGATGAGATACTTTATTGCAAAGTTATCTGTTCCGTCAATCACGAAATCATATTGGCGTACAATCTCTGCGATTGTGTCTTCTGAAAGGAATGAGTCATACTTCACCACCTGTATGCCGGGGTTCAGTTCCTTAATGGTCCTCTCTGCCGAGTCCACCTTAGGTTTTCCCACATCTGCAGTCTTGTGTATAACCTGTCTCTGAAGGTTGGTAAGGGAGACGACATCCCCGTCTGCTATGCCGAGTGTACCCACACCTGCAGCAGCAAGGTAGAGGGCAACAGGAGAACCTAATCCTCCTGCGCCGACGATAAGTACCTTGGCACTTAACAGTCTCTCCTGTCCTTCCTTTCCTATCCCGTCAAGGATAAGATGACGGTTATACCTTCTTTTCTGTTCTGGAGTCATTACTTCAACTTTCTCAGGTCATGAGTCAACTTAGCTGCGCAGAAGTTTGGACCGCACATAGTGCAGTACTCTCCGTCTGTATGTCCTGCCTCCTCAAAGTATTGGAGGGCACGTTCAGGATCAAGTGAGAGGTGAAACTGGTCACGCCAGCGGAACTCGAAACGTGCCTTTGAGAGTGCGTTGTCACGTACCTGTGCTCCAGGATGTCCCTTAGCGAGATCGGCTGCGTGAGCTGCAATCTTATATGTTACTACACCTACTCGTACATCCTCGCGGTTAGGGAGTGCAAGATGTTCCTTTGGAGTAACATAGCAGAGCATTGCTGTTCCGAACCATGCTATCTGCGCACCACCTATGGCACTTGTGATATGGTCGTAGCCAGGAGCGATATCTGTAACGATAGGGCCGAGAGTATAGAATGGTGCCTCGTGGCAATGGTCAAGCTGACGATCCATATTCTCACGTATCTTCTGCATAGGAACGTGTCCTGGGCCTTCTATGAATGCCTGTACGTTCTTGTCCCATGCACGAAGTACAAGTTCGCCCATAGTGTCAAGTTCTGCAAACTGTGCTGCATCGTTGGCATCGGCTGTACATCCAGGACGGAGACCGTCACCAAGTGAGAGAGCTACGTCATATTGTGCCACGATGTCACAAATCTCGTCGAAGTGCTCATAGAGGAAAGACTCCTTGTCATGGATAAGACACCACTTAGACATGATTGATCCTCCACGACTCACGATACCACAAAGACGACTATCGGCGAGATGTACGTTATGACGACGTATGCCGGCATGGATAGTGAAGTAGTCTACACCCTGCTCACATTGCTCGATGAGAGTGTCCTTGTATACTTCCCAGTTAAGGTCTTCCACACGACCGTTAACCTTCTCCAAAGCCTGATAGATAGGTACTGTGCCTACTGGTACAGGACAGTTACGTACTATCCATTCACGTGTCTCGTGGATGTTATCACCTGTTGAGAGATCCATGAGAGTATCGCCACCCCACTTGCATGACCATACAGCCTTATCTACCTCTTCATCAATACTTGATGTTGTGGCAGAGTTACCTATATTAGTATTGATCTTCACGAGGAAGTTACGGCCAATAATCATCGGTTCGCTCTCAGGGTGGTTGATGTTTGCTGGTATGACAGCACGTCCACGTGCAACCTCGTCACGTACAAACTCAGGTGTGATGTGAGTCTTGATACCCAGTTCCTCGCAGTTCATGTTCTCACGGATAGCAACATACTCCATCTCTGGTGTGATGATACCAGCCTTGGCGTATGCCATCTGTGTGATGTTCTTTCCTGCCTTGGCACGACGTGGCAACTGGATATGCTCAAAGCGGAGACTGTCAAGTGAGTGGTCAGCAAGACGTTGCTTACCATATTCGCTTGTCACCTCACTCAATACCTCTGTATCGTCGCGATTGATGATCCATTGTTCTCTCATTCGTGGGAGACCTTTCTTGAGATCAACCTCGATGTTTGGATCTGAGAATGGACCGCTTGTGTCGTAAATGTATACTGGAGCGTTCTCCTCTGTGTGAGGAACACCACGCTCGTCCTTTATAACAGTTGGCGTGAGATTCACTTTTGTCATTCCGACCTTAATCTCAGGGAATAGCTTACCCTGCATATAGGCCTTCTCACGTTTTGCGTATGCTTTATTATCTTGTGGCACGATTATCTTTTGTTTTAGAGAGTTATTAATGATTAATTAAGGACTTTAGTGTCTTTAGAGACCTTATTAAATAACTTAATGTCTTTAAAGTCCTTAGTGTCTTTAATGTCTTTAATGTCCTTAGTGTCCTTAGGTCCCTTAGTTCAAGAATGAAGTAAGAGGTGAGCTTGCTTCTGCACAATCTGCAATAGCACCAAGCCCTGCTTCGTATGCACGTCTACCAGCATCTACGGCATCCTTGAAGGCAATAGCCATCTGAACAGGGTCACCAGCAACGGCAATAGCTGTATTGACGAGACAACAGTCAGCTCCCATCTCCATTGCTTCGGCTGCATGGCTTGGAGCGCCTATACCGGCATCAACTACAACTGGCACGTTTGCCTGCTCTATGATTATCTGAAGGAAATCCTTCATGCGTAATCCCTTATTTGTTCCTATAGGTGCAGCAAGAGGCATTACTGTTGCAGCTCCTGCCTCCTCAAGATGCTTGCAGAGTGTTGGGTCTGCCTGGCAATATGGAAGGACTACAAAACCAAGTTTCACAAGCTGTTCTGTTGCCTTGAGCGTCTCGATTGAGTCAGGAAGAAGGTAACGAGGATCTGGATGGATCTCAAGCTTCAACCAGTTTGTACCAAATGCTTCACGTGACATCTGGGCAGCAAACACAGCCTCTTCTGCATTACGAACACCACTTGTGTTTGGAAGAAGCTGTATATTTGGGTTCTGAATGATGTGCTGAAGGAGGTCATCCTGCTTATCTTCAAGTTCGATACGCTTCATCGCAACTGTTACCATCTCAGTCTGGCTTGCCTTGATAGCTTCTGCCATGACCTGGTTATTCATAAACTTTCCTGTGCCCAGGAATAGACGTGAATTGAACTCACGTCCTGCAATAACGAGTTTACTCATATAATTATATTTTTATCTATTTCTACATTTATATACTCATAGAAGAATACAAATTCACCACCATCATTATTTATATGGCTGAATTAATAGTACTTACAAGTGTACGAGTTTCTTCAACAGGATTTATGGAATTGAGAATTGTACCACTTAATGCTATACCAGTCACACCTGTCTTCATAATTTCCGGTATGTCATTGACCGTTATACCTCCAATAGCAACAATAGGAAGATTGATGCCTTCCGAGCTCATTTTACTGACTATATCAGCATAGCCTTCAAGTCCAAGAATTGGTGACAAGCCCTTCTTAGTAGTGGTAAAACGGAAAGGGCCACAACCAATATAATTTGCACCAGATTCATAGTGCAATTTGACATCTTCAAATGTATTGGCTGTACCACCGATAATAAATCCTTCTCTAAGAATAGCACGTGCCTCGCGTATAAGCATGTCCTTCTTTCCGAGATGTACTCCGTCTGCTTTTATCTCTTTAACTAAATCCACATGATCGTCAATGATGAAAGTAGCTCCATACTCTTTACACATTGCCTGTGCCTTCAAGGCTACAGGACGGATTTCATCAACAGCTGTATCTTTCATTCGCAACTGTATCCATCGGCATCCTCCTTCAAGTGCCATTCGGATGCCGTCCAGATAATCATACTTATCTGTATAGTGTGATATAAATTGTAACATAATTAATCGGTTGTACGGTTATACGGTTGTACGGTTGTTCCTGATTTCCCGGGTTTTCCGGTTTTTCCGGCAATTCCGGAATATCCGGTTAATATCCGGTCGTCCCAGTTATCCTCCACAGGCAGCTTTGATGATGACGATGTTATCATTCTCGTTTAATGGTGTTGACTCCCATTCAGTACGTGGTACCATACGGTTGTTTACAGCTACAGCAACACCCTTGGCAGGTAACTGCAGTTCTTCTGAAAGTTGTAGGAGATTAGCTGACTTTGTCTCTGTCTCCTTGCTGTTGATATTTAATTTCATAAAGTTATCATTTTGTCCCTTGAACATCATCGACCGACAATAACTTGCTGTAAATCAGATAAAGAAACAACTTTATTTCTACAATAAAGATTGACAAAGCCATAAGAAAATAAACATTGATATGATTCAAATATAAACACTTAAAGAAAATGAATCTGTCCTTACGGCAGCATTACCTGCATCAAGTCAATGGGTATAATCTCAGCCGGTCAATCCAGCACCCCGATCGATGTTTATCGATTTCTCTGCAAATATATAGAAAAAAGATGACAAGTATACATATTTTTAGAAAAAATACTTTGTAACGTCTTTTTATTGTCCAAGGAAAACCCGAGTAAAACACACTCTGCTTACGACTTGCTTACGACAATTGTCGTAAGCAAGTCGTAAGCAGACCATGTTCTGGTTAGGTTATGAGAACATTATAGTTGTACATAATTCTACAAAAAAACGGTACAGCCAAATACTATCTTTATAATCCATCTAAGATAATACCGGCTGTACCTAAGATTCTCACTTTAAATGCTCTATAATGTGTTAAAATTATGCTATTTTTACTCGGCTCTCACTTTTTTATTTTAAAATTCGACACCCTACCGATGATACATTTCCACGAGCTGTCATTTGAACCTTACTATCTTACCATCGAAGCGACCTTATAGCATTACAATCTACCAGTTCTTACGTATGCTAAAGCCAAGTCATTTTATAAATTTCAAGAATTGCTGAATGACATTAACCGCAGCATTTGCAGTATTGTCTTCTCTTCCATCATCTCTTGTAAGCTTCATGGAATATACCTCATCAGCACATCCCCACCCTATCCATATTGTCCCAGAAGGGATTGTGTCTGTACCACCACCTGCATATCCAGTACTTGCAAGGGCATAGTCAGAATTGAAGAACCTACATGCTCCACGTACCATCTGTTCAACAACAGGTTGACTTACAACATCATTCTGTTCTATCATCTCTGCCGTAACACCAAGATGAGCAATCTTAATCTCATCCTGATAAGCAACAAGTCCTCCAAGGAAGTAATCTGATGCTCCACTTACTGATGTTAAAGTAGAAGCAATCCTACCACTTGTGCAACTCTCAGCAGTAGACAAAGTCCAACCATTTCTGACCATGATAGAAAGCAACTGCTGGGCAAGAGACTGATCTATTTTATCTGTACGCATCTGATAAACAATGATAATGAAAGAACAAAACTAAGCACTCTGTATACGTACAACAACATTTGAATCAAGCTCATCAGACAAATCATTTGATATAGAGTCAAGCAGATTCTGGAATGTCTCGAATGTAGCCATTGTAGGAACATACAAGATGAAGCCTCTATCATTCTTAGATATTGTGATAGCATCTACAATAATCTTACGCTCTGCATCCTGACGAAGTTCTACAATAAAATTCTTCAATATCTGTTTCTCTTCATCAGTAATGAGACCATTAGGGTCTGACACAATACCTTGAAGTTCTCTATCTGTCGCTTCAACTGCAGTTTCCTCACCGATTACTTCTCCATCTGTCGCTTGAGAATTGCCTTCACACACGAAATTGTTCTCATTTTGTCGCTCCTGATTCTTCATCGCATCTCTATATTCCTTAGATTCACGAAGATAATCAGTTAAGACCCTATTTGCATAAGCTCGCTTATCCTTGATCTTGGTCTTGTTGTGCTCAAAGTATCGCTCCAACTCAGTAAGTTTTGCGCTGAAATCGGCATAGTCCTCTGCCTTAAGACAGAATATCAACTTACGAATCTGACTTGTTGTCTGATTGAATGTTTCGGAAAGACGTGTCTCAATCTCCTGTCTTTCAAGGAATGAGCCCTTCTGCTTCTCATAATCCTCACCAATCTTACTTAGGTGAATAGTGAAGTAAAGCAAGTCAGGAGCCTTTGCCCTACCACTACCTCTATACACAGGCTCATACTCAAACCAGTACTCTGCCTGTCCCTTCTCTGCCATCTCACGAAGTTTTTCGACCGACGGATCGAGAACTCTTTTGCGGAAATCATAGAACTTAGGATACTGTATCTTGTCTGGGTTCTGGTCTTCAAAACCAATCTGCTGACGGAACTTCCAATAATCTATCTCCAAGTGTCCCAAGTTCTTATAGTTAGCAAAGTACATATAGAGTCGCTTAGGGAACTTCTCAGAGATGTTCATGGCTGTCTGCTCAAGAAATGTATGAATCTGTCCCTGGAACAGTGTCTCTGCCACGTTTCTGCGCAACTTCAACTTTACCTTAGGATTATGTTTCTCATACTTGTAGCCGATTACCTGATTGTTCTCGTCAAGTATAACGTCTTCCTTGTTCACAATGATAGAGAACAACTTAGCACGCTCCAACTCCTCCTTCTGCCCTTCTGCTGTAGGAACTGGAACCCACACGTCAATATCACTTATATTACATACCGCATTGAACGCACGCTGGTAGTTCTGTGGTTCCACACCAAGCTCCTTCATGTGAATGTCGAAAGTCATGGAATCATCGTCATCTGACTTATATAAAGAAGCGTCATGTGTCTCAAAGAGTGACAATTGACGTGCACCACGAACATAGTCGTCACGCATATCCGAGAGAGAGTTCTTCAACTTTCTCAATACGGAGATTATGACGTTCTGCTGAAATGCAGTAGCATCATATCCTGACTTTATCAACTTCCAAGGCTGATAAAGCAAACTCTCCTTCGACACCAAGATAGGTTTGTCCTTCTTCTTGTCTGATTTTGACTTCTTTATATTTTCCATAATTAAATTTGGTAGACAAAATGAGAACTTTTCTATTGTTTTACTTCTCAATCTGTCGTTTTTGACTTCTCGTTCTGTCGCTTTACCTTCAAATAGTTATCATTCTGTCTACATGAAGTTATCTATATGTCTCTATAAACTTCTACGTTTGTCGACGCAAACTTATCAAAATGTCGCTCGAAACATTCGCTGCTTACAGACTTTCAAACACTTACACTTCTTTACATAAAATATACATAATAAATTACATAAAAAAATATAAACGAATCGAAAAGCAAAAAACTATCTTAAATATTTCTTTTTAGATTAGATGATATTACAACCTTTTGGAGTTCTCATTCTGTCGACTTTGACTCCTCTGCCTGTTTTCTGCGACAAATTTATAACTTTTTCCTGAAACGGACCAAACTTTTAGCGAAAAAATTAGAACTTTTTCCATTTTTTACGGTAGACAAATGTAGAACTTGTCTTTTTTGCGTTTTTTGAGCGACAATTAGAGAACTTTTATATTATCACTTATTTCATAGAGTTATACAATTCCTCTTCTTTTTCATGTATTGTGAGAAGACAGATTGAGAACTTATAAATGCCTTAGAGCGACAGATTGAGAACTTCATACGACGTTTTGATAACTATTTCGGGAAATTCGACAGATTGAGAACTTTTACCGTAAATACTTCTCATTTTGTCGTTCATAAAATGCCTTTCTGACTGTACAATACTTTAATATTCCTTTATCATACTATTTTCGAACGACAGTTTGATAATTTTTTATGTCTACTTATAACTTACTTTCATTGTTTCTTATTTATAGGTGTAACATGATATTTCTTGTTTCGAGCGACGAAATGATAACTTTTAAGGACTTTATTAGGCGTATACAGAACATTTTTGCCGATAAATAGAAAATTTTTTAGATTTCGGTAGACAGATTGATAACTTTCAATTATCTTTGTATAAGAATTACTGGTGTTAGCGGCATTTGCGAAACCATACTGTTAATTATTATTTTGCATTTGTTTTTAATATTATCATAAGGTGAAAGCACGTCATTCTTTATTGGGAATATTTCTTATGGCTTTTGGATCTCTTTCTGCGGAAAATATCCAAGAGCCTGTGTCGATTGATTCTTTAAGCTGTGTAATGCTTGATGATTCAGTTGAACTATCTGTAATTGATATTAAGAATGACTCATGCTTTGTAATTCCCTGTGACTCTATTCCCCTATCAGGTAGTAGTATTTGTTGTGGAGAGTTGGCTTCTCGTAAATGGTACGAATCAGACTTGTACCACTACACGCATGTCGGTGCCTCACTTATTATATTGGGGTGTATAGAAAAGAACTTCGACAAGAAGACACGCCAGTTGAGGAATGATTTTCTCCCTACCTTCAAGGATCCAACCGACAATTACCTTCAGGTTGCTCCTGTCTTTGTTCTCTATGGCATGAAAAGTCTGGGCGTTACCAGCAGAAGTAACTGGGGACGTATGGTAACTTCTCAGGCTGCCACTGTAGCACTAATGTTCCCTCTTACAAGAGGACTGAAGTCTTTATTTAAGGTAAGACGTCCTGACAGTTCAAGGATGAACAGTTTCCCTTCTGGACATACAACAACTGCGTTTATGACCGCAACCATGTTACACAAGGAATATGGATATATAAGTCCATGGATAACAGTAGGTTCATATTCTTGTGCAACCGCAACAGGACTTATGCGTATAGCAAACAATCGTCACTGGTATAGTGATGTTCTTTGTGGAGCAGGCTTGGGAATGTTGACTACAGAATTTGGTTATTGGATTGGTGACCTCCTTTTCAAGGATAAGGGATTGAATTTAGATGTAAAGCGACACGATGAATTTAACAAATACTATCACCCCTCATTCATTAGCTATTATACAGGTATCAATATACCGATTAATAAACATCTTATTTTCCAGAATGGTAAATACTATAGTCCTACAGCCGGTCAATCTATTGGTTTGGAGGGAGCATACTTTGTTAGTCCTTATATAGGATATGGTGGTAAGGTGAGTTTCACAAATATAGACATGTCGAATGATGATGACATGACTTCTGACAATCAACTTTTCCGTTATGGTCAGTTAATGTTTGGTGTCTATGGAAACTTGCCTATCACAGATAGAACATCTTTTAGTAGTAAGTTGCTTCTTGGTTCTACCCATTTCAATAAAATGGATACTTCTGCCTTTAAACTTAATACATATTGGGGTGGTTGCATGAATACTGAATTGGCTTTCAATTATCGTTTAGATTGTCATTTTGGTACACGTGTCTCTTTAAACTATACTTTACATAATGGTAAGAGAAGATTGTCTCAACCTCTGATTGGCACTATTTCTGTTGGTGGTAATCTCATTTTCTTTTTCTAAATGTCTTATTTTCGTTGTTTCATGGTGAAAACGTTTTATTTGCATTTTTCGTAGTGTATATTTTTTTGCATTTTTATAGTTTACTTTTAATGTAATAAAATGTATGTGTATATTGCTTAGCCATTTCTTTAAGGCATGTTCTATAAATCAGTTTTTGAATGAATTTTTTCTTATTTTCAAGCATTGCAATCTTCACTTTACAGTCCTTCGTAACGATTTTTTCTCACTCTTGATTTATCATATAAAATGTAATATAATTTGTTTTATAGTTGCCTTGTAGTCTTGAAAATACCGGATAATGTCTATCTTTGTGTAATGCCTTATGACATCGCTTAATGTTTCTATTTATGAATAAGTTAAGTAAAATTACTATATATATTCTAAATGATTCTTACCAGATATAATTTGGACTTTGATACGAAGCCATTACGAAAGTATTACGAAGCGATGTCGAAGGAAAGGGGATAAGAAACTATACCCTGTCGCGAGTAAAAGATTTCTTACAATACGTTTTCTATATGATAGTCTCAACACAGTCTCGTTGCAGACTCGATATAAACTCGTTGCATACTATAATGTGGAATTTTACAAGTCGTCATATAATTTTTCTTTTTATTATCAAAGTGACAAGAATTGTTAACCTTATGTTTCTCATTTGTGATTTTTTTGCTACCTTTACAACGATTAATCAACTATTTCTAATAATCATATTAATATGAATATTTTTTTCAAGTGTCTTTTTAGTTCTGTATTATTTGCAGGTACGTTTGTTGAGTCTGATGCTCAGCAACTTGCTTTTCCTGGTGCTGAAGGCTGGGGAAAATATGCTGTAGGAGGACGTAATGGATCTGTTTACCATGTAACAAATCTGAATGATAGTGGTGCAGGTTCTCTTCGTGATGCAGTGTCTCAACGCAATAGAATTATTGTATTTGATGTTGCTGGTGTAATAAAGTTGCAGGGACGTCTTACATTTGCTTCTGATCTATATGTTGCTGGACAAACTGCTCCTGGTGAAGGTATTACTGTTTATGGAAATGGTGTTTCTTTCTCAAATGCAAGTAACATCATTTGCCGTTATATGCGTTTTAGAATGGGTGCCGGTGGAGATAATGGTAAAGATTGTGCTGCTCTTGCAAGTGGTACTAACATGATATTTGATCATTGCTCTTTTGCATGGGGTAGAGATGAGACTTTCTCTATAAACCCTGACGGCAAGGGTGCCTTACATAGTATTACCTTACAGAATTGTATTGTAGGTCAAGGACTTATGTCTCACTCTGCTGGTGGACTTATGCAAGCAGATAGTATCACTCTTTATCGAAATTTCTATTGCGACAATAGTACTCGTAATAATAAGGTAAAGGGACGTAATCAGTATGTGAACAATGTTGTTTATAACTGGAAAGATGGTGCATACATTATGGGTGGCGATTCTGAAGGCCAGAGTTATTGTAACATTGTTGGCAACCTGTTCATTAATGGTCCTGTTGGTAATGGTGATGGTTTTACTGGTGGAAACTCGAATTTCCATTGCTATGTGAAGGATAATTATCAAGATAAGAATAAGGATGGCGTTTATAATCCTAGTCCTGTGACAACTTTCTCTGGATCTGATGTTGTTGCGACACCTTATAAGTACCCTACTCTGCCAACTGTTTCTGCTACGTCATTGATTGAAGATCTTATTCCTGATGTAGGTGCATCACTTCCATACCGTGACTATACGGATTACTATATGATTGATGAGTTGAAGTCTTTTGGTAAAGATGGTGCTCTCATTTCTAATGAAAATTCTTTATTCTATGGTAACCCTTCTACATGGAAAGTATGGACGGGATCTAAGAAGGTAGATACAGATGGTGATGGTATGCCTGATTATTGGGAGTCATCAAATGGTACTAATCCTTCTGTTAATGATGCCATGAAGAAAGGTTCTAATGGATATACAAATATAGAAAACTATATTAATAGTATTGTAGAAGGAAACGTTGAACAATATCTTCGTTCTCCTCTTAATGTAGAACAGGTTAGTGCAACAACAACTTCAATGACAATAAGATGGCGTGATTGGACAAGAGGCGAGGACGGATTTGCTGTTGAGTTAAAAGCTGCAGAATCTGATTTTGTTGAAGTTGCTCGTACTGTAGCAAATAAGTCTTCTATCATTCTTTCTGGTCTTAATCCAGGCAATGCTTATAGTATTCGAGTTCGTGCATTCAAGGGTGATTCTTTCTCTTCTTATTCTGATGTCGTTGTTTACAAGACAAAGCCAGAAGAAGCTGGAATTGTTGATATTGACACCTTCGAGCCTTCCATCCTTTGGAAACCTGAGGTCGTGACTTGGGATTTTGTTTCTAATGGATGGGGTAGTGACAATGGTCTTTTTACGGATGACGCAAATGTGCTTTTTAATGTAGATGAGGACTCAAAAATATCATTAACGGAGAGTGTTTCACCTAAGGATATTGTTTTCAAAGGTGATGGCAATCTTGATATTTCTGGTTCGGGTCACATCGTTGGGACAACTTCATTAAATAAGGCTGGTAGCGGAAAGTTGAAGTTGACTTTGTCTAATGACTATAAAGGTGCTACTGTTTGCCACGAAGGTATTCTTTCTTTCAGTACACTTCGTAATGGTGGTGTTGCTTCTGCTATAGGTTCAAGTGAGGAGTTTGCGCAGAACTGGATATTTGATGGTGGAACATTCCTTTATGCAGGTGGTACAACAACAACCAATAGAAGTGCAAAGATATTGTCTAATAGTACTTTTGCTATTGAAAAGGCTAATAGTATCGTTACTATGAACGGTATATTCGAGGGAAATGGTAATCTTGTTATTGATGGTCTTGGTACGTTAAAGCCTAATACCAAGAATTTCTTTGGATATAAGGGTGCTACAGTCCTTCAGGGAGGTACTCTTCATCTTTCTACTCCAGATATTACGAATGTTGGTATAGGATCTTCTTCTAAACTTGTTTTTGCAGGTGGAACACTTGTAACAGCTGGTGAAACAGAAGCTTATGAGAACTATAATTTCCCTATTGAGGTCATGGAGGGTACATACTCTTATTTCTCGCCTAATAGAAACTGTTATATTAAGAGTACTTTGACTGGTTCTGGAACTCTTCAAATAAATATTCCTTATGTTCGAGAATATTTGCAGGGAGATATGAACGCATTTACAGGACGTATAGTCGCTAATGCTGTTGCTTCTGGTAACTTACTACTTCTTAATGGTAAAAGCGTTCCTAAGGGCGTTATAGAGCTTAAAAATGGTGCTAGAATCTGCGGATGGGATACTAATGGTAACTATGTTCTTGGTGGTGTTTCTGGTGACGCTGGTACCTATCTTTGTGGCTCAAGTAAGAAGACTGATAATTTTACATGTACATGGAATGTTGGCGGTTCTAATACAGAGGAGACTTTCCGTGGTATCATTAATAACTGGTCTTGTGGTGGAAGTGGTCATGTTGGTACTGTAAATATTATAAAGTCTGGTGATAATGTATGGAGACTTACTGGTGCTAATGACTATAAGGGAACGACAAAAGTAAATGCAGGCCGTTTAGTTGTTAATGGTGTTCATACGGGTACTGGACTTGTTACTGTTGCAAAGGATGCGACTCTTGCTGGTACAGGAACTCTCTCGGCTCCTGTAACTCTTTCTTCAGGTTCTGAGATTTATGCTGGTGATACTCTTCTGGTCAATCGAAATACTTTAACACTTAAAGGTAAATTAACTGCTAATTCAAATTCTATCGTTACTATTCCAATTTACTATTCTGATGGTACTTCAAAGATTAACAGATTAGTTCTTCAGGGTGGTGCTGCATTTACAAAGGCTGTTCTTAATCTTGCATTTGAAGACCTCTATTCTGAGCTTGACATTCCTGAGGGAACAGAATTTAAGGTCTTTGCTTTGTCTGGTACTGTTACAGGTTCATTCTCTGAAATCATACCTGCTCAACCAGGAAATGGTAAGAAATGGGATACTACAGATCTCTTAAAAACTGGTGTGATTCGAGTTGTTGCTGATCCTACAGCAATTAATTCTGTTATTAATTCTTCTAATGAGAATATGATATATAATCTTAATGGTCAATCAGTTAATAGTATAAATAAGGGTATTTATATCAAAAACCATAAAAAGATTTCTGTAGTTAAATAGTTTTATAAGCATCTACAAATATATGAATATGTGTTTGTGGATGCTTTTGTTTTGTTCTAATGTAATATTTCATTTATGAAAAGATATAGTGACGTTTTTATTGATTTTGATGACACTTTGTATGATACACATGGTAATGCTATTATAGCTTTACAAGAGTTGTTTGAACAATTTAATTTGCAGCAATATTTTTATGATCCAAATGTCTTCTATGACAATTATTGGACAACTAATGTACTTCTTTGGTCTCAATATGCTAAAGGAGAGATTAGTCGAGATTATCTCATTATAGAGCGTTTTAAGCGTCCTCTTTCTTTTGGTATTTGTAAGGATGGTAGTAAGTTTGCTCCTTCTGATGAATATTGCTTGCGTATAAGTGATGTTTTCCTTGATCTGTGTTCTTCTAAGCCTGGTGTTGTTTCAGGCGCTCACGAGCTTGTTAAGGACCTTAAAGCGAAAGGGTATAGGTTGCATATCTGTTCCAACGGTTTTCATGAGGTACAGTATAAAAAACTTAAAGCATGTGGATTGTTTGAATATTTTGATTCTATTATATTGTCTGAAGATGCTGGAGCAAATAAACCAAGTCCAAAGTTCTTCGATTATGCTTTTCAAATTTCTAATGCAGATCGTTCAAAAACCATAATGATTGGTGATAATTTCTATACAGATATTCTTGGAGCACGAGATTATGGACTTGATGTGATATTCTTTAATGCTCATCCAGATCTATTTAAAGCACCAGAATCTGTTGACTATGAGGTGAATACTCTATCTCTTGTTTCTAATATCCTTTGATTATTATGTGCTTATATGTATTTATATAATTGTGTAAATGTATTTTTCTAAATGTATATAGGCGCATATTTCTATACGTATATTTATTTGTATTTATAAATTCTCATAAATACATTATTAGATATTTACCTTTTTCTATTTACAGATTTGTTTACATTTACTAATATCAAAAACATTTCATGTTTTTATAAATATGTAAATATTCTTTTCTTGTTTAATCCTTTAATATTTATGTGTATTTATGAG
>JAZUHP010000135.1:0-16869 GCA_045641785.1 Bacteroidaceae bacterium
TCACTCAACTCAAAGATGAAAGGCTTTAGATCCGAACTTCGAGGAGTTCGTGACCTACCTTTCTTCTTGTACCGTTGCACGATGATATTCGGCTAGCAGTTTTGTGTGGGGCTATCCACGGACAAAATCTGTAGAGCCGAATTATTTATATAGTTTATAGCATTTTTTTTTGATTCACTAACATCCGTAACTTCTATCGTATATGAAGTATCGACCCAAACATCGTCATCCTTAACTAACCATAGTGTATACCAATGTCTTTCGCCTTCTTTCCAATATCCATCCTTTACTACTTCTGTTTTCTTTTTAAGATAAAGACTCTGTTTCTCGAACCTAAAATCAGTAAGGATATTTCTTGAATCTATATTCAATTTATTACATACAGAAACAATCGAATTGTTAAGAGATTTCATCTGACTGCAAATCATATCTTCACAATTAGAAACAGCCTCTTTAATATCGTCAATATCATATTCGGAAAAGTCATATTGATTCCGAACATCATTGAGTTTGTCGTTAAGTTCTTCCAAAGCAGCATTCAACTTATCAATACGGACTCCTTTATTAGTTTCGTAATCTTTTCCCATAGTTTCATACTCAAACCTTGGAACAATACCTTGCGCACCAGCACCATCATCCTTTGCGGCCTTAGCAATTCTTTGTATTTCCTTTTTTAGGAACATCATTCTATGCCCCTCTACAATAGGACGAACTTGGTCAAATGCTGCATTTACTACAGACACTAATTTTCTGTAATTAGAAGACTCAAGAAGTATACTATCCGCATTTGACTTCATCTTATTCTGTCGTGCTTTGAGAGCATTAATTGCAGATATCTGAACAATATGTACCTTTGACTTATCCTTTATATTTGAACGATTAATAATTCTTTCTACACGCACCCTATGATCTTGTGCGACATCTGCGACAGACTTCTTTCCATCAAGACTAGGCTTAATAGAATCAATCATATTCTGTACGATAATCACAGGCTTTTCATACTCAGCAATGGTATTTAGCACACTGAGCATTTTATCGTCCGAATTTGTCTTACAGGTAGTCACAAAGATACAGAAATCAATTGTCGGCAATAAACTATTCATTGTCAACTGTTCATGCCCGGCATATCCATAAGCATCTAAACCAGGACTGTCAATAAGAATTATACTGTCATCAAAAGGGAAATCAGGAGTTGACAGTTCTATTTGCTTTACTTTTTCTTTGTTATTTGAATTAGCACTCTCATCTCCATATTTTTCTATTAATCTCTGATTCAACGAACTTCCACTAAATGTCAATGGGTTTCCATTTTGGAAATATACAGTTGCAGATCTACTGGTTGAATGAAAACAACTAACCAACTGACTTGAAGATGGACGAGCAACTGCTGGTAACAAACTTTCGCCAAGCAACGAATTTATCATAGTAGACTTTCCACTACTTGTTACTCCTATAACACCAAGTCGATACTTATTAGTCTCAGCTTGAGTCTTTCGATTCTGGAAGTTTTCAAGTTCAGAAGCATATCTCATCCTACACTTAGCGTTATTACTAAGTGTACTTATCACTTTCCTTATAATTTCAAGTTCACTCACTTTGTATCACCGTTTTAGTAATGATTAAATAATAAATTCCTAAAGTTTACACTTTATGACAAACGCCATGGCAAATACACAAGTATAGAACATTCTCTATATAAAAAATATTCTTGTTTGAAATAATCTCGTCACTTACTGTTGATATACACTACCTTGCCCACACGCTGTAAAAGATTAAAACAAACTTTCCAACTCACTTTCGTCAACATCGCCGAACCTGTCCTTAAGCTTTTCCTTTGCTTGTTTTTTGAGTGCGGGAGTTATACTTACAGCTACCGCACCAGCGCATGCAATAAGTGCTGCAAGATCGTCAGTAAAACCAACAACAGGTATAGCATCCGGAATTAAATCAAGTGGAAGGATGAAATATCCGAGTGCACCATAAATTATAGCTTTATGAGCAGTCGAAGTTGTGTCTGCTGTTGCTGTGTAGTACAACAATAATGCAAGGTAGATGACTTTCACTCCTGCCTTTTTTGCAACATTCTTGATTTTGTCCCAAAGACCATCTTCGGAATAGTGCTTCTGACTTGATTCAATCATTTTCTGATCTGGTACTTTCTGTTCCATATTTCTCATTGATTCATTTGTCGGTTGGTTAGATTTTCAGATACCAGCCATGTGTTTTACTATGGATGTAAAAAATCTCGTCTTGCGACTTACCCCATTATTTTACGTCACAAATGTATCTATATCGTACATAGATAAAAAATGTGTGTCAATATTATTTCACCCTCTCTTTTCAAAATGCTAACGTATTGTGTCTTTATACAAAATAACAACGCGAAATATTTGCTTGTTTTTTCATTTAATATTTGAAGACCTCATCCAACGTATTAGATATTAGTTTCATAGAATTAAAAGGTTTACTCCTTAACAAACTCCACTCTTAGAAATCTTCAAAACATATCCGTCCAAAACATGAATTAAACTCACACAGTTAACAAACGGTTATGATAAGGCAAAAGTATAAACTTATTATTAATCGACCAAATTTTAAGATAAGAAATTTTTATCAACCACAAATATGGTTCTTCTTCACTTTAGTTGAGAACTATTTATCGCGCGATATTTTTTGTCGAAATCACGTTAAACACATACATTTTGCATTGAGTCTGCATTGGGACTGCAACGGGTGTGCAACGAGACTATCAAGTAAAATGGTCAACAAACCTACGAGAAACCTCCAAGGAGCGCACGACCAGCACTCGAGCAGCGCAGACGATTCTCCAAGCAATCGTGTGCGCTCCTCGAGTGCTGCTCGAGTAATGACTGGTGAAAAGGGGGTGATTTAACAATTAGGGTGTCCAGTTGCTTGTACCAAAAAGCAAAGACATTACCGCAAGCGGTCTATAATTAAAACCTTTGAACTTAGCGAAGCGATCTCACTGACCAACGGGAAGTAAAACCAAGCAAAACAAAAGAAAACCAATTCTTGGAAATTCAGAAAAACTGTTTTCCTCGGTTTTTTATCTGTTTTCTTTGGTTTTAATTACAGACCGCTTGCGGTAATAACAAGCACGATATACTGGATACCCTATTTATTTTCAACCAAATTGAAGAAGAACCACCAAAACATTAAAAATATTTGCCTCAAACTCTTGACAAAGGCACTTTGATGTATTATCTTTGCACCAAACTTTTATTTACTTGACGACTATGCATAAAGATTCATTATCAATAGCACGTAACACACTCGTTATAAAACCGTTCTACACACGTTTTCGCACCGTTTTTCGTTCGATACCACTTCGTCGTAAGTTTGTTGTAGGTCCATTCTGACTTCGCTTATGGAACGAGAATAGAACGAGAATGGAACGAATCCAAAGCGATGGAAGAACAGAATCATAACAATGGAGAAACGGAATGGTAGCCTAAAGGAAACGAAAAAGTCACGAACATTTGTAGTATTAATACAGGCAAAGCAAACAATAATCCTGTTTTATACATACTTTTACCGCACCACTAAAACCCAAGTGTGAAGTAAATTCTACTGAACACTTACTTATAAAATTCTCAAGAATGAATCTAAAACAACAAGTAATATATCACTTTATGGTCATCAAACTTGTATAACAGACAGAAATGCTCTATATTTGTGGTACATAAACAGGTTCACTAATCATGACGTCCAATAAAATGGAATATTTTGCACGATTATTGAACCCCATATCAAAAAATAAACATGATACTTGACGAAAGAGACATAAGACAGCAGACAGTACTTGATGCTGCACGACAGATTATGGCTGCTGCCCGCACAGCACCTAAGGGCAAAGGTGTGGATGTGGTCGAGATCCGTTGCATCACAATGCCGGAGATTGAGCCACTGGCAGAAGAGATGAGGAAGGTGTATGAGACAAACGGTTTCAAGTTCTTCCTTCGTGATGCTGACAATATAATGCAGGCAGAGGCTGTAATACTTATAGGAACCCGTGAACTCTGTCAGGGCATGAACTGCATGAGATGTGGTTTTGCCAACTGTGCTGACAGACCAGAATCAGTACCGTGTGCCATCAACACGATAGATGTTGGTATCGCTATTGGCTCAGCATGTTCAAAGGCTGCGGATATGAGAATAGACACTCGTATCATGCATTCTGCCGGTATCGCTGCCATGCAACCAGGTATGGTGTGCAGTGACCTCAAGAATGTGCTTGCCCTACCTCTCAGCTGCAAGTCAAAGAACCCGTTCTTCGACAGAAAGAAGAAGGAGGAAAACGCTGAGCAACCAAAATAAATATCTTTTGAGATAAAACTACCGAAACAAGATAAAGACATGACACTAATAGATACATTTCAGAAAGTCAAGGATGCGAGCATAGACATCGCAATGCTTGACAACGACACAATAAATAAAGTTTTGAATGCAGTGGCTGATGCTGCCATCGCAAATACTGATGCAATCCTTGAGGCAAACGCCAAGGATCTCAGTCGTATGGATCCTGCTAATCCTATGTACGACCGTCTCAAACTTACCAAGGAGCGCATCGAGGGCATTGCCGGAGATACTCGTAATGTCAGCACTCTTCCAAGTCCTCTTGGCAGGGTACTGAAGCACCATGTACTTCCTAACGGACTTGACCTTACTCGTGTAAGTGTTCCATTCGGTGTCATAGGTATCGTTTACGAGGCACGTCCAAATGTAACATTCGATGTTTTCTCACTATGTATCAAGGCAGGTAATGCATGTATCCTCAAGGGAGGAAAGGATGCAGACGACAGTAACCGTGCTATCGTGAGCCTCATCAAGGGTGTACTCAAGAAATTTGGCATCAACGAGAACATCATAGAGCTTCTACCTGCCACTCATGAGGCAACAGGCGAACTTCTTCATGCCAACGGATTCGTTGACCTTGTCATTCCTCGTGGTAGCAAGAGACTCATAGACTTTGTACGTCAAGAGGCAAGTGTACCAGTCATCGAGACAGGTGCAGGAGTGTGTCACGCATACTTCGACAAGGATGGTGACACTGAGATGGGTGCCAAGATCATCAACAACGCTAAGACACGCCGAGTGAGTGTGTGCAACGCTCTCGACTGCACAATAATACACGAGGATCGCCTTGCCGATCTTCCTGCCATCTGTGCACCACTCAAGGAAAGCAACGTACTTATCTATGCTGATGCTCCAGCAATGGCTGCACTTCAGGGCAACTACCCTGCCGAACTTCTCAAGCCATCAACAGAGGAAAGTTACGGTACAGAGTTCCAGTCATACACCATGGCAATAAAGACCGTAGCAGACATTAACGAGGCAATAGTTCATATCCGCAAGAACGGTAGCGGTCACTCAGAGTGTATCATCACAAAGAATGACTCTGCAGCAGATGTATTCCTCAAGAAGGTCGATGCCGCATGTGTCTATCACAACGCTCCAACAGCATTCACAGACGGCGCTCAGTTCGGTCTTGGTGCAGAAATCGGTATCAGCACACAGAAGCTCCATGCCCGTGGTCCTATGGCTCTTGAGGAGATTACCACATACAAATGGATTATCAAGGGTAATGGTCAGACAAGAGCCAAGTAATGGTATCTAACCATTTACAATACAGCAATTATAAAATAATTCTGATCACTTACTTAGAACATGAAGTTCTTATACACACCACTTATTCTTTTAATATCAGTGTTCTTTGTTTCATGCGGAGATAACGATGAACATAAAAGGCAACGCCTCAAAGAAGTATGCGACTCCATATCATACTATCACAAGAGCGACTATGGCGACAGATCCGCACTATTCTGCATTGAGGGCGCAAGACTTGCAGCCGAACTTAATGACTCAGCAGCTCTCGCCTTTATCAACTACGAGATAGGCAACAACCTATTTGCAGCAGAGAACTATGATGCTGCATGCATGCACTTTGATGCTGCCGTCAACTTTGCTCACGACGCTCATTCAGCAAAAGAACACATGGATCTATGCATCTACGAGGCACGACTTGCCGCATATTTCAGTCAGATTGTGGAATTTGACAAATCAATAGAGCTGTATGAAAAAGCCATGATTGACCTTGTGGCAGCAAAGAACCTCGACCCGCAGATAAAGAGTCAAGAATACATCGATTCTATCGTTGGCCGTATTCATATATGTCAGGCAAAGAACCTTTATAGAGCAGGACAAGAGTTAAAAGCAAACCAGATGCTGTACAGTTTCCAAAGCACCAAGTTTGCAAATTCCACAGAAGGAAGAAGACTCTACGCCTATTGCCTCATCAATCTGGGACGGACACAGGAAGCTTGTAACATTCTTGAGGATCTGAAGAAGGAATACAGCGGCTACGCATCATCAGCCGTAGCAATGAGTATCAGCGATAACCTTGCAGGTGTGTACTACGAATTGGGACGTGTTGAAGATGCTTATCTTGAACTTGAGAACTATGAGAGGTTGAGACATAAACATAACAAACAGGTCACAAACAACCAGTTAGTATTCCAATGCAACAATGCGGAGAAAGAATTGCTTCAACTTGATACATACAAGGAAAGAAAGAAGGCAACTACATACATGATTGGCGCCCTTGCAGCATTAGCTTTAAGCATACTCTTCTTTTTCTTGCTTTACGTCGTATGGAGGCGTCACAGGAGCTACATCCGCCTTCAGGAGTACAATAAGCTGCAAATGCCAGTTGTCATTGATGACGAGTACCTGACATCAAAGATTAACGCAGCTCTCAACAACATGAAGACACCGGCAAAGCTTGAGAAGAAAGAGAAAGATGACATCGCTTCACAAACTGCGAAGGAGATAAAGGAGGAGACGTACAAGAAGAATGCGGTAAACAAGTACATTGAGGAACTTACAAATCGCAAGTTGTACTGTAACCCGGACTTCAAGCGCGAGGATCTTGTCATGGAACTTAACCTACGCAAGAGCACATTCAACTCTGACTTTGAGTACGTGACCGGCGAATCACTTACCTCATACATTCAGCGTATTCGTCTTGAGCACTCAATAGAACTGATGAAGGCACCCGAGAACCTCACCATCGAGACAATAGCTCTCGAAAGCGGTTTCTCAAGCAGAAGCACATTCTACCGCCTCTTCTCAGAAACCTACGGCAAGTCACCAACCGAATACAAGTTACAGATAAGCGGAGTGATGTAAACATGTACACTTCAAAAACAAAATAAAGATGTTAAAAGTAGCACTATTTGATCTTGATGGAACCCTCATTGACACAGAGGGACAATATACAGAGATTTGGGGAGCAATAGGACGTAAGTATCGCCCCGATGTTCCCGACCTCGCCTATGCAATAAAGGGAACAACACTCACCCAGATTCTTGACAGATACTTCCCTGGTGAGGATTTACAGAAGAAGGTTGTGGAGGAACTTGACGAGAAGGAGGCAGGCATGAACTACGACTTCTACCCTGGTGCCCTCGACTTCATCGCTGACCTTCACATTAACGGAGTGAAGTGTGCCATCGTAACAAGCAGTAACAAGAAGAAAATGGAAAGTCTTGCAAAGAAGGTTCCAAACTTCGCTTCCCTCTTCGACCGCATACTCACCTCCGAAGATTTTTCAGCATCAAAGCCACACCCTGACTGCTATCTCAAGGGAGCAAAGGTGTTCGATGCTGAACTTGACGAATGCGTCGTGTTTGAAGATGCCTTCACAGGGCTTCAGGCAGGAATGTCGGCAGGGATCTTCACAATAGGACTTGCCACAAACAACCCACGCGAAGCAATACAGGAGAAGTGCAACTATGTGCTTGACAACTTCGAGGGTGTTACCTATGCAAAAATAAAGGAAATACACGATTCTTATGGAGAAATTCTATAAGCCACTAATAGCAGTCATCACGTTCTACACCATGCATTATGTAGCAAATGTAATAATGCATCTTGTACTGATATTCTACAACATCGACTTTCTCAAGTCATGGTTTACAGGAACCTACACAATAGAGCAGATATTGGTCATGGAAAATCCCATGGTGAGCGGTATCTCACACATACTTTCTCACATAATGGTGTTTTACTTCCTCTACGTGACAACGATAGCAAGACCTGAGACAGTAGTCAGTACTCGACACATAAGGTGGAAATACGTTATCCCTGCCATCATCTTCTCCTTCCTGATGGTAATAGCATGTGATGCCTACCAGAGCCTATTATGGGGTACTCTACATGAGGAGGTGGAGAGTTATCCTTCTGAAGCATTCACATTCATAAGCCTCTGCATAACAGGACCTATCATCGAAGAAACAATCTTCCGCGAGTCAATACAGGGTAACCTTGTACGTAATGACATGAAAACGTGGAATGCAATACTTGTGTCAGCAACCATTTTTGCACTACTCCACTTCAGCAAGGTTGACTTTGCAAGCAACTTCATATTCGGAATTGTCTCTGGTATGCTATACGCAAAGACAAGGAGCATAACAGCAAGTTCTATCCTGCACATTACCAACAACACTCTTGCTTACATCTTATACGCTGACTACACCAATGCAGTATCGAGATACACATCAAGCATGTCGGGTGTTATGACATACATTCTTGTAGCAACACTTCTTTTCGCTACCTCAATCTACGTCCTATGTATCTTCTGGAAATCGGAAAACAAGTGATACAAAGAACTAAGTAATTCAAGTTTCTTTCTGCGAAAGCGCAAGTTCTTAACTTGCTCACTTTGAGTAGTAAAACGGAGTTAAAAGAAGTTATCGCTCCTTCGTCGCTTATGGAGTTAAAAGACGATACTCTGTACCGAATGGACTTTTTGCGAACAATCAAACGTCTTTTTACTCCACTTAACTCCCTTTAACTTCATTCAAGTGAAGCTTGCGTTATCGCTTGCGCTTTCGCAGAAAGAAACTTAAATAAGTAATCAAAATTCATTTTAACAAAACAATCATGGAGCAACAAGAATATCTTGACAACTACGAGAAACAGCTCACAGAACATCTCGTCCGTATACTTTCATCTATGGAACTTCTTGACAAGCAGCTTCTCGAGTCACCAGACATTACAGACAAATGGGACGAGGTGGCACAATCCTACATTGCTGATGCAATGAAGGAGATAGTGCAGTACCCTAATGTAGCAATAGGATGGTCAATGTATCTCGGAATGGCTGTAGCACGTTTCTGGGATGACGACTGGAACATCTATTCAAAGGTTCCAAATCTTTATGAGTATCTTCGTGACAAGCGTGGCTTTGACTACATGGATGAAGTAGTAAGAGGTGACATCTTAGGACTTCAGGGTAACGAGTTTGACAAGATGGAGAAGGTTGTTCAGGGATGCGCCCAACAGGTCATCTCCAAGATTCGTCATGAGCAGATAGAACCACAAAGCCCACTTGCATTCTACGTGTTTGCACGAAGCATACGAGCAATGTATCTCGCTGGCGCGGCTATTGAACTCAAAGCCTTAGGATACAAGTTCGAGAAGATCGACAGGTAGCAAGTAGAGAATTAATTCATCGAGTTCGCGTTAATTAACATGCCGTCGAGTATCTCGGTAGCGTTAGTCACTAACCACAAAAGATTAGTCCCTAAACCCTAAACGTTAAACATTAACCGTTAACCGTTAAACATTAACCGTTAAACATTAACCGTTAAACATTAACCGTTAATCACAGCTTCACATCTTCAAGACTTATAAGACCATTCACGATGGCATAAATGGTAAGTCCTGCGGACGAATGGATGTTAAGCTTGCGTGAGATATTACGGCGGTGAGTGGTTACAGTATTGAGCGAGATGAACAGATGATCCGCAATCTCCTTATTGCTGAATCCCTTCACAACTTCAATGACTATCTCCTTCTCTCTGTCAGAAAGTGATTCGGTATTTCCAATATCGCCATCAGCTTCACCTGCCTCATGCGAAACGCAAGCATTATTCCTGACCTCATCTTCAAGCTTGTGTACACACTCAGCAAACAACTGATCTTCGAGGTGGCAATGGCTAAGCAAATCCTCCTCCATCATGTAAATATCCATCAGCACATCATTAAGAAGTTGAGCATTCGAATCAGAAGGATAATACTTGATGACGATATTCTTCAACTCCGCACTACTCTTCTCAATACTTCCATGATTATCATGATGCTGATGAATGAGTTCTCCAAACGTACCAGCCTTTTCTGGAAGTTTACCACCAAGTAACGTATCAACATAAGGGTGGACATAGGAGTTCTCATACTCCATGTGACGCCCAACCTCACCAGCATATTCATCATAGAACTTAAGAATGAGAAACGCAATCTGGTTATTGGTACAGTCAATAGCCTCAATAAGTTTACGGCGTATAGAGGGAATACGGAAATTAACAAAGTATGAATGCGACCTCTTCAGATACTGTATAAGAGAAGCCACATTCACCTGTTCCACCAATTTACCTATACGCACATGCTCACCAGCCTTGATGAAGTTTACGACTGCAAGAAAAGTGTCCACATCAACATTGCCTGCCTTACAGGCAGCACCCACCGACTGATCACCAAAACCAAGTGACAAACCAAATCTACTGATGACCTGAAGCATTCTGTAGTCATCACTAATAAGTTCACTAATAGGATCAGTTGATCTATACGTTTCTGTCATACCAATAATCTGAATTACGCACTACAAACATTATTACCTTGCAAAATTACAATATTCCAACGAAACATTAATCCTTTATCACTACCATTTACCCTGCAGACACCAACAAATACTCATTAGTAGGTATTACTGCAATTACAAAAATGGGGTGAATTCCAGGACTGGAATTCACCCTCTAAAATTTACTTTTGCAAATAAAAAAGCAGCAAAAGTAAAATATATTTATGCGACAAAAGTAATCATTTTGCTATTAACACAATACAAATTCCACAAAAAAAAACACATCTTCAACAACTTTTTAGGCAATAATGACCTTATTTGGGATTTTACAGTAACATTATTCAAGATTCGCTACTCAACCTGACAGGTTATAAGGTCGCTATGCTTTTTGATGTTATAGGCTGGTTCCATAAATTATCTTTGAATGGATTTTGTCCTTTTTTCGTGCTGATTGTCTTGACAAGGTAAATAATTTTCCTACTCCCCTCATAGTTCAATAATAAATACGTATATTTGCCAACACACATTACTACCCCAACAAAAAGAACAATCATGGAAAAAATCAGAGTAGGTATTATAGGAGCCGGCTGGATTGCCCATAAGATGGCAATCGCCCTTTCTCCACTTACCGATGCAGAAGTAATAGCCATCGCTTCACGTTCAAAAGACAAGGCAAAAGAATTTGCTGACAACTACAGCATACCAAGAGCATACGGAAGCTACGAGGAACTGGTGTGTGACAAGGATGTCGACTTGGTTTACATCGCCACCCCACACTCTCACCACTATCCTCATGCACGCCTTGCACTTGAACACGACAAACCTGTACTTGTAGAGAAAGCCTTTACTGCAAACGCACGTGAGGCAGAAGAGCTGATAAACCTTGCACATCAACGTGGAGTGTTTATCACAGAAGCAATATGGACACGCTACATGCCTCTTTCACTCAAAGTAAAGGAGATTATGGAAAGTGGAATGATAGGTGAGCCACGCATACTGACAGCCACCCTATGCTACATGATGGAGCAGAAGGAGCGAATCGTCAAGCCAGAATTGTGTGGTGGAGCATTGCTTGATCTTGGAGTGTACGTACTCAACTTTGCCCGCATGTATTTTGGCACAGACATCATCCGTACCGTCAGCAATGTACATCTTGGACCTACAGGTATGGACATGATGGAAAGCATATCCCTGAGTTTTGCAGACGGCAAGATGGCAAATCTGCAGTCAGGAGCATTGACACTTAATGACCGCCAGGGTATCATAAGTGGAACAGAAGGCTACATACGAGTTGATAACGTGAACTGTCCAGAACTCATAGAAGTGTACCGTAACTACGAACTCGTGCAACGCATAAGTCGTCCACAAGACATGGTCAACGGCTACGAGTATCAGGTATTAGAATGTAAGCGTTGTCTGGAACAGGGTCTTATAGAATCGCCAATGATGCCTCATGCAGAAACCTTGTCAATAATGAGACAGATGGACGCATTACGTAAGGAATGGGGAGTAAAGTACCCTATGGATTAATGTTAAGAGTTTAGAGGTGAGAGTTGATTTGTTTCCTCTTTGAATATTCTGCGTATTATAAAACCGAGAAAAACATAATTTATTCTATGCAGCAAAAAACACTATAGGTTTTTATATGTTTTTCAAGGTTTTTATATGTTTTTTTTTCGTCCGCCGACTCGGCGATAAGTTTTCGTCGAACTCAGGTTAATATAATTCAAGCTTTGCAAGTTCTTAGCTTGCTCACTTCAAGGAGTTAAGTGGAGTAAAAAGAAGTTATCAACCATTCGTCGTTTAGGGAGTTAAAAGACGATTCTCTTGTTACTTCACCAGGAACAAATATTGTGTGAATGAAATTGTTGTTTACTTCTTTGCAACGCAGAAAATATTATGTATCTTTGCAGCACTAAGGTATATTCTAATTTACCATTTAGGGGAGTAAAGAGATGAATGATAGCTACAACTCCTACTGGGCATTTTCGCTAACAAACAATCATCGTTTCTACTCATTCCTACGTATTTCAGCTACTAATACATAATCACATGACAAACATTGAGGCAATACAATCTCGCCATTCGGTGAGAAAATACATAGACAAACCTTTAGAAGAAAACGCTATCAGCATACTGCAAGAGAAGGTAGATGAGGTTAACAAGGAAGGACATCTCAACATCCAACTTGTTACCAATGAACCTAAGGCATTCAAGGGCAAGATGGCATACGGTACTTTCAGCGGAGTAAGCAACTACTTTGCTATGATCGGCAAGAAAACTGATGACCTCCCGGAACGCATCGGTTACTATGGTGAACAGTTAGTATTACTTGCACAGACACTTAGCCTCAACACTTGCTGGGTTGGTTTGACATACAATAAAGTGAAAGAAGCATATTCCGTTGGCGAAGGCGAAAAACTTTGCTGCATGATAGCTCTTGGATATGGTGACGATCCAGGAAGAAAACTGAAACGTAAGACTGCTAAGCAAGTGAGCAATGCAAGCGACAGCACACCCCAGTGGTTCCATGATGGAGTGGCTGCTGCCCTACTCGCTCCTACTGCTGTCAATCAGCAGAAGTTCCACTTTGAGTACATTGCTCCACAAGGCAACAGCACTCCTAAGGTAAAAGCAGAAAAGGGATTCTCTTTGATTGGTTATACCAAGATGGATTTAGGCATCGCCAAGCTTCACTTTGAGATTGGTGCTGGCAAGGAAAACTTTGAGTGGGCATGAACATCTAATAAGTATGTAATTTACGCGTAAAATATGGTTTACGAATATAAATATCCACGTCCAGCCGTTACTGCTGATGCGGTTGTCATAACACAAAAGGAGCCACGGAAAGTTCTGCTCATTGAACGTGGTGGTGAGCCCTTCAAAGGTTGTTGGGCATTCCCTGGCGGTTTCATGAATATGGATGAAACGACAGAACAATGTGCCTTCAGAGAACTGGAGGAAGAAACGGGATTGCTGTTGACCGAGGCAAAGCAGATAGGATGTTACTCGGACGTTGATCGTGACCCAAGAGGAAGGACGTTGTCCGTTGCCTACCTGATGCTTGTGGAAGATGAACTGCCTGTAAAGGGGCAGGATGATGCAAAACAAGCTAAGTGGTTGCCACTAAACGACCTGCCAGAACTTGCATTTGACCATAGCAAGATACTTAACGACACGCTTGAAATCTTGAAATAAAACATAAATATGTGTCAATGCTAAAGCTGAGTGTATAATATGCCAATATCGTTCATAAAACCTTATAGCTCCTAACAAAACTTAACTTAACTGAAAATTAATGAACAAACTTTTAATCTTAGCATTCATGCAGTTTTCCTTTACCGCATGTCTTGCCCAAAAGAATAACCCAAGAGGATTATTCCGTGCCCAGTCATTTCTGTATGAGGACGGAAGCGAGAAGAAAACAGAGACTGAACTTTACAAGTATTGTACCGATGACATCACCATTCAAATCAATTCTGGTAATCACGGTACCTTCAATTTATACAACAACGACAAGAGGGTTTTCAACTTCACGGGTAAAAGAGATGATGATGTGAGCATCTTCGACTCCTACCCAACACACTTCCGTTTCAGATGGTACAACGCAACCTTGAAGAACCTTAGTGACTTCCCTTATCAGCAATACATCATAGAGAACTACAGTTCTGAAGTTGCGGCAAGAGAGGACATCAAGACATCAATCACTATGCTTGAGGACTTCAGGAACAAAACACTCAAAGGTGACAGGATGCACGGGGTATGGCGTATGTACACATCTACAGACATGAATGAAGGCAACTTCTTTACAGACACCAAGGCTTCAAACAAATACCGCCTGTATGAAGACGATAAGGTCTTGGTAATGAATGTAGGAAATGAAAACTTTGACCAGTTCTATGCTAACTGCAGTTGCAACTCATACAAGATTGTTTCTGACACTACCATGACAGAAGGAGACCGTCAATGTGCCATTGAATGGTTGAGCGACGATGCTTTTGTTCTTTCTTTCTGCGGAGATGGACTTTACGATTATGCGACTCACGAGATCTGGTACCGTTCCAATCTTCCTGAATCATTGGTAAAGATTTTCAAAACAAAAGGAAAGGTAAAGAATTCCGGCATAGACAGTTTCAAGCCACAATACCATGCTTTTGCAGAAAAGATACTTCGTAATCAGCTTTCAGACTTCGACTATGGCACACGCTACATGGAAGCCAACAATGCCGTTTTCCCTTTCATCATGAAGAAAGGCTATCAGCATGAATATGACTCCGTAAAGTCAGAATGCAGAAGCAAGCTGGAGAATCATGAATGGGGACTTGACCGGGCACTTGAGACTCTTGGCGTTTGGTTAAGCAAGAATTTCGACCATCATAGTGTGTTCTTTACCCGAGTGAATATTGATGTGAATGAGGAAATAAACGAAGCAATGAAACGCGATGGCGTGGAAAATCTTAACTTCCATGTAAAGGCTATGGAAGGCAAGGTTGACTCCGACACATACGTCATAAGAGTTCCTTCGTGTACAGGACATAATCCTACATTCCAATGGGTAGAGGATGCCGTGCAGCATTACAAAGAGTCGGGATGCAAATACCTGATAGTTGACGACCGACATAATGAGGGTGGAAACAGTAGTATTTGGAATCCGATATACAATCTTGTCGCGGATCATTACAGTGCTAAGGCTTCAAGGGACATCTTCCTCAATACAGCAGAGAACAGAAAGTTCTTCGATGAGGTAAAGAAGTATGTGTACATAGATGAAGATACGGAAAATATGCTTCGTGATCTCAAGTCGAAGTATGAGCAGTCGCCTGACGGATTTGTTGACCTCAGTAAAACATTCGATACTGAGACAGCAGACGAACATGACAACCATACTTTCGATCCCAAAATGCGTTCTGAGTTACCGCTGAAACTGGCTATAATCATTGACCATGAGACTGTCAGCGCTGGTGAGACATTATTGGTACAGGTAAAGGCTGTAAGCGACCGTGTGACCATCTACGGCCGTACACATACCGAGGGTTCCGAACGAACTGGTGATGTCCGTTTTGTCAAACTTCCATTCAGCAAATTGTATCTTATGTACCCAACAAAGGTCACCAACGCATTGGAAACAATGGAAGATATCAGGTTCCCGGGAATAGCTCCTGATGTTTACATCGACCTTCCCTACACTACATTCACAGACAATATCGACTCATGGGTTCTATGGGTTGCAAAGGAGATGAAGAAATAGTTCCGGATGTTTCAAGATAGAAAAAAAATGAAGACAATACTGTTCCTACATGGATTTTTCGCAAGCGGAAGTTGCATACCTGCCAAGGCATTGAAGGAGGCGTTAGATGGTAAAGTACGTGTGTTGACACCTGACCTTCCCATGCACCCAAGGGAGGCGCTGGAGTTCATTCATCAGCTATGCGACAAAGAAAAGCCAGACTTACTGGTCGGCAATAGCAATGGTTCATTCCTGGCTCAGATTATAGCACCCATAGTTGGCGTACCCGCCTTGCTTGGCAATCCACATCTTGAGATGACGGAGTTCCTGAAACCAAGAATCGGCAAGCATCAGTATAAGTCGCCTCGTATGGATGGCAATCAGGATTTCACTATAGACGAAGAGCTTATCAAAGAGTTTGAGGATGTTCAACAGGAGCAGTTCAACTACAGCAATCCGTATTGGAAAGACAAGATTTGGGGCATCTTCGGTGAACAGGACACATTGGCACATTACAAACCTTTGTTCTTGGAGTATTACAATAATGCCTTCGACTTCCCTGGCGGTCACACACCAACAGCAGAAGAGGTTAAGACATGGTATGTGCCTCTCATCAAGAAGATGTTAATGACCTTCGAACGACCAGAAGAGCGCTACTTCCAGCATTTCAAAGGCGGCAAGTACAGGTTTGTCCGCACTGCATTCGACTCGGAAACAAAGGAACGCATGGTGGTCTATCAAGCCCTCTATGGCGAACAGAACTACTGGGTACGTCCTGAAAAGATGTTCTTTGAAAAGGTAACAAAAGACGGCAAGACTTTAAGCAGATTTACAGAAATAGTGTATTCATAGTCCTATTAAAAATCATATAGTACATAGTATAAAGTATGGAATTCAAGCAAAGTGTGAAAGATGCCTTAAACTATTATGTTTACGCATTGGTAAACCCAATAGATCACATGATATTTTATATAGGTAAAGG
>JAZUHP010000136.1:0-3132 GCA_045641785.1 Bacteroidaceae bacterium
CTCACCCATGATTCCCTTTACAAGAGCCTCAACATCCTCAGCCATAAGGCGAGGTTCGTTTGGTATTGGCATCATTTTGCCGTGTACACGCATAAGTGGTGGAACACCTACGGTAATATGCACGTCAGAAGCTTTACTATCCTCTGCAACTTTAAGTAATTCAGCAAGAGTCATTATGTTTTCCTCCTATAATAAAGAAGTAAAGTGTATACGCCTTAACTATATAACATATACTTAATAAATGTCAAGAAAAAAGAACGAACATAAATGTCCGTTCTTTCGATATCTTATAGCACTTTTGCAAGAAAAGATTGAAGTCTTTCTGATTTTGGATTATCAAAAATCTCTTCCGGTGTGCCAGACTCTTCAATTTTACCATCAGCCATAAATATTATACGGTCGCCAACTTCACGGGCAAAGCCCATCTCGTGAGTTACAACCACCATCGTCATACCTTCATTTGCAAGATCCTTCATAACATCAAGAACCTCGCCTACCATCTCTGGGTCGAGTGCTGACGTTGGCTCATCGAACAATATGACATCCGGTTCCATCGCAAGTGTACGAACTATCGCAATTCGCTGCTTCTGTCCACCAGAAAGTTGCTGTGGATAGGCACTTGCCTTATCTGGTAGGCCTATTCTTTCAAGAAGTTGCATTGCTGTTTTTTCAGCCTCTTCCTTGGACTTTCCAAGAAGCTTGATAGGTCCAAGTGTTATATTATCAAGAATCGTCATATTGGCGAAAAGATTGAATTGCTGGAAAACCATTCCAACCTTTTGCCTTGCCAAATTGATATCAATGTAATTTTCCTTATAAATTTGCTTCATCAAATCCTTATAAGGTTTTCCCTCATGCTTCTCATTAAGCAAATCCTCTGCTTTAATCTTATCTACAAGTTCTTCTGTCGAAAGACCAGTAGAAGATTTAAGTTGCTGAAATGTCTTTGAAAGTTTGATTACATCGGCATGCAAATAAGGATCAACTGGCGTTACAAGCTTATCCTCAAGCCAAACTTCACCATAAGTTGGCTCTTCAAGAAGGTTCAAGCAACGAAGGAATGTTGATTTACCTGAACCAGAAGGTCCAATGATAACAACTTTCTCACCACGCTCAATATCACAGCTTACACCTGAAAGTGCCTTGATATCACCATTGAATATTTTAAAAATGCCCTTAGCATTAATAATATGATCAGTGTTTGTCACTTGCACGCAACCTCCTCTCCACAATCTTTACAATCCACGTAATAATAAGAATTATTACTATGTAGAAGAGAGCCATTATCAAATACGGAACCATAAACTCATAGTTCGATGCACCGATATTACGGAATGCAACACAGAGGTCTACGGCAGCAACAAAGGATACAATAGATGTATCCTTAACAAGTGCAATGAATTCATTGCCAAGAGTCGGAATAATATTCTTAATTGCTTGTGGTACTACAATCTTAAGCATAGTTGTACCATAAGTTAATCCTATAGCACGTCCCGCTTCTGTCTGGCCAGGATCTACTGACAAAATACCTCCACGCATAATCTCTGATACATATGCGCCAGAGTTTAATCCGAAAACTATAACACAAACTAAAAGTGATGATATCTGCAAATTAAGTAATGGGAACAAAACATAATAACCAAGAAGCAATTGAACTACTATTGGTGTACCACGGAAAAAGTCAACATATAATGTAACCAATTTCTTCAACACAAACAAAACTTTGCTCTTTGAAGGAACGATTTTTATTATTGCTATTATCGTGCCAATAACAATACCAATTAGCAATCCAAAAACTGCAATTTGCATGGTATTTCCCAAGCCTTGTAGAACTTGCCTATAAGCACCTTTTTCTATAAAGCTTCTTACGAAAATATCCCATTTCATACCAAAATTCGACATAAAATTAATCCTTTAAAAACAATATCTGCCGAGAACTATTACTAGCCCTCGGCAAATCAATATTAATAGTCGTTAATTATGCTGCTGCATTATACTTCTCAACAAGTGTCTTTGCTGGAGCCTCATCAATAATTACAAAATCGATGTTGCCGTTGAGAAGATCCTGAACTGCAAGAGCACCATTTGCATAACCCATTGCTGTTGCATTCTTAATGCCATCAAATTCCCAATCATCATCGCCTTCAATATAAAGCTTACCTGTTGTGCCATTCTGAGCACCAATCTTTGTTCCAGCTGGAAGATTGTTAAGTACTTCTACAATTGCATCAAGGTCTTCACAAGAATCAAATCTTGTATCATCAGACTTAACGATAATGAGCTGGTTAGCGTTGTAGTAAGAATCTGAGAATGTTACATACTTCTCACGTGCTTCATTCTTTGTAAGACCAGAAGCTGCGATGTCAGCCTTGTCTGTATCAACAGCCATAAGTACTGCATCAAACTCCATGTTTGAAATAACAAGTTCCTTGTCAATAGAATCAGCAAAGCCCTTCATAATTTCAATATCAACGCCGTAACAAAGGTCTCCTTCGAGATACTCAAATGGAGCAAATTCTGCATTTGTGGCAATTACAAGCTGATCCTTTGAAGCATCAATTTCGCCAAGAGGTACACCAGCAGGTGTGCCATCGCCGAAATAATTATTCATGATTTTCTCAAGAGTGCCATCTGTCTTAATTGTTGCGATGTACTCGTTAAGAGCTTTCTGAAGGTCAGCATTGTCCTTATCAACACCATAAGCATACTCTTCTTCTGTAAGAGGAATATCAATTACCTTAACAGTAGCTGCTTTTGCGTCGTTTCCAGCAGGTGCCTTTGAACAAGCTGCAAAGCTAAATACGAATGTAAGTGCGAGTGCGAGTGCGATTAATTTTTTCATAATATAACCTCCAAAAGTAATTTCGTGCATAATTATACAAAAATCCTGCATATAATGCAAGAACTTTTTTACGACTCCTCGTAAATATCTTTGCCTTTTGCTTTGATATTTAATAATACTATAGCGCCCAAAACGAATATTATTCCAAAAATTCCGTATATATCTGGATATTCTTTGAATATTAATGCACCGACGACGGTGGCGGTTATCGGTTCAATTGATGCGATTATTGACGCCTTGGAAGGCGCAATTCGCTGAAGGCCATTTGTATAGAATACATATGGCAACAG
>JAZUHP010000137.1:0-6376 GCA_045641785.1 Bacteroidaceae bacterium
CATCTGCCACCATAGCAGCAGAATTGCCCTGTATTCCCGCTACGAACTTCATGACCAGAAGTATCATGTTCACGATACTTCCGGTGAGTGTCACTTTGTATATTCTCTGGTCTCTTGTTTGCATTTCGTTATAGTGTTGGAATCTTAAATGCAGGTTTCTCCTCGTGATCACCGCAATCATGATGGCTGCATGATTCTGCTGAATCTGCTATTGAACCATCAAGGTATGACTTCAAAACATCCTCTATATTGCCGTGACAACCTCTTACCACGCTAATCCCATGAGCTGAGAGTTTATTGAAAGCTCCCATACCCATATTACCGGCAAGCATGATGGTAATTCCCATCTCCTGCATTACAGACGCGATGTTTGACTTACATCCACATCCTTGTGGCGAGTCAAGACGTTCGGAACTGATGAGATTCTTTTGGTCATCAACGGTAAACACCGTATAGTGATCGCAATGGCCGAAGTGGTCATCAACGACATTGTCTCTGGTTGGTATTGCTATCTTTATCATTATTTCTGCTTTTATAACTTTATTCCATATTTGATAATTCCTTCCCCGAGCATCTCCTTTGGCATGAATGCTTTCAACGTATCAACTATAGTGTTGAGCATACGCTGGCGGATGTAATCTTCTTTGATGTAGAGCGATACGCGACGTTGGGAGAGGTAGTTGCCTTCGATTTTGCGGATGTTCTCACGCTGCTTGTCGGTGAGGAATGACAGGTGCATCTCGGGGATGATGGTGAAGCCTCCGTTCTCGTCCACGATGCGGATGAGCGTGTCGATGCTTCCTGCCTCGTAGATGTGATTGCCCTTGGCGCGAGCCTTACAGAACGAGAAGGCACTATCGCGCATACATTGCGCATCCTTCATGATCCACATGTTCTCGTGCTCCAGATTTTCCGGTTTGAAGGTCGGAAGCTTGCGCCAGCAGCTCTCGGCTAGATAAACGTAGAATCGTTCGGTGTAGAGAGGGATTTCCAATACGCCTTCACGGAAATTATCAGCTATTGCGATGGCAACATCAATCTCACCGTTTACCAGTTCATCTAGCGCATTGTTTGCTTTCATCTCCTGAATGGAAAGGGTGACGGAAGGATAAAACTCCTTGTAGTGACGGATGAACTTGGGCAGAATGTATGGGGCAATGGTAGGACCTACTGACAGACGGAAATGACCTTCAATCAGACCTTTCTCTTCCGAAACAATCTCGCTGATACGTTCCAACTCCATCAACGAACGCTTTGCCTGCAGAACTATTCTCTCGCCGGCAGCCGTCGTTGTGACCGTCTTGTTGGTACGCTCGAAGATGCGCACGTCCAGTTCCTCCTCCAGTTTTTGCACCATGGCGCTCAATGTCGGCTGTGAGACATCACACGCCTCGGCCGCCCTCGCAAAGTTGCGGAGGCGGTCGAGTGCTACGATGTATTTAATCTGTTGTATGTTCATTCTTTTGCTTTCAGTTTGCTTATCATATGTGTCATGTTGCCCATCGGACAGAATACGCACCAGGTGCGAGGTCGGTAGATGACGGTAAGGATTACACCGACAATGAGTGAGGTGAGCATGATACCGTAGAGTCCGAAGGCGAACTGTGCCTTCCATGGCTCGATGATCGTAGGGTAAGCCCAATGCCAAGGCACGTCGAACGTCCAGAGCAGGTGTATCGTTTCGTGCAATGATTCTACTCCCTTTGCCACCTGTATGGTGAGCCAAATCATCTCTATGAAAAAGAACATGAAGAACACGAGGAAGCCGTTGCGGAACCACTTGCTCGACAGCCATCGTGGTGCTACCTTCTTACGTGAAAGCCCCAGCGTGTTGCCTATCTGGAGGAACAGCTGACCTCGTCCACAGTAGTTATTGCAATACCCCTTACCGCCACCGAGGATGGCCATGAGCAGAGGAATCAGGAAGCATATTACTCCCAGCCATGCAAACACGATGTTGAAGAATCCGAGGGCGAAATAGGTGGCGGAGACAATCCACATGTAGTCGCTCCACTTCTTTGTATTTTGTTTAGTCATAAAACCTTTAAACCTTAAATTTTAAACATTTACCCATTAACCCTCAATACCTTATGCATCACGCCTGCCGGACAGTTCTTCTCACAGATGCCACAGCCGATGCAGGCATCTTCGTCCACCACGGCATAACATCCTTTGTAGATGCTGATGGCATCTTTCGGGCACACCTTTACGCATACACCACATGCAACGCAGCGGTCACGTTCATTCTCTGCTTTGTATTTTGCCATCTGTTATTCATCTTTGCTTAATAATTCCTCCAGGAACTCCGAAGCGTCAGCCACACACATTGGGCATTCGCGAAGCACTTTGCCTGTGCCCACACCCTTCAGCTGTTTGCACTGGGTTGCACCATTGCGCTCCTGGAACTTCTCCATAATCTCACGCATACCTCGTACGGATTTTGCCTTATCTCGGGCTGCAAGACCATACACGATACCAGCACCTACAATGGCTCCGCACGTACCTTCCATGTTGCCCATGCCAGCCGCAAAACTGTTGCCTACGTGCTTGATGATCTCTTCGTCAAGCCCCGTATAGTTATGATAGGTGCAAAGGATGGCTTGCGTGCAGTTGTGTGAGCCACAACGCTTCTTTTCTGCTGCTAATTCTTTTCTGCTTTCCATCTTATTATGCGTTTTGATTGATGATTGCCTTTAGTTCGTTAAGTCTCATCGCACCACTCTGGCGCCATATCACCTGGCTGCTCTTGAAGAGCATGAGCGTGGGCACGGATTGAATACGATAGGCATTGGCGATGGCCTCATTCTTATCTACATCTAGTTTAATGATGCGTATGCCTTCGCCCAAGTCCTGTTTGAGCTGTTCGAGTACAGGGTGCATCTGCTTGCAAGGGCCACACCATGTTGCAAAGAAATCAACCAGTGTCAGTTGCTCTCTATTAATAATGTCGTTGAACTTTTCCATATCGAAATCTGTATTTTGTTGTTTTGATGGTGCAAAGGTACGACTTTTTTTATAGACGAACAACAACTGCCGTGTATTGAATTATAGATACTGTCTATTGCTGCTGCTTAAAAGAGAATGTCCGAGTCATAAGTTCTTTATGAATTTCGCAGGTACGCCACCGACAACAGTTCTTGGTGCAACATCCTTAGTCACTACCGCTCCTGCTGCTACAATGGCTCCTTCACCGATTGTAACACCTTGCAGAATAGTTACATTTGCTCCAAGCCAAACCTTATCTTCTATGCGGATGGGCTTGAACGTCATGTCACCTCGATGCTCAGGATCGGGATTGTGGTTGATAGTACAGAGCGTGGCATTATGGCCAATGAGGCAGTCATTGCCGATGAAGATGCCACCCTGATCCTGGAACTTACAACCCATGTTGATGAATGTACGTTCGCCAACCCAAGTGTTCTTACCGCAATCCGTACCAAAAGGAGGGAACATGCCAATGCTATCTGGAACCTCATGCCCCCAAAGTTCAGCAAGTAGTTTGCGTAATTCGGCAGGTTCATGATACTTGCTGTTTATCTCAGCCGTGATGCGTAGCGCCTCCTGAGCCATTTCGTGCATCAACAGATGTGCCTCCGAGCCGTTCTCGACTGGAAGACCATCTGCCATATGTTTTCTGAATTGATCTATTGTCATAATATATTATCATATCTCATAAAATTCCATGATGTCGAGCATCTTGAAGAGTATTTCACCGATTGCAGAATGCCAACTTTGATGAAAGTGACCATAGTACCAATGGCTTATAGGATGATTATTGTAAAGAAGATGTTCATGGATGTCATCCATAGCCTGACGTTCCTCCTCTACGTCTGCCAAAAGGTTGCCTTCATCATTCGATGCCCAGGTCACTAATCCGTTCTTGGATTGCAATTCACAAAAAGAAGGGGCAGTATGGGTTATGACTGTGTCAATGGCGAATCGCTCGTTGATGGCATTTAGCATATCGGCGTCATAAACAGGCGCTTCATCATTCCAATACACATTCCTGTCCAAAGGTTCGTTGGATTTTTGTTTGTGATGAAGGTTCTGTTGTCGCATCCAGCTGTCCTTGCGGTATTGGCGGTCAATTGAAATTGCACCACCAATGCATAGAATCGAATGACCACATGCTTGTAGAACTGAATAATCGGGAACTGCTACAAACCTTTTATGATTGAACGTTTTCCCATCAAAGTAGGCAGGATTGTCATGATTGCCTCTTACGAAAACAATCCAGTTGTTCGCAGCGTTCATGCGCTTGCTATTACGTCTGACAATGTTCTCGTAATATTCTTTTTGCTCAAATCCAAATCCGCAGTCGCCAGCCACAATGAGCACGGTGTCCTTCATCTCGTATTGCGCACAGAGCTTGTTTACGAGAAGATTGAAGTCGCCATGAATGTCACCCGAAACAATTATACTCTTTGCTTCGGGGAACTGTAGTGTGAATATGCTATTGGTTGTTGACATTGAATGATTCTGGATTCCAGTACTGTTGAAGGTTCTCTTTGAGTGTTGCCATTACCTCCGGGAAGGTAGTTTCATCCTTCAGGCGAAGCTTCTTGAGAAATGCCCTCCAATAAGTGTTTCGTTTCGCATCGTTAGCAAAAGCCTCGTCAAATAGATGTTTGTTCTCGCTATAAGTCGTATTTCTGTTTGCGAAGGTATTGCGGATTGCCTCTTGGAGAACTTCCTTGTCAATATCTTCGGTATGGAACAAATGATATAGATCGTAAAAATCTTTCATTCTGCTATTATCCACATCTCGCTCTATCATTGCCTGAAACTTCTCTGCGATTAGCGTCTCAAGTGAATACGAATACACATCTGCGCTCGGAACTCCCTTTACAAGCAGCGGATAATCGATAAGGACAGGATGGGGAGTTACCACATCACCAAAGCCAATATCAATTGAAACTTGATATACAATGGTATGCAAGTGAGCCTCGAAAGACAGATTGGTACCGGGGTATTTCTTCTCAATTGCGATAGGCTCTGCTTTTATTGATTCAATATCAAAGGTGACACCATCTTCATCACATGGAATAGACAGTATTTCCTTGAACACAGTTATGAGGTTCTGCTGATCTCGATCTATGTGTTCACCAAGCAGATCAATATCAATAGTCGGACGAGCAGCAAACTGATAATGAGCATATAGCAGCGAACTGCCCTTTAGCATAAGGTTTGACTTGTACCGGCTGATAGATATACGGTAAAGAAGGCGTTCATGGAAGTAACGCCCTAACACCTTCATATACTCCTGCTTCTCAGCTTTTGAGATATTGAGTAGTTTTGATCTGATTGATTGTCCGTGGTCTTTAATCATAGTCGTGTCGCAAGATAATTTGTAAGCACATTATCAACACGAAGTTTTCTGGCATACTCATGCAGCAACCCAAGGTCTTTGTCTTCTCGTTTAAGATAAGAATTGAGAATTTCACCGCAGACATCCATACCTATCTTGTTGCGGTATTTGACAGCATCACAAACAGTACGCTCCAAATCTGTGATACGGACATCAAAACCAGAGATATTCTGTGTAACGATACCGAACTCCAGATTATTGCCCATCCAATAATAGAGGTCAATGATTGGGTAATCGGGCAATACAATCTTTCTTTTCCTTTCTATAGCGATACACCATGCTCCTTGTATTTGTGTCGAGAGATTGTAGTAAGAGAAAGCACTATACAGACACAATACTCCACGCGGAACGATTCGCTCCACGTCTATCATCGTGCTTGCCAATGCATCTGCATTTGCATACACACCATGACGAATCTTTTGCATCTCACCACGTTCTACAGCTCTCAGAACCCTGCGGTATTCAGAATCACTTGAAAGTTCTCCGACTGTGGTGTATCCTCCTTTTTTTTCGATTATATCTGAAATACTCTCCATACACTGGGGTTTTTGGGTGCAAAATTAGTAAAAAGGATTGAAACAACCAATATTATACGGCATAAAATTATAATTGCCGTAGAAAAACGGCTAAATTTAACCAAAATAATACTCACAAATGGCATTATATGCATTTTTGAAAAATTGTGTATCTTGCTTTTACAAACCGAACTGTTCTTCGAGTTTACATGCTTCTCATCAATTAGTAAAATTTATAACAATTTGTCTTCATATTCGCACATTTGACGATTTTGGAGACATAGAATAATCAAATTAACTGGATTGCATGAGAACAACTGTACAAGAGGTCGTGTCAAAAGTAACTGGCACGACCTCTTTTTGGTTTTATACATCAAGTTTCTTTGTAAGGTCACATTTTTAGGCTGCTATCCTAAAATTGCGATTTTTAGCTTCGAGGCGCGTTATATGAGGTCTATTAGGCTTGTATAGGCGTGATAAATGTGCGAAAATC
>JAZUHP010000138.1:0-22489 GCA_045641785.1 Bacteroidaceae bacterium
TGATGATAACGCGCCTAAAACCATAAATGAGTTTTTTACATACGAGACATGGTTAGAAGGTAATTATGTTCTTTCATTTGATTCTATCCCTGAGGAAAATTACCACGTGATAAATTTCACCATTACAATGCCAATCAAATATGAGAACACATATAAATACATGATAAACAAGTTAAGAGGCAATGACTATAAGCTTGAGACAACAAAAGTGACGACAAGCGCAAGCTTTACAGCTAAATTCGAGCATAAAGTTGTTGGCAATGTTGAATAAGTAAATTAGTGTGTCCTGTTTATTGCTCGACTTTAGCTTTTAGCTAAAGTCGAGTATATGAAAGTACCTTTGTCAAGAGTTTGGGGCAATTATTTTTCCCCTCGACAAATTTCATTTCCCTTTATCAGTTTATCTCCCCACTTCCGAAGCAGAGATGATGATTCTCATCATATACAACACAGAACTGACCTGGCGCCACACCGTGTACCTTCTCATCTGCCTGAACAAACCATGTTCCATCTTCCCTCTTCACTATTGAGCCTGGCAGATACTCCGGTGTATGACGGATCTTGAATGTTATACGGTGTGAGGTAAAGTCATCCTCCCAAGGATCCTCTGTGATGAAATGGAAATCATTCATTGACATGTGATCCTTGAACACCTTTTCCGGTTCATAGCCATGACTGACAAAAAGGATGTTGCGCTTCAGATTCTTCTTCACCACAAACCAAGGACCGCCGCCAAAGCCAAGTCCCTTGCGTTGACCAACGGTATAGAACCAAAGACCCTTATGCTCACCTATTTTCTTACCAGTTTCAAGTTCTCGCACATCACCAGGATTCTCACCAAGATGAGCCTTGATGTAATCACGGAAATCAATGTTGCCAAGAAAACAGATGCCCTGACTATCCTTACGCTCGGCATTAAGAAGCTTTGCCTTCTCAGCAACCTCACGTACCTCATGTTTCCACAAATGACCTATAGGGAACATGAGTTTACTCATCTGGATAGAGTCAATCTGACAAAGGAAATCCGTCTGGTCCTTAACAGGATCAGGACTTGTACTAAGCCATACCTTATCATTGACTATTGATGTTGTTGCATAATGACCTGTGGCAATCTTGTCATAGTCCTTGCCTGCCACATCCTCAAAGCATCCGAACTTAATGAGTTTGTTGCACATGACATCAGGATTAGGCGTGAGTCCCTGACGAGCCTTATCCATAGTGTAGCCAACCACCTTCTCCCAGTATTCCTTGTGAAGGTCAACGACATCAAGTTTAAGACCATACTTACGTGCAAGCCACTGGCAGATCTCCACATCTTCCTCCGATGTGCAGTTCCACTCAGTGTCTCTATCAGGACCAATCTTAATATAAAAAAGGTGAGGGTCAATTCCCTGCTCTTTCAGCATGTGAACCGAAACAGCAGAATCGACGCCACCACTTACCAGCATTGCTACATTCATAAATCATGGACCCTCTCCCCCAGCCCCTCCCCCATAATTGGGAGGGGAGGCCATCCGGTTCAAGGCTAATATGCAAGAATTATAGACCGACTAAGAACCTTAATTCTGCATACAATTTTTAACTTTTGATTTTTAACTTTTAATTTTTCGCCGCCATTGCTGACTTAAGGTTCTTACTAATCTCAAGCATCTTATCGATAGGACGGATAGCCTTCTCTGCTATCGCTGGCTCTACCTCGATTGTTGGCCACTCATATTTAAGAGTGTTATAGAGTTTCTTGAGAGTATTGAGTTTCATGTAAGAGCACTCGTTGCAACTGCATCCTATAGTCTCTGTTGCCTCAGGAGGAGCAGGAATGAATGTCTTCTCCGGACAAGCCTTTGTCATCTCATGAAGAATACCACTCTCTGTAGCCACGATGAACTCTGTTGCCTCATCCTTGATAGCGAAGTTAAGAAGACCTGCTGTTGAACCAATGACATCAGCCACCTTCTGGATAGGAGCAGGGCACTCTGGGTGCACGAGAATCTTTGCACCAGGATGCTCTTCCTTGAGTTTAAGTATTGCCTCAAGAGAGAACTGTCCATGTACATGACAACCACCATTCCATAGAAGCATGTCACGACCAGTCACAGAATTGATATAAGCACCAAGGTTCTTGTCAGGACCAAAGATAAGTTTCTCGTCCTGTGGGAAACTGTCAATCACAAGTTTTGCGTTACTTGAAGTCACAACCACATCAGTAAGAGCCTTGACAGCAGCAGTAGTGTTAACATAAGAGACAACCTTATACCCTGGATGCTCTGCAACAAACTTCTCAAGATCCTCAGCCTTGCAGCTATCAGCAAGAGAGCAACCAGCATTGAGGTCAAGCACAAGCACCTTCTTGTTTGGGCAAAGAATCTTGTTTGTCTCTCCCATAAAGTGAACACCACACATTACGATGATGTCAGCATCAGTCTTTGCACTCCATTGAGCAAGAGCAAGAGAGTCGCCAACGAAGTCAGCGATGTCCTGTACAGCACCATCAGTATAATAATGAGCAAGAATGACAGCATTCTTCTCCTTACACATCTTTCTAATTTCGGCATTAAGGTCGATGTCAGCTGGCACAGCCTCATCTACATATCCTTTTTCTTTCCAAGAATCTTTTACCTGCATAATGTATAATTTTAATAGGGAGTTAAAATGGAGTTAAAGAGAAGTAAAAAGGAGTAAAAAGACGAACCCCAGAAGGCTCAGCGAAGCTAATGATTGTTCGCGAATTATTCCCTTCACCAATAAGTATCGTATGTCAACTATCGTTAACATCTTGATAATTAGTCCCAGTTAACCCCTCCACACCAAGATGGAAAACCTAATTTATTATTATTTATGGCAAAGATAGACATTATTTTACGATTGCACAAAAAGAATTTGCATATTTTAACGCAAATTCAACGAATTCAATCGCACAATTGTTCGGACGAAAGAAGCGACAAAATAAAAAGACATTTTGAATTCTGCTATGCATCTCATCATTCGTCCATCAACTCGACGACATGTTCCCATCGAACTAAGTCCGTTTCGCCTCCAATCACAACCCGATGTAAACCCCTTTTGCTTACGACTTGCTTACGACAATTGTCGTAAGCAGATCGTAAGCAGAGCGAGTCAGCATCGGGTTCACATCGGACCATCAGCAACCTACCACAGAAGGGCAATTAGACAGCAATAACAAACAAGAACAATAACGCAAGAATGTAAAAACAAAGGCAATTTACTTTGTATTTACCCTTCTTATTTGTACCTTTGCGCCCCGAAAAGCAAAGAACAAGGCTTTTCCTTATTTATTATTAACATTTTTACAAACAAAAACAGATTCATTATGTTCAAAAAACAAATGAAACTCAAGGAGGGACCAATCCAGTGGAGGCAGTTCAGCAGAAAGCACGACGCCATCTTCCGTAGCCTCGGCAAGGAGATGACAATCGGAGTTCTCAGCGTGGCTACCCTACTCTTCGCTGCTCCAGACTCTGCCGCAGCCATGACTGCCATCAACGGCGCCGAGGCTACAAAGGGTGACATGAAGACAAGCGAGGTGACAGAGCTGGACGTGGATTCGCTCATTGAACTCGAAGGAATGGAGGTCGTAGCATCTCTCGCTCCAATCCCTGCAGACAAGGCGGTGCGCCTTGTACAAGTAATTAACCGTAAAGACATTGACGCAAGTCCTGCCCAAAGCGTCAACGATCTTCTGAAACTGGCAGCTGGTGTTGATGTACGCCAGAGAGGAGGTTTCGGAATCCAAACAGACATCGGAGTGAATGGTGGAAGCAGCGACCAGTTGACAGTTTTGCTCAACGGCATCAACATCACCAATCCTCACACAGGACATCTCACAGTTGACTTACCAGTGAATACCGACGACATTGAGAGAATAGAGATTCTCGAAGGTGGTGCAAGCCGCGTATTTGGTTCAAGTGCATTCAGTGGTGCAATCAACATTGTAACAAGAACGGAGAAGTCCAACAAGGCAGGAATAAATCTTTCTGGCGGTTCATACGGCACATTTGGAGGTAATGCAAATGTGAATATGGTGTCAGGACATTTCACAAACAGAGTTACAGGCGGCTACTCTCGTAGCGACGGAACAGGCAACAGCGACTTCTGGAAGGCAAACGGATATTGGAATGGATTATACCAGTCACAGATGTTCGATGTCAAGCTTCAGGCAGGAGCAAGTGCCATGGATTATGGTGCAAACACCTTCTACGGAACTGGTTCAAAGACTCAGTATGAGGAGAATAGACGTTACCTTACATCCGTACAGGCAGAGTACAAGGGCAAGGTGCATATTCTGCCACAGGCATATTGGAACCGTTCACTCGACCACTATGTTTGGACACGTTCTAACCCTGCTGCTTACCAAAATTTCCACCAGACAAATGTGTATGGTGCAAATGTAAATGCCTATACAAGTTGGGCTCTCGGTAAGACTGCCGTAGGATTCGAGTTCCGCAGAGAAAACATCCTCAGTACTCGACTCGGTAAGCAAATCACAGACGGTAAGACATACAAGGTGCCAGGTTTCGACGAGAACTATAAGTACAAGGATGGCAGAAGCAACATAGGTATCTACCTTGAGCACGACATCCTCTTAAAGAACGTGAGCGTATCCCTTGGCGTTCTTGCCAACAAGAACACATCAGTAGAAGGTGGTATGCGACTCTACCCAGGTGTTGACGTATCTTGGAGAGTCTGCGATGCAATCAAGATTTACGGTTCATTCAACCAGAGTCTCCGCACTCCAACATACACAGACCTTTACTACTACGGTCCTGGCCTTGAGGGATTTGCAGACCTCAAACCAGAGCAGAGTACAGACTTCTCTATCGGAGCAAACTACAGAAACGAGTTGATTAGCGCATCCGTAAAAGGTTTCTACCGTAACGGAAAAGACATGATTGACTGGGTAAAGAAGGTTGGAGCAAATGTATTCACAACATCCAACTCCGACATTGACGACATAGGAGCAGAAGCACTTATCACATTCAACTTCACCAACGTATATGGCAAGAAGTCATTTGTGCAATCAATCACAACAAGCTACTGCTACAACTACAAACACAGAGTGGATGAGGAACAGGCAGCACAGTATGCAAGTGAACTTACTTTCCTACGCCATAAGTTTGTCACTTCTCTCACCCATCGCCTTTTCGGCAACCTTTCTGCCCACTGGGACCTTCAATTGAAGAGCAGAAACGGCGAGTTCCATAATGCAGTCACAAACGAGACACAGAAGTATGGTACATTCGCAAATCTTGACTTGCGACTCAACTGGTCAGAGAAGCACTATGACATCTTCGCGTCATTCAACAACCTCACAAACCACAAGTATTTTGACATTGCCAATGTAGAGCAGCCAGGCATGTGGTTCATGGGTGGAGTGAAGATCAAGTTGTAATGTAGGCATTGTGTGTGTACACAAAATTTAGCAAAATAGGTTAAAAAACTATTCTATAGGTAGAAAAGAATATCCGAAAGGGTATTCTTTTCTTGTTTTTTGTTAAGGAGTTGACTATTTTTTCCTAACTTTGCAAAGATTAAGTAGAAAATTATCATCAATCGCTATGAGCTCGTTTAGAAACAAGGTTAATATTCTTGTTGTAATGCTTCTTTTAGTTCCTGCTATGCTGTTGGCAGGCGAAGCACCTTACAACACCGCAAGAAACAAAAAATATACTATCTGCCTCGATGCTGGTCACGGAGGCAAGGATGCTGGCGCTGTCGGTTCAAGACAGACAAACAGGGAAAAGGATATCAACCTTGCCATAGTAAAGGAGATCAAGCGACTACTTAGTATCAACTGCTCTGACGTGAAAACAATCTGTACTCGCGAGACAGACGTGTTTGTAGAGTTAGGTAAACGTGCAGAGATAGCAAACAAGGCAAAGGCAGACCTGTTCATTTCAGTTCACGTCAATGCCATACCAAGATCTGCCACTCACAAGGTTAGAGGTGTACAGTCATACACTCTTGCACTCAGAGGTGCAAGCACAAACCTTGAGGTTGAGAAACGAGAGAACTCCGTTATCGCCCTTGAAGGTGGCAAATACTACGATGCCTACAATGGCCTCTCCGCAGAGATTGAGATCATGCGTGAACTTATGCAGCAGCGAGACATGGAGGAGAGTGTAAACTTTGCCAAGATTGTGCAGGGCGAGATGGTGAACACAGGCGGAAGAAAAGATCTCGGCGTTCAGCAAGGTAACTTTGCCGTACTCCGTCTGACTTACATGCCAAGTGTACTACTTGAGGTAGGATTCATCTCTACGGAAGACGAGGAAGCATTTCTCATGACGACAGAAGGACGTAACATCATGGCACGTTCTATCTACAACGCAATTATCCAGTACAAGGCAAAGGTTACAGGCATACATTCCACTCTTGTGCCAGTCACTGAGGAGGATAGGAAAAAGGCTTTAGGTACAACAAAAGACGAGGAAGCACCTAAGACAACAGAAGTAGCTTCTTCTACAACAAAGAACACGACAACTGCGACTCCTCAAAAGGACACAAAGAATGCAACAAGTGCCACAACTCAAAAAGAGGCAAAGAGCACATCAAGCACAACTACACAAAAGGAGACAAGCAGTACAGCAAGTAAATCTGCAGTCACTAACAGCGACAAGACCGTGTTCAAGATTCAGGTTTCCGCAGGTTCATACGACCTAAAGGAGACTGACCGTCAGTTCAAGGGCTACAAGGTAGAAAAGATAAAGGAAGGCAACCTATACAAATATTTCTACGGAGCGTCAACTGACTACGACGAAGTGCGCAAGACCAAGAATGACATAAAGGCAGCGTTCCCAAACTGCTTCATAGTAGCATATAAGAACGGCAAGTCTGTCGATGTCATTGGCGCCATAGAAGAATGGAAACGAAATAACAAATAATATAGAAGCATAAGGAACTACTGTCCCAAATAAAACAAAGTAGTCTCCACACTAAAACAAAAAGAAATGAAGTTTTTTACTAAAGAAGTTAAGATCGGTATCACAGCACTTTTAGCTGTCATCGTAATTTATGCTGGTATAATTTTTCTAAAAGGATTGCAGCTCTTCAGCAACAACACATACTACTATGTTGAGATGAGTAACGCAAGTGGACTTACCCCAGGTGGCGAAGTACTTGCAAGCGGTGTTAAGATAGGACTTGTAAAGGCAGTCACTTTTAACGAAGAGAAGCAAAACATACTTGTACAGATAGACATCGACCCAAACTTCAAGATTCCTGTAGGAACATATGCAAGTATCTCAAAGGAGATGCTTGGCGCTCCAAAGATGAATCTTGTCCTTGCCGAGAACAAAGGTAACTACCTCAATAGCGGTGACATCATGACTGCAGAAGCATCTTCAGACCTCATGAGCTCTGCAGCAAACATGATACCTCAGATTCAGGCATTGATACCGAAACTCGATTCTATCCTTGCCGGTGTAAACGCCCTCGCAAATGACCCATCACTTGCAGCATCGCTCCATAACCTTGAGTATGTGACAAACAATCTCAAGACAACAACTGATGGAGTCAACGGTTTACTGTCAAAGGATCTTCCAAAACTCATGGCAAGCGCTAATAATATATGTGTGAACCTTGAGGGTACAACAAACAAACTGAACCAGATTGACATTGTAAGTATTGCAGATAATGCTAATGGCACACTTAAGAATGTAAACGGCATTACTTCAAAGCTCAACTCTTCCCTCCAGAGGAAAGACAACTCTCTTGGCCTTCTTCTTAACGACAACAGTTTTGCGCTCCACCTTGACTCAACGGCAATGAACGCGTCACGTCTCCTTGAAGACCTAAGAAACAATCCTAAGAGATACGTTCACTTCTCTCTCTTCGGAAGAAAGAACTAAGGCGAAAACACTTAAGGCATGCTCTATTAATTACAATTTCTTTTGAAATCACCTTTGTTATCTTTTGCCTTCTTTTCGGCATCTTGTCTTTCAAAATCTTGAACCACATCTTGTTATACTCCTTCAGCTTTTCAAGACAACCTGCTCGAAAATAAGACAAAATCCATTCAAAGCTAATTTATAGTACCTGCCTTAAAAGTGCACTTACAGGTAGCAATAAAGTTCCTAAAAAAATAATAGCACACAATCTGCTATACAGATTTAGTCGAAACAACACATTCCCTCGTGAAACAAAATTCAGTTCACGTTAAGTGTAGTCAAACACAAACAGATAGGAGTGGAACATTAAGAAATATCATTTTTATGGTTGATAAACAAGATAGCACATAACATCTTATTTATCAACCATAAATAATTTTCAGCATTAATGCAAGAGCTCAAAAACACTAAAAAACATAAAACGCTGAAATCAAACGAAATCATATTTAGATAACCGAAAAAGAGAGTACAATAAAATTTGGAAGTTAAAATATTTTTTCGGAACTTTGCACTCGATAAGAATTAAATGGAATAAATACTTTTAACCAACTAAGCATAATGGAACAGAATCCTCAATTTATTTGGGAGCAATGCCTCGACTTCTACAGAAGCAACGTCACTCCTGAACAGTACAACGCTACTTTCGCATATACGGAACTAGAGTCGTACGAGAATGGCAGACTCATACTTGCCGTTCCTTCTGCTTTCATTCGTGACATGTTGGAAACAAGGTTCCAGAACCTTATCCGAGCAAGTTTCAAGAAATACTTTGGGAACGAGAGAATACAACTTTTCTATAGAATAACAGTTGCAGAAAAGACTAATGTTATCGAAGGGGAAAGTGCTCCTGCACCAAAGAACAACGGGAAGCCACTTGACAATGCTTCTGAATCTCCAAAAGATCAAATAGAACGTCCTGCACAGGACATTGACTCACAGCTTAAGAAAGAATACAACTTTGAAAGCTACCTTGAGGGTGAAAGCAATAGACTTGCACGTTCTGTAGGAGAATCAATTGCTAAGAATCCTGCACAGACATTCAACCCATTCTTTGTTTATGGTCCATCAGGATGTGGTAAAACACATCTTATCAATGCCATAGGACTCCGTATCAAGGAGCTTCACCCACAGTTACGGGTTCTTTATCTGAGCGCACACCTCTTTACAGTACAATACACAGATGCTGTACGCCAGAACAAGGTAAATGACTTTATCGGATTCTACCAGACAATAGACATACTCATTCTTGATGATATACAGGAGTTGTCAGGAAAGACAGGTACACAGAACACCTTCTTCCACATCTTCAATCATCTCCAGATGAACAACAAGCAGATTATCTTGGCTGCTGACCGTCCTCCTATCGCAATCGAAGGACTTGAAGACAGACTTCTCACTCGTTTCAAGTGGGGACTTCAGGCAGAAATAGAAAAGCCTACAAAATCTCTTCGCTTCTCTATTCTCAACGCAAAGGTAAAGAAGGATGGACTCAGTATTCCAGAATCTGTCATCAATTACATCACAGAGAATGTTGACGAGAGTGTACGAGACCTTGAAGGAATCATTAACTCTCTCCTTGCCTTCTCTATTGTTTACAAGTGTGAGGTAAACATGAAACTTGTCAACAAGGTCATGCCACGCTTCGTTGAGGTCAAAGAAAAAGAAAGCATATCACTTGAGAAGATCATGGAAACTGTTTGTGAACACTACAATGTATCACAGGACGATATTCTTTCACGTAACCGTAAACAAAAGATAGCATTGGTTCGTCAGGTTGCCATGTACATTGCAAGTGAACACACAGCCATGTCTCATGTTCAGATTGGACTTAACCTCGGCAATCGTAACCACGCAACAGTAATACACGCTATCAACCAGATTAAGAATCTTCTTGACGTTGATGAAAAGATAAGAGTTGACATCAGCACAATAGAGGACATCTTAACTAAGTAATGGAAGAACATTCATATTCATACACATAGATATCCATTTCAAAAAGAAGAAGAATCCGTTGTCCCTACAAGGCCAACGGATTTTTCGCAAATAAACAGAAACAAGTAAGTGATCACAACTATTTTATAATAGATGCGCTATATTTGGAAGTAGATTTTCGTGTTCATTTGAAAGAGCGATGTGATGCAGATATTATAGGAATCACTTACTAAACACAATTAAAATAATTTTGATTACTTATGATGAAAGTTATACTTAATGATGTTAGAATATATGCCTTCCATGGCGTTTTGCAACAAGAAAACAAGATTGGGGCATACTTCACTATATATGCAGAACTTGACACAGATTTCAGCAAAGCAATGGAAACGGACGAACTGGAAGGAACTGTAAGCTATGCTGACGTTTTCGAGATTATAAAAAAGGAAATGAGCATTCCTTCGAAACTGATAGAACACGTAGGAGGACGTATCATGAGAAGCATATTTGACAACTTCCCAAGCGTAACAAAAGTGAAGTTACGTATTATAAAAGAAAACCCTCCTATGGGTGCAGATTGCAAAGGTGCAGGTATCGAAATTGAGGAATGTCGTAAATAAGACGTGCAAAAACTTGGCAAAATGCTTTTTTTTTGTACCTTTGCACATAGAATAAATAAATACCAATAACTAACATGAACCAATTAAAACAAATGACAAATTACCGCTGGGTAATTTGTGCAATGTTGTTCTTAGCAACAACAGTAAATTACATGGACCGTCAGGTTCTCTCCCTGACATGGAAAGATTTCATAGCATTAGACTTCCACTGGTCAGATGAAGACTATGGACTTATTACAGCAGTATTTTCCATCTTCTATGCAGTCATATCACTCTTTGCAGGTAAGTTCATCGACGTGATGGGCACAAAGAAAGGATACATCTGGGCAATCGTAGTATGGAGCCTTGGTGCCTGTCTTCATGCTGGATGTGGATGGCTCACTATGAACATCGAGAACATAGGTTCTGTTGAAGAGCTTCGCGCAGTAAAGGCAGGAACAGACCTTGCACTTGCAATATCTACCATATCTGTATGGCTCTTCCTTTCTTGTCGTATGATTCTTGCAACTGGTGAGGCAGGAAACTTCCCAGCAGCCATCAAGGTAACAGCAGAATACTTCCCAAAGAAAGACCGCGCATTCGCTACATCTATCTTCAATGCAGGTGCTTCTGTAGGTGCCCTTGCTGCACCACTCACTATCCCTGTACTCGCCAAGGCAATGGGATGGGAAATGGCATTTATCATCATCGGTGCCGTAGGCTTTATCTGGGCAATCCTTTGGGCTGTGCTCTATAACAAACCATCTGAGAGCAAGTACGTAAACAAGGACGAACTTGAATACATCCAGCAAGATAGCAATGCATCAGAAGAAGATGAGGAGAAAGTAGACTCTGGCCGTGCTCAGGCAAACGACAACCTTAAGATCTCATTCTTACAGTGCTTCACATACCGTCAGACATGGGCATTCATCGTGGGCAAGCTCCTTACAGACGGAGTATGGTGGTTCTTCCTCTTCTGGGCACCAGCATATTTCTCGGAACTCGGTTACAAGTCTTCAGACTTAATGGGACAGATTCTCATATTCGTTCTCTACGCTATCGTGACATTTGTCTCTATTGGAGGTGGTTATCTTCCAAAGTACTTTGTTGAGAGCAAGGGCATGGAACCATATTCTGGTCGAATGAGAGCAATGCTTATCTTTGCATTCTTCCCTATCTTTGCAATGTTTGCCCAGCCACTTGCCGACACATCAGTATGGTTCCCATGTATCATCATCGGTCTTGCAGGAGCTGGTCATCAGGCATGGAGCGCAAACCTCTACTCTACTATCGGCGACATGTTCCCTAAGAGTGCCATTGCATCTATCACAGGTATCGGTACAATGTTCGGAGGACTCTGCTCATTCGCAATCAACCTCGGTTCTGGTAAGCTCTTCACTTATGCAGAGAGTCAGGGCAGCGCCTTCACATTCTTCGGCGTTGAAGGCAAACCTGCCGGCTACATGATAATCTTCTGCTACTGTGCCGTGGCATACCTCATCGCATGGTCACTCATGAAACTTCTTGTTCCAAAGTACAATCCTATCCAGAAGTAAGTTAAACAGATATAATGACAAAGAAAGCGCAACATTATGTTGCGCTTTTTTATTGTACTTAGCCATGACATTTTCAGCACACAATCCTATACTTTTACATATTCAAGGCACTTTTTACGAACATTTAATTAAATATTGACACCAAGAAGTTATTATTTATAATAAAATGCTTATATTTGCCCAATATTGTGTTTGCGACAACAAATCAACTAATATAAAATAAAAACAGAAGAAAGATGAATCCATTAATCAACGAAGCTCTTCAGCTTATGGCTATTGGTATGGTTACAGTATTCTGTATCCTACTTATCGTGATTCTTCTTGGCAACGTACTTATCAAACTTGTAAACAAGTACGCTCCAGAGGAGGTTGTAGCAAAGAAGGCCGCTCCTGCAGCAAATGCAGTTCAGCAGATTGATGCTACAGTAAAGGCTGTAATCGACGCAGCAGTATCACAAATCACAGGTGGCAAGGGACGTGCCACAAAGATAACTAAGCTATAAGAAATTAATCAAAAACATTAGAATAAAAAATGGCAAAAGAAGTAAAATTCTCTTTGGTCTTCCGTGACATGTGGCAGAGTGCAGGTAAGTACCAGCCACGCGTAGACCAACTCGTAAAGGTAGCTCCAGCTATCATCAAGATGGGATGTTTCGACCGTGTAGAAACTAACGGTGGAGGTTTCGAGCAGGTAAACCTTCTCTACGGCGAGAACCCAAACAAGTCTGTTCGTGCATGGACTAAGCCATTCCACGAGGCAGGAATACAAACACACATGCTTGACCGTGCACTTAACGGTCTCCGTATGAGCCCATGTCCAAAGGACCTTCGTAAGCTCTTCTACAAGGTAAAGAAGGCTCAGGGAACAGATATCACTCGTATCTTCTGTGGTCTCAACGACCCACGTAACGTAATACCATCAATCCAGTATGCAAAGGAAGCTGGAATGATTGCACAGGCTTCTCTCTGTATCACTTACTCTCCTATTCATACAGTAGAGTACTATGTAAACCTCGCAAAGACGTTCATCGATGCAGGTGCAGATGAGATCTGTCTCAAGGATATGGCAGGTATCGGTCGTCCTGTATCTCTCGGCAAGATTGTTGAGGGTATCAAGGCATACAAGAAAGATATCGTAATCCAGTACCACTCTCATGCAGGTCCTGGTTTCAACATGGCATCAATCCTTGAGGTATGTAACGCTGGTTGTGACTATGTTGACACTGGTATGTCTCCACTCTCTTGGGGTACAGGTCACGCTGACATCATCGCCGTACAGGAGATGTTGAAGGACGCTGGTTTCAAGGTAAAGGATATCAATATGGCAGCATACATGGAGGTACGTACTCAGATTCAGGAGATGTGCGACGACTTCCTCGGCTACTACATTCCAAAGCTCAACCATATCAACAACTCACTCCTCGTTAAACCAGGTCTCCCAGGCGGTATGATGGGTTCACTCATGACAGACCTTGAGGACAACCTCAAGTCACTCAACAAGTGGAAGGTTAAGAATGGTCAGCCAGAGCTTACAACAGACGACCTTCTCATCAAGCTCTTCGATGAGGTTGCATATGTATGGCCAAAGGTTGGTTATCCATGCCTCGTAACTCCATTCTCTCAGTATGTAAAGAACCTCGCCCTCATGAACGTCATCCAGATGGAGAAGGGCAAGGAGCGCTGGTCAATGATTGCTGACACTATCTGGGATATGATCCTCGGTAAGGCAGGTCAGCTCCCTGGCCCAGTTGATCCAGAGATCATCGAGCTTGCTAAGAAGGAAGGCAAGGAGTTCGAGACAAACGACCCACAGTCTTACTTCCCAGACGACCTCGAGGACTACAAGAAGAAGATGCAGGAGAAGGGATGGGAACTCGGCGAAGACGACGAGGAACTCTTCGAGTACTCTATGCACCCAGGACAGTACGAGGCTTACAAGTCAGGTAAGGCAAAGGCAGACTTCGAGGCAGACCTCGCTAAGCGTAAGTCAGAGGCTAACACTCCAGCAGCAGGCGCAGAGGGTCCTAAGTCAGTAACTGTCAATGTTAACGGTGTTAACTATAAGGTAGAGATCGCTTACGGTGATGCTCCAGCTCCAGCAGCCGCAGCAGGTGCACCAGCAGCAGCCCCAGCAGGTGAAGGTGAGGATATCCTCGCTCCACTTGAGGGTAAGTTCTACCTCGTTAAGGACAACTCAGAGACTCCAAAGAAGGTTGGTGACACAGTACAGGCAGGTGATACACTTGGTTACATCGAGGCAATGAAGACATTCAATGCTATCCGTGCAGACAAGGCAGGTACAATCACAGCCATCCTTGCTAACTCAGGAGACTCTGTTGAGGAGGATGATCCAATCATGAAGCTTGCTTAAGCAATTCATAATTCACAATTCATGATTCATAATAGCCCTCCGGCATTATGGATTATGAATTGAAGAAACAAAACAAACAATAAACATTAATTAGTATGATTCATATTTTGATTCAATTGGTATACGCCAATTATGAATTATGAATTATGAATTATGAATTAAATATAATGGAAGAAATATTAAACAACTTGTACCAGATGACAGCGTTCAGCGACATCATCGCTGCTAATGGTACTTATATCATAATGTACTTGCTTGCCTTCGTACTCCTGTACCTTGGTATTGTAAAGCACTTTGAGCCACTGCTTCTCGTGCCAATCGCATTCGGTGTACTCATCGCCAACTTCCCAGGAGGTGACATGGGTGTGCTTCAGGCAGACGAGAACGGTTTTATCAACTATCACGGCAAGACATTCAATGTGTGGGAAATGCCAATTCATGATGTCGCTCATGAACTTGGATTGATGAACTTCCTCTACTACATGCTCATCAAGACAGGATTCCTCCCACCAGTAATCTTTATGGGTGTAGGTGCACTCACAGACTTCGGTCCTATGCTCCGTAACCTAAAGCTTGCCATCTTCGGTGCTGCAGCTCAGCTCGGTATCTTCGCAGTACTTCTCTGTGCTGTAGGTTCAGGTCAGTTCGACCTCAAGGAGGCAGCTTCACTTGGTATCATCGGTGGTGCAGACGGTCCAACAGCCATCTATACTACTATCAAGTTGGCTCCACACCTTCTCGCCCCTATCGCCATTGCTGCTTACTCATACATGGCACTCGTACCAGTAATCATTCCTCTCGTTGTAAAGTTCCTCTGTTCAGAGAAGGAACTCCGCATCAACATGAAGGAACAGGATAAGCTCTTCCCTCCTTCAAACAAGATCAAGAACGAGAAGGTTATCAAGATTATCTTCCCTATCGCTGTTACAACAATCGTAGCACTTCTTGTGCCATCAGCAGTAGGACTTATCGGTATGCTCATGTTCGGTAACCTCCTCAAGGAGATCGGTTCTGACACAAGCCGTTTGTTCGACACTATCTCTAACTCAGTGATGAACACTTGTACAGTATTCCTCGGTCTCTGTGTAGGTGCAACAATGACAGTAGATGCATTCCTCAACTGGACAACAATCGGAATCGTTGTAGGTGGATTCTTCGCATTCGGTCTCTCTATCGCATCAGGTATCTGCATGGTTAAGGTATGGAACCTCTTTGCTAAGAAGAAGATCAATCCACTGATTGGTGCAACAGGTCTTTCTGCCGTTCCTATGGCAAGCCGTGTATGTAACCTTATCTCTACACAGTACGACCCTAAGAACCACGTCCTCAACTACTGTATGTCATCTAACGTAGCAGGAGTTATCGGATCTGCAGTTGCTGCAGGTGTTCTTATCTCATTCCTCGGATAAATTGAGGTTATAAGGTTTTGAGGTTACGAGGTTTTAAGGTTCAAACGACTGTTTGTACATAACCTCAATAACAATCGAAACAAACATCACAAATTAAACAACTACTAAAAGGTTGGTTTCTCTTGCCAGGAACCAACCTTTTTGTTTTCACTTGTATTTTAATGAGTCCCTGTTTTACAGGTTTTGTCGACTTCGTCCAAGATGTAACCGATCAACAGAATTCAAAATACTAATTCTTTTCTGTTTGCGAAACATCACATATAGTTACTCGGTTCTTTGAAAAATACAGCAAAACATCACACGAGGATTACACGAGGAGCGCACACAATTTGTTGGAGCTCCTCGTGCGCTCCTCGTGTAATCGTCATATAATTTCCAAGAATTCGACGAACTTACCGTTTATATTTTTCGGACTCATGGATTTAGTAATGGTTAAGTATTAAATCCAGATGATTCAGTTTAACACGAACTCGATGAATTTAATCGCGCATGCGCGATATGTTTTCGTCGAACTCAGGTCAGTTTAGATACCTCCCCTACGAACGTCATGTAAAAATAGTTGGGGCAAGCGGTCATACCGCCTGCCCCAATTATTTATTCTAATAACGTTATAAGTTGTTTTGCTTTTACAAGCACTTATAAGCTTAAGAACTTATAAACACAAAATCGCATTACTTCAATCCAGAGATGATGTAAGTGTAAGAGTAATCCTTCCACTGCATCTGGTACTCGTTACGTGGCCATGCGCCCCAAGAGTTTACACAACCGATACCCATAGAACGAGCAGAGATGTGAACATCATTGAATGGTTCTTCGATGAGGTCACCTGAGTGCCACTGCTGCTTGTCATGTGTTGGCTGAAGATCCTTCTCTGTGTATGGGAGAGCCTGGCACTCAAGTGCTTCAGTACCCTCGAAACGGAGACCAAGACCTGACTTGTCTGTCATCTGCCAGTAACGAACGCCAGTCTTTGTACCAGACTCCTGTGGACGAACGTATGGCCAATACTGATCAGCAACTGTCTGCTTCCAAATACCCATGAGAGTAGCATTGTTACGGTCGATGTAGTTCTCGCCTGGACCCTCACCATAATACTCTATGTTAGAGAACTGCTTCTGCATACGGAGGTTCATACCGAAACGGAGCATCTGTGGCTTTTCCTTCGCATCCTTGTTGACTGTGAGTGACTGGTTAACGATAAGTTTACCTGCTGGAGTCATAGTGTAAGTAAGCTTGAGAGTAGACTCAAGACGCTTGATCTCGTATGTTGCCTCAACAACTGCATTCACACCGTCCTGCTTAACATCGAAAGACTTCTTCTCAAGACGAGGGTTCTGCCAAGCTGAGAGTCTGTTGTGCATACCAGCACCATAGTCATTATCTGTTGGAGCACGCCAGAAATCAGGAACGATCTCTGCGTCATCCATTGTGATCTGCTTGCCATCAACATCAATATAAGAGATATAGCCTGACCACTTGCTAAATGTTACTGCCATACCGTTTGCAGAAAGAACAGCATAAACCTCACGGTTGTCAATGTTCACAGAAGCAGGCTGAACCTTAGCCTTCTTGTTGACTACTGGCTGAGCTGTAAGTTCCTCAACATTTGGATAAGCATAAGGAGTAAGTACAAACTCTTCATGTGCAATAACTTCGCCCTTCTTCTGAAGCTTAGTGTCTTCATCAAGAACATACTCTACACGAAGAACCACTTCCTTGCCATTTGTATCAAGTTCTCCAGCAAGAGCCTTTTCCACATCTTCGATTGTAACAAGCTGAGTACCCTGAGGAACGATACGCATACGACCAACATTCACTTCACCATTAGCAACCGACTTACCGTCTGCAAGAATAGAATACTTCATCATTACACCATAAATAGGAGTAAAGAAGTTCTCGTTGCGGATTTTCAAAACACCAGTCTTCAAATCCTCAATGGTTGTCCAGATGTTCTGGTAGCAATACTTGATCTCATAAGCATGTGGATTAGGCACACGGTTAGGAAGAATCATACCGTTACAGTTAAAGTTGTTGTCACTTGCTGGGAAGCGACCATAGTCACCACCATAAGTCCAGATCTCCTTACCAGTAATCTTGCTCTTGCCACGGAATCCCTGGTCAATGAAGTCCCATACATATCCACCCTGATATTTAGGATACTTACGAACAAGATCCCAGTATTCCTTCAATCCACCACCAGAGTTACCCATTGTGTGGCAGTACTCGCACTGGATGAGAGGCTTCTTATACTTATCATTTTCACAATAGTTGATATTACCCTCGTAACCCTCATACATAGGGCAATAGATATCAGATGCCCTACCCTCACGATGAGCCTGCTCATACTGACATGGACGAGAAGGATCATACGCCTTCACCCAGTCATAGGCATCTTCGAAGTTCTTGCCATATCCTGATTCGTTACCAAGTGACCATACAATAATAGCAGGGTGGTTCTTGAGTACACGAAGATTGTGCTGCTGACGTTCAATGTGCATGTCATGGAAGCGCTCATCCTTTGAGAGAGACTCCTTTCCATAGCCCATTCCATGAGACTCTATATTAGATTCTGCTGTGAGGTAGATACCATATTCATCACAGAGGTCATACCAACGAGGATCATCTGGATAATGGCAAGTACGAACAGCATTACAGTTGAGCTGCTTGAGAACCTGAATGTCCTGAATCATACGGTCAACGCTAATAACGTATCCACCATCAGGATCAAGTTCATGGCGGTCAGCACCCTTAATGAGAATTGGCTGGCCATTAACAAGAAGCTGTGCATTCTTTATCTCAACCTTACGGAATCCTACACGCTGAGGAATGACCTCAAGAAGCTTGTTTCCATCATAGAGGGAGAAGTAAAGAGTATATAAATTAGGTGTCTCTGCTGTCCATTTCTCTGGATTAGGGAAATTGATTGTAGCGGTACCCTCACCTTTCTTATCTATAGAGACAGGGAGAAGCTGCTTTGGAGTAACATCCTTGCCATCAGGACCAGTCATTCTGATGCGTACCATCTTTCCTGCTGCTGATGGAGCAGTCAACTTGACATCAAGAACACCATCATTGTAGTTGTTTACAAGGTCTGGAGTTATAAACATATCCTCGATATGAGCCTGAGGACGAGCATAGAGATAAGCCTCACGAGCTATACCGCAGAGACGCCAGAAGTCCTGGTCCTCATTCCATGAGCCATCACACCAACGCATGATCTGCATTGCGATAAGGTTATCCTTTCCTGGAACAATATACTTTGTGATATCAAACTCTGCAGCAACCTTTGAGTCCTCAGAGTAACCAACATACTTGCCATTGATATAAACCTCCACATTTGATGTGGCAGAACCAATATGCATATACACCTTCTGACCTTTCCAATCAGCAGGGATAGTGAAAGAACGGCGATAAGAACCTACGTGATTTCCCTTTTCCTGAACTGTTGGAGGATTGCCTACCCAGTCGCTACGCCAAGCATAGTGATTGTTCACATAGATAGGATCACCATATCCATTGAGTTCCCACATACCAGGAACTGGCATAGTACCCCACTTTGAGTCATCTAACTTAAGAGAATAATAATCCTTTGGACGATCATTTGCGCTCTCCACCCACTTGAATTTCCAGTTACCTTCTATAGAGAGGTATCTTGAAGACTTTGCCTTTGCATTAGTCTTTGGACTTACTCCATCCTTAGCAAGACTTTCGCTTTCATAGGCAAAATAATTAGACACATCAGTCTTCCTGTTCACCTGATTAATGACAGGATCATTCCATACAGGAACCTTCTGAGCGTTCACACTTAGTGCGCACAAAAGAATACTTAAAGAAAAAAATCTTTTTACGTTCATATTAGTAAAGTTTAGTATTTATCAGTAATAAATATCCCACCTTTTATAATAAGAGAAAAGAGAGGAAACATCAAATATATAACCTACACATTACACATTGACAAAACAAAGATACTAATCCATTTTCAAAAATATATATTATTTGTGTAAAATTTTACCACCACCATAATTTTTACCCTATTATTTGTTTGTTTAATTCTAAATTGATTATCTTTGCGTGAATTTTCGAGAAATCTTACAAACTTTAAATGATAATATATGGCTAATATGACAGAAAAACTCTTCTCGGAGTTTCAAGCCCCAACAACAGAGGAATGGCTCGCTAAAATCGAGGTAGACCTTAAGGGTGCAGACTTCCAGAAGAAGATGGTTTGGAGAACCAACGAAGGCTTCAACGTACAGCCTTTCTATCGCCGCGAAGACCTTAAGGATCTCAAGGCAGTAAACTCTCTCCCAGGCGAATTCCCATTCGTTCGTGGAAACAAGAAGGATAACAACCTCTGGTATGTACGCCAGGAAATCACAGTTGATTGTCCTAAAGCAGCAAACGAGAAGGCTCTTGACATTCTCAACAAGGGTGTAAACTCCCTTGGTTTCATCATCCCTGGCGACAAGATCAGCAAGGAATATATTGCAGACCTCTTGAACGAGATTCTCCCACAGTATGTGGAGCTTAACTTCAAGACATGTCAGCGTCACAGCGTAGAACTCGCAAAGGTTCTCGTTGAATACTTCAAGGAGAAGGGTTATCCAATGGCAGAACTTGAAGGTTCTATCAATTTCGACCCTATCGAGAAGATTCTTTCTAAGGGCAAGGATGTTTCTGCAGTTCTTGCAGAAGCAAAGCCACTCATCGAGGCTCTCGCAGAGCTTCCAAAGTACAAGTGTATCAATGTAAACTCTGTTAAGCTCAACAACTCTGGTGCTTACATCTACCAGGAACTTGGTTACGCTCTTGCTTGGGGTGCTGAGTACATGGAAGAACTCACAGCTGCAGGTGTTGAAGCTACAGAAGCTGCAAAGCGCATCAAGTTCAACATGGGAGTTAGCGACAACTACTTCATGGAGATTGCTAAGTTCCGTGCTGCTCGTATGCTCTGGGCTCAGATTGTAAAGCAGTACGAGCCAAAGTGCGATTGTGCTTGCCAGATGCATGTTTGTGCTTACACTTCTGAATATAACCAGACTATCTTCGACTCATACGTAAACCTTCTCCGTTCACAGACAGAAGCAATGTCTGCTGCTATCGCAAATGTTGACTCTATCGTTGTCGTTCCTTTCGACAAGCAGTACGAGACTCCAACAGACTTTGCTGAGCGTATAGCACGCAACCAGCAGCTTCTCCTCAAGGAAGAGGCTCACTTCGACAAGCTCGTGGACGTAGCCGGAGGTTCATACACAATAGAGCACCTTACAAATGCAATCGCACAGGAAGGCTGGAAACTCTTCCTCGCCGTAGAGAATGCTGGTGGTTTCCTCGCTGAGTCACTCAACGGAAACATCCAGAACGCTGTCAACGCATCTAACCAGAAGCGTCACGACGACACAGCTAAGCGTAAGGAGTTCATCCTCGGAACAAACCAGTTCCCTAACTTCACAGAGACATCAGAAGGCAAGAAGCCTGTTTCTTCATGCTGCAACTGTTGCGAAAAAGAAGCAAGCACAATCCCTTCACTCAATACTGCTCGTATGGCATCAGACTTCGAGGGACTCCGTCTCCAGACAGAAGGTGCAAAGAAGCAGCCAGTAGCATTCATGCTCACAATCGGTAACCTCGCTATGCGTCAGGCACGTGCGCAGTTCTCTTGCAACTTCCTCGCGGCAGCAGGCTACAAGGTTATGGACAACCTTGGCTTCAAGACAGTAGAAGAAGGTGTTGACGCTGCTCTCGCAGCAGGTGCTGACATCGTAGTAATCTGCTCTTCTGACGACGAGTATGCTGAGTACGCTATCCCTGCATACCAGTACCTCAACGGTCGTGCTATGTACGTCGTTGCTGGTGCTCCTGCTTGCTCTGAGGATCTCAAGGCTACAGGTATTGAGAACTTCATCAATGTTAAGTCTAACCAGCTCGGAACTCTCAAGGAGTACAATGCTAAACTCGGTATCTAATTATGGCAAGAAAAGATTTTAATTCAATTGATATCTACGCTGGCATTGAAGCAAAGAATGGTCAGCAGTGGCAGAAAGAGAATGGCATTTCAGCTAACTGGCGTACTCCAGAGCAGATTGACATTCAGCCAGTATATACAAAGGAAGACCTCGAAGGCATGGAGCACCTTGACTTCGCTGCAGGTATTCCTCCTTACCTCCGTGGTCCATATTCAATGATGTACCCATTCCGCCCTTGGACTATCCGTCAGTATGCCGGATTCTCAACTGCGGAGGAGTCTAACGCATTCTACCGTCGTAACCTCGCTTCTGGTCAGAAAGGTCTTTCTGTAGCCTTTGACCTCCCTACTCACCGTGGTTATGACCCAGACAATGCTCGTGTTGTAGGTGACGTTGGTAAGGCAGGTGTGTCTATCTGCTCACTTGAGAACATGAAGGTTCTCTTCGCAGGTATTCCACTCAACAAGATGTCTGTATCTATGACAATGAACGGCGGTGTGCTCCCAGTCCTCGCATTCTACATCAATGCAGGTCTTGACCAGGGCGCTAAGCTTGAGGAGATGGCTGGTACTATCCAGAACGATATCCTCAAGGAGTTCATGGTGCGTAACACATATATCTACCCACCATCATTCTCAATGAAGATTATCGCTGATATCTTCGAGTTTACATCGCAGAAGATGCCTAAGTTCAACTCTATCTCTATCTCCGGATACCACATGCAGGAGGCTGGTGCTACTGCTGATATCGAG
>JAZUHP010000139.1:0-4892 GCA_045641785.1 Bacteroidaceae bacterium
GAAAGGTAAACAACTGCAAATAAGTCAAATATATGCAAATACCAAATCATAAAAAGATTTAAAGGAATCAAAGTTTATTAGGGATAAGTGGGAACATCTGCGGGAAAATAATTATCTTTGCACCCGAAAACAAAAACTCGGGAAACTATGAAGATAACAATCACAACAAAGGACATCAAGTCCAAGGACAAGGATGCTCCCCAGAAGGCTTATCTCTGCTTCCGACTTCGAGACAAGGGCGTTGATATAAAAGTGCGCTCTAATATTGAAGTGATGGCAGAGTATTGGGATAATGACATCCTGGCTTACCGCAGAACAAAAGTTATCCCTTCTGATGAGCAGAAAAACACCAAAGCGTTGGTCAAGTCCATTATTGACACTTTGAATGACTCATTCAATTCAGAAACCTCTGATGTGTCATGGGCAAAGTCCGTCATTGACAATTGTGTTAATCCTGTAGCCAATGATAACACAGGATTGACTACTGTAATCTATCGCATGGAGCAATACCTTGCAGAGCATCCGATGAGCAAAGGCTCTGTGCTTGCCTATAAACCGACCATCAAGAAGCTGCAACGCTACGAAGCATTCAAGCGAGAGATAGAAGGGAAGGAAGGTTTTACCCTCTATTGTGAAACCATCCGTCCCGAAGACTATCTTGACTTCCGTGAGTACATTATCAATGAGTACATCTATTATAATGACTACCCTGAGTTCTATGAGAAGTTCGACATGGGCTCGCATCCACCTAAGCAGCCATCAAGCACTTGGGTAATAGACGTAATGCACCATCTGCGTATCGTTGGACACTGGTGCATACGCATGGGATTCACGACAAACCGCTCATGTGACGCTTTTACTATTCCTGCTGCAGTACATGGAACGCCATACTATCTTACCTTGGAGGAACGAGACAAAGTCTTTCATGCTGACCTAAGCAAGAAACCAGAACTGGAGGTATACAGAGACCTTTTCATGTTTCAGTCGTTGGTAGGATGCCGAGTTGGCGATATGTTCTCATTCACTCCAGACAATGTGGTTGGCGACCTTCTTCAATATCTTCCCCATAAGACAATGAGAAAGCGAGCCCAGACGGTAAGCGTGCCTCTCAACACAAAAGCATTGTCTATCTTGAAACGCTATAAGGGCAAGCAGGAGAAACTGTTGCCAACAAAGCAAGTATACCAATACAACGAAGGCATACGTGCCGTCCTTAAGGAATGCGGCATCACTCGAATGGTGACAATCCTTGATACGGTTACAGGCAACGAGGTGCAGAAGCCCATCTGCGAAGTAGCAACCAGCCACATGGCAAGGCGCAACTTCATCGGCAACCTCTACAAGCAAGTCAAGGATCCTGACCTTATCAGTTCGATGACAGGACACGTCAATGGCAGCAGAGCATTCGCCCGATACAGAGATATTGACGAAGAGACCAAGGTCAATCTTGTCAACCTCATCAATTGATTTCCATTCCCTTTAGTTCAATCCTACACATTATATGTAATATATAGGCTATGAAAGTAACAGCATTTATCCGAGAGACTTCGGCAAAGAACAACATAACTGACCAGACGCACATCTATTTCCGTGTGCGTGACGGCAAAACCGACATCAAGGCAGTAAGCGAGTTGAGCATCAACCCTAACCATTGGAGTCCTGAGCGCCAGGGCTACAAGTCTCGTGTAGCATTGGTTGATGAAGATAAGCGAACCAAGTTCGACAAAGCGGTGCAAGACCTGACTGCACTCATCTCTTCACAATACTATCGTGGCGCTGATAGTGCATGGCTGAAGGGGGTTATTGAAGAGTTCCATCACCCAAACATCAATATGCGTCAAGGCAAAAAAGGTGACGAGTTCAGCCTTACCTATCAGTGCCAGCAGTATGCCGACAATCATCCTATGGCAGAAGAGACAGCTCGACACCATGAGCATAATGTCCGCAAGATTAAACACTTTGAGCGTTATCAGCGTGAGATTATGCGCAGACGTGGCTACACCATGCGTATTGACACGATGACAGCTGATGACTTGCGAGAGTTCCAGAAGTATCTTGCCAATGAATCCGACTACTACGAGCGTTATCCTCAGATCTTTGATGACATCAAGCCAAAGGACAGACCTCGCCACTTGACAGAGAACGCCATTCACTCGATTCTCAAGAGACTTCGTACAGTCGTGAACTGGTGCCTGAAGCATAACATTACAACCAATGACCCATTTGCAACATACGAGATGCCTAAGGTTCTTGATAGCCCTCCATTTTACCTCACGCTGGAAGAACGAGATAAGGTGTACTATGCAGACCTTAGCAATGAGACTCCTGGCATTCAGGTATATCGTGACATCTTCATGTTTCAATGCCTTATAGGTTGTCGCGTTGGTGATTTGGAAAAGATGACACGCGCCAGCATCGTTGACGGAGCAGTACAGTATATTGCTGAGAAGACCAAGAACCATCAGCCTCGTACTATCCGTGTTCCACTCAACGAGAAAGCCAAGGCTATCCTTGAGAAGTATTCCAATCTTGAAACGCGCATCCTGCCAAAGATTTGTCAGAATGTCTATAACCGATACATCCGCAAGATTCTGGAGATTTGCGAAATAACTCGTATGGTTACTGTCATTGATAACGATACTCGTGAGCCTGTGCAGAAACGTATTTGCGACATTGCTACTACACACACCGCTCGTAAGACCTTCATCGGCAATCTCTACAAGAAGGTTAAGGATCCGAATCTCGTTGCATCGCTCTCTGGTCATACCGATGGCAGCCGTGCTTTCGCTCGCTACCGCGAGATTGACAACGAAATGAAGCGTGACCTTGTAAAACTCATAGACTAACAATCAACATTCAAAGCCAATACACCTATGAATATAAACGAAATGAGCGAGGATCTTGAACAGCAGTTTGGGAAACCTCGCAATGTTACTCAGGAGAATGTAAGGTTCATGCTATCTCTTGTTCAAGAGCAAGACGATGGCAAGGAGGTGAACGAAGATGTGCCACAACCAAGTCTGGATGCTTTGGGGATGACTGTTCTTGCCGTAATGTCATACCAGACTACACCATGGGAGGAACTTGCAAAGAAGCCAGCCATCCGCAGGAGTCTCAAGTATATCGCAGTCCGCAGCAAAAATCATTACGATGAAGTGGAGGAACTGATAAAGGGGCTTATGCGTGTTCATACCAAAGGACTCACGCAGAAGATGGTCTTTGGATTTATCAAGATCATCCGCGCACTGAACACAGAGGAGCAACCAGGAAAACTGATTGAATATACACCATTCCCTGCACACTACGAGGCAATTCTCCATGGACTTCACAGTATCATCAATTGTGAGCACCCTGAGGATGCTGCATCCATCATTCATTGTGCTATTGATGACGGTATCATCTACTCTACGGTTCCTCGTGCACTCATTGTTAACGAGTTCAATCTGAAGAAGAGCAGCTATGACAAGTACTTCTCCAGAATCCAGAATGAGTTGCAGGACAAAGATGAAAGAGTTAGAAGACAGGGCAAGAGCAGACTGGATATTTACAGAAAATCATTGAGGAATGCCATAGGCTATACCGTCAAATCTAATGAGGATGTTTACTTCTACAACCGCAAACTGGGACGGAAGAACTTTTTCTCAGTCATTGTTGCCTATTGCAGAAGCATTCTTCGCTCTTGATTTGCTGATTGAGCATAACAAATTTGTAATCCTTGGCAGAGTGTCTTATGCGCACTTTTGCCAAGGATTTTTGATGTAACTCTGTTAATTCCGTTAACAAAGAGTAGTCTGGAGTAGTCTCCACCTATGGACTATGCCGATTTGACTCAACTTATTGAAAAACACTGTAATTTTGTGCCGTCAATCCGAGAAACCAGCGGATTGGCGGTGCTTCTTTTTAGACCGCTGCCGGAAGATGCACCCTGGTTTACGAGTTAGACAGCGAACGTATTGAACCACTAAAAGAATGATCAATGATGATTGACATTTTATCTTTGGTAAAGTCTGGCGGTCAGGTAAAACTTGAAGTGACCGCTGACGACCTCCAACACTTTGGAGAGATGCTTATCAAGCAGGCTCGCAAGGAGTGGGAAGAGGAACGTGCGCTCGCTCGTGAAGAGGAACCAGAAGAGAAATTCCTCTCTACAGACGAGGTCTGCAAGATTTTCAATGTGACAAAGGCTACCCTATGGACATGGCATCGCAGAGGCTACCTGTGTCACATCAAGTTTGGTATCAAGAATATGTATGCTCTGTCTGATGTTAATGCGATAAGGAGCAAGAGAGCTAAAGACGTAACCGTGGCGGCTTATTGCAAGAACTCAAAGAACATCGAACAGTCAGCATCACATACTCTGATTAACAAGAAAGGAGAGAAGAAGGTATGTTAGTACAGGAACTTTGCAACGACATCCGCAGCGATGTGGAAGGAATCAAGGCTTCAAGATTCCCTCTCGATGTATTCCCTGAGAAAGCTCAGGAGATACTGCTTGATTTGTCCGCTTACGAGAACTTCAACATCGAGTATGCCGCAGCAGCCATGCTTTCAGCAGCATCAACTGCTATCGGCAACAGTCATGAGATCCTTATCAAGGGAGAATGGGCAACCTCACCAGCACTCTACATGATGCTGGTAGGTCGTCCAGGACTGGGTAAGACTCCACCCATGAGCTTTGCCTACAAACCAATCCGTGAGAAGGATGAGGTCAACCGAGAGAAGTACAACGAGGAACTGGATGCTTACGAGCAACATGCAGGAAAGAAGGAAGAGGATGGAGCAAGACGTTCAGGGAAGCCACATCTTGTAAAGACGGTTATATCGGACTTCACTCCTGAAGCACTCATGACTATCCACAGTGACAATCTCCGTGGTATTGCTGTGTTTACTGA
>JAZUHP010000140.1:0-9600 GCA_045641785.1 Bacteroidaceae bacterium
TGTCTTTCAAGTAGGCTACCGCCAAGTGGCCTTATCCGTAACAAGCAAGAATGAGTCCACGCCCTATGACGTGAACTTCTCGTTCTGCTTGTTCTTACGGATGAATGTTTGGCGGTATTCACTTGAAAAAGAACAAGAGCCGTGAAGCTCGATTTATTATGTTATGTATATGAGTATTCTATTTTTTCTTGTCTAATTCTAATTAATCATTTTAATCATTGAGTAAATCACAGTACATCAAGCGTGTAGCGAGTGTACGTGGATTCTGTATTCTTGTCTTACGTTCCTCCTCGTTTTTCGGAGGTTTGACGTACAAGTCTTCATCTATTTCTCTATTAAAAAGATAGCGAAAACCATTCTTCTCATAGAACTTTAGTACCTTAGGCATGTTTTTTGCGTCAACAATAACCAATCGGCAACCAGTTTTATTTTCTTCACTGGCAAACCACATTTTAACGAAGTCAAGAATCTCTGTACCGATCCCCATTCCTGCAAAAGACTTAGATACAGCTAGACGACCAATCAGCACACCTGGAAATCGACTCAGCATCTTCTCTCTATTGGTAAGCTCCTTCCACATCGCATTCTTTTTGGAACTACCAAGATCCCAAATGCGAATGCTATCATTGGACAATGTGAAGCAAGCTACAATATGCTTTTCATCCTCCTCTAATCGAAAACAATATGATTTGCCTATTCTGCGTCGAGCATAGGTTAGTGCATCCTTGCTGAAGAACTCATCCATATCCTCATCTTCTCCACATGTGAATGGAAGACACTCAGACAGGACATCCTCAGACAAAACATTAAACGTACATTTTTCATCAATAAACCCCATTCCTGTTTATATTCTTGCTTTACGAAGTACGTTCTTCATCATAATATAACGTGAATCCTTGGTGATGTCGCGTTGAGGGCGTTCATCAAACTCACGGTCTACCTGTTCAATTGCTTCACGGAAGCGAACAGCATCCTCGCCATATAATGTTGGTATTGCTTTTATTGCTATTGCCATTTTTTCATTTGTTAACAGTTTACATTACGCCTATAGTGAGCGCTTTATATACACTTTGCACGTGTAAAAATAACACATTTCCATCAAACAAGCAAATTTCATATTGTATTTAACACCTTAAGTATTATTATTTTTCTCAATTTTCTTCGATTGTGTACAAATCAACTGTCATATTTTACAGTAGGTCTTGCTCATCTTTTACTTTATGAGACCATTTCGTATATGCATTACATCTACGTTTAGCCCCCAGATTCTGTTGATGATATTGCGAGATTCTTTATTCTCTAATCGCTTATATGGTTTGAAAAAATTCGACCTGTACGGTTAAAAATAATTAATGAATAATTCGTGAAAAATTCACATGATAATTCGTGTTTACAAAATAAATATTGCCTGCGGCGCAACATAAATTTGCCATGAACTTTTCTCACCGAAGGTAATTAACCATAAATTTTATCATAAATTCCTTTTTGGGGGTTAACTGTACAGGTTGAAAATATTCGTTTCTAATTTCATGTTTCAAATTGAAGAAGAACCTAAAAAATTAAAACTCTCTTAATTTGTATTTAATGATATGTTCCCTTAATTCTTTTATAACAGGACAGTCGCTTCCTGTTTTCATCAAAGTGTGAATGTCCAAACAAACATTAATATGATACAAGGAGCCTGTACCTTTATCATACAATGAAGATTCAAATACATCCGCATCTAAACATTCTGGATAGCAATCAAACTTATATTTTTTTATGTCTGGCATGGAATCACATTGAAATTCTCTTTGTGAAAATACCTTGCCCTTTTTTATGTCAATAATATGGATTCTTTCATTTTGATAATACCATACAACCGAAAAATTACCCATAGGAGACAACATTGAAACGTTGTCATACTTATTCAAGTAACGTTTATATATTCTATTTGAGAATTTTTGGTTCTTCTTAACTTGATAATAAAAACCATGATGACAACTTGCACATAGATACAAAACTATAATACAAACACATCTAATGAATACAAACCTGCTAATCTTTTCCATGTTTCCCATGACATACTAACTTTATATACCAACGAATCTTCCTAATGATTGTCAAGAAATAAGAGATCAGCAATCCCTGTAATCCCTTGATCCCAAGAGGATGCTACTCCTACAGGTTCCTTTCACTCTTAAGCAATGCCAGTTTTTTCCCGTATGTAAGCATTCGCCAGATCCATTCGAGAGGACCATAGGCGAAATGTCTCAACCATAAGAACGAGCATGTTACCTCAAATGTGTAAACACCGATGGCAGCAATAATGACCTCTGGCATAGATAGTTGCATGCCCCAACCAAAACCAACACCGTAGAATAGAATGATGGCAATGGCAGATTGTGAAATGTAGCATGTCAGAGCCATCTTGCCTGGATAGGTGAATGGTGTGAACATGCGCCTACCGTAAAGGGCAAAGGCTGCCATGTATGCCCAACCGAGTGGGTAGATGTTCAGCATCTCTATGATGGTGTGCACAGGTGGTGTGAACTGATATCCATTCACAGCATCGTATGCGTGAAGCAATGCGAATGGTATGCCGATGGCAAAGCCTGTTACCATGATACGTTTGAGGAGTGGACAATGGTTATCCATGTCCGCGAAGATCTTCTTCTTGCCAATCCATAGACCTACAAGGAAAAGTCCAAGAACCTTGAAGTAACGGTCGCTGGAGATAAACTCCGTCATTCGCTCGAATGCTCCCATTACCAGAAATTTGAGCAGGTCGCCATAGGATTGACTCTCGCGCAACCAGGTTCCCCAATCTCCTATGCCAAAACGCGTCTGCCAGTAGTCCATCTGGGTGAAGAACCATGCGCATGGTTGTAGGTTTAAGGTGTAAACCATTGTGGACGTGACTACAGGCAGGAACAGGAAGAACCCTGCCCATAGGAGTATGGTCTTTGTTTTGCATCGCCAGAAGAGAGGTAGTATCATTCCCATTGCAGCGTAGAGCATCAGAATATCACCGCTCCATAGCAACATGAGGTGTGCAAAACCAAAGCACAGCAGCAGCATCATTCGTCTGAAGAAGATACGCATGCCATTTGCACCTCTTTGCATGGCATTACCTATGATAATGCTGAATCCTATGCCAAAGAGTACGGAGAAGATGGTATAGAACTTGCCATCAACAAGGAAGTACATCAGGAAGTTGGCAATCTGATCAGCAATGCTGACCTCCACATTGGTAGTGTGCCCTACGTCGTAGAAGGCGTAGAGTGTCAACTCCTTGTAGTTGGCAAGGCATACACCAAGCAAGGCAAAGCCACGCAGGGCATCAAGCACCTTCAGGCGTTTCTTGACAGGTCCTGCTTGTATGTTTGTCATTGTTTCTGTCATTATATGTTAACGTATTACCACGTTCATGCGTTCAACCTCAATCTTTTGCCATACCTTTTCCTGTATGTATGGCTCGTTGGCAAGATACTCATCGAGCTGTTCACGATTTTCATATTCCATGATGAGAACGGAACCTTTCATCTTACCTTCATCATCGAGCAGACCTCCTGCACAGATGACATGTTCCCTTATTCTTTCGATGCCTTCCAAGTGACGAGGGCGCACCTCCATTCTCTTGTCAAGCATTCCTTCGCCGTCGTATGCTTTTATAATGAATTGCATATTAATCCTTTATTTACGAATATCTAAAGTTACTTCTATGTACGATCTCTTTCCTTCTATATAATCAACATATAGCGTTTTTGCATCTCTACCAAGGCGAACATCCCTTTCTCTATGTATGTGTATGCTTGCATATTGTGATTATCAGGTTCTAAAGGAACAACTCATTCTTTTTGCGTTCGGCACATCCCTTCTTGATGGCAAATGCAATCATTGTGTGCATGATCGTGCCGATAGAGCGTGCTTCGTTAGGGCAGATGCTGACGCAACGCATACAAGAGATACAGAGATCCTTGTTAACCTTTCGTAAATCATTTACAGGAATGGCACCCACAGGACATTGCTTTGCACACAAACCGCATCCCGAACACTTTTTGCTTGCTGTTGGATTAGGTCCTGCCATAGCCTTCTTGTATGGATAGTTGCCCTTCAATGCTGTTTCTGCAAGTGTTTTGCCTGTCGTAGCAGCATCCTTTATCTTCTTGCCAAATGCTTTCAAATCATCAATGTCTGAGGCATCAGGACGATTAGCACCGTATTTGCGGATGATGCTATGCTCTGCAACTGCACCTACAGCAGCAATGACATTGAACCCCATTTCGGAGCAAGTCCTGTAGAGTTCAAGGAGGGCATCATCGTATGCCCTGTTACCATAGACAGCAATGACCGCACACTTAGCACCGTTAGCCTTAACCATTGCCTTCAATCGCTCAATGGCAAGTGCTGGAATGCGACCACCATAGACAGGCGCCGCTATGACAGCCAAGTCATCTTGTGTCAGGGTGCTTGTAACTAATTCTGAAACTGGTGAGCAAAGTTCGATGCACTCCACTTCATTGCAGATACCTGAGCTTATGGCATCTGTCACCTTCTTTGTTCCTCCAGTAGGAGAGAATGTTATCTGTTTTAGCATATCGATTGTTATTGCAAGTTATTCAAAAATTCAGTCATCTTAATCTTTATCTCATCTCTTACACGACGAAACTCATGCAATACCTCTTCCTCTGTTCCCTTGAAAGCGTCAGGATCATCGAACCCGATGTGAAGACGGTTGTGGACCTTGCCGGTAAATATCGGGCATGATTCCTTGGCACCACCACATACGGTAATGACGTAATCCCATTCCTCACCAAGATATTGGTTTATGGACTTAGGGTAGTGATGACTGATGTCTATGCCAATCTCTTTCATCACCTTGATGCCAAGTGGATGGACTTCTGCTACTGGTCGTGTTCCTGCAGAACATACTGTGGCGGTAGAGTCAAGGCTTTGCAATATACCTTGAGCCATCTGACTTCGGCAGCGGTTGCCGGTACAAACTACTAATATCTTCATTTCATTAATATCCTTTATCAGTTGGTTGCAGATTGTCTGCATAACATAGTCAGTATTCCCATAAGTTTTTTATTGTTCGATTATCTGTTGATCAATAGAGCGCTACATTATCTGAACACAGACGCTTTCTGAGCCGTTTCGGTGATGCCGCCTTTGCCGCTTATCACCTGTTCGCCCCACCATGTCAGCGTTGTCCAGTCATTGGGTTCAACGAGATCGAGCCATCGGTTCTCTTTGTTGTTGCCTGTCCATGACCAGGGCATGTATCCATACTTCAGATCATTGCAGACATCCAGTATGACGGTATGGTCAACCTTGCATGTCAGGTTATTCCTGCCATCATCATAGTTGTAGCCGAATTCTCCGACGATGAGCGGCAGTTCCTTCTGGTGACAGAGTGTGAGCATCTTTTTGATTCTCTCTGGCTTGTTCCAGCTTCCATACATGTGGATGGAGAAGAGGATGTTATGCAGAGGGTCGGCATCAATCAATCCTTGTCCACATGTCACGATAGGATCCATATTCTGTCCCCATCCTGGTGCATCGATGACGAAGGTTGTGGTATATCCCGCCTTACGCATTATCTCTATACATCTTGTGTATGATGACTGCCAGTATTCGGCTTTGGTTTTGTGTGCGCCCCATTCGTTGGCAATGTTCAGCAGCAGATATCTCTCGTACTTCTGCAACATTGTGGCGCGGTCGGGATCCGCATACCATGTAGCCATATCTGCCAACCGATCGCCTGAGGTATTACCTGTCACATCATGAAGTTCCACCATCGGTATCATCTCCAGAGCGATGCAACGCTCTATGATGCGTTCGAGGTCAGCATCCTTGCCTCTGGTGTTCCATACGATGCGTATGGTGTTACATCCTGTCGTCTTGATGTTGTCGAGCGCCAGATAGGCCTTTTCGCCAAACCAAGCATGAGGGTTGTTCATCCCTCTTATCATAAACACCTCACCATTGGCATCTATGAGCTTATCCTTTTCTGTCGTGAATACCCCTTTTTGTCCAAATGACAGCGCACATGCGGCGCCCCAAAGGATTAGCGTAAACAACGATTTTTTCTTCATGGCTATTTTGTTTTATTGTACCGTAATCTTCTGGATAATCTGACCGGGATCGACAATAGAGAGTGTGAGGCGATGCTCTTTCAATGACTTGTCGAGCGCGAACTTCAGGACGAAATCCTTGCGGTTCTCTAGCACTTGGATCTTCCATTCGCGACCCCATTCCTTGAATTGGTTTTCGCACTCTACTGCAGCAGATCCATCGACGCTCACCGCGAACTTGTTGCTGCGGTCGTATGCTACCGGCCACATCGGTATGACGCTGATGCAGACAGATACGGAATCCTGTCCAAGACATGCGTCAGGTATGGGGAGGTCAATGGAACCTGTCGCCTTGAAGTCGAGCGGCTGTCCCATCTGGAGCGCTTGCCAATCGGTGCCGATACCTTCCAACAGACGGAATGGAGCCACCATCTTGGCCTTGGTGAAGTCAAGCTTGTGCAGCAGTTCGGGGTGACGCTGGTTGTCGGGCAGGCGATAGGCATCTGTCGGTTCATCGACGAGCTCTGGCATATTCTGATAGAGTGCTGTATAACCCGGACAGATCTCTGATATCATCTGATCCCACTTGCCATCATACAAGCCATGATAGCGGTCGATGAGCTGCTGGAGTTTTGTGTTTGCATCCCTTGACTGGGCGGCATACATCTGGTTGCCTGTCTCATGGTTGGCTTGCGCATAGAGGAACTTGCGGTTCATCTGATAGGCAGAGTGTGTCGAGTATCCTAACATCTCGTAGAGCGATGGACGAAGCTCTGCCTGTACGGTTTGTTCGATGGCATCGTAGGCAAAACAGATGTCCTGATACTCCTGCAGACGCTTCTGTGCACTACCGGTCACAAACGAGAAGTCGGTGTCGTAGAGGCGATTATACTCCGGTGTGTCCCATTCCATCTCATAACCCATGAACTCCGGTTTACGATCCCACGCCAGGCGGTAGTAGTGGTCGAGGATGTACTGGAAGGCATCGCGATGCTCCTCTCCATAGATGCTTGCCAGCCATTGGGCTTGATATCGGTTGGCATTCTCATAACTGAAAGCCGGGAAGTCGTATGCCATATCCATGAACATCTGCATCTCAATCTCCATCGGTTTGATGTCGCCTACATTGAGCAGCCAGTAACGGTCGGCTCCGGCTGTGTAGGCCTTGAGCAACTCCTCGTACATGAGCTGAGGTGCGGTGGTTGAAATCCACAGATTATCGTGTGGTACGCCGCAATAGCTCAAGTGGTAATAGACACCGCTGCCACCGCTGCGTCGTTGTTCTTCGGTATTGCTTACGCGCTTCATATAGCCGTAGTTGTCATCTGGCCACACGAGGGTGATGTCCTCTGGTACGCGAAGACCTGCATCATAAATGTCGAGCGTCTCCTTGTAGGGGACAAAGATCTGTTGCAGGGTGTTGGCTTTCTTTTTCTTGTATTTCTCCAGGATGTTGCGTTGCTGAGCGAATACCTTTTCAAGAGTGCGGGCACGGTCAGTCGGGTCAGTGCTTCCTTTCATTGCCTCGTCATGCAGGCCTCGCATACCCATGGTATAGATATTGTCATATTGAGCCGTCTCGCGTATGCGGTCGTCCAGTTTCTTCAGGATGGTCTCTTTGTTGGTTTCATAGTTCCACTCGCCATCGCGTTCCTTGTCCCATTCCGATGGCGCTGCATTGTTGAACAACAACGGTTCGCAATGGCTGGTGGTGATCATGATGCCCCACTTGTCTGCCACTACCTGACTCTCTGGATGGCTGTAGAAGGCTCCTGTGCAGGTATGCATGGCTGGTGCCAGCATGTTGCCGCGGAGACGTAAGATGAGTTCGCAGACGCGGTCGTAGGTCTTAGGGCCGATGTCACCGAGTTCCTTCTCGAAGTTATGCTCTGCCCATGTCTTCATGCCCCAATCCTCGTCGTTGATGAAGATACCACGATACTTGATGGTAGGAGAGGAGCTTACATAATTTTCCTGATAGTCATACGCTTTTGGATGATTCTTTGCCACAGGAACATCGGCAAACCAGTACCAAGGATTCACACCGATCTGCTCACTCACATGAAACACACCATAAGCTAATCCTCTGGCATCCGATCCCGTTATATAGAGATTCTTTTGGTCGGTATCTATGGCATAGCGTTCCCATGCTCCTCGCAGTTCTTTGTGACGCGAGTTCTTGCCTTGGGCAGAGAGGATGATATGCTGACCTTTGCCTTGCTTGGTGCTCACCTCCGGTTTGATGCCTGTCACTCTCTCTATATCTTCAGACAACACTTTCGCCATCTGCTGCACCTGCGGATGGTCTTTGGGGTTGTAAACAATCGTAGACTTGGTCAGATTGATGGCTTGCAACGATTGACTTGCACAAACTAATGAGATAATCAGAATTTTGTTCCTTATGACATTGTATAAACTTTTATTCTTTTTCATGTTCAAAGTTTTTATAGGTTAGTGTGATTTGACATTTTTATTCATCCGGCTGTTGACCATCGTGAGCCTTCCATGCACATTCGGTCAACTGCATATTGGTGAATACTGCCTTGAAGGATGATTCCTCTGGTGAGCATGCATAGATACCGAAACTGATTTCGTCCTGTGCCTCGTACATGTGGCATACACGCATCTGGCTCCATTCCTTACCGTCTGTAGAACACTCGATGCAGAAGTCGTCATCTCGGCGTGAGAGACGGTACCACATGCTCTTCACATCGGCAGGGATAGCTGTGGTTGCCCAGTCGCTGTAGCCATGATTTGTTGCTACGCTACCAAGGTGCTGAAACTGCTCGTTCTCATACTCGATGCTTCCCTTCAACCAGTTCTCCGAGTCAAGATACATCACCACGCCACACTGGTCGAAACGATGATGACTCTCCGCGAAGTCTGTCTTTACGATGAAGCTGAAGAACTTCTCCTTCGTCTTCATCTGGAAGACAGGAGCGTTGTCGTTCTGGAAATGATAGTAAGTACGTTGCCAAAGGTCAGTGTGAGGTTTGGTTACAACCTCTATAGTGTCACCCTTTATCACACACGACTCAGGTTCACGAGTCCAGTTAAAATCTTCGATGTTAAGTGTCATATTGCTCTTTGTTTCATCATTAGTGATTGAGGTCTTTGCTTCTTTGTTGCCACACGCTGTCAACATGGCAAGCATTGCGAATGAGATGATTGTCTTTTTCATAACTATATTTATTTTATTTTCCTTTTTTCTTTATGGGAATTCTTCTATATGCAGGTAATGTGTATTTGCTGTTGTCGTGTAGCCCACATACGATGTGAATATCATCATTATTCATATTCTAAACACCATACAAAATTAGCAAGAATAAATGTATAAACAAAACAAATACGGCTCTTCTTCAATTTGGTTGAAAAAGATTTTTAAGTTACCTATTATTTTACTCCATTTACCCTCTTATTAGAACAGCACCAGAACAGCCTCTGCTTACGACTTGCTTACGACAATTGTCGTAAGCAAGTCGTAAGCAGGGGCTGGTTTCCTCGTGTTTACCACGATGGGCAAAAAGACGTTACGGCTAAC
>JAZUHP010000141.1:0-112391 GCA_045641785.1 Bacteroidaceae bacterium
ATGGATATACTTGAACGAATATCCATCATCTAACAGATGCATGTATTTAAGCAGTGCTGCATAGTCATGTTTATTCCTTTTCTTTTCTAACATAATAAAACCCCGAAAGTTTTTTGTCTAACTTTCGGGGTTCATATCATATTGCACAGCCTCCCTATATCTATGTTGTTAGCCTATAAAATCACCACACTGGCGAGATTATAAGATTCAAAGATGTTCGTCAATCTTTGCGTAAGCAATCTCTTAGAACAACTTGTTTGGATAAACACCATCCTCAACAAGCTTAGCGATACGAGCAACTGTATCAGGGCGATCCTCTGAGTAAGTAACACCGAACCACTGAGATGTTGTGTCAAGAACCTTGCAAGTAGCAGTACCCTCATTGATGAGCTTGTTAACCATGAGCGGAATGAAGAACTCAGACTTGAGGTTAGACATGTTAGCAGGATCTGAAAGGAACTCCTTGAAGTACTCCTCAGAATACTGGAAGTAATCTGGAGTGAATCCCCACATGTTCATTGATACAGGAGAGTTAGGATCGATTGTTACCCAGTCACCATCTTCCTTGTTGTCCTTGCGGTAAGCAACAGAACCATCCTCAAGACGAGCGATCTTTGTACACTCAACACAAGTTGTAAGACAACCCTCGTCATTCTTAGAGCAGATACCACGTGATACAGTACCGTTCTCAGAAAGAGTGTTGCAGCAACGGAAACCAACCATTGCGTACTGTCCCTTTGCACCTTCTGGAAGCTCAGAGAGGAACTTACCGATAACCATGAATGCATCACGGTTGTAGAAGTCGTCACAGTTGATAACGCAGAAAGGTTCCTTGATTACATCCTTACCCATAAGGACTGCATGGTTAGTACCCCATGGCTTCTCACGGCCTTCTGGGCACTTGAATCCTTCAGGAAGAGCATCGATGCTCTGGAAACAGAGTTCACATGGAACGACACCCTGATACTTAGCAAGGATCTGTGTGCGGAACTGCTCTTCGAAATCCTTACGGATAACCCAAACAATCTTACCGAATCCAGCCTGGATTGCGTCATAGATTGAATAGTCCATAATTGTCTCACCATTTGGTCCAAGACCATCAAGCTGCTTAAGACCGCCGTAACGGCTTCCCATACCTGCAGCGAGGAGGAAAAGAGTTGGTTTCATTGTTCTATATTTTTTGTTATTGAGATATATTTTCGTGACAAAGGTAATCATTAAAAAATAAAGGACGCAACATTTCCTCTATTTTTTTGGCATACCATAATTTTTATGTACCACAATGTACCATCTGCAATGCCAATGCACTTACGACTTGTCAACCGAGCCCTTTCATTGACAATGCAAGTCGGTCGCGCTGCAAATCCACGCTTATCACCTTTACCTGCACATGCTGATGAAGCTGAACCTCACTTGCAGGATCCTTCACAAAGTGGTCTGCAAGTTCGCTCACATGCACAAGTCCCTTGGTATGCACACCCACATCAACAAAGCAACCAAAGTTTGTGATGTTAGTGATGATTCCAGGAAGAATCATACCCGGCTGTACATCCTCAAGTTCCTTCACGTCCTTAGAGAAAGAGAATGCCTCCAACTGCTGGCGAGGGTCACGACCTGGCTTCTCCAATTCCTGCATAATGTCCTGAAGTGTTGGGAGACCGACCTTATCTGTCACATAGCTGTTCACATCAATCTTGGCACGGATAGCCTTATCCGCAAGCAGTTCTGCAACCGTACACTTCTGGTCCTTTGCCATCTTCTCTACGATAGGATAGCTTTCAGGGTGAACGGCACTATTGTCAAGAGGTTGCTTACCACCACTCACACGGAGGAATCCTGCTGCCTGCTCGAATGCCTTAGGGCCAAGCTTTGGAACCTTCAACAGTTCCTTACGACTTGTGAAAGCACCATTCTCTGCACGATAGTTCACGATATTCTGTGCGATGGCAGGTCCAAGACCTGATATATAAGTAAGGAGATGCTTTGATGCAGTATTCACGTTCACGCCGACCTTGTTCACACACATCTCGACTGTCTGGTCAAGAGAATGCTTCAAAGCCTTCTGGTCAACATCCTTCTGATACTGTCCCACACCTATAGAGTTAGGGTCGATCTTTACAAGTTCTGCAAGTGGATCCATAAGTCGGCGACCGATAGACACAGCACCTCTTACTGTCACATCATAGTCAGGGAACTCCTCACGTGCTACCTTCGAAGCAGAGTAAATAGATGCTCCGTCCTCACTCACCACAAACACCTGAATCTCGCTTGGAAGGTGAAGGCCATTGACGAAGTCCTCTGTCTCACGACTGGCAGTACCATTACCTATTGATATTGCCTCAATCTTATACTGTTTTACAAGTGTCCATATCTTATTCTCTGCCGCAGCTCTCTCATTCTTTGGTGGATGAGGATAGATTGCTTCATTATGCAAGAGATTACCTTCGGCATCAAGACACACGACCTTACATCCTGTACGGAAACCTGGGTCAATGGCAAGAACACGTTTCTGTCCAAGTGGAGCAGACATGAGCAACTGTTCAAGGTTCTTCACAAAGATACGTATTGCCTCCTGGTCAGCAAGTTCCTTGCTTGAGTTGGCAAACTCCGTCTCTATACTTGGTTTGATGAGTCGCTTGAAAGCGTCCTCTACTGCATCCCACACCATCTCTGCGCTCTTGCTTGAGTTACGGAGGAACTGACGGTCAAGGCGGTCAAGGCAACGCTCATCGTCACCACTGATACTCACACGGAGCACACCCTCTGCTTCACCACGACGCATGGCAAGAAGACGATGCGAAGCACACTTTGCAAGTTTCTCGGAGAAGTCGAAATAGTCACGGAACTTCTGCGACTTAGCAACCCACTCATCATCTTCATTCTTTGGTTTTATGACCTTAGAAGTAATGATTGCTCCTTTCTTGAAGTCAAAGCGAACGATATTACGTGCTTCCTCGCTCTCGCTCACCTGTTCAGCAATGATATCCTTTGCACCCTGGAGGGCTTCCTCAACATTCTTGACGCCCTTCTCCTCGGAGATAAACTCCTTTGCCTTCTTCTCCACATCAGCATTAGGATTCTGCAGAAGGAGGAAGGTTGCAAGAGGTTCAAGTCCCTTCTGGCGAGCAACCTCTGCCTTAGTCTTACGCTTTGGCTTGTAAGGAAGATAGATATCCTCCAGTTCCGTTGCATCCCATGAAGCTTCGATACGAGTCTTAAGTTCCGGAGTCAACTTGCCCTGCTCATCTATTGTCTTGAGGATTGTCTCCTTACGCTTCTCGATCTCCTTCAACTTCTCAAGAGTATCATTAACACTTGCCACCTGCACCTCGTCAAGTGAACCTGTCGCCTCCTTACGGTAACGACTGATGAAAGGTATTGTACACCCTTCGTCAAGAAGGTTAACGGTATTTGTAACCTGACGTTCACTTATGCCCGTTGCCTTCGCAATTAACTTATAGAATATTGTATTCACGCTCTACTTCTATATTTAACAACTTTGCCATTTCGCTATTTGAAATCGTCAAACCTGCTCACAGCAAAGTACTAATTCTTAATCTTCATTTCTTCCGTCAGTGCCATGATCCAAGGTCCAAGACCTTTAGGATCATTGTCTTGCTTCTGCTCGTTGATGTAATACTCATAACTACCGTTACGAGTGTCACTAAGTCCTGCGACCTTACAAACAGACTTTAGGACAACAAGTCCACTCTCGTCCTCTGTAACGAAATGACGTTCTATTCCACGAAGAGTCTTTATCGCCTCCTTACGGTACTGCTCATCAAGGTAGCCCAACCTCACACCTTTCAGATATACATAAGCCATCATTGGTGTCACAGACATCTCAAGGTAGTTACCTTCCCTATCGGAGCAATCGAGAACCTGATGCCACGCACCAGTTGTTTCATCACGTAGTTCAAGCATTCTGCCACAAAGACTCTGGAGTATATACGCAAGCGAATCTGCCACACCCTGATCCTGAGCATAGTACTTGGAACTATTGTTCTGGTATATCTCAAGATAGTCAACAAGTGCCATGAGGTACCATCCTTCTGCCCTACCCCACGCATGGGCACTCCTTCCTGTGTTCTTGTCTGCCCACCCCTGTACAGAGTCTGCATCCCATGCATGATGAAGGAGTTTACATTTGTCGCAGTAAGCACGATTATACATGAGACAGAACTGATGTTCCACGTCATCCATACTCATCGCACGTTTCTCGCCAGCCTCAAACCACTGCGCATACTCTGCATAGTAAGGAGCTGACATGTACAAACCGTCAAGCCACATCTGTTCAGGATAGATCTTCTTGTGCCAGAAACCTCCATCCTCTGTTCTTGGCTGTCTCTCCAGATGATGGCGGAGAGAATCCATGGCATAGCGGTATTTCTTTTTGCCTGTAAAGTCAAGCATGCGGAATAGGAGCTTGCCGCTATTCACGTCATCCAACTTGAATGCAGACATGTCATATTTATAGATGACACCATTCTCGTTAATCAACGTATCTGTATAGCCCTCCACATATTTATACACCATGCTACGGAACCCCTCATCGCCCTGAACATCTGCAAAGTCAAGCATGGCTTTGAGTTCAAGACCTTGAGTATAGTTCCACTTAGGTCCTTTCTTTGTATCTATCTCACAGGCATGTCTGTAGCGTGTCATCTCTGACGCCACAATCCTATGCAACAGTTTTTCTGTTTTACTCTGTGCGCTAACAGAAAGTGATACAACTGTTATGATTAGTAAGAATAAGTATCTCATTATTGTTGTCGAGGAGTCAGAATGCAAAAGTCAACAAACTATAACTCACAACTTCCAAACTCCACTTTTAACTTTTAACCTTTAACTTTTAACTCCAATATACTCGGCAAGCATCTCAGCACATCGTTCTCCATCAACACCTGCAGACACGATGCCACCGGCATAGCCTGCGCCCTCGCCACAAGGGAAGAGTCCCTTTACACGAACATGCTGATAAGTCTCTCTGTCACGAATGATGCGCACAGGTGCACTTGTTCGAGTCTCCACACCAATAAGTACAGCCTCATCTGTCAAGAAACCATGACTCATCTTTCCGAAATTTCTGAATCCCTGTTGCAGACGCTTAGTGATGAACTCTGGCATCCAGAAGTGTATTGGTGTAGATATAAGTCCCGGAGTGTATGACGACTTAGGAAGGTCATAGCTACCTTTTCTGTTTACGAAGTGAGCCATACGCTGTGCAGGTGCGGTCTGTCGCATATTACCCTGAATCCACGCTGTCTTCTCAAGGCGTTCCTGAAACTCAAGCATAGCAAGTGCTCCACCCTTTGTCTCCACACCATCCAGAGGAGGAAGCTCCATGAGAGAGCGCTCCGCAAGGTCTTCAGCATGAAGCTCAACTACCATACCGCTATTGCTCCATGGGGAGTTACGCTGTGAGTTTGACATTCCGTTCACCACAACCTGCTGTGGTCCACTGGCTGCAGGCACGACAGTACCTCCTGGGCACATACAGAAAGAGTATACGCCTCGGCCTTCTACCTGAGTCACGAATGAGTACTCTGCAGCTGGCAGGTACTTGCCCCTTCCGTTTCTATTATGATACTGTATCTGATCAATGAGTTCACTTGGATGTTCAAGACGTACACCAACTGCAATATCCTTTGCCTCTATCTCAATACCTTGATCATAGAGGTAGCGATACACATCACGAGCGCTATGACCTGTTGCAAGTATCACAGGTCCATATAACGCTCCCTCAGCAGGAAGTCTATGCTGCCTTGACAGCAAACTGTCGTCGGATGTTTCCAAAGCATTCTCCTGCGAAACATAAGTGACACCCTCTATCTTATCATTCTTGACAATCAAGCCAGTCATCTTTGTCTGGAAATGTACCTCACCACCACATCTTATAATGGTGTTACGCATCGCCTCTATGATTCCTGGCAACCTGTCTGTACCAAGATGAGGATGAGCGTCTGCAAGGATACTCGTACTTGCTCCATGCTGGCAGAACACGTTTAGTATCTTGTCAACACTTCCACGTTTCTTGCTTCGAGTGTATAGTTTACCATCAGAGAACGCACCAGCACCTCCTTCGCCAAAAGAGTAGTTGCTTTCTGGATCTACCTTATGTTCACGACTTATCTTTGCAATGTCTTTTCTACGTTCATGTACAGACTTGCCTCGTTCCACAACAATAGGACGGACACCAAGCTCAATGAGTCGGAGGGCAGCAAACAGTCCTCCTGGACCTGCTCCCACGACAATAGCCTGTGGACATCCCTCCACATTCCGATATTCAGTATGTACATACTCGTCATCCTGAGGCAGTTCGTTAATGTAGCAACGAACCTTCAGATTCACATAGATAGTTCTCTGCCTTGCATCAATGCTCCTCTTCAATACCCTTACAGCATTGATGGTTCTCATATCAATGCCCTTGTCCTGGGCAAGGAACGACTTTATCCTATCTTCATTTGCCGCCTGTTCTGGCAGAACACGCACCTGATATTCTTCTATCATTGAACTTCTGTTTGTTTTACCGTGCGAAGATACGAATAAGCAAACACAAAAACAAATTTATTATCCAAACCCTTGCATTTCCCTTCAAAATTTAGTATATTTGTATTATAACCGCAAGAGGGAATTTCCTTTCGCTCTTCCCCCAATCAGAACAGCATCCTTACATACTCTGCTTACGACTTGCTTACGACAATTGTCGTAAGCAAGTCGTAAGCAGAACGTGTTTACATAACGTCTTGACTGCACTTATTTAAGAGGAAGAAATGATAGTCACACAACCCATACTAACGAAACACACAGCTCTTTTTTCACCGCCATGAAAAATTCTTCATTCTTCATTCTTCATTCTTCATTTATTTCGTATCTTTGCAAATATAAACAAACAAGGAAACAATTATGGAAAACTACATAGTTTCAGCGCGTAAGTACCGTCCTGCGTCCTTTGACACGGTCGTAGGCCAGTCTTCACTTACCGTGACTCTAAAGAATGCCATAAAGAACGGCAAACTTGCTCACGCCTACCTGTTCTGCGGACCTCGTGGTGTGGGAAAAACAACATGTGCCCGTATCTTTGCAAAGACCATCAACTGTCTCAACCCTAACGAGAACGGAGAGGCTTGTAACGAATGTGAATCATGTAAGGCTTTCAATGAGCAGCGTTCATACAACATTCATGAACTTGATGCCGCCAGCAACAACTCTGTTGACGATATCCGCCAACTCATTGACCAGGTACGCATACCACCTCAGATTGGACAGTACAAGGTGTTCATCATCGACGAGGTACACATGCTCTCTACTCAAGCTTTCAATGCGTTCCTCAAGACTCTTGAGGAGCCACCTCATCATGCCATCTTTATCCTTGCAACAACAGAGAAGCACAAGCTTCTCCCAACAATCCTTAGCCGATGCCAGATATACGACTTCAACCGTATGAAGGTAGATGACATCGTTGCTCACCTTGCAAGTGTGGCTGCCAAGGAAGGCATCACAAGTGAACCTGCCGCTCTTAACGTCATTGCCCAGAAGGCTGATGGCGGTATGCGTGACGCACTCAGTATCTTCGACCAGGTGGCAAGTTTCTGCGGTGGTAACATAACCTACCAGCGCACCATCGAGACACTCAACGTACTTGACCACGACTATTATTTCAAGATCATCGACTACTGTCTTGAGAACAAGATAACAGAGTGTATGCTCACCCTGAACGACATCTTGAGCAAGGGATTTGACGGACAGCACTTCATCAATGGCCTTTCAAGTCACTTCCGTAACCTTCTGATGAGTCGTGACGCACAGACTGTCAAACTCATCGAGGCAAGCGATGATGTACGTCAGCAGTACCAGACTCAGGCACAGAAGTGCGACCCTAAGTTCATCATTCCTGCCATGAAACTGTGCAACGACTGTGACCTCAACTATAAGCAGAGTCAGAACCGCCGTCTACTTGTGGAACTCACACTGATACAGGTAGCACAGGTGGCGCAAGGAGAGGATGTGCCAAGTTCGGGGCGTAGCCCCAGAAAGATTCTTAAACCCATCTTCAAGCAGATAGCTCCAAGTGGTAACGCTGCAACCGTAGTGGTTAGCAGGACAACTACATCTGCCCCTGTCACGGTTGCCACACAAGCAACAGGCAACCCTGCACCAGTAAACGGAGCACAACCAGCATTGACTCGCATCGCACCTGTTGCCACTACAACAGCACCGCCAAAGCGCCTTAAGGGATTCTCCATACTCGGTAGCGCCAACGCAAAAAAGACGGAAGTGGCAGAAGAGGGCAAGGGCGTAGAGACTGCGGTACAACAACAGACGGAACTGTCAAACACGACGGCAAGACCTCTCACGAAGGTTGACCTCACCATAGAGCTGAAGCGATATGCTCTTACACTTCCTAAAGAAGACAAGGCGATTGCTATTCGTTTCAACAATCTTGAACCAACGATTCTGGAAAGTGGAGAGACTTTCGAGATCATTGCCGACAATCCGATAATACAAGACACGTACAACAAGTATGTGTACAGTGTACAGACCTACCTACAACAAGCATTTGGCAATCCAAACATCCGCATGCTTGTCAGACTTCGTGAAGCGGAGGAGTTCAAGAAACCTCTCAGCAAATACGAGCAACTAAAGGAGATGTACAATATGAATCCTGCTCTCAAGAAGCTACAGGAAGCATTTGACCTGGATTTGGACTAAACACCCTTCCCTGGGAAGGAGAGTCAATTAGAATAAAGATTACTTTATGACATCAATAATTCTCATATCAGAGACATCACTTTCTCTTGCCAACACACTAAAGAGTGAACTTGGCGAGATAATGAATGATTCTGAAATAAACATCTACCATAAGGGTGAACTTGAAGGATGTACAAACATCTCTTCCGTTGCTGAAGCAACAAAGGAGCTATTTGCATCTTCCGATGCACTTATCTTTATAGGTGCGATGGGAATATGCGTGCGAAGCATAGCTCCTTGTATCAACGACAAGCATGAGGATCCTGCTGTTATATGCGTCGACTCCACAGGTAAGTTTGTCGTAAGTGTTCTTAGCGGACATATTGGAGGGGCAAACAAACTGGCAACAACCATTGCTACCATAACAGGTGGAGAGGCAGTCGTGACAACACAAAGTGACAACACAGGACTCTGGGCTCTTGATACCATCGCACAGGATTACGGATGGACTGTTGCACTTGGTGGCGGCAAACGATTAGCTGCTCAAAGGATGAACAATGCCATCAGTCTATTTGTCAACAAACATAAGACTGCACTCGTCATCGAAACTGAAGATGAAGGTACTAAACACATGGAGCAGACAAAGCCTGACCATGTCAAGATGTTCCGTAGCTTCAACGACTATTCCCTTTTCGTCAGAAGAGAATCAAGTAAACCGGGTGCAAAAGGCAATCCTTTTGAACTGCTTCTCATCGTGAGTCCTAAGAAATATCCTACATCTGACATTCCTTGCATACAGTACTATCCTAAGTGCCTGCACCTTGGTGTTGGATGCCAACTCCTTGCTCCTGTAGAGATTGCACCTCAACTGCTAAACGAGATAAATGCTGCTGGATATGCCACAGAGTCAATATCAACAATCGGCAGTATAGAGCTCAAGAAGGACGAGCCTCTATTGGCAGAACTTCACAGAATTATTCCTAATGCAGAACTGAAGATCTATACTGCTGATGAACTTAACAAGGTAAAGATTCCTAATCCTTCGGACAAGGTGTTTGAAGTGACAGGATGCTATGGAGTTGCAGAAGCTTCTGCAAAATGTCCTAACAAGCACTCTGTACTTGTCATAGAGAAACAGAAGGGCAAGATAGATATTAACGGGAAGATATCTCACTACACCTTTGCACTTGCTTGCGACGAGGGTATTCAAAGACAAGGACATATTGAGATTGTCGGTGCAGGACCTGGTGATCCTGACCTTGTTAGTGTTCGCGGACGCAAGTTCCTTGAACAGGCAGACCTCATACTCTACGCAGGAAGTCTTGTGCCACGTGAACTCACGTTCTGTGCAAAACCAGGTGCTGTTGTCCGTTCTTCTGCATCAATGGATCTGGAAGAACAGTTTGAGATAATGAAGAAGTTCTACGACAAGGGTGGGCTTGTGGTACGTCTCCATACTGGAGACCCTTGCATCTATGGTGCAATTCAGGAACAGATGAACTTCTTCGACCAGTACGAGATGGATTACCACATCACTCCTGGTATCAGTTCATTCCTTGCTGCTGCGGCAGAGTTACGTTCTCAGTTCACTATACCAGAGAAGGTACAGAGCATCATTCTCACTCGTGGTGAAGGACGCACTCCTATGCCTGAGAAGGAGAAGCTTCATCTACTTGCTCGAAGTCAGAGTACCATGTGTATCTTCCTCTCTGCAAGTATTGCACAACAGGTACAGGACGAATTACTTGAAGGTGGTTATCCACCAGAGACTCCTGTTGCTTGTTGCTATAAACTGACATGGAAGGACCAGAAGATATTCCGTGGACAACTGAAGGATCTTGCTTCTATAATGAAAAAGAACAAGTTGACACTTACCACAATGATTGTTGTGGGTGATGCCATCGACAATCGTGAAGGACTCAGCAAACTTTACGATGGAGGTTTCACACACCTCTTCCGCAAAGGTAAGTAATGGTAAAGAAAGAGAAGCAAAGGGAAAGAAGTAAAGAAAGGGAAGCAAAGGGTAAAGAGAACGCCCTCTCTCCTAAGCATGATGAAACTAAAGAAAATGCCATTCAGAAAGGACAAGCCTTTCCGAATGGCATTTTCTTTATTGTCGTTAGCGACGCATCCCAAGTCTCCGTTCTCAAAGGCTCTCCTTTGAGCCCACGAAGTTCGTCCTACTTCTTTGTCACTTCCACTCTCTTTGTGGCTTCTCTCTCCACATTACGCTTGTCAACTTGAGTGACAACCTTTGCGGCAAGAGTCATGTATGCTATACCTGCAGGTGACGCAGGATCAAGAACAGCAGGCATACCGTTGTCTCCACTCTCACAGATGCTCTGAACAAGAGGAATCTGTGCAAGGAGTGGCACATTGAGACTCTCGGCAAGATCCTTCGCTCCATCCTTTCCAAAGATATAATACTTCTCATCTGGATGTTCTGCAGGAGTGAACCAAGCCATATTCTCAACAAGACCAAGGATTGGCACATTTACCTTATCGTTCATATACATGTTGATACCCTTACGAGCATCAGCAAGAGCCACCTGCTGTGGAGTAGACACGATTACTGCACCTGTTATGCCAAGTGTCTGAAGGAGTGTAAGGTGAATATCACTTGTGCCTGGAGGAGTGTCAAGGATGAAGTAGTCAAGGTCTCCCCACATGGCATCACTTATGAGCTGCTTAAGCGCATTACATGCCATACCGCCTCTCCAGAGTGTAGCCTCATCAGGATTAACAAAGAAACCGATAGAAAGAAGTTTGACACCATACTTCTCTACAGGTACGATAAGGTCACGACCATCAACCTGTTCTGCGTATGGACGAGCATCCTCCACCTGAAACATCTTTGGCATACTTGGGCCAAAGATATCTGTATCAAGAAGACCAACCTTGTAACCCAGTTTTGCAAGTCCTACAGCAAGGTTTGCTGTGACGGTACTCTTACCTACACCACCCTTACCAGAGCTGACAGCTATTATGTTCTTCACATTAGGAAGAAGCTTGTCTGGTTCTGGTGGAAGTGCAGTTGCAGACTTCTCATTGATTGTCACTTCACAGTCCTTGTCCACATACATCTTGATAGCAGCCTCAGCAGCTTTGATGACAGACTTACGGAATGGATCTGTTGGTTTTGGGAAGATAAGAGAGAAACTGACCTTCATACCGTCAATACGAAGATCGTCTTCAAGCATCTCATTTTCCATGATGCTCTTACCATTTCCCGGATAACGCACTGTATTAAGTGCCTGATGTATAAGTGCTGGATATATTGTTGTCATAAAGACCCTCACCCCCATCCCCTCCCCCTCTATGGGGAGGGGTGACTAACGCATTTGTCCTACGAAATACTTTTTGTTATTTTACTTCCTCTTCCGTATGATTTCCCTATCCATTATCCATAAGGAGGGGTGACTAATGCATTTGTCTATGGAGTTACTTTTTATTATTTTTATTTACCCCTTCTCCCGCATGGCCTCCCTCCCCATAGAGGGGGAGGGCTGGGGAGAGGGTCTACTACTATTTTCCTGTTGTCCTTGTACTCAACACCTCATGGTTGTATGAGCGGTAGCCATCTACAGGTATCTCTATATTTGGCTCCTCAAGAGTACCCTCCTTTGGAAGATGGAACTTGACATACTTAATAGGAATACCTCTTTCGAGCCACATACCCTCATAGTATGTCTGAATCTCACGAAGTGACGAGTTCTGAGTCTTGAGTCCGAAGTTAATCTCCTCGTCCTTCTTGTCGTCACTATACAAATCTGTAATGTAGCAATCAAGAGGAAGATTATTCTTCTCAACCATATACTTGGTGTAAGTTGCAAGGAAGTTACTGTCAGTCTTGACATTGATGACGCCTCCATCTACAACGAATCGGCGATAGCGCTCCATGAAGTATGTAGATGTGAGACGCTTGGTTGCCTTCTTCATCTGAGGATCAGAGAATGTGAGCCATATCTCTGCTACCTCATCTGTACCAAAGAGTCCGTCTATACACTCAATGTTTGTGCGTAGGAACCCAACATTCTTCATGTCAGCCTCCAATGCCTCCTTGGCACCATGCCACATACGACTACCCTTGATGTCCACTCCTATGAAGTTTACATCAGGGAAACGCTTAGCCAGTCCCACAGTATATTCACCACGACCACAACCCAGTTCAAGAACTATCGGATTGTTATTATGGAAGAACTCTGAATGCCATTTGCCTTTAAGAGCAAAGCCCTCGTTCTGGAGTTTCCAAAACGGACACTCCACAACGAGGGGGTTCTCTGCCATGTCAGCAAACTTAGCAAGTTTACCTTTACCCATTATTTTCGGTTTTGAGGTTTTGAGGTTGTAAGGTTATAAGGTTGTAAGGTTTTGAGGTTGTAAGGTTTCTGATTACCTACCGTATAACCGTAAAACCTCATAACCGTAAAACCTCATAACCGCACAACCGCATTATTCAATAACTACACGTGTCCAGTTGTGAGTATCTGGTTCTGTACCATACTGGATACCGCGAAGCAAGTTATAGAGCTTTGTTGATACAGGACCTGGCTTCTCACCAAACACATAAGACTTGCCAGTCTCAAGATCATCAATCTTAGATATTGGAGAGATAACTGCAGCTGTACCACATGCACCAGCCTCCTCGAATGTCTCAAGTTCCTCTTCTGCAATCTGACGACGTTCAACCTTCAAACCAAGATCCTCTGCAAGCTGCATGAGTGACTTGTTTGTGATAGAAGGGAGGATAGAAGAAGACTTAGGAGTGATGTAAGTATTATTTCTGATACCGAAGAAGTTTGCAGCACCAGCCTCATCAATATACTTCTTCTCCTTTGCATCAAGATAGAACTCGCAAGCATATCCAAGTTCATGTGCCTTCTGATTAGCCTGAAGAGAAGCTGCATAGTTACCACCAACCTTATAGATACCTGTTCCAAGAGGAGCAGAACGGTCAAACTCACGTATGATAACGTAAGGATTAGCGAAGAAGCCACCCTTGAAGTACGGACCTACTGGAGTAACAAAGATAACGAACAAGTATTCGTTTGCTGGGTGTACACCAACCTGTGCTCCTGTTCCAATAAGGAGAGGACGGATATAGAGTGTTGCTCCACTCTCGTATGGTGGAATGAAACGCTCGTTAAGGCGAACAACCTTGTCGACCATCTCATTGAATTTTTCTGTAGGAAGTTCTGGCATAAGGATGCCACGACATGTTGACTGAAGACGAGCAGCGTTCTCATCACTACGGAACACTCGGACCTTACCGTCTGGACAACGATATGCTTTGAGTCCCTCAAAGGCTTCCTGTCCATAGTGCAAACATGTTGCAGCCATGTGCATAGGAATAGTCTCCTCTGAGCATGTTTCAATCTCGCCCCACTTGCCGTCACGATAGTAACAGCGTACATTATAATCTGTCTTGCGATAACCAAATCCAAGACTTGACCAGTCCATTGTTTCCATGATTTCAGTATTTTATAAATTTAACTTTCGCAAACTTCAGTCAAAAGGTTATCAGGTTGTGAGGTTCGATACCATAGGATTATGGGCGAACAATCAATCAACTTTTCTCACCGACGAAGGAGGTAAACCTTAAAGCTTTACCAGCTAAGCGACCTTATGCCTTGTAACCTCTCAAGCTGAGGACACACGAAACTTGAGTTACTAAGTAATAATTTTTTGCAAAATTAGCGTTTTTTACTACATGTTGAAACAAAAACGCACGAAAAAATCACTATTATTTTCAAAAAAAATTTTACTACACATTATTTCTAATATTTACCCTCTATTTTTTCTTCACATCATTTTTTTAGCGTAACTTTGCAAAGAATATAGGTAGTAGGATTAAGAATTGCTTTTACAAACTTTATTTCACTATAATTGTCACATGTTTAAAAACTTTATTGGTTACAACCTTGAAGCAGAGCGTCGCGATAAGAAGAACAGACTACGCGAGTTGACAGCTAACACTCGTGCATGGAAACTCGTGTTCTGTGTATTCGTGCTCCTGCTCCTCTGGAATCTTCCAACAACAGTATTTGGTATTCCAGACCTCACAATCCTTGAACAGCGTACTATCGCCGTTTTCTGTTTCGCAACACTCATGTGGGTACTTGAGGCAATACCTGCCTGGACCACATCAGTATCAGTCATCGTCATACTTCTCTTCTGCGCATCCAACAGTTCGCTATGGTTCATGCAAGATGGACTCATGCAGAGCGTGGTAAATGAGGAGGGTGTAGAAGAACTCAAGCTTGTTGCTATCGACTACAAGAAGATCATGGCATGCTTTGCAGATCCAATCATCATGCTCTTTATCGGTGGTTTCATCCTCGCCATTGCTGCCACTAAGACAGGACTTGACGCAAAACTTGCAAAGGTGATGCTCAAGCCTTTCGGCACAAAGTCAGAGAACGTGCTTCTTGGATTCCTCCTCGTAACAGGTATCTTCTCAATGTTCCTTTCCAACACAGCAACAGCAGCAATGATGCTTACTTTCCTTGCTCCTGTACTCAAGACACTTCCTGCTAACGGAAAGGGCCGTATCTGCCTTGCACTCGCTATTCCTATCGGTGCAAACATTGGTGGTATCGCAACTCCAATCGGTACACCTCCAAATGCCATCGCACTTAAGTTCCTCAATGACGCAGATGGTCTCAACATGAATATCGGTTTCGGTCAGTGGATGGCATTCATGTTCCCACTCGCCATAGCACTTCTTATCTTCGCATGGTTCGTACTTCTTCGCCTCTTCCCATTCACACAGAAGACTATTGAACTGGAGATTGAGGGTGAAGCAAAGAAGGACTGGAAGTCAATACTCGTATATATCACATTTGCTGTTACAATCCTCCTCTGGTGCTGCGACAAGTTCACAGGCGTTAACTCTAACGTAGTTGCCATGCTTCCTGTAGGTGTGTTCTGTGCAGCAGGTATCATCACACGTACAGACCTCGAAGAGATCAACTGGTCAGTACTATGGATGGTTGCCGGTGGTTTCGCACTTGGTGTTGCTCTTCAGGACACAGGTCTTGCTCAGCATCTCATCAATACTATCCCATTCAACACATGGAACCCTGTACTCCTCATCGTTGGTTCAGGACTCATCTGCTATGCTATGGCAAACTTCATCAGCCATACTGCTACAGCCAACCTCCTCGTACCAATCCTTGCACTTGTTGGAGCATCAGCATCTTCAATCCTTGCTGATTTCGGTGGCGTAAGCACTCTTCTCATCGGTGTGGCACTCGGTTCATCACTTGCAATGATTCTCCCAATCTCTACTCCTCCTAACGCCCTTGCACATGCAACAGGTCTTATCGAGCAGAAGCAGATGATGCGAGTTGGTATCATCATGGGTATTGCAGGTCTTATCATTGGCTACGCTATGCTTATCGTAGTCGGCAAAGCAGGAATGCTCTAATTAAAGTAGAACAACAATATATGAAGAGTGAAGAATTAGCAGTCACAATTTTATCGAGGACATGCAATTCTTCACTCTTTTTATTCTCTTATCAATAGTTATCAACTATCAATACTAACCATATCATGAACCGTCTTCCTTACCTCCAAAGAATTCTTCGTTCTTCATTTATGACAAGAACATACCTGTTCTTGCTATTATTTATTCTCCATTCCTCATTCTTCATTTCCCAGGCACAGACGTGGACTGTGGAAAGTGAGGAAAGTTCTTCGTCTGTCGCTTTTAAACGAAATGAGATAGACATAAAGGCTCCTAAGGGTCTTACACTATGGTGTAATGAGAAGATGCAAGGGAATACAGTCATAGAGTACGAAGCATGTATCGTTACAGGTGGAGAACTATCAGCAGGAACTCCCGAACGACTTAGTGACCTCAACTGTTTCTGGATGGCAAGTGAACCTAATGGCACGTCCGTATTAAAGAACGCAAAGAAGAGGGGCGGTAAGTTCATCAACCAGTATGCTCTACAACTCTACTACATGGGCTTTGGTGGCAACTATAACTCTACCACTCGTTTTCGACGTTACACAGGTGATGCACGAGGCATTGACTCGGCACAGTACCGTCCTATAATACTGAAGGAGTATACTGATGCTAATCATCTTCTCAAGGCGAACCATTGGTACAAGATACGTCTTGAGCAGATAGACGGAAGGGTGAGATACTTCATTGACGGAGAGTGTCTCGTGGATTATATAGATCCAGCACCTCTTCGCTCTGGGCATTTCGGATTTCGCACCACACTTGCACATGCCATGATCCGCAACTTCCACTACTCTTGCACAGATCCAGACAAGGAACCTGTTGTAATGAGATGGATAGGAAATAAAGGTCGTGGCCCTGTCACCTTCGGTGTACCTTATTCTATAGGAGAAGTTACCAAGGACAATTTCACAATTAAGACAGATAAAGGAACAACACTACCATTTGACACATGGCGTCTTGCTTCATGGCAGGACGGGACATCCAAATGGCAGGCATTCTGTACCGTAATAAATAAAGACGTAGATTCTCTGCTGATTTACAAAAGTATAAAAGGCGCTAAAGGTTCTAAGGTCTCTAAAGACTCAAAGGACTCTAAAGGCACTAAAGTCCCTAAAGACTCTAAAGTCACTAATGTCACTAAAGTCCTTAGCACTCCTAATGCCCCTACATTCACAGTAACACTCAACAATCGTCCTTGTCCTATCATCAATCACGAGATAGAGTCAAGAGGGGATATACGTACAGTACACAAATACACAGGCAAGAACTTCATCATTCGTACCTATAACTACAAGGGTTCCAACGAAACAAAGCTTGTCCACACCCTTCTCGTCGACTCTTCACTTAATGCAGAAGGTCTTAAGGAACTTTCCATTCATTTTAAGGTTCCTATGCATGGCAAGCAATACGAGCGCTTTGTGAGATTTGGCAATAAAAGTCTTAGTGTACAACCTCTCATTGCACGAAGAAACATAGATCTTAATGCAATGGACAACATAACCAAAAACATGTTGGCAAACATAGCGCAATGGGATGGTTTCCGTCTGTCACAGCTATCGCCTAATGGTTACAGTATCCGCAAACGAGCAACAAGCAAGTCGCCATGGATAGGTACAATAGAGGGACACAGATTCGACGATGCACTTACTGTAGGAGACAGTACATCTGCCATATCCTTCCGTCTAAAGGACTTCTGGGAAAGCTATCCTTCTACCCTTCAGGTAGACAACGCACGTAGCGACACAGCAACTGTAAGCATCAGCCTTTGGAGTCCAGAGGCAGAACCGTTCTCATTTGAGCATTACGACACCATTGCACACACTCTTGAGGCTGCATACGAAGATGTACAGTTGAAGGAAGGGTTGAGTACTGCATACGGTATCGGAAGGACAAGCACCATATACATAGAGACTGTATCTCCTGCTGATGGAGACTATCATTATAATACTCTTCATCCATCCACTCCTATCCTCTCCTGTACTCCAGAATACCTTCATCGCAAACGAGTGTTTGGAATATGGTCATTACCTACAATAGAGAATGAACGTGACAGACTTATTGAGTCAACACTCTCTGGTGTAATGGATTTCTACAAGAAAGAGATTGAGCGTAATGGCTGGTACGGCTACTGGAACTATGGAGATGTCATGCACGCATACGATGCAAGTCGTGACGAATGGAGATATGACGTAGGTGGTTTCGCATGGGACAACACCGAACTTGGTTCTCCTGCCATGCTTTGGTATCAGTTCCTACGCACAGGTGATGCTGATGTATGGCGCATGGCAGAGGCTATGACACGCCACTGCTCTGAGGTCGACACCTACCACTTTGGACCGCATGCAGGACTTGGCACACGTCATAACGTGAGTCATTGGGGATGTGGAGCAAAAGAATCACGTGTGTCAGAATCATGGTGGAACCGTTTCTACTATTATCTTACAGCAGATGAACGCATAGGCGACATAATGCACGAGGTTGTAGAATCCGACACCTTATTATATACTCTCGACCCAATGCGTCTTGCAGAACCTCGTTCTCTCTATCCTTGTACAGCACCTGCACGTCTTCGTATCGGTCCAGACTGGTTAGGTTATGCTTCAAACTGGCTCACAGAGTGGGAAAGAACAGGCAATATCAAGTACCGCAACAAGATAAAGACAGGCATGGAATCCATTGCATCTCTTCCTCACGGCATATTCACAGGCCCTCTCGCACTTGGATATGATCCAGCAACAGGAGTCATCAGTTGCGAAGGAGACACAAGCCTATACGCAACAAACCACCTAATGACAATCATGGGAGGTTTTGAACTCGTAAACGAACTTGAACCAATGATATCATGTCCATCATTCTACGACTGCTGGCTTGACCATGCTTCACGTTACAAGGAGATGGCATTAAAGATAAAGAAGAACAAGTTCCTCGTACCTCGACTCTCCGCTTATGGAGCATGGAGAACAGGAAGTACACGTCTAAACACACAAGCATGGGACGATCTTCTCAACCACCTGCCACTTGGCAACAAGAAAACAATATGGACAAACGACTGCTCCACATGGACTGTTGATGCCATATTTATGAAAGAAGTGCTTAGGTAACAATACCTAAGCACTTCCTTTTATTACTAAGTGGTCCGACCATTCGTTTCACCACCGTTTTCGAGGTTTCAACCTAGAATGGCGTCAACCTCGAATAATCATCACATCTTCATCACCTTCTTGCCATTGATGATATTAACACCATTCTTCACATCCTTCCTTGCCTTACCATCAAGACCAAAGATAGTCTTTGTTGCAGAAGAAGCGTTTACCACACCAATACCATTAGCTGCCTCCTGTGCACTAACAGCTGCATCATAAGCAGCCTGAACAGCTTCAATTGATTCTATAGTACCCTTGTCATAAGCATCCTTAATGCCACTCGCAGCAAAAGATTCCTTACCTGCATCACCAAGAGCATCTGCCTTTTCAATGATAGCAGCTACCGACTTATACAACTCAGCAGAAGCATATGCCTTCTGAAGAACGTCACTAAGTACTGTAATTGTTCCCTCAAGGGTTTCTATATCAGGAGCAGCAAATGGAGCATCCTTAGTGGCAGCATCAAGGTTTTCACGTTCCACCTTACCCATCTTTGCTGTACAAGCTTTAGCCTCATCAATGATAACATTCAAAGAATCTCGAAGAGCAGGAATAATAGTACCTCCATTAATGTCAAGATAGATAATGCCATCAATCTCACGTATATTATCAACTGTAACAGGCAATGTGCCACCAGTATACACAGCATAAGAAGACATGCTTTTCACATTTCCCATACCAGGGTAAAGGTCGCCACACATAGAAGTGCACCATTTTTCATTATAATTATAATCCTGAGATACATAAGATACGAACTCACCATCAGCAGGTACAATGGAGATGCGCTGATGATTTCCCTCGGTATTGACAGTATTAGTAACCCACGCATTCCTATCGTAATCAACGTGAGTGATCATAAGACCATGAAGTGAACCATACTTCTTGTATGTGCTTGAAGATGGCCATCCCAAGTACTTGTCATACATACCATCATCCTGACGATTCTCGAGAATGAAATACTCATTTTCATTAGCAGGATTGACAATCCTGTAACCCACACCATCCTTCTCTATTGGCTTAATCTCAAGTGAATATGGCTTAGAAGAATCCAATGTCTCAATAGCCTTCCAACCCATGAAGTCACGCTCATAGGCACTATATGCAGTAGGCGCAAGACCACCTACCTGATAAGTACCACCATCCATGACAGACCATGCATCCAGACCACCACAAATGCCATAGACATCGTAAAAGTCAGGAAGACCAAGACCATGCGAGATTTCATGAACGGCAGTACCTATTCCATCCATCACTCCCAGATAGGTCTCATTTGTCAATCCATAAGCGCCAAAGGTAACATTATCTATTGTCATGCTTGAGATCATCTCCTTTGGCCAAATAAGATTGTCACTATCCTCACCACCAGCATTCTCTCCTTCACCAGCATAGATGAAGAATACGAAATCGACCTTGCCATCATTATTGTTATCAAATAACTTCCAGTCAACATTATAGTCATTAACAACTATCTTACATGCCTCCGCAAAGAAATCACGAATATGGATATCTTTGTTGGTCATTGACGCGTTCTCACCATAGTAAGCATATCCCTTACTCAATGTGACAGGACCTACGACTTCAAACTCAGGAGTGAACTGTCCACCAGACTGCTGGTTGAAGTATTGATATACAGAACCTAATGAGTTATTGGCATTACCTGTCTTCAGGTTAAAGTAGTCCTCATACTTACCATTCACCAGTTCTGGCGTATCAGCAACACAGAACTTAAGGTCACTGAACTGCACAAGGATAACCGGCACCTTAGGACTACCCATACATGGCAATGGAGCAGATTCACGAGTACCCACCTTACGTGCATTTGAGTTACCTTGAGACAAAAGCAACTCATAATTGGTAACATTCTCAATTCTACCTCTTGCCTTCTGTGCATAAGACGAAACAGAAAGTAAAGAAGCGAGTATAAGTAAATAGAATTTCATTTTCATACATTTAAGCAATTTTACGATGCAAATATACAATATATTAAACAAAAAACACTACTTTTGCATATCAATCTTTATAAAATGAAAAAATATCTACTATTACTACTTGCCGCAATGGCACCATTTGCATCACACGCACAGGAAGTGCAGAATGATGCCACAGCACCACTCCATCTCATGAAACCTGCTTACAAGTACACCTATGGCGTACCAAAGGCAGAAGAAATAAAGAGTACGATGGACAGAGTCAAGAACTATCTTGAAAAGACAACATTCACAGAACTGGACGAGTCTGGCAAGATGCTCAAGAGGGGCGACTACCGACTGACAAGTTACGAATGGGGAGTGACATACTCTGCCATGCTTCGTGCTGGTCAGGTAACCGGCGACGAGTCATATACAAAATATGCTACCGACCGCATGTCATTCCTCTGCGAACAGGCACCTAAGTTCATCAAGTGGCGCAACAAGGGTGAAAGCATTGACCCTCTTATGGAACAGGTTGTTGCACCTGATGCTCTCGACGACTGTGGCGCAATATGTTCTGCCATGATAAAGGCGGGCAACAAGAAGTACAAGGAGCAGATTGACCGCTACTATGACTTTATAAAGAACAAGCAGTACAGATATACTGACGGACAGTTTGCACGTCTACGACCTGTCAGAAACACTATCTGGCTCGACGACATGTTCATGGGCATACCAGCCTTAGCTCTTCATGGTGACACAGAAGAAGCTCTTCTGCAGTTCTACCTCTTCCACGAGAAGATGTGGGTACCAGAGAAGAACCTTTACCGTCATGGATGGACACCAGATGCTCCGCACCCATCATTCTTCTGGGGACGAGCAAACGGATGGGCTCTCCTTACTGCTTGCGAACTGCTTGACGTCAAGGATAACGCAATGGTCAAGACGTTCTTCAAGGAGCATCTCAATGGACTCATGGCTCTTCAGGGCATAAATGGTGCATGGCACCAGTTGCTCGACAGGAACGACACATACGAGGAGACATCATGTACAGCCATCTATTGCTATTGCATAGCACATGCAATCAACGAGGGATGGATTGCTCCTGAACCTTATGTTGGTCAACTCCTCCTTGCATGGAACTACGTAAACGCTCACATCAATCAGCAAGGTCAGGTAGAAGGCACATGCGTTGGAACAGGACTGGCTTTCGACCCTGCATTCTATGCTTACCGTCCAGTCAACAACTATGCTGCTCACGGATATGGTCCTGTCATCTGGGCAGGTGCAGAGATGTACAAGCTTGTCAAGACTCATTGTCTAAAACTTAATGACTCAGCCATACATTTCTATCCTGAGGATCCAAAGACTGACGAACCTATCTTCTATGTAAAGTAAAGACTAATCACTCCACAAATAAGGTCCTGTGTCTTGAGGCAATGCCTCAAGACACAGGACTGTTCTTTTTTACTTAAGTTTCGCATGTTCTTAACTTGCTCACTTTAAGGAGTAAAATGGAGTTAAAAGAAGTTATCACTCCTTCGTCGCTTAGGGAGTTAAAAGACGATACTCTTTAATGCATAATTGCCACCCGGAGGCATGTTAATTGCTAATTAACGTGAACTCGATGAATTTAATCGCGCAAGCGCGGACGAAGAAAAACCGATAAAAACATAAAAAAACATATAAAAACCTATAGTGTTTTAATTCTGTAGCGGAATAAAGTCTGTTTTTAAATGTTTTTCCTGTTTTTATCGGTTTTTCTTCGTCCGCGCCATGCGCGATATGTTTTCGTCGAACTCAGGTTAATTAACACCGCGAACAATCATACGTCCTTTTACTTCTTTTTACTTTTCTTAACTCCCTTTAACTTCTTCCAAGCAAAGCGAACTTGAACTACTTATTACTAAGCAGCAACTTTATCTCTCCATAGGAATAGTCATCAGGCAGCAATGCCTTGATAGAGGTTAGTCTATGTTCATCATCACCACTTACAGCATTGATAGCCTTGTTTATTTTCTCCTGTCGCTCTTTGCTCACAAGATCATCAAGACTTATCTCACCCGTTGCCAAGAATGTGGCAAGATGACCTTGGATTGTAGAATGTGTCAATCCTCGCTTTCCTGCTATCTCAGCCACACTCATTCCTTCCTTGAACATAGCCAACGACTCACGTTCTGAGTCTCCCTTCTGCCTCTTAGGTTTCTTCTCCTTAGGAGCAATAACCACAGGATCATTCACACCAGCACTTGTAGCAACAGGTCTGTCTCCAAGCAATGCCTTTGCCTTGGCTGTGAGATAAAGTCTGACAGAGAACCCGTCCTCACCAATATGCTTGAACACACCCATCTTAACAGAAAGCGAGAGCTTAAAAGCATCAAGCGCATTACCATACTGAGTCTTCACAGCCTTATTGCCTATCTTGATGTCCCACTCGCTCCTTAGCGGGTCAAACAGTTCCTTTAACTTTGCAAGGAAATATGTTGATGAAGCATTGATACGCTCTTTCAACCTTTCACTCTTCAGTCCCTCCTGCTGCATAATCTGCAAGTACTGATTACGGAACTGCATCGACACATTGACCAATGCATTCTGCACGTCATCCTTACGCGACTTCAACAGATTAAGATAATCAGGATACTGATGATACAGATGCTCGTCTACCACCCTGACAAGGTAGTTATAGTCTTGCTGTAATCCTGCAAACGAATACATCTCGTCAAGCAAAGAGAGGTAATAGTCAAAACGCATCTGAGGCAGACGAGCAACAGTATCCTGTGACTTGTTCAACTCACCTTCCATATATGCATTTACAGAACCATCCGTGATAACCGAGTTCCTTGTCATTGGACGAGCAAGGACCAGTCCTTCAAGAGTGCGACAACGACTCAATGCCACATAAGTCTGTCCATGAGCAAAGGAACTGTTGACATCGAGAACCGCATGGTCGAATGTCAGTCCCTGACTCTTATGAACAGTTATTGCCCAAGCAAGACGTAAAGGGTACTGCGTGAATGTTCCTTCCACCTCTTCCTTTATCTCCTTGGTGACATCATCCATCACGTACTTGGTGTTCTCCCAATCGACCTTACATACACTCACATTGCGGTTATCTTCCTTACACCACACAATGATATTACCTTCATCATCTACACCCCTCACAATACCAATCTTACCGTTGTAGTACTGGTGAGAGGCAGAAGGATCATTCTTGATGAACATGACCTGTGCACCAACCTTTAGTACAAGTGTCTCGTCAGCAGGATAACTTGTTTCGGGGAAGTTCTTATGAATCTCAGCCTTTGACACTATCGGACTCGACTGTATAGCCTGCAGCTTCTCCTCATTATACTTATTAGCCATGTTATTATGTGTGGTGAGACGGATCCAGTCATCTCCATCCTCTGGCACGAAGTCAGGTATATAACGAGCATTGAGCAAAGAAAGAGCAGACTCGTCCACAGCATTATTCCTTACCTTTGCAAGAAGGTCAATGAACGACGAGTCATTCTGTCTATAGATATGTTGCAGTTCGATGGTAACCAAAGGTATCTGACTTAACGCCTTGCTGCCAAAGAAATACTGTGAAGAGTAGTATTCACGCAACAGTGCCCACTCCGACTCCTTTGCCACAGGGGCCAACTGTTGCAGGTCACCGATAAGTAGCAGCTGCACACCACCAAAAGGCTTGTTCCTGTCCTTATATTTTCTTAGTTCAGCATCAATAGCATCCAGCAGGTCACACCTCACCATTGATATCTCATCTATGACAAGCAGGTCAAGTGTACGGATAATGTTTTTCTTATCCTTGCCCACCTTGTAGTAAGTCTTTCGTTCCACCTGTGCCCCTGGCACCATAGGACCGAAAGGCAACTGAAAGAAAGAGTGAATGGTCTGTCCCTGAGCATTGATGGCAGCCACACCAGTAGGAGCAAGCACCACCATACGTTTAGGCACCCTCTCACGTAACTTACGCAAGAAGGTCGTCTTACCTGTTCCTGCCTTACCCGTCAGGAACACCGACACATTGGTCTCCGTAATGAACTGCCAGGCAAGGTTCATCTCTTCATTCCTCACCCTTCCCGCATTTCCGCTACCCGAAGACTGTTCCTCAAACACGGAACCACCATCATCCATTGACGCCAAATCTATGTAGTTCATAAATCACACTTATATTCTGTTTTCCTTTCAAACACGAACGATTACCTACTATGAGAAAAGTTCGTGGTCTTTATTATTTCGAACACGAATTGCACGAATGACACGAATGGTATCACTTTCGTCAGATTCGGTCAATTCGTGGTCTTTTAACCTTTCGAACACGAATAGAACGAATGACACGAATAGTATTGCATTCGTCAGATTCGGTCAATTCGTGGTCTTTATTATTTCGAACACAAATTACACGAATGACACGAATAGCATCACATTCGTCAGATTCGTTTGATTCGTGGTCTTTTAACCTTTCGAACACAAATAGAACGAATGGCACGAATAGAACCACATTCGTCAGATTCGGTCAATTCGTGGTCTTTTAATCTTTCGAACACAAATAGCACGAATGACACGAATAGAACCACATTCGTCAGATTCGGTCGATTCGTGGTCTTTATTATTTCGAACACGAATGACACGAATGGCACGAATAGAACCACATTCGTCAGATTCGGTCGATTCGTGGTCTTTTAATCTTTCGAACACGAATTGCACGAATAACACGAATAGCATTGCATTCGTCAGATTCGTTCGATTCGTGGTCAGACATAATCAAATCACCTTTCGTTCATACTCAAGCTTTGACGTATTACCAAAGTTTATAAGTATTCCCAGTTTATACCCAGTCACGTGAAGATAATTAAAGACCTGTGACCTATGCGAGTCATCCAAAATAGATACCGCCTTAATCTCCACTATTATATTGTCGTAACATACAAAATCTGGTTTATATGTATGTTTCAACACGATGCCATCATAAACAACATTAAGTTCTTTCTGCTGTTCAAATGGTATATTGCGTTTTTTTAGTTCAATCTCCATTGCTTCCTGATACACAGGTTCTAGAAATCCAGGACCAAGAGTATTATAAACCTTCATCGCGGCTCCTATTACTTCAAAGCTTTCCTGTTTGTAATAAATAGCACTCATTTTTCATTTTTTTGTGAACATATTTAACATATGAGCAGTAAACACAACTCCATAAACAAATATCTTATACGCATTCTTAACCATGTTGTCTTAACACAAATGGTATTGCATTCGTCAGATTCGGTCAATTCGTGGTCTTTATTATTTCGAACACGAATTGCACGAATAACACGAATAGAACCACATTCGTCAAATTCGGTCGATTCGTGGTCTTATTTTTGAACACGAATAGCACGAATAACACGAATAGCATCACATTCGTCAGATTCGGTCGATTCGTGGTCTTTTAATCTTTCGAACACGAATGACACGAATGGCACGAATAGAACCACATTCGTCAGATTCGGTCGATTCGTGGTCTTTAATCTTTCGAACACGAATGGCACGAATAACACGAATAGAACCACATTCGTCAGATTCGGTCAATTCGTGGTCAGAAACAGGATTTTTCTTACCCTCACGTTTCTCGTTGCAAAATTAAACATTTTTTTTGTTCCATAGTCTTATCAAAAAAAATATATTTATGAAACGACATTATTCGCAACTACTAACAATTTTAGCATTCGGGGTATGCTCATGCAACACCGACACCGTTACAATCACATACAACGGCAATAGCGCTGAAGTATCAAGCAACAATGAAGACATCATCACTACAAAGATAGATGGAGCTAATGTAACCATACACAACGATTCCAAAGAAAAAGAGCTGTCCTTCGTACTCAAGGGAACAAGTGACAATGGTTCCTTCACCCTCAAGAGTGACCACAAGGCAAAGGTTGTGTTTCATAACCTGAACCTCACAAGCAACGAGGGAGCCGCTATCCACATAAAGAACAAGTCTGAGGTCAAGTGTGTCGTAGCTGACAATACCGACAACACCATAACCATAACAGCATGCGAGGACACCGCCAAGCATAAGGCATCAGCACTCCACGCTAAGCACAAGGTCAAGTTCATGGGACATGGAACACTTAACGTCATCGCCACAGGCAAGGGTTGCAAGGGCATCAACGTAAAGAAGGACCTAACCATAGAAGACGTCAACCTCAACGTAAGCACATCGGGCATGTATCTAAGCGAGGACACCACACATCATGATTTCCCTCCTTTCGATCCTGACAACATGCCTGAGGAGATGAAGAAGCATTTCGATGAGATGCGCAAGAAGTTTGAGGAGATGGCAAAGAACGGAGAACTACCTCCTTTCCCTGGTATGCCAGGAGCAGGCGCACCTATGGGACCACCTATGGGTATGCCGGGTGCAATGCCTCCTATGGGTATGGGAGCACCTGCAGGACCACCTATGGGCGGAGGAGCACCATTCATGAAGCACAAGTACATCGGCAAGGCAAAGGCCATCAAATGCAATGAGCAAATCATCATCAACTCTGGTAACGTAACAGTAAACACATGCACTCCTGGTGCTGAAGGCATTGAGGGTAAGGAAGGCATCATCATCAATGGCGGAACCGTCTATTCAAAGGCGAATGATGATGCGATAAACTCAAACGCACAGATCTTCTTCAATGGCGGTAAGGTCACAGCTATAAGTACCAATAATGATGCTGTAGACGTGAATCTGGAAGGTGGGTTCCCACCTATGTTCGGGTTTGAGGACAACGACAATGCAAAGAAAGACATGAAGTCTGCCATCATCATCAATGGTGGTGAGGTATATGCATGGAGTCAGACTGGCGCTCCAGAGGAAGGTCTCGACTGTGACTTCTCCCCTATCGAGATATCCGGTGGTACAGTATTCAGTATAGGTGCAGGTATGGGTGAGATGCCATCAGTACCAACAGCCAAGACTGCCAAGCAGCCAACAGCCCTTGTACTCGGACTGAACATAAAGGCAAACCAAGTCATCGAGGTGTATGAGGCAGACAGCAAAGGCAAGCCAACAGGCGAGGCTCTGATAAGCATCACTCCTACCTTCGACTTCAACAACAGTTCGAGCATCATCACCTCTCCAGCCTTCAAGGTTGGTAAGAAATACATAGTGAAGTCTACATCTTTCACACGTCTCATCGCTCTGAAAGAAAACTTCACCATTTGTCGATAATAAAGGGTTAAAGGGTTAAAGGGTTAAAGCCATTCGGATGACTTACCTTCTTAACCTTTTTAACACCTTAACCCTTTAACCCTTAACCCTTCATCTGTCCTTCAAATTGCTTTTTCATTAATGACAAAAGAGCGGACAAGTGATTATAAGATAACCTTAGAGATTCAACTTCTTCTGATGTTATATACCCAAGATCTTGTGCGTTTTGTAATTGACTAAAAGATTCCATCATACTACCAAACGCAATCTCTACAAAATGGATTTTTTCTTTTATAGAATTACGACCACTTCCTTCTGCAATGTTACTTGTAATGGAAATAGTTGACCTTCTTATTTGATCGCCAAGCGCAAATTTTTCTTCTTGTGGAAATTTCTGTTGAAGTCTATACACATCTTTTACAAGTAATCTGGCAACTTTATATGCTTCAAGTTTCTCAAAACTAAATAATCTAGGTTCCATATTATTAAATAATTAAAAAGGTTAAAGGGTTAAAAGGTTAAGAGGTTAAAGGGTTAAGATATTAAAGAATTACATTTTTTGCCAACGGAAACTGAAAAAACATCAGAATGGCTTTAACCTCTTAACCCTTTAACCCTTTATAAAATCACTTGCCACAGCATCCACCGTTGCAAGTATGGAAGGAGCTACCGTCGAAGCAGTGAGTACAAACCATATCCTTAGGAAGACCGATAGCGTCAATGATAGTTTCGAGCTTAGTGAACTTGAGACTGTCGAGACCAAGACGCTTAGCGATCTCAGCCACCATAGCCTTATACTCAGGAGAGTCAGTTGTAGCATAAGCCTTGATTTTCTCGTCAGCAATCTTCACGTTCTCAGTGTTGTGAGCATCCTTAAGGAGAGTTGCCTTTGTGTTACCAGTCTCAAAGTCCTGAATGACACGACGAGTGATAAGCTCAAGCTCATTCTTACTTGCAGAGAAGTTGATGAAAGGACATGCATAGATAAGTGGTGGACAAGCAATACGCATGTGAACCTCCTTGGCACCAAGCTCCTTGAGAGCTGTAGACGAGTCACGAAGCTGTGTACCACGAACGATAGAGTCGTCACAGAACAAGCAACGCTTGCCCTTCAGCATATCCTTGTTTGGGATAAGCTTCATCTTTGCAACAAGATTACGCATCTCCTGATTAGCAGGCATGAACGAGCGAGGCCATGTAGGAGTGTACTTAGCAATACCTCTCTGATAAGGCACCTTGCTACCAGCAGCATAACCGATAGCCATACCAACACCAGAATCAGGGATACCGCCAACGCTATCAATCTCGATACCGTCAGTCTCACCCATCACGCGACCAGTCTCAAAACGTACATCCTCCACATTCTTGCCCTCATAGCAAGATGTAGGGAATCCGTAGTATATCCAGAGGAAAGAGCATACCTGCATCTTCTTCTCAGCCTTACGGAGCACCTCCATGCCATCAGCACGAAGCTTGACAATCTCACCAGGACCTACATAGTAAGATGTGTCATAACCAAGGTTAGGGAATGCTGTCGACTCGCTTGTAGCAGCCATGGCACCATCCTTCTTACCCACAACGATAGGAGTACGTCCCCAGAAGTCACGAGCAGCAATTATTCCGTCCTCAGTAAGGAGAAGCATAGAACAAGAACCCTTCACGGTCTTGTACACATTCTCGATACCCTCAACGAAAGTCTTACCTTTTATAATAAGAAGGCCCACAAGCTCCGTAGGATTGATCTTGCCTGAACTGAACTCAGACAGATGCATATTCTCCTTGAGCAGTGAGTCTGCAATCTCTTCCATATTATTAATCTTGGCAACTGTCACAAGAGCGAAACGTCCAAGATGTGAATTCATAAGCATTGGCTGAGCATCTGTGTCACTAATCACGCCAATACCGCTGTTACCCCTAAACTTTCCCAATTCGCTTTCAAAACGAGTACGGAAATATGTGCTCTCAAGATTATGGATAGCACGATAGAAACCATGCTCACCACTGTAAGTAGCCATACCTCCACGACGTGTGCCAAGGTGAGACTGATAGTCTGTACCATAAAACAAGTCTGCAACTACAGGCTCACTTGAAACTGCTCCGAAAAAGCCTCCCATAAAATATTCCTTTACTTTTTGTGTTGTTTAACTAATCCGCTAAGTAACGACAACAAAAGACACAACTTTTGACGCCATTCCCAAAAAACCTTGCAAAGATAATTATTCTTCCCAAATAAATCCGTAATTTTGCAACAGAAATTACAACCAACTCGAAATATAAACTAAAAAAATTATCACACCCACATATTCCGCACAACCTTACCCCAAACAAGGGGGTGGACAGGACAACGGATAATGGGCAATCTTATATGAACGCATTCATCACAATTGGATTGTTGATCATATCCAACATCTTCATGACCTTTGCATGGTACGGTCATCTCAAGCTTCAGGAGATGAAGATCCTTCCTGAGAACACTCCACTCTACACCGTCATCCTCCTTTCGTGGGGCATGGCACTTGCAGAGTACATCTTCATGGTACCAGCCAACCGCTATGGGTTCCGTGAAAACGGAGGACCATTCACACTCATGCAACTGAAGATAATACAGGAGGTTATAACACTCACCATATTCACAATCTTCACAGTCGTATGTTTCAAGGGCGAGCCACTCCAGTGGAACCACTTTGCAGCATTCGCATGCCTCATCATGGCCGTGTTCTTTGTGTTTATGAAGTAGAGACCCACCACAACCCTCTAGACCCTCTCCCCCAGCCCCTCCCCCATAATTGGGAGGGGAGTGCCATCCGGATAGGGGCAGGAGCACCCATGATTAGTGTCTCCGTTGAGTTTCATGAGGCAGTGCCTCATGACCTGCAACCTACCATATACTATAATCAAGCATCCGCACCAGCCAAACATCCTCCCTTAGATGGGAAATGTTCTACATGGCAGAGCGGTCCATAATTCCATCATAACATGAAAGCAATATCAACAAACAACGCACCAGCGGCTATAGGTCCATATAGCCAGGCGATCGAAGCAAACGGAACAGTATACGTAAGCGGTCAGCTTCCTATCGATCCATCAACAGGCAACTTCGCAGAAGGAGGAATCCAGGCAGAAGCGCGCCAGTCACTCACCAACATCAAGAACATCCTTGCAGAAGCAGGACTATCGATGTCCAATGTTGTCAAGGTGACAGTACTCCTTGCAGACATCAACAACTTTGCAGCCGTAAACGAGGTATATGCCGAGTTCTTCACAGCACCATACCCAGCACGCTCAGCCTTCGCTGTTGCCGCCCTCCCAAAGAATGCCAACATCGAGATCGAAGCTATCGCTGTAAAATAACAGAGGAAGACCAACATACCCTCTACGGACCCTCTCCCCCAGCCCCTCCCCCTCTAAGAGGAGGGGAGTGCCATCCGGATAGGGGGCAGGAGCACCCATGATTGGCGTCCCTTGTTCCGTTTCATGAGACACTGCCTCATGACCCACCCTATGCTACCCCCAGCCCCATAACCGGGAGGGGCGCACCATCCGGGACAGGGATCAATACCAGCATAAGAGAGGCGGGCTTGGTTACTAACCAAGCCCGCCTCTCTTTTATCGATAGTTATTACTCTAACCTTTCTTTACCTTTCTTTACCTTTCTTTACCCTTCTTTACTTCTCTTTCCCCCTCTTTACCTTCCATACTCTCTCTCCACTACCACCGAAACACTCATCAAGCATCTGACGGAACCGTCTTTGCCAATCCTCCTTATAGGCAATGGCTTCTGGCACACCATATCCACGGCGCACAGCACGCTCGATATTAACATCATAAAAACTGATGATGGCATCGTACACCATACGAAGCTTAGTCAGGTTAAGTACATCAGAGTCGTAAAGTTCACCTTTTTAGCTCCTGTTAAACACTCCGTTCCTCAATCGGAACTCCCCCTGCATACTCATTCGGCATCCAGGGTTCACATTGTCTGCCTCATTCAGCACACATGCTGTCAATGCCTTTGCTGCTGACAGCGGATCTAAAAAGTCTTTTTTCATTATTTTTTTACAAATATATACATCGAATCACGTTCTCCCCGCAATTCAACTGCAAAGTTACTATTTTTTCCTTTCTAAACAAACGTGGAAGACAACTTCTGCAAAAAAAGCTATGATCGGCTTTACTTCCCGTCGGTCAGTGAGATCGCTTCACTAAGCCCTTTTGTTTTGCTTGGTTTTCAAAGGTTTTAATTACAGACCGCTTTGCGGTAAAGCCTTTACTTTTGGGTACAAACAACTGGACGCCCTATTAATTTATTGAACACACCAATAGCAAGGCACACAAATATATCCCCAGTGGGGATAGAACTCCAATAATCACAACAAAAAACAATACCTTTGTGGTACAAACAAAACAACCAAGCATCACTTAGCACAAAAAAACTTTTATTATGGAAAGACTATTCAAAATCAGGAGCGTGTACCACACCTCCATCAAAGGTAAGAACGAAGGAGACCCTGATCGACCAAAGGTAGAGATCACCCTTTGCTATCACGAGACCTACTACAGTTCACAGTCAGGACCAAGCATAAGACATCAGTACGTTCAGGTGATGATGCTCGACGAGAATGCCACCAACTGCCAACTACAACCAGGCCACTGGATTGTGGCATCTATCAGTATGACAGCCTACAATTCACGCACAGAACCAGGACGTATGATAGAACAACATTATCTTGACAGATATGTCCCCATAACAGACTGGAACATACTCTGATGCAGTACTGTGAACCTGTCAGGTGCGGAGAACTCCTCCGTCAACATACCATCATCCGTCCAGATGGTAGCATTGACCACAACACCGTGGTCATGCTATCACGGATGGACAATCAACTTGAAAACCTCAACACATAAGTAAGTGATCACAATTATTTTTATAATAGATGCTCTCTATTTGGAAGTAGATTTTCGTTTGCATTTGAAGGAGTGATGCGGGCATCATGACAACATAAGTACGAAACTAAGTGTTTCGGACGCGATGTTGGGGCGCAGCGCTCTTCATGTCGGAGTCAAGGAACGAAGACGAACGAGATGAAGTTAAGCGCAAGGGTGTCATATGAAACGGAAAGATACGACAAAGAGAGTGCAGATATTATGAAAATCACTTACTGTAATATTATAAAATAATTTTGATTACTTACTTAAATATGCTTGAATGGATTAAACTTGAATCATCCATTCTCCTTGACTCACGCATACAGGAACTACTCGACGACCATGGATTCTGTGGTCTGGGAATCTATGTAGCTATGCGAACAGCAATTGAGTCAATAAGCGAGAATGGACTACCACTGCCACAAGTGTTGACAGTAGGTGCTCCTCGTACCCGTAGGAACAAGATGCAGAGAATAATATGCAACTATGGACTGTTTCACATTTCAGACATAGGACTTGTCACATGTGCGCCTCTCACACCTGCGCACACGCCTGCACACGTACCTGCGTTCATCCCTAAACTCACGTCTGAGCACAAACAAAATGATGATAGGAAAGAAGAGAAACAGACTATTGTGCGTTTCCGCAAACCCACGGTATCAGAGATAGCCGATTACTGTATCAGCCGTCACAACGGCATCGACCCTCAACGGTTCTACGACTACCAGGAGGCACGTGGATGGATGATCGGCCGTTCAAAGATGAAGGACTGGAAGGCTGCCGTAAGGACATGGGAACGGAACAGGACAGAACCCTCAACCTTCGTACCAGATGAAGACACCAATCCTTCCACCCAATCTGCAATCACCCAACAAGACGGTATCACCTTCTTCAACGGCAGACCTCTTCCTCCCTCTGCCCCACCCCGTCCTTCTGCCACCGCCGAGTGGGACGATGCCTCCGAATCCTGGTTCGAGTTGTATAGGTAAGGAGAAGGACGAGGGACGAAGGGAGAGGGACGAAGGGAGAAGGGCGAGGGACGAAGGACGAAGGGAGAGGGACGAAGGGAGAAGGACGAGGGGAGAAGGACGAGGGGAGAAGGGAGAAGGGCGCACATCTCACCTCTCACCTCCCACCTCGCACATCGAACCTCGCACCTCGCACATCTCACATCGCACCTCCCACAAAAACAACAAACCAATGTCACGAAATTTTGATAAACATAACATCAACATAGGAGAAGAAACGAGGGGCAGGATACGCATAGTATGCCCATTCTGCTCATCCACCCGTAAGTACCACAAGGCAGAGAAATGCATGAGTGTAGACATAAGCAAGGGACTGTACCACTGTTTCCATTGCGGTATATCCGGCTACGTTCCTGACGACAATGAGGTTGAGGAAGAAACAAGACGTCGCCAATGTCGCGAGGAACGACTGAAACTGAAGGTACAAAAGGGAAACTATCACCGTCCTCGTGCCTTCCCTGCAGAGTTCCTCATCAAGAACTGCGTTGGTCAACCTGATGCCCAACCACTCATAGAGTACCTCACGCAGTCACGCAAACTCGATATGGATGTGATGCAGAAATGCCACATCACCCTGCCTTACAGCTCATTCGAGAAGAGCACAACAGAGAGTGCGACTACGCCTGCCAATTCGTCATCTCCCGCCACCAAAAGGGAATACGAGCAGGTACGATGCATAGGCTTCAACTACTTCGACCGTGGCGACTACATCAACGTGAAACACCGTACACTCGACAAACGCTTCTCGCTTCTCACCAAAGGTGAACTCATACCGTGGAACATCGATGCGATAATCAACAAACCTGCATGCTACATCACCGAAGGAGAAATTGACGCCCTAACGCTCATACAATGTGGTTACCATGAGACCATATCTGTTCCTAATGGTGCGCAGAAGAACCTGTCCTACCTCGACCGCTTCGTTGAGACTCACATAGAGGACAAGAAACGTATCATCCTCGCACTTGACAATGACGAGAAGGGTATCGTACTACGCAACGAACTGATACGTCGACTTGATGCCGAACGTTGCCAACTCGTGGAATGGCCTGCAGGGTGCAAGGATGCGAACGAGGTACTCGTACGCTATGGCATGGACAAGGTACGCGAGTGTATTGAGTCAGCACACGACATACCGCTTGTCGGTATACAGACAGCGGACGAGGTGGAGGACCAGCTACGCCAACTGTTCGAGAACGGTATGCAACGTGGTGCTGCCATACGCCTGGGTGGTTTCGACGATCTCATGACCTTCGAGACAGGCAGGTACATGGTTGTCAGCGGTCGTCCTGGTGATGGCAAGTCGGAGTTCATCGACGAGCTATGTCTGCGTCTCTGTATCCTCCACGACTGGAAGATAGCCTATTTCTCGCCAGAGAACGTGCCAATCGTCTATCATCTCCGTAAGCTGTGCGAGAAACTGACACGCTACCCTTTCCAACCATCACGAAGCATGACAAACGAGCTCTTCAACAGCTGTGTGAAATGGCTCGCACGCAACGTATGCCACATTCTTCCTGGCTATGGAGAAGATGGCATCGTGGACTTTGGTGAGGCAATGAACAAGACCGACAACAGTTTAGGATGTGGTGAAGCCAACACCCTCGACAACATCCTAACCATTGCACACCGCGCCGTAGCGCGTCGAGGTGTACGAATCCTCGTCATCGACCCGCTGAACCGCATAGACGCAGATCCAGAATATGCCAGCAACGACCTTGCATGGTACTCCCACGTCAACAATACCCTATCCCGCTTTGCACGTCGTCACAAGTGCCTCGTCATACTTGTAGCCCACCCACGCAAGGTGAACCGTGCCAACCTTGACGGCAAGAAGCGTCGTGTGGAGATGAACGACATCAACGGTTCCGCCGACTTCGGAAACAAGGCAGACTACTGTATGATTGTGGATCGTGACGATGACCTCCAACTCGTCACCGTGTATGTAGACAAGGTGAAGTTCAAGCACCTAGGTACCCGTGGTGAGTGTCACCTTCACTATGACAAGATATCTGGTCGTTACATCCCGTGCACCATCCAGAAGATAGATCCTCTTCGTACCCAACCATCCCAGACCTACTCAGTCATTGTTCAGAGTAAGTCCGGCACAAAATACGAGAAGACCATCGACTGGACACACTTCCAAAAGATGTGGATAGACATGGATGGTAACAGCACAGGATGACTTCCCCCTCCCTCACGGTTCCCCCAGATACTCAAAGATAAGTCTCACCTGATACGAGGTCAAGACACGTTGTGCGTCACGGTACCCGGAGGCATAAAGCGCCCTCAGCAACTCAGGATTACCCTTTATCCATGTAGCCAACCTGTTCAATGCCCCCGACATCGACAGGTTAGGAGCATACGCTATTGCAAGCTCCTTTTTAGAATACGACTGTACGTTCATAAGCATTTGATTTTAATACACAAAGATACACATTTTCAACCACATAACCAACCATTACCACACCCATTATCTCCTGATATCTCCTAATATCTCCACCCCTCACCAGCCCCCTCCACATAGTTCATAATCCCACCCCATCACCATCGTACCTTTGCATCGCTTTCCGGAAGTACTCACGAAAGACTCGTTGCAGACTCGTTGCAGACTCGTTGCAGTCTCAATGCAGTCTCGAACACAAAAACAACTAAAAACATTAACAATGATGTCCAAAAAAAACGAACACAAATGACACGAACTTTTCTCACCGTAGGTAATCTTTCGAATGCAACGATATTCATGCAATTCATCACATTACCTACGGTGAGAAAAATTCGTGTTATTCGCTAGATTCGTGTTCAAAAACAGAAGCTCGTGTACACGTTTATTCATGAATAATTCGTGGCTAATTCGTGATAATTAGCTAACGCTGAGAAAAGTTCATGTAGCCAGCGCAGCGCCAAAAACGAACACGAATGACACGAATCTTTCGAATGCAACGATATTCATGCAATTCATCACATTACCTTCGGTGAGAGGAATTCGTGTTATTCGTTAGATTCGTGGTCAAAAACAGAAGCTCGTGTACACGTTTATTCATGAATAATTCGTGGCTAATTCGTGATAATTCATGTAGCCAGCGTAGCGAATAAAAATAATTCGTGTAATCGAGCACTGCGAGAATAAAAACAGAAGTTCGTGTATGACTAATTGGACATCCCAACTATTAACAAAAAAAATTAACTATGAAGATTATCAGTTTGAAAGGCCTTGTAGAGAAGGCGCACGGCAAGATTTGCCGAGACGACAACAACAGTGTTGCATACCGCAAGAAGGACGGAGCGATGTTCTCCAACCGCCGATGCCACAACCGCGACCTAAAACAGAAACCTTACACAACCAAGGAGCTTAGCATCCATAACAAGTTTACAATCAACAGCAAGGCAGCTGCTGCGTGGACCAGAGCCAATCGAAAGTACAAGGAAGGAACACGCGTCATCGACCTCGATGCATGCACCGAGGACTACCGCAAGATGCGTACGGCCTTCGACGCCCAAAACAAGATTGTCTCATTCCAGGCATTCGTATGGTCACACGTTAAGGACGGGGTCGTAGTAGTGCCAGACGTCACATCAACCGTCATCCCATCAGACCAAGGACCATCCCTCCCATCAGGTGGAGACAGCACACCTTCCGGTGACGATGACAACATGTAACCCATAACGGTTAATGGTTAACGGATAACGGTTAACGGATAATGGGCCCTCTAACCCCTAACCCCTAACCACCAATCAACATGCGGATATTCTTCGCAATACTGTTTAACACCGAGTTCAGTCCTTCAGCCTTCCTGAAGCGACTGAACTCCCAAATCAAGATTAGCATGACACCAGAAACAAAGAACAAATGGAGCGTTTGGATCAACCTCGCCCTCACCACCCTCACCGCCATCCTCTCAGCATTAGGGGTGTAGCCCCTCTCCCCTCGTACCTCGTACCATCGTACCTCCCCCCTCGTACATCTCCCCTCGTACCTCGTACCTCTCCCATCGTACCTCTCACCTCTATAACTATGCGAACAATAACACTTATCATCATCCACTGCAGTGCAGTCAAACCCAGCCAGTCATCATCTGCGAGCCAGATAGACGAATGGCACAAGTCACGAGGCTGGAGTGGCATCGGCTACCACTACGTGATCCGCAGGAACGGCACCATCGAACCAGGGCGACCAGAAGAAACGATTGGTGCCCATTGCAAGAACCACAACAGCCACTCCATCGGCATCTGCTATGAGGGAGGCCTTGACAGAATCGGCAAAGCCTCAGACACACGTACCACAGCCCAACGCCAGTCACTCGCCAGCCTCATTGTCCATCTCAAGACGAAGTACCCCAAAGCCATCGTGGTAGGCCACAGAGACCTTGACCCGACCAAGTCCTGTCCCTGCTTCGATGCCACCAAGGAGTACAACTAACAAGAAAAAACGGTTCGGAATCCCTTCCGAACCGTTTTTTCTTGTTTCCACATACCTTTACCCTGCACATCCCACGCATCATCTCGTTCAAGCGCTCATACCAAAAGTGCGTGTCACGCACGCCCCCTCACCTCACGCTCAGCAGCCTCATCATCTCATTACAAGCTATCGACCTCCACCTGAGCGTAGAATGTAGCAGAGGCTCATACCTCCACCCCTTCTTCTCAGCCTTCATCTTCAACGACCTTTCAGTCATCTCCACGACCCTGCCGTCCTCATAACTCTCGGTGTACGCCTCCAACAGCAGCAACCGCCCTTGCGAACAGATGTCACTCATCATGCCACCAGGCTTATACTTCTTCTCCTCCTCACTTCCAACAGGAGGAAAGCCATCCTTCATCAACAACACCAACGGATACCCCGCAGCCTTGATATGATCAGCAATATACCGCTCCCCCTCATTCATGGCAGCCGTATAGGTCACCGCGCCAACCTCCGCACGTTCCATTACACCCTTCAGCAGCACATCCCAATCCTCATGTGTCGTCTTGCGCGAACACTCCACCATCTGCCTCATCGGCCAGTCAAGCAACCAATGGTTTCCAAAACTCCTGAACTTCAGTCCATCAATCCTCGTCACCCTATGCAACTTGAACAAGTCCGGATGCAGCACCATTATCCACCTGCGATAAGCATTCAGCATCACATAGTCGATCATCGTCCTCAACTGCCCTTTCGCATATAGTGTCCTCACGAACGGCCTCTCAAACACATGATACGGACAAGTGCCACACACTTGCTCAATACTAACACTAACGCCTCCATCATCAGCACCAGCCATAGCATCATTATCCCTTGCGCACCTGCCATCAGCGTTAGCATCATTACCCCCAATGTCCGCGTTAGCGTTTTTATCCATTGCGCACCTTCCATCCGCGTTAGCGTTTTTATCCCCAGGGCGTGTTACGCCCGCATTCCCAGCGCCCGCATCCACCGGCCACACGCCCATCTCTCTCGCCACCCGAGTGATACCTGTCCTGAATCCTTGCGCCATCTGCAGAATGCTCTTACCATAGTCCTTCTGCACCCACACCACGATATGTACATGCGAATCCATGACGATCTTTTGACATACCGTCACGCCCTTATGATGCTTGTCAAAGTTCGCAATATCCTGAAATACAGCCTTGCCGAATGGTGTCAGTTCCGTCCATGCCATCCGCCTCACAGCCTCCACATACTTAGGATTACTTGCATCGCAAGCCTCCCCGGCATCCAGCAAAGGTTGCACTACAGCAGCAATCTCCTCCTTAGTCCTACCCTTGACAGTACCAAGCGAGAGAGCACCTGCCACACGAAACGTCAGGTGATAAATCCCCTCACCCTTAAATATATCCTTTGGATCTTTCCAAGTGAATGCCATAACTTGCGGATAGATGCACTGTATAAATGCTTATTTACATGAATTATGCACTACGACAGTGCATAATTACACTTTTTCCAACCCATTCTCATCCAGCAGAAAGTCAAAGATACCCGTTATCAGTACACCATTGTCATTGTAGTGCGGGATATGATATCCTCCAACAATGATTACTTTCTTGAAGGCATCGTTGATACTCAGCAGAGAGGCCTGTTCCTGCTGCTCCTTCTCTTGGTCGGGCATTGCCAGAGCCGACTGGATGTAGATTCTCACAGACGCCTTGTTTAGCACAAAGTCCACCTCCAGCTGCTTCTTGATAGTAACGCCAGTAGCGTCCTTTCCCCAGACATCCACCTGTCCGACATCCACCTGATAGTGCCTCTTACGGAGTTCATTGTACAAGACATTCTCCATGGCGTGAGTCTCTTCTATCTGTCTGAAACCGAGAACGACATTGCGCACTCCCATGTCCTCGAAATAGTATTTCGTGTCTGTACCTATATATTTTCGTCCTTTCACATTGTATCGCAACGCCTCCGAGATGATGAAAGCATCCTCCAGATGTTCCAGGTACTTTGCAATGGTGTTAGGCGAAATATCCATTCCTGCCTCAGACTTGAAGGTATTCACGATACGCTTCACGTTTGTACTTGCCCCCATTGCCGAAGCCAGCACACGCACCAACTCTCTGAGACCATCGGCATTCCTAAGGTGATTTCGCTGCACAACATCACGCATATACACCGTCTCGAACACCTCCTTCAGATATGCCTCCTTCTCTTCTGGAGATTCCAGCAGTACCACTCCAGGGAGTCCTCCATAGCGGTAATACTCCATCAGCAGTTGGGACTTGTCACCACCCTTGGCTTCATATATCTCCTCAAAACTCAATGGTCGTACACGTATCTCCCAACCACGTCCACGGAACTCTGTGATGACATCTTTCGACAGGAACTTTGCATTCGAACCAGTCACGAATACCTCAGCATTCTTCACATGCAGATACGAGTTCAGCACATCTTCGAACTCCGGCACCAGCTGCACCTCATCGAGCAGGACGTAATACATGCCTTCATCCACCATCTTTGAGTCCACATACTCCAGCAGAGCATCTGGGTCACGGAGTTTCTTGTTCCTGCGATCCTCCAGATTCACCTCAATGATATGATCCTCAGCAATCCCTCTCTCCAACAGATGTTGCTTATATAGCGTAAAAAGCAGAAACGACTTACCGCAACGTCTGATGCCCGTGACGATCTTTATCATCCCGTTACCCTCACACGAAACAAGGTAGTCCAAATATGATTTTCTATTAAAAACCACCATTTTACTGAATTAATTCTTGTAAATACAATAATTTCCGCCTTCAAATTTACGCTTTTTCTCTCAATCCTGCAACCCTGACCCTCATTTTACCCCAACATTTCTGCATTTTGCAAGGTGGAATTGACATTTTATCAGCCAGAATTGGCAAATAGGTTAGTAAATAAACAAAAACCGAGATAAACCCATCATGAAGAAGATAAAGAAAATAACTTTTGAATGCTTTGTCGCGATGCTCCGTGTTGTATTGTTTTTAAAAAAAGTCCAAGTGAACAAGTTCCCAGATACTTTTTTCTACCCCAATCCAATACCCTTTGGGTAAACCATTCAAAAGAGATTATATAGAAAAATTTTTCTTCATGAGGCGATAAACTAAAAATACACATATTAATGCCAGGCGTTCAGAAATCCTGCAATAAATTCGGGCGATGGTGTATCGACTTTTTTCCTCCCGCCGGTATGCCCTCCACTTCGCATATTCTCCAGTTCGTGAATCATCTGTTCACGCTCTGCGGACAACTTACCTTGCTTGATGAGTTTGGCGTTGTATTTATACCAGTTGAGAAGTCCCCGGCCTTCAACCTTGGCGCGATTGGGGAAGTGCCCATGCGAGAGAGTCCACTGCTTGAGAGCTTCGTAGTTGGATAGCCAGTTATCTTCGTTCTTTGCCATTGGTTGCTTCTAATCTAATACTGCATTAGGTTAACTTATAGAGATTTTAATAGTCAACATGTGGGGAAACTATTAGTCAATTTGAGACATTGTCCGTTTTTCTATGATCTACACGGGATTTTCTGTCCATTTTTCCAACTTTTTCCTGCAAAATTACACTTTTTCTCCCAATTCTGTAATAGCACCTACGAATTTCATCTCGATTTTCTTCCCTTTGCCAATCGAAGATAGCAAAATAGCATGCAAATACTTACAAATCCAGCAATAACTCGGGCGATGATGTATCGATTTTCTTGCGCCCCCCTGTATGCTCATGCGTCTGAAATGAAAGCATTTCATCCAGCAGCCGGCATTGCTCTTCAGTCAACTTACCCTCCTCTCGTTTCTTTTTTTGGTATTTCCACCAGTGGCTGAGTTGAGTGTGGCGGTCGGTCAGATGCCCATGAACTTCTACATGCTCTTTAAGGGCAGCATATTTAGCAATCCAATTTTCATCATTCTTACCAGCCATTACTCGCCTCCATCAAAGAATCCGTCTTTATTTGCCATTTCAATCAAAGACATCATCTGCTCATAACTATCTATTCGCGCCTGTCCTCTGGCTGCTTGAAGCGAACCATCAGGTCGCCTCCAGATGAAACGGAATCCATCTTGAGTACCGCCATCATCATAGTGATATGTAACCTCCTGGAAACAGAGAGTCCATGAACCAATATGCTCCCCGTGAGGAACTTCCTTATGTATCTTTACGTATGCCATAGTCATTAATTCTTATTGCGGTACAGATAGACGCAAAGGATATGGGAGTTCAATATTGTTCAAACCCTCGGACTCCAAATCCTTCACAAAATCGATTTTGTCAGATGGTATAGCCATATAATGCCTTAATGCTTCAGTTACTTTATCCCATTTATAAGGGAATGAAGAGGATGTTTCTTCCGGATTGTATATCTCCGCCCCATTAATTTTGATACTTTTAATGATAACATGTTTGAAATATTGACCTTCTTCCTCCTCCATGCTAACCATTATTTCATACTTCCCCTCTTTCAGCTTAGGGATGAAATACAGGCAAGAAGCATAAGGCTCTAACTCGCTAGAGATAAACTCAAAGGCATCAGCATACTTAGGGTCAGAAGATAGAGACATTAGCGCATCAATCATTCCCACCTTTATTTTACCAATACCTCTAAAGTTGCCTTCTCTGTTGAAGTAGGTCTCAAACAGCATTCCATTCAACACGTGATTCTTTCCATCAGTCCCAGTCCATTTGAGGAGGTTTACACCAAGATTTCTAAAGTACTCAACAACCAGATTACTATCACCACAAGCAGCCTGCAAAAGGTTGCGACCTAAAACAAATAGAGTATCTGTATCAACAGAACCAGGACGTAAGGTCTGGAATAAAGAAAAAGCATCTTTCTGTTTATACCAATCATGAGAGCGGAACCCAGTAATAGCCTTACCGGCATTGGATGAATCAGTCACATAGTTCATGTCAGCCAAACTATTATTAGAATAGGTCTGCATGATAAGGCGTTTTTGAGTCGATACATTATTAAAATAATAGTCGCCAATGAGTGATGTATGTTCCCAGCTCCATTGCTCCTCATTGCTTATCCTGTACAATTCTGTACGCACACGCTTGAAGCATTCCTCAATAGCAATACCCTTTGTCTCTATATATTTAAGCAAACAATATGTGTACATGCTATTTCCATTCGGTCCTCCTGCATCAGCTCCTGTGCCTGGTGAAGTTGCAAATGCCACAAGACTACCTTTTGGAGCATTTGTAGGACAGATACCAGCACCAGCACCTTTCAAATCATTAACATCTGTACGGCACGCATCTATAATAAAGATTTTCACCTTGAGATTTTCTGGCATATCCTTCATTACGTCCTCAAGTTTTTTAGATGTCCCTATAATTCTCTTGATTGAGGAAGCGTCAACATCAATTGGACAAAGGAAGTTTTCTCCATTAACCATAATTCCATGACCAGAGAAATATAGAAGCGCGACCTCATACTTCTCCGCTTGATCTTGGAAGTCTGCAATTGCAGTTGACATATCGTGTTGGTTACAATCTACATAAGTTTGTACATCATATCCCAATCTACCAAGAGCCTCGGATATGTCTTTAGCATCCTTCTCCGTTTCCGAAAGCGATTGCTGTTGAAGATAATTATTTTCTCCTATTACAAGTGCTATTGATTTCATGTTTATATTTATTTTTTTGCAGCAGGCAAGGATTCCGAATCCTAGCATCTCGCCTTCTGCCTGCTTTTATTTCACGATTATCTCATCAGGAAAGAATCCATTAATCCATAATCATGAACCATTAACCTTTATTAGTTTTTCTCTCATCGTCTTCACAATGCTCGTCAGAACTTTTACAAGCCTTGTGCAATCATGACTCAATGACTCAAACTGCTCATCATTCAGGTAACCGTTGTCATGCAATAGGTTTAACCAGTAATCACTCTCATCAGCCTCTTTGTAAGCAATTGACATCTTGCTGAGAAAGTCGGCATCTGATTGTGCATGCTTTGACTCGCGAACATTGGCACCTACCGAAGTACCTGAACGATAAAGCTGCTTGCTCATCTCGAACTCTTTATAGTCAGCATCATCCTTCAAATATTGATAGAGTCGTACCATTCGACATCCAAAATCATAAGACAGTTCATGAATGCCTGCCTTCTGTTTATCCTCTTCGGTTAATAAAGGAGAAAGTTTCCCACGTTTAGGTTTGTACTGAGCCTTTTCAGTCTTTTTGTAGAAGGACTTTTTTGAATTGCAATCTTTATTCCAAGCCATAATCAATAACCATTAACCATAAGTAACCATTAACCATGAATCGTGAACCTTGAACCATGAACCATAATTTGACCTTGAATCAAAAGTGAATCATGAACCCTTAACCATGAACCGCAATTAGGCCTTGAACCAGAAGTTAATCATTAACCATGAACCTTTAACCCTGAACCATAATTTCCCTCGTCACCTCCTTCACTCCCTCTTCATTAATATCATGAATGGGGCACTCAGAAGCATACACACTAAAGCTATGGATACTGGCAAGAATCAGATCCTTACCAGCAAACTTGAAACTATGCCCAAAGACGTACGGCATAATCACTCTCTCCTTCAAATCATCAAGATCTTGTATGTTGTATTCAGATAGTAGAGTCATTTTTCCGCTATCTGAATTGAAATAGTTTATTTGAACGTGATAGTACATAATATTTTTTTTATCAGTTGTTGCATAACCTTAAGATTATAAAGCGTATTTCGATTTGCATCAAGCAAGTGCACATTTTACAAAACAATGCACCATCACGGTGCAAATTTACACTTTTCTTTCAATTCAGCAATACCGATTCACACTTTTCAATTCAATTTTTATCGAATTGTTATACTCAAGCTCCTTGACGACCGGATCTCCATCTGGCTTGATACCAGCAACGACTAACCAAAAACAATTCGGACCAACTAAGGATTCCTCCTTGATTGGTCCGTTATACCGAATCCATTAAGCATTAACTGTTAAACTCTTAAACCTTTAACCATTAAGCGTTAAGCGTTAACCATTAACCCCTTAAACAGCGCCAGCCATTAAACATTAACCATTAACCATTAAACTCTTAACCCCTTAAAGATCTTCCCATCCGATTTCCACACGAATGTTTCTTTGTCCATAACCAATGCCAATTTGAAGATTGTGATACTAAAAAAGAGTTGCAAAATCAAACCTATGTGTTCCTGCAACTCTTTTAGTCAATCTGAAGTTTTACTGTAGTTTCATTGGAGTTTTACTAAAGCAATCCCCCAATTTAATCCATATTTACTCGCAAAGGGAAACTCCAAACCATCCATTCACATTTGAACTTTTGAACCTTTCGACCTCTAATTACTTCTCCCATGGATTCCTATACAATCCACATAATTGCTTGAAGAAATACCAGAAGAAAGGAATATCATCTATGAAATAACGCTTAAACAGACGCTTTGGATCCTTGAATGCACGATAAAGCCATTCCATGAATATCTTCTGAGTCCATTCAGGAGCACGATCAAGGGTACCTGCTTCAAACTCTATAGTAGCGCCCAATCCCATCCAGATATTAACACCAGGCATCTGTTCCTTCCATCGCATAATCCACTTCTCCTGCTTAGGAGCCCCGACACCAACCATTACCACATTAGCACCACTTTCATTGATTATGCGAACAATATCTTTACACTCATCCTCTTTCTTTTCAAAACCGAAAGAAGGAGAGAGTGCACCTACTACAATCTCACGACCAACTCTCTTATTGATGTTAGTCTTTGCCAATTCTGCAATCTCCTGTTTTGGTGAACCTAGCAAAAAGATACGACAATCCTCATCATCCTTATGAAACTCATAAAAATGAGTAAAAAAAGAACTACCAGGGATAGCTTCAGGAAAGGATTTTTTCAATGCCTGAGAACAAAGCCACAAAATCTTCGAGTCACATACCACCCATTCAGCCTTTTGATAGCAATCATAGAAATCTTTATCCTTTTGCAATTTTACAAGATGATCAAGATTTGGAGTAATCACAACACCCTTCTTAAGATTCTCCAACATCTCTTTCTCCGTAATACACAGAGCATCTATATTTAGAATTTTGGTTTTATCCATAAATTGCATATAATTAATTCAAACAAATGTATTTTACAAATATGTATTATAAACATTATACATATGAAACATAGATTCACAATTTAGAAAATACTTTCTGCCATTCACCATATATATTATCAATGGAGAATTGCTTACTACGTTCAATTGCGTTGATTGCCATACACTGACGCAATTCTTCATCTTGCATAATTAAGCATAGACGTTCTGCCATAAGCCCCTTGTCAAAACATCCTGCTTTTTGAGGCACTATAATACCATTTACACCATCATCTATTATATCATGAACAGCACTAAAACTATTATAAACAACAGGTACAACCCCAAAACTCATACATTCTGCTAAGACCAAGGGAAAACCTTCATATTCAGAAGTAAGAGCTAACACAGAAGCTCGCTTATAAAATTCGGAAGGTTGCAAGAACCCCTCAAACTGCACATGCCTTAATCCAAGATCTCTCACCTGATTCTCAACATCTTTGCGAGAAATACCATCACCGACTATGATCAACCTCCAATCCGGATAATTGTTTTCTATCATAGCCCAAGTATCTATCAAACGGCAAACTCGCTTTTGATTATAATCTATACGTCCACAATATATTATTTCTTTTTGTTTTTTTGTTATGTCATAAACAAAATTTTCATCATCAATTGTAACTGGATTGGTAAGTGACATCAAATGATCTGTTTCATTAATTCCTGTAAACCGTTTGAAACTATTTATATAACTTGGAGATAGAACCTGATACAGATCACTATTATTATACACATAACGCATACTTCTGGAAGTGACTAGTTTGTACACCCATTTCTTTACGTTTAGCACGCTCTTTTTTATTGGATTATTACAAACCTCCAAGGCGATTTCCACATCCTTAATTCTTGCATTCGACTCAGGATCGTTATGATATATCGCAATCGTTTTGGGGATGATTGACGTAGCAGACATTATTGTAGTTGGTTGATTAATAGCACATTTCAGCACCTTTGCCGGAACATAAGGAAGTCCCCACTGGTTAATGACAACATCAATTCTATGATCAACAAGCAGATTGCGCACTTTCATAACTACATCGTCATTAAATTTGAAATCCGAGTGCAAATCAACCAGCTTCACTCTCTTATCCAAATTATCTGCAATAAGTCCTACCGGAGTTGCAAAAGAAGCAATGATTACATTGTGGCCATGGGCAACAAAAGTTTCCGAAAGGATAGCTGTCACTTTTTCTTGACCACCAACCTCAAACACTTTCATTAAGAATAGTATGTTCATATTACATTCTTAATTTTCATATACAAATCAAACACACCCAACTTATACATACAAGGTTTTATACTCAATATCCACTTCTTTATGGCTGATTTATGAATATACTTATCTTCTAACTCAGGAATGCTCATACCATTATTGACATCTGCAAACAACTGATTTCGAAGCGGATTCTCTGTCACCCGATTTTTGATCATTACGCCATCACGCTTAATGATTGGATCTATATCACTATGAACCCATATTAAGTCTCGTTTCAGTTGTTCAAAGACTGTTTCTCCTTTTTTAGAATGGATAAACACATTAGTAGCACCAGAGCGATCCAACTTAGGTGATACCGATGGAGCATCCCAACAATCAAAGATTGTAATGTCGCTAACACGATTCAAAGTCTTATAGTGGCATTGATAACAGCTGGGGCGTGAAATCAAATCCTTGAAGTACAATCCCAACATAAGATCAGATTCCTTACCTTTATGGTATTCAGCATTTCCTCCCTTGAATTCTATTGAAGCCGTTGAATAACTGTAACTATAGTGCTTATCTCGCGAAAGATAGTTCACAGGTTCAGCCCCAAGACAAGAAGAATGATATGACAGATATTTCTTCAACAATAATGGACTTGGGACACCATGACAGATTAAATCTACAGTTACCAAATTCTCATATGTCTTACCTCCAAGGAATCCCATCAACCCCGCTACCTGACACGGAGTACCACTAAATATTACAACACGACCTTCTGTAACAAATTGTTTAACCTTTCTAAAAGAATCTCCTATAAGACTTTGTACATACTTAGACCCTCTAAACTTTGCACACTCTTCAATTGTCTCGGCGTACTGATGACGAAGTACCATTTGATTGTCAAAGGCAGCACCAAACACAACTCCCCCTTGCTCAATTGCCCAACGACTGATAGCAGTAAAGAAACCACCCGACGTAGAAAGCCTACGAACAACCTTATCCTTGTGCTGAACCGTGTAGTTCACAGGAACAGCATCATCCATCTCAGGTCTCAAATTCGGGCATACTTTTTCACACAAACCACAATCGATGCAGTCTTCCATGTTGATCTTTGGATAATGGAAACCCTCAGGATCCATCTCCATAGCTATGCACTGTTTAGGGCAGATATTAGCACATGCCCAACAACCACTACATTTATACTTATTTTTTATAGCTATCATAACAAAGCCTTTCTCAAATAAGCCCAAGAACTCTCACGCATCTTTTCCAGACGTTCATCTACCCCGTCAAAAGTTCCATTATATGCAAGAATATCCTCTGCAGTTTTCCTATTACTCATACGCCTGTCACTTAGGCCTGCTATGTTCAACAGATTGTCAATACGGGTATTTGTACTCTGCTTTGCAGTTTCACTAAATCGGCTGAATGTAAAGAAATTCTTGTGATACAGGATGCTGAATACCGAGCAATGAAACGAATCTGTAAATACCATCTTTGCATTGCGGATATAGTTCAGGAACTCACGAGGACCTACATACGGAGCCTCATCGGCAAAGCCATCATCCGATGGTATGTACTCATCCAAGTGCTGAAGCGCAATAATCTTATATCCTGTTGCCTTTGACACCTTCTTTATAAGTTCTCTCTGTTCTGGATTATTTCCCAACAAATAGCAGAAGATATACTCACCATCGCTCAAAGGCTTTTCTTCCTGAACATGTAGCCATTCCTTTCCTGTAAACAGAAGAGTAGGATCAAGCACCAATTCCACATCAGTTCTACCAGTAAGGTTCTTTACAAGGTCACATGCACTCTGTTCGCGAAGAGCCATATAATCAAAGCGGTTCATGAACCATCTGTTCTTTCCCTTTTGGAACCAAGGCACCTCCTTCACTCCGATACTGGTAGAGTATGCTACCTTCTTTATACTATCGGGAACCCACTCCAGAGTATAATACCCATGTTCTACTGAATCCGTTCTCCACAACTGATCACTGCCAACAAGAAATGCACTATACTCCGTAGCCATCTCTGTCAGTTCCCTGCGAGTCTTGCAAAAACGTGAAGTTTGGAAACATTCATTTGCAAACTTATCGAATGCAGCATCACGCTTTATAACATTTTCTCTAAATTGTGGATTTGCGGCCATAGCTTTGGCAATCTTACGTTTACCCACCCACATTTTCCAGTCAGCAATCAGTAGTTTCTTAATGACATAACCAAGCTGATTGGCTATCATATAATCCTTTGGGCGCTTGCATGCTATAGTCTGATAAGGTAGATTTATCTTCTGCATTATCATCTCCGTAGCATACGCTTGCAGCATACTTCCATAATTGTGATGAAAGTAGCAGGTTACAAGTCCTATTGGTTTCATGAAATTCTAATCTGTCTTTAACGAGTCAAGTAGGAATTGCCAAGATTGTTTTCTCCACTCATCTATCTTGCAATTTACCGAATTATAATCTACATTTAGACATTCTGGTAACCTGCCCATCTTGTCGTCTACATATATTCTGTCCAGCAATCCAACTTTAGTCAATATCGTGTTTACTCTACTATTAAGATCACTCATCGGGTTTTGAACCACTGTGAAAGGTATATTAAAGTTTATACTGAATACCGTTCCATGGAAACTATCGGTCACAACATATTCCGCATTCATAAGCAGATGTACCCATTGTTGGGGTGACGCAAAGTTCAGATGTATAACTCCATCATTTGCCTCAGGCTTTATGCCCAAACGTACATGAACGACCTCAATATTACCCAATTGTCGAGCTATCGTCTTTGCTATACGGTACACATTACGAGAACGTGACATAGTATAGACAAATACATACTTCTTTTTGCCAATTTCTTCAACTGGATTATCTCCAAAAGCTCCACGCCACTCATTTTTATCTAACAGCAAAGTCGGGTCACAAACATGTACAGCATCACGTCCTGTCAAATCTTTCACGATGCGTACACCATCTGTTTCACGTACTGAAATTTCATCTATGTTATTAATCCACTCAGTATATCTTTCTTTGTAATTTTCCGGTATTTCAGAAATACTGAAACTGGCAGCGTATGAAATCTTTTTTGCTTTGAACCTATTGGCAAACATTAAGAAGAACACATCTACCCTATCACTATTTTTATAGTTCCATATTTGATCACTGCCAGCAATATATGTATTATATGGCAAATCTGCAGTATCCATATCATCGGGATTATATTCAACAGATGAATGGCGGATGTTCTCTTCAAAGAATCTTTCATAGAGAGCTTTCTTCTCTTGAAACTCACTGGCATATTTCTTTGCGTAATATTTATCTTTTACAACCGACAAAAACAAATCCATGACACTCAAAGTTGCAGACAAAGGATTCATCCTTTCAAATCGTGTCCTGACGGATTTCTTAACTGTTTCCTTGAATCTGTCGTTACTTGGTAATCGTCTTTTCAGATTCACCACCTCTGTGTCAAACCCATCCTTGTTAAGTTTATACTGCAAAGCAAAGGCCTGCAGTTCTGCACCATAATTGCAAGTTGCGGTCTTGACGTATGTTATTACTCCTATTTTCCTCATGAAGTCTTTCCTAATTTATAACTGATGGTTTTATAGACATTGTATAGGCCGAGTCCATACACTATATCCCTGAACACCTTTTTAACAAGATGTTTTGCGATACCATCAAGCATATGATATTTCTGAGCATATTGCACAAGACTCATATCTTTATTCAGGAGATCTTCCACTGCTGTATCTCTTGAAGCAGGTCGCTCTGATGGCGCATTCAGATTATGATTCTTTGCTTTACATTCATCCAGAGGACGTTCTTCTATATATGCCAACTTTCTCAATTCAGGAAGAATCGTCTCCATATTACCAGTATTGTCAAGTACCAAAGAAACGCCAGCTGCAATATTCTTCTTAAATTTTTTACCTTGTGAACCTATACCCCAATAGTCGGCAATAGTATATGTTCCTATACGATTCATATTTGCATATTGACAAGAATAACAACTTTCGCGGAATAGACACTTACGGAAAAATGCAGTCATAAACGCATTTGCTTCCTGATCAAGCAAACTCCATTTACTTCCATTAAGTTCAACGGCTGGTACAATGGACCAACTATCAAGATTTCGGAAACGGAAATCTGTTATTTTGTTATTACGATTCCCCCCCACATTTAACAATTTTTCTAAATAAGCACTAAAAGTTGCCTGATTTGGTACACCATGACACACAAGGTCAAGCGTGATGAGCTGTCCTTCATACCGCTTACCACCAAGGTAGGCGTACAATCCACCTATCTGACAAGGAGTACCCGTATAGAGTATCATCCTGTCTGTCTTTAGAAGTTCCTTAACCTTCCAATATGTATCGTTTATCTCACTCTGAATATACTTGGAACCTCTAAGACGATCCAATTCTTCCAAATTCTCAACAGCAATATGCTTAAGTTTGGGGAACGGATCATATGCGGCACCAAAGACAACACCACCCTTGCTCAATATGTAGCGTGCAAATACAGAAAATGCACCACCGCTTGAACTCTTCTTTCTATCATCATTGCTTATTACAGCATAAGCCTTCCGATGTGTGAGATCTTGCTGAGGTCTATTTAGAACATGACATCTCTTTTCACAAAGTCCACATTCAACACATTTTAATGCATCAATTCCTGGTACAAAAAAACCTTCCCTGTCCTCAATTATCTGTATAGCTTGTTTTGTACAAGTTTGTACACATGCTCCACAACCCGTACAGCCTTTATCTACTGGTAAATTTGGCATACAAAACTACTTTATTGACTTAACTGTATGTGTTAGGAAACGCGAAAACTGTGTATATGCTTTCATTACTGGATAGCACGCGCTCAACCTCAACACTAACTGCCTTGTTTTAGGTTCGTTATTCCAATATTTCTTATCCAACATCATGAGACGTTTCCTGGCTTCTTCATAATAATAACCACCATCCATAATCTTGCCACTCATAATCAGATGTGATGTGATTATACTTATTTCTGCACATCCGACAGCATCAACGTATTCCTGTCCTTTATCTGCAAAAAAAAGTTTCACGATATCAAAAGAACGCCAAGACTGACGATGTTTTTCCTTAGAAAACATATTGGAATAAGAACCCTCATTCGAGCAATCATAATGATATAAGAACTCGTCAACTACAGCTGTTTTATTCGCATAATACATCAACTTGCCAGTAACCTGGTAATCCTCACCCATATTGACACCTTCCTCTACAAAAATTTGATTCCTCTTATACAGGTCTGTACGTATCAACTTCCCCCATACGTTTACCTGCGTCTTTCGTTTTAGCAATGTTAGACAATGCTCCTTGCTTGACGCAAAGGTTCCGTTTGTCATCAAGATCGTGTAATTTGCAAGTTGTTTGTAAGCATTCACACACACAATATCAGCTTCAGTTGCTTCTTGTTTCTTTACACATTTTTCAACACAATCTAAATCAATATAGTCATCACTATCCACATGCATAAGAAACTCTCCTGTAGCAGCAGCAACAGCAGTGTTACGAGCAGCCCCTAACCCTTTATTAAGATCATGTTCTATAATACGAATCTGTGACTTACGATCAGGATATCGTACAATTACGTCTTTCAGTATAGAAATGCTATTATCTTTCGTACAGTCATTTACAAAGACATATTCAATATCTGGATATGTTTGTTCAAAAAGACTAACAGCACAACGTTCTATATATTTCTCTACCCCATATATTGGTACAAGAAGTGATATCTTCATTTTCAAAATGAATAATTTAACCAATAAAAACGTTTTTTATTCCTCAAAAAAAGTATTGCGGAAGAAAATATACAACATAAAATTAGAACAGAAACATACTTATAAAAATTTGGAACGCAATTTATATGATAACCAATCCTGGCAAAATGGAAATGCAGGAAAAAAAACAATATGCTAAACTGACGAAGGTACACATAAACACCAAAATCAGGTAACTTCATACCATAAAATAAAGGAATTATACATAAGGTCAAAAAGAAACTAGAATAAACAGATTCTGGCACAAAAATTTTCCAAAAATAGAACACTATAGCAAATAAGACTACAAATACATACCCAATCTTATTATCACGTATGTAATCTAAGATTTTAAGACCTATACGAGTTGCAAATAACATACCAATAACACACATGGGAATTCCTTTAATGAAAGTTAAATTCAAATCCTCTTGTAAAAAATCAGACAACCACAAATAAGGAATATTCCAAGATTCTGAAAGAACATGAATTGAACTCATATATACAAAGAGAACTAATCCAATTGTCAACGATATGTATCTGCCATAGCAACAATATTTGTTTATTAAAAACACTAATAAAGTCCCCACTATTAGTGCTGTTAAAAACCAACTTCCAGGATATGTTGATGTTAATGTGAAATCACGCAAGACATACCAAACAATGGTAAAAAAATCTTGTTCTAAGTAACCCTTCTTAACATGCAACAATAAAGGAATGGACAAAATAAACCAAAACATATATACATATAACAGCCGTCTGAAGAATTTTCCAAATGTTTTCCACTCATATCCGTTTGATTCCACTTTTCTAAAAAAGAAAAAATTACTTAGTATAAAAAAAACAGAAGTAGCAGTACTTACAAAAGGCATAAAAAATAATCCTAATACACCAGTATCCTCAAACCCTTTAGTATGTATACTAATAATCATACATGCCATGAATATCTTTAGGACATCAAATCCATACACAGACTCTTTCTTTTTCATAATAGCGTACACTATTCACTATCATTTTCTAAAATTTCTTCTCGCAACGAATCTAAATAAGCATGACCATACGTTTGATCTGGTTCCATATAATTTCCTTCTGCCCATTCATTCCATGAATCTAAGAATATTATTCTATGTTCATAATCTTTGTCCTTGATATAACTTACGGTTTCATGAACATGGTTCTTAAAAACTTCAGGTGTTGGGAAACTATAAATTAAAGCATCTTTTCCTGCTCTAGGACTTCTATCATAACCAGGAGTTATCACTGGATAACAATCATTATTTCGATTTTCGTCTGAGAAAAAGTATTTCATAATCTTGTCATAGCGATACACATTCTTTATAAGACCATACCTTTGTCCCAAAACCCCTTTCAACCTGCGTAAAAATGTTCCCCCAATGGCCTTAGATTCAGCCTTATGCCTATTATTATTACAAACTCCATCATAACCATATTTTTTGATAGTTTCATAATCCTCAATTCGGTTTCTCGCTATTCCAACAAAATATATACCATTAAGACCATTCTCTATAGCCCAGTCGTTCCACTGTTTCTTAAAATCTTCAAATCCAACAAAATCTTTTGGTGAATAAATTACAAATAAAGGTTTACCCTCAACTGTAATATAACGATGATCTTTGAAAAAAGAAAGGCAATAATCGAAATGTTTTCGATTATCCTCAATACCAAGATACTTCATCTCTGCTATCATCTTGACTTTATCGAATCTACCTCCCTTCTTCCATGTTTTTGTTGACCAACTATGGTTAGCCCATCCAAAACAAAATGGAAAATCTGGTTCTCCACTCTGTAGAACCCATTCCGCTGGTTTCTCCAATAGCATCTTATCATCACCGAACCAGTAATGCCAGTACATAAACCCCTCTACACCAGCCTCACGAGCTAGTTCGGCTTGTGCATTTCGCACTTCAGGTATTCGCAAATCATAGAATCCAAGATCCGCAGGAATACGAGGCTGGTCATGCCCCTTGAACAAAGGTTTTGCCTTGGCCACATTAACCCACTCTGTAAAACCTTTTCCCCATGTCTCATTATTTTCTTTAATAGGATGAAACTGTGGCAGATACCATGCTATAACACGAGCTTTTTTTTCCATATTTAATATTTTAATTTTATACAATTTAATCAATACACGAACAATGACAGACATACTTCGGTTAAAGAACTAAAAAAGGGAGATTGGTATTTATATTCTCTAAAGGCATTTTGAAAATACAAATTTATTGTACACATAATTCCTTTATTATTTTTGCAGGATTTCCTGCAACTATACAATAGGGCGGAACATCTTTAGTAACAACACTGTTTGCAGCGACTACAACACCTTTACCTATATGCACATTTGGCAATATCGTAGCTTTGTCTCCTATCCAAACATTTTCTTCAATGATAACAGGCCCTTTACTTTTCATAAATCTCTTTGTCGGTTGCAAAGACAAAGATTCATAATCAGTTGTACCATGAGAATTGTCAGTTATTGTCACCCACTTTCCCGTCATAACACCATTTCCAATTACTATCTTATTAATTGCAGTAATATGATTAAAGGCTCCGATTGATACATTACAACCAATATCAATTGACGGCATAAATACGCCTTCGCCAAAATGCTTCCATGCAGTAAGGAATAATTCTTTTTGAAACCGACATCCAGAACCGATTGATATACAATCTGCTCCTTTAAATCTCCTATACAATCAAAAGAAGTGTTTTCTCCCACACTCTTGAGTTCGTACCTAGTCAAAACAGATATAATAGACATCCATTTCCTGCAAAACTATCTTCTGCGCTTAAATGAAAATAACCAAATAAAAATTAATCCTGCTAATTTTTATTCAATACGGATTGATAGCAATCCATTAATTGTTTATATATATTATCCGGATTATGACGTACAAGTGCACGCTTTCGAGAATTCTCACTATATACCTTCATACGGTCTTTATCACTCACAAGATCTATTATTGCTTGTGCCATCTGCCATGGATCATTTGCAGGCACAAGTAATCCCTCCACTTTGTTTTCAACAAGATTGTGAACCCCCCCAACGTATGTTGCCACAACAGGTATCCCTATCAGCTGAGCCTCGCATATTGAATTTGGACTGTTCTCTATATATGCTGTATGCACATACAGAGTACTATCACACAATAGTTTTATCAAATCGTCAGGTTGAATAAATCCAAGAATATTGACATTATTATCAATAAAGCTAAGACTTTCTGTTTTCTCAACTACACTAAGCAAAAAATCATCCATCTTACCTGCAACAATCCACTCAAAATCAACATTACATGTTTTCAACACATGAGCAGTCTTGAGTATCACATCCGCACCTTTCCAAAATGAAATACCAGTAGATATAATCTTTATCTTACCTCCATTATAGCCTCTCCACAAATATGTATCTTTCAAGAAAACAGGACGTATAGCTTCTTCTACCCGATAGTAGACGGAATTAGGATGAAGCGTTTGACTCAAAGCATAATCCCAATCAGTACGTCCCATATAGTACTTCACACACTTCCAAATTTGAGTCTCCATTCTGACACGAGATTTGTTGTAATAGTGCATCCTTAACTGTTTCCACCATAATTTAGGACTAAAAAAAGAATGCTTCAACAAAGTGTATTCATTATATTTAGGGGGGTACAGCGAATTATTATATGACACAATACTGCCTTGTATATGAATAATAACAGGAATATTACACTTTTCTGCAACCAAACCAAACGGCCATTCATTACCAAACACATGGATTATATCGGGTTGGACATCATTGATTAAATTTAGAGCCAAAGGTATGACTTTCTCAACAGTCTTAAACTGATCAAAACCAGCCTTTTTACTATCTAGCCATGAATAGTGTGTGTGTAAAGGGATATAATGTACATTACTAATGTCTTTTTTTTCAGAAAACACACGAGATTCAAATGCTATATACAAATCAACGTCACTGTGTGACGACACTATCTGCTCCAACGAATCTTGCCACCCTGAAACTACCCTTCCATCGTTATTATAGCGAGAAGGTGTTGTTATTTCAAACCAAAGTACTTTCATACAAATTATATTATGTTTTGTAACAACCAAGAACGTGATACATCTTGCAAAGCCTGTAGTTTACCTATTGGACATTCATAGTCAATATGAATATTAGAATCTATGCTATCAATATTTTCCACATACCTGTCAGACAATCCAATGCATTTGAGAAAATCCATCATTCTCGAACTATTACCATGCCCCAATAAAGGTAATGTATAGAAATCACGTTGAAAAATTACACTAAACGCAGACGCATGAAACGAATTAGATATAACCATATCTGCACATGCTATCCATTCCAAAAACTCGATTGGTCCACAACTGTAAAGCGTCTTGTCTATATAAGAATAATTAGTAATAAAAGAATATATTTTAAGACCTCTATCACGAGCAATTTTTACAGCAATATGTTCTAAACGTGAATCATACTTAGCGAAATCATAGATAAGCAAATATTTCTCCGTATGTCTCTTTTTAAATAACGACATCCAATCTTCTTGGGTAAGCAGAAAAACAGGATCCAATACATTGACTGCCTCATAACCCAATTGACGAACAAGTTCAACTCCTGTCTTTTCACGTACAGATATTGATCGAAACTTTGACAGCCCTTTTTTAACAAAATCCTGATGTTCAACAGGTATAGAACTAATGCCAAAACTGGCTGCATAAGTAATACATTTCCTATAATCTGATTCAAAAGAACAATAATACACTGGATCCAAACCATTCTGAAATGCTGTATTCCAAATTTGATCACTACCAGCAATATATAAATCTGCAGATAACGGACTTGTTTTGAAATCTTCAATAGAATGATATTGTTGCTCTGTACAATGCAACATATTTCGCTTGAACTGCTTAAATCTAACTATTTTAAGTATATGTCTTATCCACGACCTATGACGAATCACAGCCCAAACTGGTTCCAACAAAGGCATCTTACTTTTCAACTTTCCCCAGAATCCCTTGTCTCCAATATGAAAAAAATCGTAAAAACGTTTATATTTAGGTAAGTAATCTATAATCTCTACTTCATGTCCGTTTTGCACTAAAAATTCCTGAAGGGCATAAGCCTGAAGCGAAGCACCAAAATTATACACATCATGACACGTTATAGTTTTAATTTTCATGTTTTCTCAATTTGACAGTTATTATACTCGTCTTTCATCAATATAAATACATAACAATATATATACATCTCACTTATACTAGGAATAAGTGACATAACTTTAGCAAACGACAATCCTACTACAATGAATGCTAAAAAGGGATGTCCCTTTCGAATTAGATACACAACAGAATAAATCCAAAGAAATGCAGTAGAAACGATGCCAAACATTCCACGTTCAATCATTAATGTAAACAAAATACTCTCAGCACCATAAAGTGTAGTACTCTTTTCTATCGCACGTATAGTATATCCCAAACCATTTCCTAAAATTGGTGCATCCTGGAAAAAAACATATGCCGCGGAGAATTGAATTTCTCGCAATGCCATAGAACTTCCCTCTGTATCCTCATGATTAATAACAGAATCAATTATTTGGTCAAAAAAATCTTGAAAAGAATAATATACTCCTAATACAGATAACGCAGAATATACAATCCACTTAGCGTGTTTGAAATATTTCGCTATGCTAAGCGACATAATACAAGCAGCAATAAACACTGTACGTGTTCCACATACAAAAACACCCACAATGCAAAGTATAAGAAATACAATATTGAACAATTGCATTTTATTTTTCTTATCCATTAATCTATTTAAGAAAAAGACAAACGCTATAGCACAACTTGTCCCAAACACACTACACCATATCGTCAATGACTGCGCACGATAGATACCAAAACGGACATAATCCTCTCGTTGTTCTGGAGTTGTAATCAAATTTTCAGCATTCCATGATTCTATTATTGGATTATAACCACTAAAACCTTCCCATATTCCATAACATGCCAAAATAGTCATATAGATGTAGAATATTTTTCTAAATGATTGTGCCCCTTTACTTTCGGGTTCATATACAATCCAAGTCAATATTGGCATTAAGAAAATTGTAAAAATATTAATTAATTGACCTATTCTAAACGGTGTTTTAAAGAAAAAAGTCAGCATATAAGATGCAAAGCAAAGAGCAAAAGGAAAAGCCAACGGAAAAGAACGAAAACGTTCCCAACTATATGTTCTGAATATAATAAACATTAACAATAACATTATTACACTCAACATACTATAATCTCCAAAGGAAAATAAAGACAAAGTTGGGAATGTAACCAAAGAAAATAAAACAGACTCCTGATATTTCTTATTATATAAGAAATAAATTATTATTACTATAAAAAAGTATTTAATCATCCTTTTAATTTCTTAAACAAACAACCAAAGGTTTTGACAGGGGTCTTGAATCTATTTATCAACTTCCTTATGACTTCACTTTTTTGATATAGCATATATATTTGTGTTATTGTTGTATTCTTATTTCTAAACAATTTCTTATTCCACAAAAAAACATGCTTTCTTGAAGGATTATATCGCATCTGTCCCTCGGCAACAACTTCTAATGGCAATTTCTGTTTTTCAATATAAAGTGTAGGCAACAAGTCTTCACCTTTTTGCGAAAATGTTATTAAAGCACTAACACCATCCTCATTATCCTTAAATGATTTTCCCCAAGCATCTCCAATACGAATATCAGCACTCGATTTATTATACTTAAAGCGACATTTGTCGTAGCATTGTTTACCTAAACAAGCATCAGAAAGGAATAGCCGATAAAACATATCCCCTTGCGATAGTCTATAATTTTGACAACTATTTTCCCCTTTTATTAACAAATTGTAACTATCATGCCAATTAACATGTTCAGAACCTTTATGTTTTCCATCAATAGTCATTGCCCATGAATCATGCCATCCGGTAAACTTGTTACGCCAAGAAACATACGTGATTTTACCGACTTCTTTCTCAACATGCTTGACATATTTATCCCATATGAGTTTAGATGGTACGCCATGACAAAAGAAATCAAGAAATATGAACTGCTCTTCGCACTTGAACTTCTGCGTCCATCTGCGGAATGAATCGATTTGACAAGGCGTACCCGTAATGAGGAACTTTGCTTTCTCACCTTTCGTACGTGACTCACGCATCAAACTGGCAACCTCTGCAAAGCCATCTACCGTATAACTCTGTATATACTTGGAACCTATTGATTGGATTAACTCTTGGTCCGTTGATGCTACATAGTGTTCTGCCTGATTCTTCTCTGCATTAAAGCGTACACCACACACCTTTCCTCCTTCGGAAATAACAGAACGTCCGACTTCAAAACCAACTCCTCCACTGGAACACTTTTTGCGAACTGCAGAATCACTGCTCCATGCTGCATAAGACTTGATGACAGGATTCTTTAACGCTAGATCACCATGATTATACGAGCACACGTCCATACAAAGCCCACAGTCAGTACACTTATCTGGTTCTGTGATACAAGGTTCATAGAAACCATCTGCATTCTGCTCAATGGTTATTATTTTTTTTGCACAGGCAATGGCGCATACACCACAACCAAAGCAATAGTGAGTACTACTTATGTTCATTATTCACTTCAAGTTGTCTGAAAGGAACCGTCTTCCCTTATGTCGTTCTTGCTCTACAACTTTTTTTATGTCATTCTGGGAAATCTCATCAGAAAGCAAATCGTTGTAACTTTTGCTAAGTTTCCCTCTTAAGATATGACTCTGTAAATGGAAAGTTTCTAGCAAATCCTCTATTCTACTTCCTCTATCATTGGCAATGTAAGTATAGAAATTTTCCGCACCCATTAATAGAGAAAATACAGTAGCATGAAAAGAATTTGTAATCACCAGGTCTGCATTGCCTAAGTAACCTATCCACTCTGCTGGACCTGCATTATTAATGACTTTATAGGAATCATCAGTAGGTTGTATTTCTTTTTGTCCTATTACGATTAATGATTTTCCACTTTCATTTTTCAAATTCTTAGCATATTCTAAAAGCGATGTGTTTGGGGTAAGAGAGAAAAGGAGAATGTACTCTTTCTCTTTTGGTACTACAGAGAGCTGTTTCCACTGCTCTGTATCTATAAGGAATGTAGGGTCTGCTACCTGGTGTATCTTCTTATTGACTATCTTTTGTAGAATATTCTGTGCTTGTCTCTCTCTTACAGATATCGCATCAAAATCGGATATCCATTCTGCGAATAATTTTTTTTCATTCTCCAACAGATGCGTTATCCCTAAACTTGTAGCGTAAGACAACTTCCTTGCTCCATTTAATTTTACGAATGTCAAGAAATATGGTTCTATGCAATATACCTGAGTGGGATTCCATAATTGATCACTACCTGCAATATATATATCATATTTAGGAGGATTTGCATATAGTTCATCAATCCCCGTATAAGCAGGTCCCATTTTTACCTGCTCGTTGAATTTCTCAAATACAGACTTAGCATTCTCACTATACAAGGAGGTAATGATTTTTTTGTTTTGGAAGAACAATGACTTTATACGTGAAACAATACTCTGCTTAGGAGGTCTTGCTCTTGTAAATCTCTTGCTTGGTACGTAATCTGCATGTGCGAGTGGTCGATGTAAGTCTATTATCTCCGTGTCATGACCTAAATCTGTTAAATACTTCCACAAGGCATAGCATTGCAGACAAGCCCCATAATTTGGTGAATTATGTATAGTTAAAATGCCAATTTTCATTATAAAACCTGTACTATTCAAAAATAATGTTTCAATAGAATTTTCATCCATAAAAAAGAACTATATAAAATTTTCATTTTTATGGACAATTATTCAAATTTTATATTTTACACAACGTAATAATATATGCCCTGCAGTTTGCAGGTTACATACGAGTACAACATTTTTCACTTCGCTATCACTTGAACACATCTTTTATTTTATTCAAGTTATTACCAATCTGCTTAAATATTCTTTTACTATACAAAGAACCACAATCTATATTTTGTAACAACTGCAAGGATTTATCCTGATCAACAATATTTTCAAACACTTCAAAAAGAATAGGTTTGTCTGTTAGCTCATTAGAAACAAAATGTGAACACATATTTATGAATTCTTCCTTACCCGATGCCGATATATATTCGAAACCTAAATCTTCAGCTATATGCTTTACTAAAGTCTTTGATTTACATCCAAAATGGCCATTTGCAGCAATATATTTATCGACATCCACAGGTTTATTAGTCCTACCCCAAATCTTGAATTCACCTCCTACACCATTATTGACTAAGAGAATTCTAACATTTCGACCCAAATGATGATTTCCAAGCGCATTAAGATCATAGAAAAAACCAAGATCACCAGTAACTAAAAAATGAATTTTTTGGGGATTTGCTAAAGAAGCGCCAAGTAGTGTTGATGTACATCCATCAATACCAAATCCCCCAACATTACACATGGAATGAACATTTTTCGGAATACGAAACATATTCCATGAACGATATGAATTTAATATGCCAAAGTGAATTACCGAATCTGCGGGTAACTTGTTAGATAATGTTTTGGCACACCACACATTCGAGAATGGCAACTCTGGCATGTTTGAATAAAGAACATCACAAATCGAATTACATCTGCCTACAAAGGATGTATGACCATTATTTTTGGTGCAGCCATATTTTACAAAGAAACTCTTCTCACTCATTTGAAAGACTGCTTCAAGATGCTTGAACTTTACTCTTATCTCACCATCAGGATTGACTCGCCATACTTGTTTGGGATTAAGACATCCAGTTGTCTGATAATCTGCAGTCATTTCACCTATATGAATCAATAAATCCAAATTTGCTTCTTCATATTTTACATTCTTTTGTAAACCTGCAATCGCAAAATCAACACGATATTTTCCATAATAGCCGCTTGTTTTCTCACAAAAAACAGCTGCATCATATGTAGCACAAAATGTGTCTATGATTTCTGTTTCTTCTGTAGTAAACTTTTTATGTGAAGATATAAATATTCCTATTCGACCATTAGGAATGTCTGGAAATTCATCCTCCAAAGTATACCTCTTAATTACTCTTGCTGTTGAACTGTTTTCCGTTTGAATTGCGAAAAGATTGTTCTGTATATTCAAATGAACAGGTCCACCACCATTCCTTCTACTTGCCAATAAGACACGATTAATTTTGTTCTCACAATCCCAATAATCGGTTGCATCCTTAATATACTGCACTTGTTCACCTGCAACAAATATATCGTTAGGATAAGATGAACGATCCGTTAGTTGTTGATATAAATGTCCTATGAAAGCCGAATTCTGAGATGATGTCAAACAAATAATCGGCAATTTCCTGTAAAATGCTTCTGTAAGGCCTGGATAATAATTACGAGAAGCAGTTGCACCTGTACAACTTATAACAACAGGTTCTCCTGATTCTTCAGATAAACCACACGCCATATATGCTGCAGATCGTTCGTCAACGCATGAATACATCTCAAAACCACCATCTAACTGCATGCTTGCAACTATCGATGTATTTGTTGCTCCTGGTGATGCTATAACTTTTTTAATACCATGCGCCTTTAATAAATCAAGAACCAAGCATATATTTTTATCTTTTGAATAATAACTCATATTATTATCTTTTAATTTTTTTTTAAGAATATTTCACTGATAAATCGCTTCTCTGTTCTTTTTAATCCGAAAAAATATATCGCAAAAAGATTCAGAGAAAAACTCACAAAAACAATAATTACCAATCTATATAATGTTTCATTCAAATAATAACTTAAAATTAATGAAGGTACAAGTGAAAACAAAGTTATTGGGAGAATTTTTAGCAATACATCTTTAATATATTTCCAGATCGGAAAATTTATAAGTTTATGTACCTGACGTAATTTCAAATATAGAAGTAATAAATAAACCCCAATAAAAGCATAATAACAACTTTGGGGAGAACAACCGCTTCTAAAACAAATATATGTGATTGGGAACACCAGTAGTCCGAAAAGACCTATTACAATATAATATCTTTTCACATTTCCAGTTGCTATCACTGTAGTACTTATTGTTGTTCCTAATAAATCAACCATTGAAGCTATCATCGCCAAACGAACAAACGATATTGCATAATCTGGAACAAGCTTTAACCATACAGTTAATATCTGAGGAGCTTCTACATATATTGGGACGAAAAAAAACAACATTAAAAAATAACCGAATTTAGCACCTCTACATACAAGATCTTCTACATATTCAAAATTATTAGAAGCTATATTTTTTGTTATTTGCGGTTTTAATGCTGTCATAAAATTTTGAACTAACTGCATAATAGCATGGTCTACCTGATTTGCTACCCCACGAGCGGCATTTAAAGTAACCCCAAAGAACATGTTTATCAAAATATTTATTCCTTGAGTATTAAGAATATATGCACCTGAACCTAAAAAATTCCACCCGGCAAAACTCGACATTTCCTTTAAGAGAGACTTATCATAAGTAAATCTATACTTGCATTCTTCAAAATGGCGACTACAATAATTTCCATATATAAAGCGAATAACTACAGATAATATCATTAGTAAGATTGCATAGGAAATTAATTTGTCAACAGGTGAAATATATAACGCATACACTATAAGCAACTTCATCAGTACTTCAAATATACTAATATACGCAAAAGCGGACATCCTTTCATGAGCTATTATTGCAGCATTATATGGAATACTAATAAGATTAACAGCAAATGTCAAAATAGAACATTGAAGAACCCAATTGGCGGCAATCCATCTACCAGAAGGTATTACAAGTTTGTAATTCAAGAAATACAATCCGATAACTTCTGCAAGACAAACAAATATAAACGCAATTCCAATTTGGATTGTCACACTTGTGGAAAAAACGTCACTTAACCTCTGGCCTTTGTTTTTTCCTAATTCAAATGTTATAAAACGGCTAATAGCACCCGTGAACATCCCTGAGAACGCAGAAAACATAGATACAACACCTCCAACAACATTATATGTTCCAAAATCTTCTACGCCAAGCGTGTTTAGTATAACGCGACTTGTGAAAAGACTTATAAACATAAGAAAGAACATACGCACATATAATAATAGCGTATTTTTTACTATTCTTTTATTGTTGTTCTGTTGCGTTGACATTATTTCATTTATTTTATAATACGATATTCAAAATTCAAATTTCTCTCTCTACAAAATGCTACTATATCACTATTTGGACAATTTGCCACACAAGTATTTCTACTTCTTTTCCCATATAGCAACTGAAAAGATTTAAACGGAGAGTATAAAAATGGATGCCTTCTTTCTTTCTCAAGATAAAGAACGTTCAACAAACGTCTTATTACTGGACTTAAAAAAGAATATTCAAATAAAGTTACATCACTTGATTTGACATTCTTTTCCTTGATCACAATAATTATCTTTCCTTTTGTTTCATCCACCAAACTAAACACACGCTTTAATATCCAAAAGGCTCCATCCAAAGAACGATTATATGATTGTATTGATACAATAGAAGAATTATCATCACAAATTGAATACTCATCAAACAGATCACCTATCAACAAATAATCAACATTACGTATTTGATTTTTACCATATACATAACTAGTCTGTTTATCCAATTCCTTTTTCACTTGCTTATCAATAAAAAGCACAAAGAAAGCAATGAGAATCAATAATACTAATAACAAATATATCATACTAAACAGATAAAAGGTATGCAGATTTTTTCTTTTTTTAAGAAGACTAAAATCCTAAACATCCCCATGACTCTAAAAAGATCTTATAATTTTGATTTAAAGAAGTTATCAAGGACACCTCATCACTGGTTAAAGAAAAATCAAATATGTTTAAGTTGTCTTTAACTCTTGTTGGATTTTTTGACATAAAGACAGGTATCGAATTAGTATCTAAATGCCATCGCAAAATTATCTGTCCTACATTTTTTTTGTATTTTTTTGCAATTGACATAAGCATATCATTGTCTTTCAATCTTGAATCCATTTGACACATTGGAGAATATGACATGAAACGTATTCCATGATCTATACAGAAATTCATCTCATCTACACAAGTACGTAATGGATGGCGCTCTATCTGAACGAACTGTGGTGGAATATTATAATTTATGACCTTTTGTAAATGTCTTACTCTAAGATTACAAATACCTATATTTTTTACGACACCTTCATTATATAACTTCTCAAACGATTTCCAAGTCTTATCAAGATATTCAGGTATAGGCCAATGAATGAGTAATAAATCAAAATAGTCTATATCCATCTTTTTAATGGCATCATCAACAAAAACTTGAATATCTCCATTACCTTCCTGCATTTGCCACGCATCAATCTTATCACTTATAAAGAAGTTCTCACGCTTTAGTCCATATATATTTGAAACATCTTTAATAACTTTTCCTAAAGATTCTTCAGACTTATAACTAGGAGCTGTATCAAAACCAGTAAAACCTTCTGAAACGGCAGCATTTACCATGCCATACAATTCTTCGTAATTCCTATTTTGAAATGTTCCTAACATTATTGGAGGTATTTCCATAATATTCGTCTTATACGTTCTCTATAACTTTTTTTACCCAATGATAAGGGGGAAATTGTGTCCAAACAAAGTAGCGCAAAACAATAGAATAACCAGAAAACGGATAGAAATCCATAGCTCTGTAAAAAATAGTTTTTTGGTTTGACACCCATCGTCCTAATCTTGTTAACGCCAAATCTTTCTTTGTCTTGAGTTCTTTACTAAATCCACCATTCTCCAATATGATAGAAAGCATCAAACAAACTTTTTTTTGCATTGATCTTCTCATATTATATGAAGCATCTTCTAATCCAAGTTTATAAGTAAAAACACTACATAATATTGTCCAACTGTAATATAATGAGAAATCCTTCATAGAATCTTCATGTAAGACTATTTCTTGGCTATCTAAAGAATTAGCATACATAATCTCAACATCACACATCTGCCTTAAGCTAACATCTCCATTCTCAAAATGATGCCACATGTGTGCAAATACAGATACTAATCCATAAACAGGATCGGGTATAGGTATTTTCACATCGTTAATCACAACTGTTGACGGAATATGCATACATTCTTCCGTCCACTTTTGAAATCGCTTGTTGACAAATGGATTAGGAAAATTACATACATGCTTATGTAACTCTACATCTATTCCCTTATACTTGGATCCATAATGCTTATATGTTTCACGTTTCATGTTTTTTTCTTCCTCAAGACTTTGCATGAAACATTTTGCTTCATTGAATTCTTCCGGAAGAAAATAAATATCGATGTCTCCACATTGTCTTAACTCAGGTTGCGCATACAATTGTGCAATCCCCTGCCCTTTAAGTAGAATTGGGTGCAATCCTTGTTCCTCAAACTTCGTAATGAGTTCAACAAGAACGTCATTATGGTATTCGTGTATTTTCTTGTTTTCCTCTATAACAGCTTCAAGTTCCTCACGTATATCCTGTGGGATGCTTTCTACATTTTTATGACGAAGACAAGCAGCAGCAATAAAACACACAACGGTCTGCTTATACGCAAGGTTAAGCAGATCGTCCCATTGCTCCATTGTAGATGGTAAAGCGATGTCATCTACAGATTTCAGCCATAACTGTGCACGAAGGAGTGCAAGAAGCAGTTCCTGTGTAGGTGTGAGTGTATATTCTTTTTTCTTATAGAATGGCCACATGGTTTCTATGAGAGGGAAAGAGAGGAAAGAGAGGGAAAGAGGAGGAACGAGGGGAGAGGGAAAGAAAGGGAAAGAGGAGGAAAGAGAGGACAGAACCTTTCTATACTTTCCTTACTTTCTGTACTTTCTACGAGGTTTCATTACCTCGTCAGTGAGAACACAAGCTTAATAAATTTCAATACCTTCAAAGCACCAGAAATGCATTGTGGTCTTTGTCGTAGCAAAATTAAAAAATAATGGATATTACAACAACGCGTTTATCTTGTCAATCAGCTCTCTTGTTTTAGGAATGTATGGTTCTACATCCTCTTGCTCCCAATCAAAGAGATCATCATAATCGCCTGATTGACGCATATGCTGAAGCTTAGACACTAAACGTGCATCGTCTCTTGACAATAATTCTGCATTTACAATTTGTTGCCCTAACGCACAGATTACACCAGCATGAGTTTTTACATTGATACCTTTCTTTATAAGTAATGCTGTTGCTATGTGAAACAACGAATAGTACAATCTATTGGCTGCAAGACTCCAATGTTCAAGTTTTGCATTATCTACAGCTTCGATATATACTTGCTCGGCCTTCTCCTTACGATAAGCAATCAAAGCTTTCTTGTCATCATCAGTTAATGCCATAATGATACGCCTTCTTTCTCTACATTATGATAGAAAGGTGTGATGTTACGCTTTTCCCAGTCTGAATAAGTATAGATAAGTGGATTTATCATTTCTCCATTTTTCCATCCTAACTCTACTAATGGATATACGAACATATCAAAATCATCATCTCTTATCTTTACTTGATTGAGTAGTATGAGTATATCCCAATCTGAATGCTCATGCTGATCCCCTCTTGCTTGTGATCCAAACAAGAGGACTCTTGCATCAGGTGGCATTACCTGCTCTACCTTTTGCTGTATCTGTGTAAGCATTTCTTTATTGTTCATTTTTATCTTTATTAAGACCAATCCTGAGTAAAGAGAGGAGGGAGAGGGAAAGAGAGGGAAAGAGAGGGAAAGAGAGGAAAGAGAGGAAAGAGAGGGAAAGAGAGGAAAGAGAGGGAAAGAACCTTTCTATACCATTCCTTACTTTCTGTACTTTCTGTACTTTACTATCCAATATTACTCAATAATGATTTAATGTATTCGTCACGTACATTCTCCATCTCACTTTTGTCATAGATTGTGAGGAGAGTAACGGAATAGTCGTTCTGTGCCGACAAGGTGACTACGTATGTAATAACTCTTGCACCTCCACTTTTTCCTCCTCCTTTTGACATAATTGCCATCCGCACCTTATGTGTGCCTCCCATTCCAAGAGAAACTCCCTGAAGAGGATCTTGTTCAAGTGACCTTCTCAACAATTGCAAATCATCTGTCAATGATACATATTTTTTTCTCAAACGCTTAAACTGTCGTTTGAATTCATCATGAAGAGAGATTTTTACACTCTGCATTTACAATCCCTCCTCTTCTAACTCCTGAAAGAAAACATCTATCGGTGTGCCAAAACTCTTTCCTTCGGCATGAGCATTTTCTACTTCTCGCACTCCATCAATGATGGTTTGAGCTATCTCATGCGCTTTGGCGACAGTCTCTGGGGATAGTGTCGCTTCATACTCCTTGAGTTTACGTGCTTCACGCTCTGAGTCATTCAACTCCTTCATGCGTTTTGACAATTCCTTACGAATCGCCTTTGGCTGATTCAAAAAAAGACTCCAGAGTGCATCTACTGGACTTATATTTGTTTGTACTGCTACTGCCATAGTTATTAAAAATATGAGGGAGAGAAAGGAGAGAAAGGGAAAGAGGGGGAGAGAGAGGGAAAGAACCTTTCTATACTCTTCTGTACCTTCTGTACTTTCTATATCTTCTTACTTATCAGAGTATTTACTACCCTTTGATTCGAATGTTTTTAAAGTTTGTATGAGTTTCAGTATTCCTGCACCCAAAATCTTGGTTTGAGAATACATACTGTCATATTTTTCTTTACTGATGAATTGAACATCGTATGCCCTATTCAACTGTGATCTAACTTCTCCACAAGATCCTTTGGCAATGTATAGAAACTGAATAAATTCTTTGTTGCCCTGTCGTTCAAATCCTTCTGCAATATTATCACTTACAGAACCTGCGGCTGCTCTTATCTGCTGAACAAATCGCGTATCAAAGTGAAAATTTCCTACTCTGGTTATCTCATACACTTCTTTTGCCAACAGACGTGACTGCTTGTATATCATTAGTTCTTCAAAATCTGATACCATAGGAGAGTTCTTTGGGAAAGAGGAGAGAGGAAAGAGGGGAGAGAGGAAAGAGAGGAGAGAGAGGGAAAGAGGAGGAAAGAGAGGACAGAACCCTACCCTTCTATACTTTCTGAACCTTTCTGTACTTTTCTCTACTTTCTGTACCCTTCTATACCTTGTACTTTAGTCTCTGCGGAAGATGTCGCGGGTATAAACCTTCTGGATTACATCGTCAAGACATGAGTCATATCGATTGGCTATGATTGCATTGGACTGTGACTTGAAGTCATCAAGGTTGTTCACAATCTTACTTCCAAAGAATGTCTCACCGTCATTAAGTGTTGGTTCGTAGATTATGACTTCTGCTCCCTTTGCCTTGATACGTTTCATGATACCCTGAATTGCACTCTGACGGAAATTGTCAGAGTTGCTCTTCATTGTGAGACGGTATACACCAATTACTGGTGGTTTTTGATTCTCTGATGGTTGCTGATACTGATTATTCTCTGAATATCCGTACCATCCTGCAAGTTTAAGAACAGAATCTGCTATATAGTCCTTACGAGTACGGTTACTCTCTACAATAGCAGTCATCATGTTCTGTGGTACATCCGCATAGTTGGCAAGCAACTGTTTTGTATCTTTTGGAAGACAATAGCCTCCATATCCGAATGACGGATTGTTATAATGTGTTCCAATACGTGGATCAAGTCCTACGCCCTGAATGATTGCCTGTGCATCAAGTCCTTTCACCTCTGCATAGGTATCAAGTTCATTGAAGTAACTTACTCGAAGTGCAAGATATGTAGTGGCAAAGAGTTTCACAGCCTCTGCCTCTTTCATTCCCATAAAGAGAGTGTCTATATCTTCTTTGAGTGCTCCTTCCTGAAGGAGCGATGCAAATGTCTTGGCATATTCCTCTGAACATGGACTGCTGATGGCATCAATAGCTGCATTTTCTTCATCAAACTCCTGTCCTTCGATGTGTTTTGGGTAACCAACAATGATTCGCGATGGATAGAGGTTGTCATAAAGTGCCTTGCTCTCTCGAAGGAACTCTGGTGAGAAGAGAAGCTTGAACTTCTTGTCTTTCAATTCCGGTTTCAATAGGAACTGAAGGGCATATTTCTTATAGAGTGAGCGACAATAGCCTACTGGTATTGTACTCTTGATAACCATTACAGCATCAGGATTGACACTTAATACAAGATCTATGACGTCTTCTATATGATGAGTATCAAAGAAGTTCTTTACTGGATCATAGTTTGTTGGTGCTGCTATGACTACGAAGTCTGCATCCTTATATGCTGCAGCACCATCAAGTGTTGCTGTAAGATCAAGTTCTTTTTCTGCGAAATACTTCTCGATGTATTCATCCTGTATCGGAGATATTCGATTGTTTATCTTTTCAACCTTTTCCGGTACAACATCAACGGCTGTTACCTTATGGTGCTGTGCAAGAAGTGTGGCAATAGACAAGCCTACATATCCTGTACCTGCAACTGCGATTCTTATATCATCAAAATTAATCATTTGTTATAAATATAGAAAAGAAGCAACTTGCCACAAAATGCAACACAACTATTAATTATTTACAATTTTTACTTTACGATTCCCTTCTCAAGATACTCTGCAAGGTTTGTACGAACCTTCTCTGCTGCTCCTTCTGATGCAACCTTTGCCATGTCTGATTCCACCATGATCTTTACGAGTTCCTCGAATGATGTCTTAGATGGGTTCCATCCAAGTTTTGCACGTGCCTTTGTAGGATCACCCCAGAGGTTTACTACGTCTGTTGGACGATAGAAGTCCTCAGATACCTCTACGAGTGTCTTACCGACGAGATTCTCAGGTCCTGATACACAGATACCCTTCTCGTCCATGCCCTCACCTTCAAACTTAAGTTCGATACCAGCATGCTTGAATGCGTAGTATGCAAATTCACGAACAGAGTGCTGTACACCTGTTGCAATAACGAAGTCTTCTGGTTTTTCGTTCTGGAGAATGAGCCACATGCACTCTACATAGTCCTTTGCATAGCCCCAGTCACGAAGTGATGAAAGGTTACCGAGGTAGAGCTTGTCCTGCAAGCCCTGTGCTATACGTGCTGCTGCAAGAGTGATCTTACGTGTTACGAATGTTTCTCCACGACGTTCTGACTCATGGTTAAAGAGGATTCCTGAACAACAGAACATGTCGTATGCCTCACGATATTCCTTTATGATCCAGAATCCATAGAGCTTTGCAACTGCGTATGGTGAGTATGGGTGGAACGGTGTATTCTCGTTCTGTGGTACTTCTTCTACCTTTCCATAGAGCTCTGATGTAGATGCCTGGTAGATGCGACATGTCTTTTCAAGTCCGCATGCACGAACTGCCTCAAGAACACGAAGCACTCCTGTTGCATCAACATCTGCTGTAAACTCTGGTGAGTCGAAACTTACCTGTACATGACTCTGTGCTGCAAGATTGTATATTTCTGTTGGTTTTACCTTGCCAACGACTTTTACAAGTGACATAGAGTCACCAAGGTCACCGAAGTGGAGGTGGAAGTGTGGCTGTCCCTCAATATGGGCAATACGCTCACGGAAATCAACAGAACTACGGCGGATTATTCCGTGCACCTCATAACCCTTAGAAAGAAGAAACTCTGAGAGGTATGAACCATCTTGTCCTGTCACACCTGTAATTAACGCTACCTTACGATTTTCCATAATTATTATTTACTTTATTAAGTTTCGCAAGTTCTTAACATGCTCACTTTAAGGATTAAAAAAGAGTTAAAAGAAGTTGTCACTCCTTCGTCCCTTAGGGAGTTAAAAGACAATTCTCTGCTGACCGTAGGGCATTTTCGCTAACAATCACACGTCTTTTTACTACTTTTTATGGCTCTTCTTTAATTTTGTTGAAAGTTGTTAAAACGAGAAATTAGTCGCTTAAAGAAAAACGGTTTTTATATGTTTTTTATGTTTTTATCGGTTTTTCTTCGTCCGCGCTTGCGCGATAAATTTTCAACTAAAGTGAAGAAGAACCCTTTTTATTCCACTTAACTTCCTTTAACTTCTTTCAAGTGAAGCTTGCAAAACTTGAATTATTTTATATTCCAATAGAACACAATGAGCATTTCATCATGCTAACACTCTATATCCTTGTGAGTTAAGTCTCATGCTTATATACAAAGACATTTCCCTCAAAGAGACTTATCTTTTTGAAGTTCTGAACATTATAATCTTAAACAAGGAAACCTGGGAATTTTTACGAAGTTGTTTCCTCAATTTATAAAAGTATGCAAAGTTACTTTTTTTCCATTAAAAGGAGTATATAAAATGAAAAAAAATGCAAAAAATCTCGATTTTTGCATTTTTCTATTTTTAACTCACAAACATTAAGTCAATCTCTTTCGTACTTGTTAACTAAACAAATTCATATAGTGATTCACAAACTCAATTGTCTTTTCAGACTTTATTCGTGGTAACAGTTCCTCTAATTTTATCTTAATTGCTTTTGCCTTTTCATTATCACCAAGAATAACAAGGCTTACATACAACAATGTTTGAACTTTTGCTTCTGAATTGATAGTGTCTGTTTTCAACTCACTAAAGCGTTTCACGAACGTTTCTATAGGTGCCAATTCTGCTACAGATGGTTTACGCCCTACAATTCCAAGCACTTTTTCCAGTCGTGGTACATAGCTGTCTATATGTTTATAGAAATGCTTGTTGTCCTTGCCGAAATGAAGAATCTGAAGATACTCTGGTTCTATCTCTAATGTACGAACTGCAATGACATTACTGAGATGAACAACAACACGTCCCCCATCCTTTCCTTTCTGGGATACAAGTGTTCCTTCAAGTCCTGAGAACTGTCCACCAATGATTCGAACAGAGTCACCCTTCTCGAGTTCCATCTCTTCCGGCTTAACAAACGGAACCTCTTCTCCATTATAGAACGAGATGGCCTTTTGGAACATTTCCATCTCACGATCTAATACCCTGAGTGGATCTGCAGCAACTGCATCATGCATCGGCTTATGGTTGTAAACCACATGAAGTCGTAGATCAGGACGATTACGACAAAACTCCTTCGCCGTTTCCACATTACAACGAACAAAGATGAAGTTAAACACGAGTGATCTCTCTACTCGTTTCTTTGTACCTCCTACGTTACGAAGTTCTGTGTGCGTAGGAAGGAAGTATTCTATTCCGCCGCTCTTCAATTCCTCTCGTACTGACAACGAGAGATTAGCAGCTTTAAGTACATACCACATAATTAAAAGTTTAACGGTTAATGGTTAACGGTTAATGGTTAACGGTTAATGAACCATCCGGCAAATAATGCCATACCTATAATCCTAGTCTCCTTATACCCTCTCCACAAATGTTTCAAGTGAATCTGTGTGTAGAAGACCTAATTTAGAACGGAGACGACATTTTGTTATTTCCAAAGACTTCTCAGTCGTTCCCAAGAATACAGCCGAGCGTGTCACTGTATATCCCAGGACCATAAGCATACAACATGCCAATTCCTTTTCAGAGAGTGATGGCTCTAATGCCTTAAGTTTAGTGACAAAATTAGGACGTTTCTCAGCACACATATCGTACAAAGGTTGAACAACCTCTCGGAAACTATATCCTGCCTGTTCACGATACAATCCCGGATTACAGTTATGACGCTTTTCAAACAAAGAGGAGAAGGTCTCTATCTTATTGAAACCAGCCTTTTCACTCACCTCCTCTAATGGCATGTTCTTGTCAGACTCAATAAGTTTTGTTGCATAGTCTATTCTGAAATCATTCACGTAAGTGTAGAAATCCATCTCCAACTCATTCGCAATGTAACAAGACAAGAACACATTATCAACCCCCATCTTTTCTGCAAGTTCCGCAATTGTAAAACCATGCTTCAGGCAATCGACAGAATTAGTCATGAACTGGTCCAGTTTCTTGCCAAGACTGATCATACCCTCTCGCGTCAACTTCTCACTTATATTAACAAAAACGAAATCACCTTTTGAATCACGCACACGTACCTGTACTCTATCCACCATATCTCCCTGCAGATACATACGAGTTGCATCCACCAGACTACTATCTACTGGTTTCTGACGCATAATATAGAATCCTACAGCAGCATAAATGAAAAGACTGACAGCATCAAATGCAATGCGTACCCATGCAAAAACGAACACCAGCGACACTGCAAATGTCATCAAGAGAACTGCGGCAATAACAAGTACAGGACGAATCCACATCAAACTTCTCTCATCTGCATCAGAATATGCCTGTCGCACCTGACGACTGAAGAGTCGAACACGTATAAGTGTAATGACAAATGCGCAAAAAGAGAATACAGCAAGATATGTATAGGCAACCGTCTTATACCAGCTATGATAACCAATTGTTATAGTCATGAGAATGATAACAAAGAATGGCAGTTCGCTTATCAATATTCTTCGTAACACCTTTACAAGCGACGTACCCTGACGATACAAAGAATACATAAGACCTTCCATAACAGGCACAAGCATAATACTTGAAGCTATATACGGACGATACCACGAATCATCATGATGCACGAGATCAAATACTAACTTTATTCCCGCCATTCCACATAGATATGCCAACATGAAAGCATACACCTTCATGAACACAGTACCCTTCTTTCTACGGAATACAAACAGCAAACACAGAATAAGTAATATTACAACTTGAACACAGTCAAGAACATAAACAAAAGTCTGATTTGTATAATCTAAGAAAAACACAATCTAAAAGTTAATGAATAATTAAAAACATCTGTCAGGTTCTATAAATTTGTTTTGAACATGACATATTACTATCACACACTATTAATGCCATTGACGAGGGTGTATTTTCTCACACAATCGTCTATACGTCTGTTTTACAACCCTTCTATAGAATGGCAACTTATTTGAAATATCAACAGTTATATCTATTCCAAACATTTCATTCAACATCTTGTTGTCTCCAATGATACATGTATCAAACGTCATCTTCACATCGTTATCCACATTATTTTGATGCACAACCTCACACCACATAGGATGCTCCCTGTCATTTACATGTTGAACAGGAATACCATTCTTTTCCAAAAGGAAGTGACTGCCAAAACCGAAGCATGTTTTGACAGGAACTAAAGGATTCGAAGATTCAAGTGTATCACAAGACAAAGAGTCTTTCCTATAATCCACACTTTCTATACCATCTACATAACACCTTTCCACATACGTCATGAAATGATTATTTGCATATTTTACACAAGTAGCCATATTCAACTCTGTGAAATACTGCACACCATAATCAAATGAATAGAAAGTATTCCAGTGACACCTTTTCCCTTGTTCCTGTATCCTTGCCACATAATCCGCATGTAAAGCATCATCATTATCAAGGTACGTAGTCAAGCACCAATCTCCGTCCTTAGCACCACGCTCCTCCAATAGACTCGTAACTACATCAGAGAATATACGTGCAAAGTCCCAAGCATACCCATCCTCCACCTGAATTAGTTCTATTTGATGACACTTATCCCTGTACGACTTTATCCTGTCACGATACTCAACAGGTGTATTCTCATCACATAACATTATCCAAGTAAAATCCTGACACGACTGGTTGATTATAGAAGGCAAAGTATAAGTCTCAAAGAGTTCTAGTCTCTCCTTCAACCAAGCCTCTCGATCAATGTCACAACCGTTCTTATCTTTTCCCCAAAGAGGAAGATTAAAACGAGTAAGGATAAAATGAAAAATCATTGAACACAAAGACTTAGTGATTGCTCGTGCTTCTTAACGTCCTCTTCAGAGAATCTCATCTTGAGTAACCTTGCTGGTATACCTCCAATGATAGAGTAAGGTTCACATGATTTAGTCACAACAGAACCTGCTGCGACCACAGAACCACGACCGATAGTAACTCCTTTCAAGATGGTCACATTAGCCCCAATCCACACGTCATCTTCTATAACTACAGGCAAATCATTATCTAGTAATTTTTCTTCATCTGTCACATCAATAATATATTTGCCAATAATGTCAATTCTATGGTCACCTGTAATGATGGTAGGTCTTGGACCAAAAATAACCTTCTTACCTATAGTAAGAGGAGCTTTTGTACAATAAAACACACTTCCTTTTGGGATAGACGTGCCATCGCCTATAGAAAGGTTCCACAACCCCTTTATATCAGAAGACATAGGTCGAAGGTACACTCCCCTACCACAACTCTTCATAGCACGTTTATATATAGGAGCCCATATCATATCCCAAAGATATGACGGGAGAAGACTAAGCTTTATTAGGATATCTATCATAAAGTTCTTATGCGTTTCTTCTCTTTATTACTTCTTCGTACATATCAACTACTTGACGAACTTTATTGTCCCAAGATAGTTCCTTTGCACGAGCCATACAATTCTCAGACATACGTTGCAGTTCGTCAGGATGATTATATAAATATGTTATTTTGTCTACAAAGTCTTTAACACTCTGATTAGGATTAGATAGAGGTATTTTTATTCCTACAGAAGACGTTACAACTTCAGCCATTCCGCAACAATCAAAACAGACAACAGGTAAATCATTACTAATAGCCTCGAGTACAACAGTCGAAGTATCTTCATTCACACTTGTAAACAAGAATACATCAGACTTCCTCATATAAGCTTTGACCACGTCATTAGAAGCATTACCCATTAAAGCAACAGAATCAGAAATATCAAGATCAGAAATTAATTTTTCTACCCCCTGTACCTGTTCTTTGCTACCAGTACCAAAAATCGTTAGTGATACATTCAAATCACGAAGTTCTGCCACTACACGTAATGCAATGTCAAGTCGCTTACGGAAATCAAACTTCCCAACCCAAAGAAGTTTTATTGCACTATCATTATCGATACTCTTATTCTTGTCATCAAGCAATCTCGAATAAGAATAATTATCATTCTTTAAATTTTCATCAACAATGCACCCTGTCTCAGGAATGATTACAGACTCAAGTCCATGGTATTTCTTAATTGCATCATAAGAATCAGGAATAGAAGAGATAAGCAAAGAAGCCTGATGAAGTGCAGACTTTACACGCCTATCATGTTTTATCTGCCATACATTGATAGTGTTTTTTATCCATGCAAACAGCCTCATCTTTAGACCTCCCCCTTTGGCATAAGAAACAGGGAACTGTTTTAGTCCACCAATCGGTCCCCAAACAAAAGGTATACACGTTTCCTTACTTACCTGCCACAGATAACCAGGTTCACGGAACCCAATCATATTGAGTTGATGAAGTACATCTATCTTCTCTGTTCGACAAATGTTACTTGCAATATCTGCCGTGTTACGTTGCCACTGCTCATAATATTTATAGAATCGCCAGTCACCCTGATTCCAGCACATCTTACGAACCTCTGGAGTAACAGGATTCCAATACCAATGTATAGGTAACCCTTTTGAAGCATCCTCACATTGTTCTTGAAACTCACCCTCTGATATTACATACAACTCACAATACTTAGCAAGATGTATGATCCAGTTCCATCCCATGCCTGGTTCTGACCCCATGTTAGGACAGCAAGCATAAGAATTAATGATTACCTTTAACATATCCTACAACATCCTTATCCAGCAATCATTCTAAGCATGACATTCCCAGCAATCATTCTCCATCTCTTTGATTCACGTGGAATATCACGATATGAGTAACCCTTAGTCTCAGACTTCAATCTTAATTCACTATCCGTTAAAGAGATAAGTTCAGGACTATCATAATTCACTGACAATGGTGATAGCAAAAGCAACCTACCCTCACCACAAGCAGTGTGATACACCCCACTTGGATGGAAATACCGAGCAGCATCACTACCCTCAGGAGGAAAACCATCAAGCATCATAACAACCAGAGGGAAACCACCCTCACGAACAGCCTTTGCTACAGACTTCTCACCTTCATTAATAGCTGCAGTATAAACAACTGTACCTGACTCCGCAAGTCTAAGCACACGAGTAACCTCCGCATCAACCTGCTCCTTAGTCAAAGACCGCGACAAAGCAACAACCTCCTTATCAGGATAATCAAGAAGACGAGACTTGCCCATAGTATCAAAAAGTAACCCAGCAATCTCAACCCTACGCCTTATGACATACAAATCCGGATTCAACAGCCTCAACAGCGCATTATCAGGATTATTATGCGTATAGTCAATCATAGCCCTCAACTGCCCAGCATGAACAAGCGTCCTAATGAAAGGCGTAGCAAACAGCGTATTAGCACCATTACCACAATCATAGGAAGATAATGTGCTGGAATTATATTCCTCACCTAAAGACGACAAAGCACCGCCACTACCAGCATTCGCACCTAAAGACGAAAAAGAACCGCCACTACCAGCATTCGTACCTAAAGACGACAAAGCACCACCTTGATCAGCCCCTTCACCTAAAGACGACAAGGAACCACGCCCATTGGCATAGCAACCATCATCAGTATGCTGTTTGTCGTCATTACCAGCACGATTAAATCGTGCGCCCCCGCACATTTCCCTTGCCGCCCGGCTGCACCCTTGTGCGAATCCTCTCGCTACCATCTTTATGCTCCCCTCGAACTCCTCATGACACCACACGACACCATGAAAATGATCAGGCATAACCTGCTTTGCAAGCACCTGCAAGCCCTTATACCTATACTGCAACGCATTAAACTCACGACACACAGCACTACCCAGCGGCGAGAGATCCACCACAGCCCTATGTCCATCAGCCCCTATCACATCAAGAGCGCGAAGCATACCCAATAATGGCACACGATTATTGACCACAAACGTAAGGAAATAAACACCCTCACCCTTGAAAATATCCTTTCGGTTCTTCCAAGAGAACGCCATAATCAAAAAGCTACGCGAGAGACGAATAAACAGCCCTCACATCATCATTGATAGCATCTAAAGAGAAACGAGACATGACAAACTCACGCGAATACCTTGCCATATCCCTCCGCATATTCTCATTATCTATAAGGATAGACAGTTGCTTAGCCAATCCTTGCCAATCACCAAAGTCAAACACAAGTGCATTCCTGCCCTCGTCAAGCACATCAGGAAGACCACCAACAGGAGTTGTAACCACACTTATCCCATAGGCCCAAGCCTCAAGGACAACCATAGGGAACCCTTCCTCATACGAGCACATACAATAAATCGAAGCCTTACGATAATACTCCTCACGCTCCTTACCTGTAACATATCCCGTAAAATTGACAGAGTCTGCAAGTCCCATATCATCAGCCATCTTCTTGAATCTATCAACCTCACCATTACCCAGCATATCCACATGCCAATCAGGATATTTATCCTTAATAGACAACCAAGCCTTAAGCAGAAGATCAGGCGCTTTATTATCATTAAAGAAGGCAGCCATCATTATCCTTTTATCCTTATATTCATAAGGAACTTCAGGAACTATTTCACAAGCATTATAAATGACAGTAGTAGGCGTCTTAACATCAGCATAGCTATCAGCAAACAACCGTTGCCATTTCTTTGCAAGGAGTACAACAAGGTCAGCACGATTCAAGCACCACTTAAACAATCCGTTATCAGTATGGTTCCTCAACTGATTTCCCATATGAATATGCATTATTATCTTCTTTCTACCCAACAATGCAAGTACAAATATAGGCATCTGGATAACCAGACATATCTTATCTGGAACAGTATGAAAATGCACAATATCATATTTCCATATGAGAAACAAAGCTATAATGTTTGCCTTTATCGCATACCAAACCTTCCACAGATAATTACGTTGAATCTGAGTTCCAAGCCAATGACACTGGTACTCATCCCACGCATGCATCTTCTTCATCAACTTTATTGCAGAAGACACACCACCCGCACTCTGCTCAGCAGAACCAACAACAAGAACACGTTTCATATTCCTATACTTTTTCACGAACAAACAAATTCTCCCAATACCTTAGTTCTCACACATTACAGAACTCATTAGATAATGCAGGCACATACTCCCCATCATCACAAACATCTTGTTCTTCACTATCATTAGCATTAATAACATTCCTATTAGCATTCAAGCATAGTGCAAACAACATACAATATCCCATTCCCTTTCCTGAAAGAAAAGATGTGTCAGCAGCCTGCTCTATGGCAAGACAAAAGAAAGACATTAATGCAATTCGATAATGCTTCATGTCCTGAATATCATTCATTATACTAAACTTTCGCTTCCAGAACACAAAAAACAAAAACACACCAACTACTCCGAATTCTGCCAATGCAGGATAAAAAGCATCTGCAGCAAAACCTACAGCTGCAGCTTCTGGATTTAACCCCCATACATCCTGCAAATTATATTTATAAAAAAGAGGAGAATACTCAACACCTGCTGCATTTGTACCAAATGTTCCCATACCTGGACCAAGAGGAAAATAATCTCTTAATACAAGTAACGAGGTTCTATACATTTTAGGACGTGCCAATCCATCATCCGACATTCCCGTCACATAATAACCATCAAATCGTGTCCATGTTACTGTTAGAACAGCAGCCATTAGTAATGTCACATAAACGATAGTTTTTGAAGACTTGAAATTAAGTTTATTCTTAAAAAAATACAATACAGCGACAAAACACACAGCTTCCCCCAAGAACTTAAACTTTGGCGCAAGCATTCCTAAAAAGACAAGAATAATTGCTATACGACGATTATGAGAAGTCTCTTCTGTAAAGAGATACCAACTCATACCACAACATATTGCCAACTGACCGAGCACAGGAAACTCTGCATCTTCGTCAGCAACGCTTTCTGGATGATATGCAATCCATGACAACAATGTCAGCACCATAGTTCTCAACATCCACTTCTTCTGTTTATTCGAGAACTGAGGATTAAGAATCCATGTACAGTAAATAACAGAAAAAGGACGAATCCACTGTACCATGTCAAGGAACACCGCTTGCCTTGTATTTACAGCCATTGCAATAGAATACAGGACATAGAATACAAATATCCCTAAGAACTGCTTAAATTCGCGAAAAGGTGCCTTATTCACAGACCAATGGTGTCTCTTTATGAAAGTGTACCCAATAAGAATAACCGTCATCAACTCATCCACACTCGAAAATCCCGGCAAGTCATTGTAAGCAATGCATGTCGGGAAATATATTATCCAGAAAAGTGTGAAGAATTGAGCGATTTGCTTCATTGTTGTAATGGTTAACGGTTACTGGTTAACGGTTAACGAGACCATGCGGTGGAGGTAAAGGTTAACGACTAGCTTCATCATTTAATTTCGCTTCTAATGAACGTCTTAATCCTGATAATAATCCTGCAACCTTATTAAATATCGGACGTAAAGAATCAACGTCTGACTCCAAAATATAACCCAAATCTTGAGCATTCTGCAATTGGCTAAATGATTCAGTCATACTACCAAACGCAATTTCTATGAAATGTATTTTCTCTTTAACAGAATTCCTTCCGCTTCCTTCTGCTATATTACTTGTTATAGAAGTGGAGGAACGTCTTATTTGGTCTCCTAAAGCATACTTTTCTTCTGTAGGGAATTTATTTTGAAGTTTATATACTTGCTTGACTAATTCCCTTGCAGCTTTATATACCTCTAACCCTTCAAAAGCAAACTTTCTATATGAATCAAACGCCATAAATCAATACCAAACATTCCGTTAAACATTAACCGTTAAACATTAACCCTAAACTTTCTCCTCTTAATCTTATTCAACGTTATCAGCACCCACTCAGGAAGATAATGTCTAATGAGTTGAACCATTCCGTTAAGCGTTAAACTTTTAACCGTTAAACTTTTACTTTCATTCCAACTTCCCATATATCGATGAATTGTTCTTGTGTTCTCTGTTATATGGAGTCGTCCTGTGATTACGTTTATTGGAGCAAAGTATTCACTTGGGTAGACTGTTATGGCAGAATGTTCTAAAGATATAGAAGAACGCCCTTCATTAGGAATGCTAACAGTCTGTATACCCTTAACATTCTTCAATCCGTACTCGCATAACATCTCGGTAGTGTATGTAACAATAGTCTTATACCAAGATATGTCTGCAGGAGGTAGTTCAAAGTTCAAATTGGAATAATAGTCCAAAAGCCTTTTCATAAATGGATGTCCTTGTTCCAAACCATATCCAAGGCCTAAAGCTACATCAAAACAAAAGCGTGGGGCATATTTACCAGGAGTGTTCTCTCCATCAGGATCCAACTCGAAACCCATAAAACCACCTTTTGCAATAATATCATCCATTGGTCGAATTACCTCGACATCTGTGTCAAAGTATATGCCCCCATAATTATATATAATCCAGAAACGTGCATAGTCACTTACAAAGGCATATTTCTTTTGCTTATATGCATCTGCAGTATATGGAATGATATTGACATCAAAGTTATCTTCATTCCATTCCCTTATTTCATAATCAGGAAGAAACTTCTTCCATGAAGCAATACACTCCAATGCCAACGGAGGCAATGGATTACGTCCAAACCAACAGTAATGGATTATCTTTGGTATAACATGATTCTTCATATCTTATATCAGTAGTATCCCATTAAAATCATTGAATCCAGCATTTAGCTTACAAGGCTTAAAAACACCTTTGACAATCAAGTAGTTGCAAGTTGCAAAAATAGCATTTCAACACGTATTGTAAATTCAAATCCGTTTAATTATTAAGAGTGCTATTGTATATAGAAAATCAATAATTTTTTTACACATATTTAAAATTTTAACGAGACTATAATGATCTTATATATAAAATAATCCATTATTTCATGTTGTACTTTTCTTTCAAAACAAATGGAGCACACGCAAGCAATTTTTGCTGAATACTCCTTATGTCTTTTTGAGGCAAAGTAAATGCTTTATACCGACTAAATAATTCTAAAACTATCTCTTGTTCTGTAAAATCTATTTTTGATGCATCTATAGGATCATAGTTATCAATTCCTACAGAAGAAAAATAATCTTTATACTTAAACCCATTTCCAACATTAACATCATCTGACAAATGCACCCATAACGCAGGTATTCCATAAGCATGAGCAACAATAAGTCCATGCAATGATGTAGATAATATGTATTTACAAGAAGAAATCTCTTTTGTTACAAATTCAACATCTCTATTATTCAAGTCAATTACTTTGTAACAAGCACCATATCTTTTCGCAAAATAACCAAAATGTTGTATATGAGGGACAAATCCTATGCTATATTTTTCTGTCTGTTTCTGTAGCAATAAAGATACCAACAATCCAGGATCTCCCAAAACAACATGATCATCAATTTGTGTATTTTGTTTCACTAATTCTGCTAAAGTATACTTACCTCTTACTGCATAAACGGTACCACCCTGAAACTGTTGGTTTGGGAACCAAAATCCTGTTCCCCAAATTTTAGAATATTTATTACTAAATGCCAATATAGAACCTATCGCTAAAACATTATCCTCAAAACTAAACAAATAATGTAAAGGCTTACACTTAACTACACATTTAACAAATTCCTTAATTCGATTTTTTACATTAGGTTGACACAACGTCTTGGAATATACGTTTTCTGCACTTAATTCAGAGACAATATAATAGCTCAACAAATCACCATAATTGCTCTTACTCAAATGCCAATATACTAAATTTACCCCTTTCATTATATTTTTATTTTATGTGACGCTCCCAATTTATGCAAACACCAACAAACAAAGAACAACAATGTATGTAACCGATACTTCAACATTGTCACTGGTAACTTAAATTTTAATGGAGCACCTGTTAAGCACACCTTATCTATTGCTTTTCGGGTTTGTACATGTCGTATATACTTTGAGTAATCACTATAATATGAAAAATCTATAGATAATTTAATTGCCAACTCAAGACAAGATAGAACATTTGAGGCAAAATAATAGTCAAACAAATCTATCTCGCATACCATTGCACGAATCCTTTCTCGCTGTTCTATTAAAAGATACTTATCCTGAAATATTTTTTCCATACAACGAGAACGACTCAACACTGCTCCATCATCTCTTTGGTCATAATTATACAATATATCAGGAATTGCTACAAGTTTATTCGAATAATAAGTACACTCAATTGCAAATAATATATCTTCAAACATTCTAATTTTGGGAATAAAGCGTATATTATTATCTACAATTAAGGATCTCTTAAACATAAAGCAAAAAACTTGCCAACACTTTTTATACTTCCAAATATTTTCACCTTTATACCAATGATTTAATGCATTCTGATTCAAGCCCATCATCGGTCCTGTATATGTGACTACAATTTCATCATGAGTATAAGTGTCATATTTTATTTTATCCTCATTCGTTTTAGAATCCCCCCAACACCAATACCTACCAAACTGCACAACGTCAACATTATCTTTATTAAATTCTTCTATACACCTATAAAAACAATTTGGCTCTATCCAATCATCTGGATCCATAAAATATAAATACTTTCCTACAGCCTTATCAATTCCAACATTTCTTGCTTCGGAAACACCACCGTTCTTTTTATGAACAACAACAAATCTTGAATCTTTGATAGCATATTCATCACAGATTTTTCCTGTTGCATCTATCGAGCCATCATCTACCAAAATCGCCTCCCAATTTTCATAAGACTGAGATAAAATAGAATTCAACCCTCTTTTTATATAGTTTTCAACATTATAACAAGGTAAAATTACAGATATTAATTCTTTCATGAAAAAAATTAAGTTTGCTTAGAAACCAACTTAGTAGTTTGTTTCCCTATTTTAAAAACTAAACTTTCCTATCTCTTTTACTAATGCCTCTTCAATTCTTATCAACTAATTCATATTAATCGTCTGTATAAGCAAGTATTTCAAGACTTTCTTGCAATCAACATTGATATCCATGAGATTTAAAAAAATCACATACATCATTCATTCTCATATTCCAGCTACCCATTTTAAGAGCAACTTCACGATTCTTGCCAACCAATTCCAGATAATCATCAATATGAGCAAGTATGTCAAGAATAGTCTCTCCAATCTCTATCCTCTCATTTCTAACCTCTACACATGGATTATACCCACATATATCTACGAGTTCATAAGGTGCATGTCCAACAATTACCATTCCAGAAAGCATAGCCTCCCAATAACGCTGCGTGAGGGTTTCTATACCTTGTGCCTCATCAGGATGAGTAATAGAGCGTGGCAAACAAATCGTGACTTTAGCATCACCCATTGCAGAATATAACTGCTCTTCTGAGAAAATGAAATTATCTCCAACTTTTGTGCAGACATGATTTATAGTGTTACTATGGTTCAATGGTTCAAGCGCTTCGCTGTTCAAGGAGCCAATAGCACTTGAACCTTTGAACTCTTGATCCTTTGAACTCTTGAACTCTTGAACCTTTGAACCTTCGTTCTCTTGAACCAACAAATTACTTGCACGTCCAAACTCAAGCACATCAATCGTTCTTTCTTTTAGAGGCTTTATACCATTATAAAGACTTGAATCAACAGCTTCAGGACACCACATCATATTGATGTGAGGACAACGCAGTTTCATTGCCTCCATTTCTTGACGAGAAGTAAAGATTGCGGTCTTGACCTTATGACGTTTCAACCATGCTTCCATCTTATCATAATAACATGGCCAACAATCCCAAATGAAAGGTATTACCTCATGAGTCAATACTGATACCCCTGCATCAAAATAAAGACTTACAGGCTGTACAAAGACTAATCTTGCCTCTCCACGATGAAATAATGTGGGAAATATATCCCATGTAAATAATATTCGATGAAGAAACTTAGGATACCAGCCATCAACAGTAGATTCGGGGAATAAAGATTTCCACGCATCGAACGGTTTATCCTTAAAGTTGAGTTGATTAGGATAAATGTATGGAGAGACAGCCTTAATTCTCATTTAACTAATAGCTACACTAAAGCCCCTTTATTACTTTCTCTATTTTGCAAGAATGCTTCTTACTCTTTTCATCATAACTAATGCCAACAAGAAGTATCTCACCAGAAAAAGCTTTAAGAATATCAGGATAATCACGTTCCTTTATCTGACTTATTGCACTCCTTGTGGACTTATTCCATTTTAGTTCAATGACCATAACAGGATATGACGAACGTGAACGAGGAAGATAAACAATATCAGCATACCCCTTACCTGTTGGTAATTCCTGAATATCCTGATAGTCATCTATCGCAGTCAAGTAAGCAGCTCTTACTACAGAACGTAAAGCTTGTTCATTATTATAGAAATTTGGAGCAACCTTATGATTATGTACATATTCCACGGCTTCAGACACAACATCTTCATCCATATCATATGTTGCCTGCAGCAAATTGTCTGAAGTTTTAATCAGTTCTGACAATTCTTTGTGCTTCTTGCTTGAACGTACAGCTTCGATGATTTCCATTCTCACCTCGAGATTTGGCAAACTAATAGTATGATCAGCACTATTATATGACACATAACCAAGATGAATCATAAGTGTAAACAGTTCATCCCGACTATTCACATGATTCAAATCATTCCCGAATGTAAGTATATTTATCTTTACAGGTTTACCATCTATAAGAGACTGCAAAGTTTCCTTAACACCATCAAAATCATACTCTATATACTTTCTCAATGATTCGAAAGACTCTGTCTTTGCCCAATAATTATCATATACTTTTGTAGTAAGAGCTTTTATAACAGAATTTGGATTGTAAAGATGCAGCAAAGCAGGATCGGCGTCATCATCTCTCCAGTCCGTACATTCCATAAGATAACCATCATACCACTGACGCATCAAGTCGAAATTCATCCTTTTACGCTTGCATAAAGGTTTTATCTCATTTGGAAGAAAACCAAAAAACGGTGCAAGAGCCATCGGACTTGTCATAGAATACTCCCAAAAGTCATTCAATGCAGACTGTGTACCATATTTCTTTATAGGAAGAATACCAGTCATATAGACACCTGCGAAAACCGCAGCTGTATTGCCACCCTTAAATAATCGTCTCAGCAGATTGACATACTTATTAACAAGTTCTGGTTTGTCAGACAAGTCACGACACATAGCATCCCACTCATCAATTATCATTATGAATTTTTCGTGTGTGTGAGAAACTACTGTAAACAAAACATCCATCAAATCAGAATCCGCAGATATTTCCAATTCTGGATACGTATTCTTAACATCTGCAATTACTTCTTGCTGAAGAATATCCACTATCGTATCATCCCCTTTATACTGTGTCGTAAAATCTGTAATGTCAACATATATAACTGAATATTTATTTAGACATTCCTTATAAGAAGAATCCTTAGAAATACAGAATTGTTCAAACAAAGCAGACGAGTCGCAAGATTTATCATAATAGGCACAAAGCATACTTGCCGCCATCGACTTCCCAAAACGACGAGGGCGTGTAACACAGGTTAACCTCTTGCTTGTATTCAACGTGGAATTGATATACGCAATCATTCCCGTCTTGTCTATGTAGTCACAATTTGTGTAACCAACAAATCTATCGTTACCCTTGTTTATGTACTTTCCCATACTTACAAGAAAATAGCTACACTAAAGCCCTTTTTATTATTTTCTCAATTTGACATGAATGCTTCTTGACAGTGTCATTCAACATATTCGTATTCCCAGTCCTTTAATGTTCTATCTGTAACATCAAAAAGTACACCACACTTTACAATCTTTCGTTGTAATGGTCTCCATGGTTCATAGTACTTTTTGGTATTTATCTGTTCCAAAGCAGATGAAGCAGAAGCTCTCACCTTAAATTCAAAGACAAAAATATAATCTCCGATATGCATAACCATGTCAACACGTCCATCAGCCATCATTGTTTCCACTTGAACCTGAGCAGACATACCACTAAAGAACACATACAGATCACGCTGATACAAAGCTTCCAAACGTTCAAGACTCTTCAAAGCATCTTTACCATGCTGCATATATGGAATACTCGCAAGAAACGCTTGCAACCATTCCATCATTTTGTCTATATTTCCCTCTGACAGGCAATCAATGATTTGCGTAGCATAACTTGCATTACTTGCCTCATTCGTTCCATTCAATATAGGAAGAAGGTTCTCCATCAAACCAGCCTTGACCTCTGCGTTAGGAATACCCAAAGTATAAATATGCGATTGAGGATTATAATCCTTGATTGTAAGATAACCCGCCTGATACATCAACGGCAACACACTATTCATGCTTTCGGTAGGAAGATCAAATTCCGTTTCTCTTGCTTTTGCACCATCATATCTTAGTACATCAGTATTACACCTTTTAATCTCATTTATGAGAAAAGAAGGCGTACCGCTTGCATACCAGAATGACCTCAATCTTTTATGATAGAAGGCATTCATGAGACTGAAAGGATTATAAACATCCTCAGACTCTTCACAGAAGTGATATCCATCATACATATTCTTCAATTCTATGTACGCCTCCTGTTTGGATACATTCATCTTTTCTGCAAGAATATCCACATCTGCATCCATAAACTCATGCAGTTCGGATTCTGTTATGCCACAAATAGTAGCATATTTCTCATCCATCGAGATATTTGTAAGATTATTGATAGTAGAGAAGATTGATAGCTGAGAAAACTTTGTAATACCAGTAATAAATACAAACTGCTCCTCTGCGTCACAGTCCTTTATTGTTTGATAGAATTCCTGCATTATCTGACGTACTTCAGCAAGTCGTACATCATCATTCAGATAAGCCAACATCGGTGCATCATATTCATCTACAATAACAACAACACGCTTTCCTGTCTTCTTATATGCACGATGAATGACACCTGAAAATCGAGCACCAGGAGTAACTTCATTCTCATTCCTGCCATATAACTCCTCATATGGACTGAGCAACAGGCCAAGAGCATCTGCCATCAATTCAATTGGTTTATCCTTCAGTGAACTGACACAGAAATGAAGCACAGGAAAAGCATTCCATTCCTGTTCTAAATCCATTATTTTCAAGCCCTGGAATAAATCCTTTTTGCCCTCGAAATAAGCTTGTATTGTAGAGCAGAGCAATGACTTTCCGAAACGTCTTGGTCTGCTAAGGAATGTGCAATGCTCCTTGCTTAATGCATATACCAAATCCGTCTTATCTATATATACACTTCCAGATTCACGCAACTTGCTAAAACTGAAAATACCATTCGGATATATGCTCTGTTTTCGACGAATCATATCTGCCATGTTTAATGCTTACAAATAATCAATACTAGTTTCGCTTTAGGGAGTTAAATGGAGTTAGAAGAAGTTATCGCTCCTTCGTCGCCGCTTAAGAAGTTAAAGACGATACTCCGCTGACCGAATGGTATGTTCGCGAACAATCATTCGTCTTTTTACTCCACTTAACTCCCTTTAACTCCTTTTCAAGTGAAGCTTACGAAACTTGAATAATCAATACTCTATCAATTATCAAGATATCTTATTACCCTGCAGGGATTACCTGCAGCAATACAATCTGCAGGTATATCTTTTGTGACAACACTACCTGCACCAATTATACTTCTTGCACCTATTGTCACGCCTTTCAAAACAATTGATTGAGCGCCAATCCAAACATCGTCTTCTATTACAATAGGAGCGGACTTTGTAGTCTCTCCCCATCCCTCCCCCGTAGGGAGGGAACCATTACGAACCTGATAATTCAATTCATGACAATCGGTATCTATCAACAATACATTACCCCCAATCTTCACATTATCACCTATCGTAAGAGAATCATGAATCCACATATGCGTGGAAGACATTCCCACATTATTACCTATTGTTATTTTTGCATTGGGAGAATCAGTAAAGAAAGAACCTTGAAGATTTGCGCATATAGGATTTATATGATAACCGCTCGTCATACAAAAATTGTCGCCTATTGAGATTTTGCCTGGACCAATGATTGAAACTTTGCCCATGATAATCATACCGTTCCCACAGTTTACTCCCTTCAAACGAAACAGCCAACGATTAATAGACGGCATGAACTTTATACGAAGAGTCGTAGGAAGATTATATAACTTCAAATAAAAAATATTCATTTTATCCTCTAACTATATCTTCCAAACATTTTACAATAAAATCCCACTGAAGATGAGCTGGGATATAATCATTATGTTTGTCTTCTATACAATATCTGCCAATTGCGTTAATCAAACCTTCCCTGTCGCCATATTCGACAAGAGCACCGTTCTTTCCTTCTTCAATAAATTCCGAGAAAGCTCCAACTTTAGTTGCCACAACAGGTGTGCCATAGACCATAGCAGTATGTGTTATTCCACTCTGCGAACCTGAAACATACGGACAAACTACACAATTTGCATAACGTGTAAGATTTGCAAACTCAAAATCTGTAAGGAATTTGTTAATTAGAATGAATCTATTATCTTTCCTTATTTCTTCTAAACAAGAATCATATCCACTTCCAGCCACAACTATTTTAGCATTCAAGTTTTCTCCACAATCTATTATACTAGAATATAAGAAGGAAAGTCCCTTATACGGTTGAATACTTCCTATAAATAAAACATAACGTTCCTTGATTAATGGTTCTGATGTATCAAATAGTTTATATGTTTCAAATGGTCCAAAATATGTCACATGAATATTATCATTTTTTACAAATTCCAATAATTTACGTTTGGTTTGTTCTGAATAGCATATCAAGGGATAACTTAATCTAGAAGTTTTTGCTACTACTTTTTTTAACTCAGGTTCAGAAGTGTGACTTTTTACAACTTCATGGTATGCTATTAGTACATTCTTAAATCCCCTACGTTTTAATTGACGTGCTATTATTGCATCGTTTTCCTCATTTACAATTATGTATATCAAATCGTATTGTTTTTCTTCTATACTCTTGAGTAATTTATTAATGACTACAAGATTCCTAAAAAAAGAAACGTATCCAATCAGATACTTACGATTTTTGACAAGATAATAAGGAACAATGTTAAACTCAATCTTTTTATTTAAATATTTGTATAATGCATTGTTTTTACTTAACTGTGCTATTTTCATCCCCTGTATAGGAGAATCAAAATTTATTGTCTCCATACACGTTATGCCTTGTGCAAGTAAGAAGTACAAATCACACTGATGCCCTCTCTCCTGCATATGTTCTACAAGAGGAAGTGTAGCACCAGGAAAGAAAGATGTTATAAAACAAATTTTCATTTCTTTGAAAACATATAAAGCCTTATAAGTAAGTGCATTATTTTTTCATTTCTCGTTGACAGATACAATTTGAAGAAGAATTTTTCTAAAAGAGTATTAGTTTTGAAAAAAAACTTTATCAAATCTTCACGTTCACCTTCATCCGAATAATATCTATTATCAAAAAGAATGATAAGATAATTCAATATTAAAGCCTTCTGGTATCCAGGGAGATATTTATCTATATTTACAGAGAAGTCACGAATCAATGTTTGAAAGGCTATTGTTTCTTTCTCTCTGTTCCTATTCCCAGTTATACCATTAGGATTCTCTCTGTAATAGTATGTAGGATCGCCACAAATAGAAAGAGAACAGACATGTTTTGCAAGAAAGAACGTCCAATAGCAATCTTCATGAATGATCCCTTCCTTGAAATACAGATTATTATCAATTATTAGAGAGCGCTTAACCAAACGATTTTGTGCCATTACTGGAAAAACATCGTAATTGAGCATTGTACTCTTAATAAAACGTTGATCCTGACTATATGCTGGCAGAGTTTTAGAAAAAGATGACAGCATATCCGTACTTGACACATATGTTCCCTGCACCATATCCGCATCATTGGCACAGTTCAACATTCTTTGCAGACAGTCTGCTGCTATTGTATCATCACTATCAAGAAAAAAAAGATACTCACCTGTTGATGCTTTTATTCCCGTATTCCGAGCAGCTGAAAGACCACAATTTTTTTTATGATGAAGAAATGAAAATTGTATATTTCCTATATATTGTGCAAGGAAATCATCTGCAATCTTAACACTGTTGTCGGTACCGCAATCGTCAACTAAAATACACTCAATGCCGTCAATTAATGTTTGTGAGGCGACAGAATCCAAACATTCATGGAGATATGGTTCGACATTGTATATAGGAACAATAATACTGACTTTCATACTTCTATCAACTCCCAATTATTTTGATAGATTTGAGATACATATTCATCATTATACCATCTTGATGGAGCTACCACTATCTTGTCTGGGTTAGTGCCAAGATACTGAGCCCACCAATGCATAGTACTATTGCTAATGATGAAGTGTTTGCAAGAAGACATCAGACGCATAGTCTCCCACACTTCATCCTTGCCTGATTCATAATAGCACTGGCATCCTTCTATCTTGATATTTTGCTTAGCCCACTCTATGTCATTTGAGAAAATTATAAACACAGGATTTTCCACCTTTTCCTTGATTAACGCAATTGCTTTACCATAATACGCTTTATCACAAACATAATACTTACTTTTTATTTTTTCATCATCAACAAAATCACCTCGACGTATGCTGATAGCCACAGAATTTGAGCGATTTATAATATCCATCAAATTCTTATTATGTTCTTGCAGAATATTTTTCGGTTGGAAATGTTTTCTCAGTTCATCCTCACACCCTCTGAAATATTTATCACACTCAAAAGATCCTTTAACGATTATATCCTTAATCCACCATGGTTTCCTTAATCGAAAAGAATAATAACCAAGATTGAGATAATACAAACCAAAGAACTCCATGACAGGAATCCATCTTCGTTCATATTTATCCTTACTAAAGAAAGTGCCCCTTTGCGGATAAAACTTATTATATATTTTCCATACTATATATTGGAGAATTGAGAAATTCAACGCATCCTGCCTTTCTGTTCCTTCTGTATTAAAATACTCCAATTGGTTTTCATTGAAGAATCCAGAATTGTATTTATCGCGGTGAACTTGATCAAAATTATAAATCATTGTTTCAGCAGGATTATGCTTTTGTAACTGACGTGCAAAGGCATACTGAAACATTTGATTCCCCAAACGACCACCTATTGATATATATATCATATATTATGAATTATTTTTATTTGCAAGGACATTTTACATGGCCATAGGCTTTTACTATTCTATCATCGATTTCAGCTCCTATCCAAATAACTTCACAGTTACTATCCATAGATGACACTGCACTTGAACATACAGTTATGGCCGTTTTGAATTTTACTCCCATAATATCAAGTAACTGTTGTGGAGCTTTTGTACATAATGTTGATATTCCAGGAAATGCACTTTTGTAATCAAAAGCATCACGAGGATGAAGTTTTATAATAATATTATCTGCACCGTACTTATCTACATATGGCTTAAAGATATTGACAACTTCATCTTCTGAAAATTTTGCATCAATACAAAGTGGCTGACTAAAAATTACAATATCCTTTTTTATAGATTCAACAGGAGGAATAGAAAAAACTTTTAAGATAAAATTCTTTTTCCATTCAGATGAATTTTTCCAAAGATTAGCTATATTTATTCGTTCGTAATCTAACCCTTGCTTTTGAAAAAGTATTTCATCCTTATACGAAGTAATTATTCTTTTTTTGCACCACGGATTATGTCCTGCATATCTCTGGTAAATTCTACCAACCTTAAAATTAAACCATAACGAACGAATGGTTGGACAAAATGTAATTTCTTTTCGTTCTTCTCTTATCGAGAAGAAATTCGGACAATCCTCTAATACACTATATGACAAGTTATCTATCAATGGTGCAGAAAAAGGCAAATGATCCTGAGCAAATATAATAGATTGCTTTAGTTTATACCTGAACTTTAGGCATCTTAATCTATACTTTACAAGTTCTTTATTACTACTGTTATTTATTGGCGGCATAACAATCTTATTAGGAAGATTACACCCTCCACAATTTGTACCTACAAAAAAAACTGTATTCCTAATTACATGATCTGATGCATAAAGAAGATACAACATCAAAGCATAAGTTGCATCACCAATAAAAGTATATTGCATAACAAAAAATCATCTTCTATTTCTGATGTACCCTACAATATAAAATAAAGATTCATTTTTTAACAAGTATGATATACTTAAATAAAATATTGAACCAACTAATATTTGAAGAATTATTAAACAGTATATATTTACATCCATTCTTCCAATAGCATACACCAATAATGCCATCAAAATGGACATTATTATATTCGGACAAACATCCTTTAACTGATCAATATAAGAATATTTTATTATCTTTTTATTGGGATATGAATTCACAAAGAAAACAAAGATATTAAAGACCAACATACCATATACTATTGCAAGTGGACTAATCATCATACACCCAATAATTATAAGCAACATAATTGGCTTTTTTATAAACTCCAGTTTCAAGACAAGTCCTATATGTCCTGTAGCCTTTAATGCTTGAAGATTTACATTGCACATTATACCAATAGCAAGACAAAAGCACAATACTTGCATATAAGGAATACACTGCGCCCATTTTGCTGTATAAAGTATTATCACTAATTTGTCTGATACAGCTGCTAAACCAAACAGCATAGGCATTAATATAAAAGTGCTTATCCTAACAGAACGACTTATTGCATTTCTTACAGCAACCTTATCATCCTGAATCTGAGCTATTGCGGGAAATAGAACTGTTTGAATCGTTGTATCAATGTTCGTACACAAAAGATTAGGGACCCCTTCTCCTCTATTATAATACGCCAAATCAGCTCCTGTATATTTCCATCCTAATGCATATCCTTTTAGTTGTCCGAAAAAAGTTCCCATTAGATTTGTACCCAAAAATTTTAATCCTTCTACAAATAGAGAATTAAAACGTGCATATGAAAACTGAAACCTAGGATGCCAATCTAATAAAAAGAATATCACTACTGTGCTAACAACAACAGATGACATAGACTGAAATACCAACGCCCAAACACCATATCCATTATAAGCCAAATACAGCCCAATAGAAGCAGAAACAACTAAACTTATTATGCTAGCATAAAAATACCACTTAAACATCATTCGGCGAGTAACAACTGCATTTTGTACACCAGCAAGAGCACCAAGTGGCATAACTAAAGCTGAAACTCGAATAATAGATGTAAGAAGTTCATTATTAAATAAAATTGCAAAATATGGGGAAGACAAATAAACTATAAAATATACAACAAAAGAAAAAAGCAATTGTGTCACAAACATTGTATTGAAATCCTTTTCATCGGCATCTTTTTTTTGTACAAGAGCCTGTCCAAGCCCTCCATCACAAAAAATCCCAAGCAATACTGTAAACATTCCTGCTAGTGCTACAACTCCATAATCATCAGGTGTTAGCAATCGAGCAAGAATGACAGATATAACAAAAGAGACTATCTGCGTACTGATTTTCTGAAGAAAACTCCAAAATAAACCATTAATAGTTTTATTTTTTAATTCAAAAACATTATTCATATTTAATCAAAGTTTCCTTATAAATGAACATACATTTCTATAAAATACAAAAAAGCAGGGAAAATTGTCAGTTGAATTATAAAAAGTATGTTCGATTTTCTTCCACAAACAATAATAGTTCTGCAAGGTATATAACCGTAAATTTTCTTAAGAATCAGTATTATGAATAATGTTGTAAAATTTGTATAAAACTTTTGTGAAATAAAAGCCTCTGAAGGAAACAGTCCCAAATGATTGTCATATTTACAATTTACATATTGTAATGCTACTCCAACTACTGCAAAAAAAACAAACACATAAATGTATTTTACCAACAAATCCTGTCTATATAATAAATATGCAATAAAAAAAAGAAATAAATACCTTGTACAAACTACTCGATAGACATACTCCGGTACTTCAAAATACCGAAATAAAATTTCAAATAAAATATGGGTTACGAGTAAAACACATCCGCAAACAATCCAATTCTTTTCAAACAACCGAATTATAAACCTACATAAAACTAAAATCTGAAAATATATAAGTAAATAATATGTTCCAGCTCCACATCCAAACGATCTAATTATAGATTCATACGGTATTCCATATTTAAATGCTATTGGTATTGTTATAACCTGAGAAATAAAAAAAGGGAAAACTAACTTTTTTATTAATTCCAATATATTAATATGAACTTCTCCTTTTTCATAAAAATGCTTGTAATTAAAAAAAATAGTCAGTGTTAAAAATACGGGAACAGCATGTCCCAATAAATATTGGACATCTCTTGTTGTTGCAATAAAAGTAAAAGTTAAAAAATGATGCAATATTACAGCCTGTATTGCAACACCTTTTATAAAATCATAAGATTCATCTCTTACCATTACATTCGTTTCATATAATCCTACTTTGCATTATTGCTAATATAAGGATCAATTTGACTTACACTTTCATCCATATCAAGCCAAGCTCGTGCACATGCAAGATCAAGACCATCATCGATATCACATCCTGTACGCTTATCAACAACAAACTTGAAAGGATTACGACCATGGAAATAAGACCATTCTATCATTTTCTGACGAGGTGCCATAAGGATTCCATCAGTAACAAAATACATTGTTGGTAGCTGCTGACTCGGTACATGCTTTAATCCAAGTTCATAGTTCAATGGTCCTTCTTCGTTCCAAATATAACGCTTAAAGCTCTCAACTGACATGAGAGAATCGAAACCTTTTTCCAAGGCTGGATAATATGCTTCAATCGCAGATCTATAATCTTTAGGAAATACCAATGGAGAAGTACATGTAGCCCATAATATATCATCCCCATCGACACTCTCAGCAATATGACGAACTACCTCTCCAAAAGTCTTCGTTTTCTCATCACAATATTCAGGAGCACGCTTATGAGTTTCTGCACCTGCAGCTGCAGCCATAGCTAACATTACATCAGAATCAGAAGAAACAACTATTCTTGTAATCTCTTTCACTTCTTGTAACTGCTTAATTTTGTTGACAAGAAGATTTGTACCAGCAAAAGGTGCAATATTCTTATTCTTAAGTCTTGTACTTCCTGCACGAACAGGAATTATAGCTGTAATTGTTCTCATAATATTTAGTGATTATTTTCTTATAATATCTAACATTAAAACCAATCTAGATTGTTTGATACCCTTCTCCTGAACTTCCTTACATGCATCAGGGATACAGATGATATCCGGAAGACCATATTCACATGATCTTTTGTTGCTGCGTCATAATTAACCAACGACAAAACTGTATAATTGGGTTATGGATTTGCAATGCATTATTTCCCTCAAAGACACATAACACTTTGAAGTTCTCAACATTACACCATAAACTATGCTCACCTGGGAAAATTTCTCTGTCCCAAAAGTGAATATAACATACAAAGGTATAAAGAATAATCGGAAACTCAAAAGAAAAAGAGATGGAAAATGGTGGTGAGGAGACCCTCTATCACTGCACCCAAAACTATCAAAATCTATTCTCAATAGATTTTTCAGTTTGCCCTCTATGGGGAGGTGACAAAAGCACTATCCCATGCGGATTAATAACAATGAACCACGTGATTGCGAATCTGTCCGGATGGTGCTCCCCCTCCCAATCATGGGGGAGGGGGATGGGGGGTAGGGGGCTACCACCGCCCTAAACCCATGCTCCGCATTACCGGCAAGTATGGCATTGGCATTATCGCCAAGACGTTTGTATACATCAATGGCAAGGATGCCCATGTTACGACGCAGGTTGATCTCTATGCAGGGATGAAGCTTCACCTGTCCCTCATGGCGACAGATGAGCATGTCTATACCAAGCACTCCTGTATAGCGACCTAACAACATCGTTCTTAGGTGGATAAGAGATGACTCCACCACCCTGTCAAAAAACTCTTCTGATATACCTGTTGATAGGATGCGGTCACGAAGATATGACTGCGAGGCAACAATGTTTCCTCCATAGTTGCCGGACTCTGATGCCTCAAACACGGAGTAACCCAAGAACTCGATGTCTGTGTCGGTCAGGGAGAACTCAAGGGCAAAGTCAAGGAGCTTGTCCTCGTAGAAGTCGTCAACGAGTATGCCTCCCTGATTACGGATACTTGCCTCTACCCTCTTCATGTTGAATGGCTTATCTGGGTGATAGACAAAGACTCCACGACCGGATGAGGACCATAGGGTTTTGAAGATCAAGGACTCCTCCGGACCCTCTCCCCCTGCCCCTCCCCCATGATTGGGAGGGAAGACCATCCGGATAGATGCGTCCCCACTCTGTGCCGCATGGGAAAGTGCATTAGTCACCCCTCTCCCAATTACGGGGGAGAGGGGATGGGGGGGAGGGGGGCCGGGTGTGTTTTCAACCCTCATCCCTCTTCCTACGAGGAGGTTTCCCCACCCTTCGCGGTCAGCATCATCAAGGAATTGATGTATATACTCTGCTGCAAAGGCACGGGATGAGAGGGATCTGTATCTCTCGATGTCATCCTCTGTTGGCAATAGCGACAATGGTACACCTATCCTTGCAAACTCAGCACGGATGGAACGTGACCAGCCCCATGGACATGGTATGACACCTTCTCCAACAACAGACCTGTAAGTGCCGTCACCATCCCTGTCTATCTTCTGCAACGAATATCCTGCACCAACACGCCACAGTTCCTTGGTTACCGTAAAAATATAATCTCCCTCCTCGCACCACCAAAGAGGAAGAAGAGCAAGGTCTTCTTCCATCTGCATGATGTTACGAGGAGGGAGATACACCAACGAGTTGGCTGCTAATGCCATATCGTTGGATGGGTTGAATGTGAAGAGGTAATAGACCTTCTCACGGTCCCCTTCACGGACCCCTACCCCCCTGCCCCCCTCCCCCATAATTGGGAGGGGGGTGCCATCCGGAGAAAAGCTTCGCGGACTTATTGCATTAGTCACCCCTCTCCCAATTATGGGGGAGAGGGGATGGGGGTGAGAGGGTCCGGTCTGGGGGTGAGAGGGCCCCCTATTTATTTTCGTAAGCTTCAATCTTATCTGTGTTAGAGAGAAGGAAGTCGATGTCATCATAAGCATTCATGAGACAGTACTTCTTGTATGAGTTGATGTCGAAATGCTCAGAGCGACCTGTTGCAAGGTTTGTAACGACCTGGTTAGGAACATCAACCTTCACCTCCATCTTGCTGTCCTTTGCGATAGAGTCGAAGAGCTCGAGCTGGAACTCGCGGCTCACGATGACAGGAAGAACGAAACAGTTGAGGAGGTTATTACGGTGGATATCAGCGAATGAGTTTGAGATAACCACACGAACACCATAACCTGCAATAGCCCATGCTGCATGTTCACGGCTTGAACCAGAACCCCAGTTCTGACCACCCACGATGATCTCGTGAACACCCTTGCGAGGTGCCTCAGAGAACTCAGGCTTGTTCATCACGAAGTCAGCTATTGGCTGATTGTTTGCATCATAGCGAAGGTCATGCATGAAGGCATCACCATAGAACTTTGGATCACGTGTTGTGAATGCAAGATAACGTGCAGGAATGATGTTATCTGTATTGTTGTTGTCAATCTCGATAGGAATACAAGTTGACTGGATTATGTCGAATTTTTCTTTTGCCATAAAAACGGACCCCCTCCCCTAGCCCCTCCCCCATAATTGGGAGGGGAAGCCATCCGGATTGGAGGATATATATGTTAATAAATTATTCTATTCTCTGTCCCTTTCTCCCTGCCCCTCATTGTAATAATGCATTAGTCACCCTCCCAATTATGGGGGAGGCCGGGGAGGGGGTCTAAGAGCGTATTCTTTTACAACTTCCTTGGGTCAGTAATGACACCAGTGATTGCACTTGCAGCAACAACGAGTGGTGAAGCAAGGACTGTACGAGCACCTGGACCCTGACGACCTACGAAGTTACGGTTACTTGTAGAGATAGAGAGTTTACCTGCAGGTACCTTATCTGGGTTCATTGCAAGACATGAAGAGCATGATGGGAGACGGAGCTCAAATCCTGCTTCCTCAAGGATCTTGTCAATACCCTCGTCGATGATCTGCTGACGTACGAGCCATGATCCTGGTACGATCCATGCAACGACATTGTCTGCCTTCTTCTTGCCCTTTACAACAGAAGCGAAGGCACGGAAGTCCTCAATACGACCGTTTGTACATGCACCAAGGAAACAGTAGTCTACTGGTGTACCCTCAAGTTTCTGTCCTGGCTGGAACTGCATGTAGTCAAGCATTGCAAGGAACTGTCCCTTGTCTGCCTCTGGGATAGACTCAAGTGTTGGGATGCACTCATCAATGGCAATACCAGCACCTGGGTTTGTTCCGTATGTGATACGTGGAGCGATGTCCTCTGCACGGTATGTTACTTCCTTGTCAAACTTAGCGTCTGGATCAGAATAGAGCTTCTTCCACTCCTCTACTGCCTTGTCCCAGTCTGCACCCTTTGGAGCATACTCGCGTCCCTTGAGGTAAGCGAATGTAGTCTCGTCTGGAGCGATGAGTCCAGCACGGCTACCCATCTCGATAGAGAGGTTAGAGAGTGTGAGACGACCTTCCATAGACATGTTACGGATTGTGCTACCAGCATACTCAACAGCGTAGCCTGTTGCACCTGATGTAGTCATCTGAGCCATGATATAGAGAGCAACATCCTTAGCTGTTACGCCTGGCTGGAGTTCACCCTCGATATTGATACGCATAGTCTTTGGCTTAGACTGAAGGATACACTGTGAAGCGAGTACCTGTGCCACCTCACTTGTACCGATACCCATGGCGATAGCACCTACGGCACCGTGAGTAGATGTGTGAGAGTCACCGCACACGATAGTCATACCAGGAAGAGAGAGAGCCTTCTCAGGACCAACGACATGGATGATACCATTATCCTTTGTTCCCATTGCGAAGTGCTTGATACCGAACTCAGCGCAGTTAGCAGCAAGAGTCTCTACCTGCTTGCGTCCTACAGGATCATCAATACGCTCCTGCTGATCAGAAGGAGTGTTATGGTCAGGCATAGCAACAACGTGGTCAGGGCGGAATGCCTTGATGCCCTTGTCACGAAGTGTATCGAAAGCCTGTGGTGATGTCACCTCATGTGCATAGAGGCGATCAATATAAAGCTGTGTAGGACCATCCTCCACGTTCTGAACAACGTGAGCGTCCCAAATTTTGTCGAATAAAGTCATAAAAAACCTCGGACCCCCTCCCCCGACCCCTCCCCCATAATTGGGAGGGGAGTCCATCCGGATGAAAGAGGTTACTTTAATTTTTAATTATGTTAATAAACTCTTTATTTTCTCTATTACATTATCTATATCAGCAATAATTTCCTCATTTGTGAAACGGATAATATTGAAACCGCGAGCAATAAATCTATTAGTCCTATCAGCATCATATCTTATCTGCTCCTCCCTGGTATGATATTCTCCGTCCACCTCAATGATCAGATTATATTCAAGACAAATAAAATCTACAATATAATCATCTATTATATACTGTCGGCGAAACCTTACCCCTAACCCCCTTCTTTTAAGCCTATCCCACAATATGGACTCGGTATCTGTCTGGTTATGGCGCATTTTCCTTGCAAACTGCTTCATAAGTGCATATCTGTCAAGACTTGCATTCTTGAAAAAATCTGCCATATATCTTGATCTTTCATATCTGCCAACACATCCAGCACTTTCATCCGGATGGCACTCCCCTCCCAATCATGGGGGAGGGCCGGGGAGAGGGTCTCTACTTAAACTTATTTATCGCATCGATATAAGCTTCCACACTGGCTGTGATGATGTCAGTGTTTGCAGAGAAACCGTAGTAGGTACGTCCATCGAACTCAACAGTCTGATGCACCTTGGCAAGATCGTCAGAACCCTTGCTGATTGCCTGAATAGTGAACTCCTTGAGTACCATCTCACGGTTGACAATCTTCTTGAGGGCATTGATGGCTGCATCAACAGGACCATTACCACTTGCTGCTGCCTCAAAGTGCTCATTGGCAATCTGGAGACCAATGCTTGCAACACTACGTGTACCCTTTCCTGCAGTTACCTGGAGATAGTCGAGCTTGATAGAACTGCTCTCTGCACGCTCTGCTCCTGCCAATACGAGGATATCATCGTCTGTCACTTCCTTCTTGCTGTCGGCAAGCTTAAGGAACTCCTGGTAGAGTACGTCAAGCTTGTCACCATCAACATCAACGCCATTGACATGAAGACGGTGCTTGAGGGCTGCACGTCCTGAACGTGCTGTGAGTACGATTGCATTGTCATCAATACCTACCTCCTTAGGATCCATGATCTCATAGGTAGACACGTTCTTGAGTACACCGTCCTGGTGAATACCTGATGAGTGAGCGAAGGCGTTCTTACCAACGATAGCCTTGTTTGGCTGTACAGGCATGTTCATGAGACTGCTCACCATACGGCTTGTTGGATATATCTTTGTTGTGTTGATGTTTGTCTCGATACCAAGGTCTGGGTGAGTCTTGAAGATCATGGCAACCTCCTCAAGTGATGTGTTACCTGCACGCTCACCTATACCATTGATTGTAACCTCCACCTGACGTGCACCTCCGAGTACTCCGGCTACAGTGTTGGCTGTTGCCATACCGAGGTCATTGTGACAGTGTGTAGAGAGTATTGACTTGCCTGCTGCAAAGGCATCCACGTTCTCATAGAGATACTTGATCTTCTCCTGATACTCGTTTGGCACACGGAATCCTGTTGTGTCAGGGATGTTACAAACAGTAGCACCTGCCTTTGTAACAGCATCAATGACACGAGCAAGATACTCATTGTCTGTACGGCCTGCATCCTCAGCATAGAACTCTACGTCCTCTACATAGCGCTTTGCATACTTTACTGCAGCAACAGCACGCTCAATGATCTCTTCACGATTACTATTGAACTTATATTTAATATGTGAATCAGATGTTCCGATACCTGTATGAATACGACCGCGCTTTGCAAACTTTAGTGCTTCGGCAGCAACATCAATATCCTTCTGTACCGCACGTGTTAGGGCACAGATAGTAGGCCAAGTAACAGCCTTTGATATCTCTACTACTGAGTTGAAGTCACCAGGACTTGAAACAGGGAATCCTGCTTCAATAACGTCCACACCGAGAGCTTCGAGCTGACGAGCAACCTGTATCTTCTCAACAGTATTGAGCTGACATCCTGGTACCTGCTCACCATCACGTAAGGTGGTGTCGAATATGTAAAGTCTATCCATAGTTTTTGTATTTTATATTTTTGAGGTGCAAAATTAGTTAATTATTACAAGACAGCAAAGCTTTTTGAACAAATTTAAACATTTTGCGCCGATTTACTTAATATCTGTAAGTCTGGTGGATACTAAAGACCTTAGAGGCTTTAGGCATAGAGTCTTTAAAGTCCTTAGGGTCTTTAGGCCTAAAGTCTTTAAGGTCCTTAGGCCTAGAGCCTACCCCCTTAGAACCCGAACAACTCTTCAGGTGTTATCTCTTTCACCTCGCCGAGTGCCTTAAGGACAGAGAAGTCGAGTGAAGCCTTGTCGCCTACTATTCCGTAATAAGTAGGCTTGTCCTTCACGTACTTCTGCTGGTATGCCACCACATCCTTGAGTGTGAGGCCCTGCATCTTCTCGTACAGGACTGCGTTGCGGTCATAGTCTATGCCAAGATCCTTTGCCTCGTAATAGGCGTTCAACAGTTCCTTGCCTGTTGTTCGTGAAGCACGAAGACGAGCGAGGAGTCCATTCTTTACTACATTGAATGATGTCTCTACCTGTGGCATGTCATTTATGATACCGGCAAATGTAGATATTACCTCTGCAAGCTTATCACTCTGTGACTCAGCGTATGTACTGAAATAGAAGCACGATTTCTTGTCACGTGGTGAGTTCAGCCTTGCTGATGCACCATACACGAGCGCTTTCTTCTCACGCATATCCTGAAACACAATTGAGTTCATGCCGCCTCCTACATACTCGGTGTACAACGTGTTGACTGGAAGGAGTGACACATCGTACTTCAAGCCCTGTGATGTATAGTGACTTATGTCGAAGTTCATTGTTCCGGCAAAAGGAACAAACACGAGCTTGTCCTCTGTCGGTATATTCATCTTCCACTCGCGGTTCTTTGGCAGCTCCTTGAAGTCTGATGGCACATAATGCTGTGTCTCCACGAGTGCCACTACATTCTCCACTGTACGTGGACCATAGTAAGTGACCTCATGCTTATAGTCACGCAATGCCTTTACCGCTTCGATCAATGCCTCTGGCGTGAGCGCTGCAAGACACTCATTGCTTACAGACTGTGTCTTCACATACTCAGGTCCATACTTGAGGTATGTAGCGAGCGCACGATAGTAAGAACCGAAGTCGCTGATGGTCATCTTACGTGACTGTACAAGTGCCTTCTGGCAATTCTGCCATGCTACAGCATCTGGTTTTATGCGAGATATAAGATGCTCGTATAGAAGCATTGCCTCCTGCATGTTCTCGTCAAGTCCGCTTATTGTGACAAATGTGCGGTTGTCCCTTACGCTGACGTAGTATTCACATCCCAGACGATAGAACGCTTCTGATATCTGCTCTGCACTGAGACTGTCTGTTCCTACGTATGCCAGATAGTCTGCTGCTACTGAGAGTGCAGGGTCGGCGTTTGTACCCATCTCGTACACATAAGATAGTCTGAACAGCTTGTTCACATTATTATGTACGTATATGGCAGGAATACCTGATGCCAACTTTGACTTTGAGATGTCAGAGGTGAAGTCCACAAAGCGTGGTTCGATTGGTGTTACCTCTGAGTCACATATCTCCTTGACAAAAGGACTTACAACATCGCGGTTCATGACAATAGGAGTGATGGCTGGTTTCTCTACTGGCACGATAGAAGGGTCTGTACCCTTGCGCTTGTATACGGCGACATAGTTGTCTTCGCGGAGATAGTCATTAGCAAACTTGACAATATCGCCCTTCTTTATCTTTTCCTTTCTCTCTGTTGCCTTTACATAGTCCTTCCAGTCACATCCATAGATGAATGCATTAAGCATCTCCATGGCACGTGTGCTGTTCTTCTCAAGTCCTCTCTGCTCTTCAAGTTTCTCATTATTGATGACAGACTCTACAAGTTTGTCTGAGAACTGTCCCTTACGAAGCTTCTTTACCTCGTCGAGAATGATGCTCTTAAGTTCATCAAGTGACTGTCCCGGCATAGGGTATGCTGTTATGAGAAGTGTGCAATAGTCTGTTGCATCATCTATATAAGAGTATGACTGCAGTACCTTCTGCTTCAGGTTGAGGTCGAGGTCAAGAATACCTGCAGTACCGTTATACAGGAGGTCGCTGACAATACTGAGGGTATCAGTCTGTCTACTTGCATATCCGTCAAAGCGCCATGCCATCCTCAAGTATTCCTCCTGAGGAGTCACAACCGACTTGGTTACCGCCTGCTTCAGTTCTGGATCTTTCTTGAACTCAAACTTTGGGAGATTGTCGTTTGGCTTCATGTCACCAAAGTACCTCTCAATAACTGACACCATAGAGTCTGGTTCAAAATCACCTGACACACATATTGCCATATTGTTTGGCACATAGTATGTGTTGAAGAACTTCTTGATGTTAGTGATAGAAGGGCTCTTCAGGTGCTCCTGCTTTCCAATGATACCACGCTTATAGGTATGGCTTGGGAAGAGAGCGTTGGCAATTGTGTCGTGCAACTTGTCCCAGTCCTCAGTAAGTCCTCCATTGTATTCCTCATAGACAGCCTCAAGTTCTGTGTGGAAACCACGGATAACAAGGTGCTTGAACCTGTCAGACTGCACCTTTGCCCAGTTCTCTATCTGATTAGACGGGATATCCTCTGTATAGGCTGTTACATCGTAGCTGGTGAAAGCGTTAGACCCTTCAGAACCTATGCTTGCCATCAACTTGTCATACTCGTTTGGAATGGCAATCTTTGATGCCTCATAACTGATGCTGTCAATCTTGTGGTAGATAGCCTTGCGCTTGGCAGGATCCTTAGTGGCACGATGCTCCTCATAGAGACGCTCTATCTCATCGAGCATTGGCTTTTCCTTTGCATAGTCCTGTGTACCGAAGCTCTCAGTACCCTTGAACATCACATGTTCGAGATAGTGCGCCAAACCGGTACTTTCCTCCGGTTCATTCTTTGCGCCTGCACGAACACCTATATATGTATGTATGCGAGGAGTTTCTTTGTTTACTGACATGTATACCTTTAGACCATTCTTAAGGGTGTACATCTTTACATTCATCGGGTCGCCTTCTACTGTTTCATACTCATACTTTGAGTTCTTACACGCAGAAAATAACATGGATGCTGTTGTGCATACCAAGAGAGACTTAATAATCCTATTCATTTCTTATTATGAGCCCTATACCCTAACACTTAACCTACAATTGAGTGAAGAGACCATCTGGACACAAGGCATTACGTTTAGTTATTTATTATGGTTGGAGAAAACGTGGTCTAAAACTTTCTCTATTGATATTATTTTGCAAATATAGATATTTTGAAATCAAAGAGAGCAAAAAAATATAAAGATAAGATGTTTTTTTAATCATTTTAAAGAATATCGTTGGTATAGTCGCTCTTTTGCAGTAACTTTGCAACCGGTTTAAGTATTAAGATTGTTTTTCTAAATAGCAAAAGATTATGATGCTCAAGCAGACAAAGATTGTCGCATCTATCTCAGATTTGAGATGCGAAGTTGATTTCATTCGTTCACTCTTTGAGGCTGGAATGAATGTAGTCCGTATGAACACTGCTCACGGTACTCGTGAGGGTATGGATAAACTCATCAAGAATGTACGCGAGGTTAGCAACCGTATTGCTATCCTTATCGACACTAAGGGTCCTGAGGTTCGCACAACAAGAATCGCGAACATGGAAGACTCTGAGCAGATACAGTATCATGTAGGTGATACAGTACGCGTTGTCGGCAACCCTGACGTTGAGACTACACGCGAGCAGATTGCTGTTTCATACAAGAACTTCGTAGAGGATCTCAAGGTCGGTTCCTATATCCTCATTGACGATGGTGAACTTGAGCTCTTGGTTACTGAAAAGCATCATGACTACCTCACTTGTGAGGTGCAGAACGAGGCTTCTATGGGACACCGCAAGAGTGTTAATGTTCCTGGTGTTCGCATCAACCTCCCATCTCTCACAGAGAAGGATAAGGTAAACATCAAGTATGCTATTGAGCGTGACATCGACTTCATTGCACACTCTTTTGTTCGCACAAAGCAGGACATCCTTGACATCAAGGAGATCCTCGACGCTTATGGAAGCGACATCAAGATCATTGCTAAGATTGAGAACCAGGAGGGTGTTGATAATATCGACGAGATCCTTGAGGTTGCTGACGGTGTTATGGTTGCACGTGGTGACCTTGGTATAGAGGTTCCACAGGAGCGCATCCCTGGTATACAGCGTGTCCTAATCAAGAAGTGTGTACTCGCTAAGAAGCCTGTTATCGTTGCTACACAGATGCTTCACACAATGATAAAGAACCCTCGTCCTACACGTGCCGAGGTTACAGATATTGCAAACGCTATCTACTATCGTACTGATGCTATCATGCTCTCAGGTGAGACTGCATACGGAAAGTACCCTGTAGAGGCTGTACAGACAATGGCTAAGGTTGCTAAGCAGGCTGAGGTTGATAAGTTACCAGACAACGATATCAAGATTCCTCTCACTCCTAACAGCAACGATGTCACTGCATTCCTTGCAAAGCAGGCTGTAAAGGCTACTTGTGCTCTCCCTATCAAGGCTATCATCACTGACAGCTTCTCTGGAACAACAGCACGTAACCTTGCTGCATTCCGTGGTAAGTACCCTGTACTTGCTATATGCTACAAGGAGAAGACAATGCGTCACCTTGCTCTCTCATACGGTGTAGAGGCTATCTACATGCCTGAGAAGGCTAATGGTCAGGCATACTATTTTGCAGCCCTCCAGAAGCTTATGGACGATGGTGTTCTTAAGGACACAGACATGGTTGCATACCTCAGTTCTGGTAAGCAGGGCACTAAGACTTCATTCCTTGAGATCAACACTGTAGGTGATGTTCTTAAGGCTGGTCTCGACTACGTATTGCCAAACAGAAATAGGTATTTGTAGACCCTCTCCCCCAACCCCTCCCCCTCTAAGAGGAGGGGAGCGCCATCCGGAACAGGGAGACATTATCCCTCATCCCACTCTATGGCAAGGGGAATAAGGGCATACAATATTTGGGCACAATTAATCTAGACACAATTAATCTGGGCACTATAAATAAATGCATATAAAAAGGAAGCGGTATGACAAGATATCATACCGCTTCCTTTTTATGTTTATTTATGGTCTCGCTCCCCCCCTATCCGAATGGCCTCCCCTCCCCTTAGAGGGGGAGGGGCTGGGGGAGAGGGTCTGCAGGGGGGTCTTTGAGGGTCTGCAGTTCCGTCCGTTTTTTACTTCCTATCTCCTAAGAATCTAAGAAGATAAAGGAACAGGTTAATGAAGTCGAGATAGAGTGAGAGAGCACCAATGACAGCAAGTTTTGATGTCATCTCATTAACCTCAGAACCATACTGCATCATCATTGCCTTGATCTTCTGTGCATCGTACGCTGTGAGACCAGTGAAAATAACAACACCAATAACAGAGATAACAAGCTCCATCATTGAGTTACCAAGGAAGATGTTCACAACAGACGCTATGATGATACCGATAAGTCCCATCATGAGAATCTTACCCATCTTTGTCAAGTCAGTCTTTGTCACCGTACCAAAGAAAGCCATCACAGCAAATGTACCTGCAGTCACAAAGAATGTAGTAGCAATAGACGACATTGTATATGCAAGAAACAAAAACGACATTGTCACTCCATTAATGATAGAGTACAGACTGAACAGACACGCTGCCGCTGCAAATGACATTTTATGAAGACGAGCTGTTAGCCAAATCACAAGACCAATCTCTCCAATCATTAGACCGTAGAAGAGTATCTGGTTTGAGAAGAGTGCCAACATCATTGAAGGACTTGATGCTACATAGTATGCAGTAAGTCCTGTGAGAACAAGTGCAAGTGTCATCCACACATACACCTTACGCATTAATGTTGTATAAGCATCTGCAAAAGAGAATCCATGTGAAGATGCATAATCGCGTACATAAGTATCCATTGTATTTAGTTTTTTTAGTTATTAAATACGAATTATAAATTTAGATTGGACAAAGATAGTAATTCTTTATATATTTTTCAGTCACTTTTACATAGATTAACAAAGAAAAACGTACTTTTGTAGTAATAATTAATGATTTAGGGACTCTAAAGGGCCTAAGGACTCTAAGGACACTAAAGACTTTAAGGACTCTAAAGACCTTAAAGACTCTAATGTCCCTAAAGTCCCTAAAAGAAACTCTCTAACAAAATCACAAGCGATATGGAATACATAGTACTTTCAAGACAAGACAGCATAGCAAGAAATGGTTCGCCATACGTAAATCTGAAGGTTGCAAACCTGACAGAGAACATACAACTTTGCGTATGGGATGTAGCAAAGACTGATGATCCTAAGGTTGGGCAACTAGTCAACTTCATTACTATCCGTGACGATATGGGTAAGAAGTCGGCAAGGAAACTGGATATGGTGCCTGGAACATTCCCTGTGGAAGCACACCCTCTGTATGCACTTATCCCTCGCCCTATCAAACGTGAGTTGTGGGACGACACATTCAAGACGCTTCTCACATTCTGTACAGATGAGAAATTGATTGAGATAATAAGGAAGTACTCCGACGAGTTATTTGCAAAGTACAGCAGATACCCAGCTGCAACGAGTGTACACCATGCATTCCCAGGGGGACTTCTCAATCATACTTACCAGATGCTCCACATGCTTGAAGGACTCTATCCTTGCTATCCTTATCCAAAGGACATCAAGATAGAGCGCATCATCATTGGCATATTGTTCCACGACTGGGGAAAGCTATGCGAGTATAAGGAAGATGGCGAACCGACAGAGAACATGTACCTCTTAGGTCACATCTATATGTCCGCCAACTACCTAAATGGAATACTACGTGAAGCTGGCATAGACAAGCGAGAGACAAACTTCATCATCCATTGTATCCTTGCACATCATGGCGAGATGGAATACGGAAGTCCTGTTACTCCTTGTATTCCTGAGGCTCAGATCATCAATTACCTTGACAACATCTCAGCTAAGGCAGACGTGTTCAATACTACAGGTAATATGGAGAAGGCATTTGCCCTCGGCACTCATGTTGTGAAATAAAGAAAACCCAGGAAAACCAAATATCTTGATTTTCCCGGTTTTTTGGATTCCTGGGGGCCGGGGTTTCCCGACTTTTCCGGTGTTCC
>JAZUHP010000142.1:0-28954 GCA_045641785.1 Bacteroidaceae bacterium
ATACAGAAAATCTCAGTAATTTTGTCTTCGGTAATCATGCGAAATTCTTTAGTTTCATTGTTTTGTGCTTATTACAAAGTTACTGAGAATTTCGCTAATTACCAAATTTATAAGCATTTATGTTTCGTCGAACTCACGTTACTTACGTCCAAAGTCTGCAGGAATCTCGCCCCACTGGTCTGTTGGCCACTTTATGATAGGATTACGGTACGTGTTATTCTTGAGCCAGTTCTCTGCCCTCTCTATCATCTGATAAAGCTGTTCAGTCTTCTCATCACGTACAAGAGTTGTCTTGCACTTCTTTTTGCGTACCCAAAGTTGAGCATTGACGCTATCACTATATATAGGCATATCGTCAAGTCCCTTCTGCTTAAGTAGAGCAAGACCATGAACAATGGCAAGGAACTCACCAATGTTATTTGTTCCCCATACAGGACCATAGTGGAAAATCTCCTTGCCTGTACGAAGATACACTCCACGATACTCCATCTTGCCAGGATTACCACTACATGCAGCATCTACAGCAATAGAGTTATTGATGGCTCCCTCAGGAATACAAAAGGAGATAGGTGTGCCAGAGTCACTATTGTCTTTAGAGGCATTAGGGTCGTTAGAGTCCTTAGGAGCATTTGCCTCTTCCTTTGCCTTCCATGCTTCGTAGCCCATAGCAAATGCCTCTTCTGCCTCAGCCTCAGTCTTGAATGACTTATACTTGGCATTGGAGAATCCCTTCACAGCCTCTTGACAAGCTTCCCAGGAAGTATAGACACCATCTTCGACACCATCCCAAACAACATAAAATTTTGGCTTTGCCATATCTTAAGCTAAAAATGAAAAGTGAAAAATACAAGTTACTCTTTCAATGAAATGGCGATTGCAATTCAGCTATGGTAACTTTAATTTTTCACTTTTCACTATTAGTATTTCACTTCAATAGAGCACATGTGCTCTATTGACATTACATTCTCTCAGGCATCTCAATACCGAGGAGTCCCATACCAAGACTTACAACCTTTGCAACTGCCTTTGCAAGTACAAGACGGAAGAGCTTCTTGCTCTCATCCTCCTCACCAAGGATAGTGAAGTCATGATAGAACTGGTTGAACTCCTTAGTAAGTTCATAGCAGTAGTTACAGATGCCTGATGGGCTATAGTCTGTACCTGCCTGACGAACTGCAGTTCCAAATGCATTGAGCTTCTGGATAAGTTCTGTTTCCTTAACAGATATCTCAACACCAGTTGGAAGTGTCTCTGGAATTGCTATATCTGCAGCTGCTGCCTTACGAAGGATACTCTGAATACGAGCATAAGTGTACTGGATGAATGGACCTGTGTTTCCGTTGAAGTCGATAGACTCCTCTGGATTGAAGAGCATGTTCTTTCGAGCATCAACCTTAAGGATGAAGTACTTGAGTGCTCCAAGACCAACCTTACGAGCAACCTCACGAGCCTCTTCCTCTGTCATCTCAGCCTTCTTGAGCTTATCAGCACTTGCTGTATATGCATCGCTGATCATAGCAGCCATAAGGTCATCAGCATCAACAACAGTGCCCTCACGAGACTTCATCTTACCGTTTGGAAGTTCAACCATACCATAAGAGAAGTGAACAAGGTCCTTACCCCACTTGAATCCAAGTTTGTCGAGGAGGATAGAGAGAACCTGGAAATGGTAGTTCTGCTCATTACCTACAACATAAATCATCTTGTCGATAGGGAAATCCTGGAAACGAAGCTTAGCAGTACCAATATCCTGTGTCATGTATACAGAAGTACCATCAGAACGGAGAAGCAGTTTCTCGTCAAGTCCTTCTGCCTCAAGGTTTGCCCATACAGAGTTGTCAGGACGACGATAGAAGAAACCTTTCTCAAGTCCTTCCATAACCTTATCCTTACCTTCAAGGTATGTCTCTGACTCATAATATATCTTGTCAAAGCTTACACCCATCATCTTATATGTCTGGTCAAATCCAGCATATACCCACTCATTCATCTTACGCCAAAGAGCGCGAACCTCAGGATCATTATTCTCCCACTTTACGAGCATCTCATGAGCCTCAACGATAAGTGGTGCCTCCTGCTTTGCCTTCTCCTTAGCATCTTCTTCTGCCATGCCATGAGCAACAAAATCCTTGACAAGTTCATCACACTCAGCCTTGTAGTGCTTGTCAAATGCTACATAGTAGTCACCGATAAGATGGTCACCCTTCTTTCCTGAAGTCTCAGGTGTCTCACCATTACCATACTTAAGCCATGCAAGCATAGACTTACAGATATGGATACCACGGTCATTTACGATGTTTGTCTTAACAACCTTGTTACCGTTAGCCTCAACAATACGTGCTAAGGCAGAACCGAGAAGGTTATTACGAACATGACCGAGGTGAAGTGGCTTGTTTGTATTAGGTGAGCTGTACTCAATCATCACAAGTGGTGACTCGTCTGTAACAGCCTTGAAACCAAACTTGTCGTCAGCATTAATCTCATTGAGAAGCTGAATCCACTGGGCATCACTAACAACGAGATTAAGGAATCCCTTAACCACATTGAACTTAGCGACAACATCAGAAGCATTATCCAAGAGGTATTGTCCAATCTCCTGACCTGCCTGCTCCGGTGATTTACGAGCAGCCTTTACAAATGGGAACACAACGACTGTGAGGTGACCCTCAAACTCAGCCTTTGTCTTCTGGAGCTGTACCTGTGATGCATCAGCATCAAGGCCATAGAGTGCCTTTACGGCAGCCTGTACTCCTGATATGATTTTTTCTTCTATTGTCATTTGGATTAAATTTTTCTAGTTATTCTAGACGCTCTAGAAGCTCTAGACATTCTAGATGTTCTAGATATTCTAGTATTAGAGTACCTTGATAAGCTCTACATCAAAGATAAGTGCAGAGAATGGTGGGATAAGAGCTCCTGCTCCACCCTCTCCATAAGCGAGCATGTAAGGAATATAGAAACGGTACTTAGCACCCTCAGCCATGAGCTGAACACCTTCTGTCCAACCAGCAATAACTTGCTGAAGTCCAAAGTCTGCTGGTTCATTACGCTGATAAGAAGAATCAAACACAGTACCATCAATAAGACGACCTTCATAGTGACAACGTACCTTGTCTGTAGCCTTTGGCTTAGCACCTGTACCTTCAACAAGAACTTCATACTGAAGACCGCTTGCAGTTGTTACGATACCTGCCTTCTTTGCATTCTCAGCAAGGAACTTCTCGCCATCAGCCTTTGCAGCCTTACCTTTCTCTGCTGCAGCTGCAGCCTGTTCTGCCTCCATCTTCTGGAAGAAGTCGTTTACTATCTTCTGTCCTTCAGCATTAGAAACCTTAAGTTCTGCATCATTAAGAACATCTGTTATTGACTGTGCGAAATCTTCAATCTTAAGCGCATCCTTAAGACCCATCTGCTTGAGTTGCTGACCAATTCCAAGGCCAAGAGCATAACTAAGTTTATCCATTTGAATTATATTGTTATATTTATTATATTCTCTCCTTAAAAGATTTTGCAAAGTTACAAAAAAATCTTCATTATTCATTCTTCATTCTTCATTTTATATTACCTTTGCACAAAACTTAGATATATGGCAAATTACATTTACGAATTAAAGGATAAGGTTCGCGACTACGAATGTGACCTTCAGGGCATTGTCAATAACGCTAACTATCAGCATTACCTAGAACATGCTCGACATGAGTTTCTACTTGCTAACAACATCAGTTTCGCTAAGCTTCATGAAGAGGGAACAGATGCTGTAGTGGCTCGTCTCAACATGCAGTTCAAGGTGCCCCTCAAGAGCGGCGACGAGTATGCCACAAGGATTCGTGTCAAGAAAGACGGACTTAAATACAAGTTCCTTCAGGATATCTTCCGCCTACCAGACGAGAAGCTATGCATCCGTGCAGAAGTGGACAGCGTATGTCTCGTAAATGGACGATTATCAGATTGCGAGGAACTAAACGAAAAATTTGCGCCTTTCTTTGAAGAGTAATAAAATCACTTTATTACCCTTCTAAAAAGGACGTGCCAGATACAACTCCTTAAACGACCATAAGCATGACTGAGATTTTCAATTCGATAGCCCTTACACAGATTGCAAACATCGGCACCATTACTGCCAAGTATCTTTATGATACATTAGGATCGGCAACAGCGGTGATAGAAAACAGGAAGAACATTCAAGATGTTATTCCTGATGCTAACATACGACTTGTTGAATCGCTAAAAAATATCGACTCAGCATTTCGTATTGCCGAAAAGGAAATGAAGTTCATAGAGCAGAAGAGTGTTAAGGCACTCTGTCTTAACAATCCAGACTATCCACAACGACTCAGAAACTGCGATGACGCTCCTATAATCCTGTTCTACTGTGGCAACGCGAATCTCAATGCCAAGAGAATAGTCAGCATGGTCGGTACACGTAAGTGTTCCGAATATGGGAAAGACCTGTGTAAGTCTTTTGTGAGCGACCTAAAGAGTCTTGTTCCGGACGCACTAATAGTTAGCGGATTAGCATATGGTATAGACATTCATTCTCATTGTGCTGCACTTAACAACGAAATGCCAACAATAGGTGTTGTTGCCCATGGACTTGAGAAAATTTACCCAAGTGCACATCGAGAATATGCAAAAAAGATGGTCGCTAATGGAGGCATTCTTACAGAATACATTCACGAAACAAATATAGAGAAAAGCAATTTCCTAAAACGTAACAGGATAGTTGCCGGAATAAGTGATTGTACCGTTGTGGTAGAGAGTGGCAGCCATGGCGGTTCACTTGTTACAGCGAACCTTGCAAACGCATACAACAGAGATGTATTTGCTTTTCCAGGAAGAACATGCGACGAAAACAGCGCTGGATGCAACAAGATTATCGCTGACAACAAAGCAAGTCTTTTGCTTAATGCAGAAGAACTTGTTAATGCCATGAACTGGGGAAAACCAAGAGTTGTACAAAGGGATCTATTTGAAACACAACCAATTTTGAGCAACGAAGAACAGAAGATAGTGGACTGCCTTAAAAACGTAGACTTCAAATCCATAAACTTGATTGTAAACGAGACTGGTCTTAGTTTTGGCATTGTAAGTGCCACAATCTTTGAACTTGAAGAAAAAGATATCGTCACACAAATTGGAGGTGCACGAGTTAGATTAAGATTGTAAATTCATAGGGACTAAGTATGGACTCCCTAAGGTGCAAATAAAGCCATCGCCGCAATTCAAACGCATCTTTTATATAATTAAGGGACATATAGCAACATAAAAGGCAAAAAACTATTGCTACAAAAAGGCATTTAGCATTTTTTAGCACTTCAAATCCTTACCTATTAAATATTATAATTAACTTTGTGCCGATTTTTGCATATTCAAATTTAATAATACAAATAAACCAAATGAAAAAATTCTTTATGATAGCAGCTGTTGCTACTGCTGCTATGTCATTTACAGCTTGCTCTCAGAGTGGCAAGGCTGACCTCAAAGAGGACGTTGATTCAATCACTTACGATCTTGGTGTTGCTCAGGCACAGGGTCTCAAGCAGTATATGTCTATGCAACTTGGTGTTGACTCTGCATACATTGACGAGTTCATCAAGGGTATGAAGGAAGGTGCAATCAATGAGTCTGACCCTAAGAAGGAAGCTTACATGAAGGGTCTTGAGGTTGGTAAGCAGATCCAGAACATGGCTAAGGGCCTTTCAGAAGAAGTATATTCTGGCGACTCTACAAAGAGTGTTAATATCAACAACCTCCTCGCAGGTCTCATCGACGGTCTTAAGGGTACTGCAACTATCACAGCAGAAGAGGCTTATGCTCAGTTCAACGCTAAGCTTGAGCCAATCCGTCAGGCAAACATCGAGAAGCAGTATGGCGAGAACAAGGCTGCTGGTGAGAAGTATCTTGCAGAAAATAAGAAGAAGGAAGGTGTTCAGGTTACTGAGTCAGGTCTTCAGTACAAGGTTCTTGTAGCTGGTGACGGTGCTCTTCCAACTGACACAAGCAAGGTTAAGGTTCTCTACGAGGGTAAGCTCATCGACGGTACTATCTTCGATTCTACAGCTAACCGCGAGAACGAGCCATTCGAGGTAGATATGAAGTTCCCACGCGTTATTCCAGGATGGGTAGAGGCTATCAAGTTGATGCCTGCTGGTTCTAAGTGGGAAGTTACTATTCCACAGGAGCTTGGTTACGGTGCACAGAACATGGGCCAGATCAAGCCATTCTCTACTCTCGTATTCACTATCGAGGTACTTAAGTAATCTAACAATGCATAATTCATAATGCATAATTCATAATTGCCATTCGGGTGTATTCATCCGAATGGCTTTTTAACTAAGTGACGTGTAAAAAAACAACAATGAAAAAGACACTTTTACTTTCAATAATAGCTCTGTCCTCTATTACTGCAAATGCCCAGATCTCAGCAAAGGACAGTATCGCAGCTGCTAAAGCTGCAGCAAAGGCAGCAAAGGTAGAGCAGGCTAAGGCTCTCAAGGAATTCAAGGCTAAGCAGGCAGAAGAACTTAAAGCATTCATAGAAAAACAGAAAAACGGGAAGTCATATACTGTCAGCACTCCAGTACTTACTAACACTGACGACTCCGTTGCATATATCTTTGGTGTGGCAAACTCACGTGGTCTTATGCAGCACATCGTGTCTTCTCTTAAGGTTGACACAACATACCTAAGCGAGTTTTCTGAAGCATTGATGAACCGTGCCTCTATTGACGACAAAGACAAGAAGGTCATGGCTCAGAATGCTGGTACTGACATAGGCGGTCAGTTGATTAACATGGTTTCCCGCATGTCTAAGGACTATTTCGCTGCTGATCCAGACATGACATTCAACAACAAGATTGTTGCTGCAGGTCTTCTCCAGGGTCTTTTCGGTGAATCATTCATTAATGCAGAAGAGGCAGGTTCTAAGCTCGGCAGCATCATGCAGGAACGTGAGGCACAGAACAACGAGAAACTTTATGGCGAAATCCGCAGAAATGGTGAGAAGTTCCTTGAGGAAAACAAGACTAAGGAAGGTGTGGTAACACTTCCAAGTGGACTCCAATACAAGGTTATAGAGAAGGGTAAGAACACTCCAGAACGTGCTACAAAGACTCAGAAGGTTAAGGTTAACTACGAAGGACGTCTTATCGACGGTACAGTTTTCGACAGTTCTTACAAGCGTGGTGAACCTTCTACATTCCAGCCAAACCAGGTTATTAAGGGTTGGACAGAAGCCCTTATGCTTATGCCTGAAGGCGCTAAATGGGAACTTTATATCCCTTACAACCTTGCTTATGGAGAGCGTGGTCAGGGAGGTAACATAAAGCCATATTCTACTCTCTTATTTACAGTTGAGCTCGTCGAAATCGTAAAGTAATCTGTACAGAGCAATTTGTCAAGCCACAAGCAAGTTGGTTTGTCAAATAGAAAGCAAAATATAAAATGCGCATTATAAAGGACAGGTTGCAAAACCTGTCCTTTTCTTTCTTTTAAATGACATTTTTTCAACAAAAGATTACGCTACGTAATATTTTTGAGGTTTTTTACTTGTAGTATAAAAAGATTTTCATACTTTTGCTTACAAATTGACAAACTATCCAAACAATAATAATGGAAAAAATTGATAAACTCGACAAGCAGATAATGGAAATCATCTCTGCAAATGCTCGTATCCCTTTCAAGGATGTGGCTGCTGTCTGCGGTGTTTCTCGTGCAGCTATCCACCAGCGAGTCCAGAGACTCGTTGACATGAATGTAATCACAGGTTCAGGATACCATGTGAATCCTAAAAGCCTTGGTTACAAGACTTGCACTTATGTCGGCATCAAACTTGAGAAGGGTTCAATGTACTCTCAAGTAGTAGAAGAACTTAGCAAAGTCCCAGAAATTGTAGAATGCCATTACACAACAGGTCCTTACACTATGCTCGTAAAGCTTTATGCTCGCGACAATGAACAGCTTATGGACCTCCTCAACCGCAAGATTCAGGGTATTCATGGTGTAGACTCTACAGAAACACTTATTTCTCTTGACCAAAGTATCAAGAAACAGGTGCCTATCAATGTAATGGATACAGAAGAACCTTCTATTTCTCCTGTCAAAACAAAAACTGAGATTATTACCGACGACGAGATTGATTAGGTTTACTACATCATCGATTTCGAGGACAGTCGAACAACATAGAAAAGTTCGTTCCATTAACGTGGAACGAACTTTTCTATTATACGACCCATATAGTATTGTCTCTCTAATAATTGTGCATTACAAAGAACTGGCGCCTTCACCTTTCCTTCTACAGGTGCATCACCAGTTTCCACATAGGCAGAATCCCACAAACCACTATCAATAAAAGACTGAAGGAGTTTGCTACCTCCCTCCACAAGCAAGGTTTGAATGCCATCCGAGAACATCGTATTAAGTACTTCATTAACGGTTCCTGACACCACCTTGCCACCACAAGACTCTACAGACTCCTTTTCCTCGTCTGTCATAGATGCTGCAGCAACATAAATCTTAGGGTTATTACCGCACCATGACCTGACATTGAGCCCTGGCTTATCTACCTTCCAGGTATTATGTCCAACAAGTATTGCCTGATGTTCTGCCCTACGTTTGTGACATACCATCTGAGTGTAAGGTGTAGACACATGGCCATCGATGAAAAAGTCATTCCCTTGCGCCCATTTCAGAGTGACAAGTGGTCTTTGTTTACCGTGAAATGTCATAAAACGCGTATTCAGAGCCTTACATTCCTCTTCAAGTACACCAACAGTAACATCAATGTCAGCATCTCTTAGTCGTTTTATGCCTCGTCCCTGAACTTGTGCAAAAGGATCCATACAACCAACAACGCATCTCTTAAAGCCTTTTGCCACAAGCAGTTCTGCGCATGGAGGCGTCTTGCCATAATGACTACAAGGTTCAAGACTTACATATATTGTGGAGTCTTTGAGGAGATGCTCATCTTCAGGCTTTACAGAAGCACATGCATTGACCTCAGCATGACCTTCACCACACCTGACATGATAGCCTTCACCAATGATCCTACCATCATAAACAATGACTGCCCCAACCATAGGATTAGGTTGACTATTCTGCCACCCATTCCTTGCAAGTTGAATGCAGCGGCTCATATACAACTCATCTGTATTCATTATCAATTCATTTATTTGAAGGACAAAATTAGACTCTTTTTGCCACAAAACAATAAATAATTTCACATTTATTATGATTTGAGGAAAAAAAACTTTAAGTTTGCACGATGTAAAATTCATACCGATAAAAAAGTACTATAATTATATGAAGATTTTATCTACAATTGTCGCATTACTTCTTGCAACAACAGCAGTATTCGCACAGGACGAAGATGACAATTACATGTTCAACCACATGTCTTTTGGAATAACAGCAGGTACTCCTGGTGCCGGTCTTGAACTTGCCATGCCATTAGGAAAGTACGTACAGGTTCGTGCCGGTGCTACCTATATGCCTCCATTTACTGTTAAAACTTCTATGGAGCAGATTACAACTGCTAACGACATCTACAAGGACGAACTGCTTGACATCAAGTCCACACCAAACTTTCTGAACGGAAAGATCATGTTCGACCTTTACCCTGCACCATCATTTCCTCTTCATGTCACACTTGGTGCCTATATCGGTGCAAAGAAGATTATGGATATTGTAAGCGTTGACAATAAGATAATCACATACAAGGGCTTAGCACTGCACAACAGGGAAGAATGTAGTATATTGGCAGACCACTACGCATACAACAGATCTAATCGTCACGGTATCGAGAAAGGCGACAAGTTCTATCACGGCGTACAATTAGGCGACTATACCTTGTTGCCAGACAAGGACGGTAAGATAAACTCAAGAATCGAGACATCAATGATTAGACCATATGCTGGTCTCGGTTGGGGCAAGGCTGTTTCCGACAAGAGTTTCGACTGGATGGTCGAAGCTGGTGTTATCTTCTGGAACACGCCTAAGCTCTTCAGTAGAATCAACGATCCAGAGTCTCCACTAGATGACAAGTATATTGACGTAGAGCTCCAGAAAAATGAAGGCAATGGACAGAATGCCTTTATCCTTAAAGAAATATCAAAGCTCCAACTATATCCAGTCATCAATTTCCGTATCGGATTTAACATGTTCTAAGCAAATGTCTGACGGAAATTTCAATAGACAGCTACTACCTAAGACGGAATTGTCCTCTGGACTGAGGGCAGGTAAGGCACAAATGCGAGCTAAAGCAGAACAGGCATTTGAAAGTATACTTACCGAGGACTTTTCTAACTTGACTGACGAGCAGAGAAAACAATTAATAGATAAGTTTATGGATATGCTGAGGAAATAAAGGTTTCCTCAGCATATTTTTTTCCATTTCTTTGCTAGTTTGAGGATAAAAAACTATTTTTGCAAAATACATTGAAGGGATTTTCTCATCAATGCGGATAACAAGAATGAAACTATCATAATTTTTAATTAATAATTTTAAAATCAAACATTTTATGTGGTTATGTAACTCTTCAATCGGAAGAAAGGTGATCATGTCAGTTACTGGTACTGCTCTCATTCTCTTCCTTACATTTCATGGTTGCATGAATGTAGTAGCTCTTATTAACGGAGATGCATACAACACAATTTGTGAGATGCTCGGTGCTAACTGGTACGCTGTAGCTGCTACTTGCGGACTTGCTGCACTCGTAGTTCTTCACATCGTGTATGCCTTCATCCTCACAGCTCAGAACCAGAGGGCTCGTGGTAACAACAAGTATGCTGTCACAGACAAGCCTGCAAAGGTTGAGTGGGCATCTCAGAACATGCTTGCACTTGGTGTAATCGTACTTCTTGGTATGATACTTCACCTTTACAACTTCTGGTGGAACATGATGGCTGCAGAACTTCTTCACATGGACACTATCTACGCTACAGATGGTATTCACTGGATTCAGAAGACATTTTCTAATCCAATCTTTGTAGTTCTCTACCTCATTTGGTTCGCTGCAATTTGGTTCCATCTCACACACGGATTCTGGTCAGCTATGCAGACAATGGGATGGTCAGGACACGTTTGGTTCAACCGTTGGAAGCTTATCGGTCAGATTTACGCAACAGTCATCATGCTTATGTTTGCTGCCGTTACAGTAGGATTCTACGTTTGCAGCATTTGCGGTTGCTGTGCATAATTAATTACTTCTAATTTCAAATCTCAAATTTATAATTTATGTCTCTTACAATAAGCGGGACACATAAATTTGAAATAATAAATTTGAAATAAACAACACTTAAAGAATTATGGCAATCAATATAGATTCAAAAATTCCTGAGGGACCAGTAGCTGAGAAGTGGTCAAACTATAAGGCACACCAGCGCTTGGTAAACCCAAAGAACAAGCTCAAGCTTGATGTTATCGTTGTAGGTACAGGTCTTGCAGGAGCATCTGCAGCTGCATCTCTCGGTGAGATGGGATTCAATGTATACAATTTCTGTATTCAGGATTCTCCACGTCGTGCACACTCTATCGCTGCACAGGGTGGTATCAACGCTGCAAAGAACTACCAGAATGATGGTGACTCTGTTTACCGTCTTTTCTATGATACTGTAAAGGGTGGTGACTACCGTGCTCGTGAAGCAAACGTTTACCGTCTTGCAGAAGTATCAAACTCAATCATCGACCAGTGTGTTGCTCAGGGTGTTCCTTTCGCTCGTGAATACGGTGGTACACTTGCTAACCGTTCATTCGGTGGTGCTCAGGTATCTCGTACATTCTATGCTAAGGGTCAGACAGGTCAGCAGCTCCTTCTCGGTGCTTATTCAGCTCTCTCTTGCCAGGTTAACGCTGGTAAGGTTAAGCTCTACACACGTTATGAGATGCTCGACGTTGTTATCATCGACGGTCGTGCTCGCGGTATTATCGCTAAGAACCTCGTAACAGGTAAGCTCGAGCGCTTCTCTGCTAACGCTGTAGTAATCGCTACTGGTGGTTACGGAAACACATACTTCCTCTCAACTAACGCTATGGGCTGTAACGTAACAGCAGCTATGTCTTGCTACCGTAAGGGTGCTTACTTCGCTAACCCATGTTACGTTCAGATCCACCCTACTTGTATTCCAGTTCACGGTGACAAGCAGTCTAAGCTTACTCTTATGTCTGAGTCACTCCGTAACGACGGACGTATCTGGGTTCCTAAGAAGATTGAGGATGCTAAGGCACTTCAGGCAGGAACAAAGCAGGGTTATGAGATTCCAGAAGAGGATCGTGACTACTATCTCGAGCGCCGTTACCCTGCATTCGGAAACCTTGTACCACGTGACGTTGCTTCACGTGCTGCTAAGGAGCGTTGCGACAAGGGCTTCGGTGTAAACAACACAGGTCTTGCTGTATACCTCGACTTCTCTGAGTCTATCCAGCGTCTTGGTATTGACGTTGTACTTCAGCGTTACGGCAACCTCTTCGACATGTACGAGGAAATCACAGACGTAAATCCAGGTGAGAAGCGTGCTACAGTTAATGGTGTTGACTACTACAACCCAATGATGATCTTCCCTGCTATCCACTACACAATGGGTGGTATCTGGGTTGACTATGAGCTCCAGACTTCTATCCCTGGTCTCTTCGCTATCGGTGAGTGTAACTTCTCTGACCACGGTGCTAACCGTCTTGGTGCATCTGCTCTTATGCAGGGTCTTGCTGACGGTTACTTCGTTCTCCCTTACACTATCCAGAACTACCTTGCTGACCAGGCTATCTGGCCACGCATCTCTACTGATGCTAAGGAGTTCGCAGAGGTTGAGGCAGCTACAGAAGCACGTATCCAGAAACTCATGAATATCAAGGGTAAGCGTTCTGTTGACTCTATCCACAAGGAACTCGGTCACATCTGTTGGGAGTACATCGGTATGGGTCGTACTAAGGAAGGTCTTGAGAAGGGTATTCAGCTCCTCAAGGAAATCCGTAAGGAATTTGACACTAACCTCTTCATCCCAGGAAGTCGCGAAGGTCTTAACGTTGAGCTCGACAAGGCTATCCACCTCGATGACTTCATCACAATGGGTTCACTCATGGCACACGACGCACTCTCACGTGAAGAGTCTTGTGGTGGTCACTTCCGTGAGGAGCACCAGACTGAGGAAGGTGAGGCTAAGCGTGACGATGCTAACTTCTTCTATGTAGGCTGCTGGAAGTATGAGGGAAGCGATGACGCTACTCCAACTCTCATCAAGGAGCCACTCGAGTATGAGGCAATTAAGGTACAAACTCGTAACTATAAGAACTAATCACAATGGCAAATATATCATTTACAGTTAAATTTTGGAAGCAGAACGGTCCTAAGGATGCTGGTCACTTCGATTCACACGAGTTGAAGAACATTCCAGACGATACATCATTCCTTGAGGCTCTCGATATTCTCAACGAGGAACTTATTGCAGAGGGTAAGGAACCATTCGTATTCGATCATGACTGCCGCGAGGGTATCTGCGGTATGTGCTCACTCTACATCAACGGTACTCCACATGGTAAGACTGAGCGTGGCGCTACAACATGTCAGCTCTACGTTCGTAAGTTCAAGGACGGTGACACTATCACAGTTGAGCCATGGCGTTCTGCTGGTTTCCCAGTTATCAAGGACTGTATGGTTGACCGTACAGCATTCGACAAGATCATGCAGGCAGGTGGTTACACAACTGTACGTACAGGTGCTCCACAGGATGCTAATGCTATCCTCATTCCTAAGCCAGATGCTGACGAAGCTATGGACTGCGCATCATGTATCGGTTGTGGTGCATGTGTAGCAGCATGTAAGAACGGTTCTGCAATGCTCTTCGTATCATCTAAGGTATCTCAGCTTGCTCTCCTCCCACAAGGTCGTGTAGAGGCAGCTAAGCGTGCTAAGGCAATGGTTGCTAAGATGGACGAACTCGGTTTCGGTAACTGTACTAACACACGTGCTTGTGAGGCTGTATGTCCTAAGTGTGAGACTATCGCTAACATCGCTCGTCTCAACCGTGAGTTCATCAAGGCTAAGCTTGCTGACTAATAATTGCAATAGAGCGCTTTATAACGCAATATAGCATATAGAAATTTCCCCTGACTACAAATTAATTGTAATCAGGGGATTTTTATGTAAGAGCACAAAGTCGACTTACGTCCCTTAAAGTATCTTATCAGAGTAGACATAAAACAACATCTATACCGCATTTCCCAACTACAGAACACTTATAATCAGAGCTTACTCAACACACAATCAATATACACTAAATGCAGACCTACGGACAGCAAGCACTCAATCAATAATATTGCCAAGTTTCCAGTTAGCTATCATTTGAGCCTTATAGCCTCACCAATATAGCGATTTCATAATATTCAACGCTATCAGTATAGCAAGCGCTAAAGCTGAGTATACATGACATGCACACCTTTAAAACAAGAAAGACAGGAGTCTCTTCGACTGCTGCCTTTTATATAAAAAAAGAATAGTTTCTTTTTGGGAGGGAAAGTCTTTTAGACTTCCTGTTAATCGAGAAAACAAATCTAATACCTTACCAAAACCTATGAAAAAACCAATTTACACCTTAAAACCTATTAACCTGAATTTGCAATCTTAACTAATTACCTTAACCAAAAAACCTATTCTAACAATTTTCAATTTATCCTATGGAAAACAAATCTTTATTACCAAACAAAAACTAATCTATTAAAGAACTAACCTGAATAACCTTAATACCTAAAACTAAACCTAACATCAAAACTATTTTTTTACTAATCCTAAACTATCCTATCAATCTTTTTCCTTATTATTGAGAGTATCCTAAACAATCTTCTTTGTTTACCTTAAACTAATACTCTAGTCAAATCTTTTACCTTAACTTAACTACTTAGTCATTTTCTTTTGACACTGCAAATGTACGGCAGATTGTAAAAATGACAAAGAATTATGCAATAAAAAAAACAAAAAGCGTCATTTTAATGACATTTATCAAACAATGTGCGGGGACACACACAAAAATTACAATATTGTGCACCCACACAAGGGTTATTATGTACGATTTTAAGTATTTCGGGTACATTATTACATTTGACCTGTAAATATTTGCTTTACTCAGAAAAGTTTCGGATATTTGCAATATAAAAAAGATTATGGACAGAATAGGTATATTTTGCTCTTCGTCCAACAAAATGGACTCTATATATTATAAGGAGGCAGAAAGATTGGGCACATGGATGGGCAAGAACAAAAAGATTTTAGTTTACGGGGGAGCAAACTGTGGTCTTATGGAGACTCTTGCAAAGAATGTCCATGAGAACGGAGGAACAGTTTACGGAATCATCCCTAAGATTTTATTCGAAAGAGACAGAGTAAGCGATTATATAGACATCTCGTTTCATTGTGAAGATCTGACTGACAGAAAGCAATTTCTAGAAAGCGAATCAGAAATCATCGTAGTTCTACCAGGAAGTATTGGAACACTTGACGAAATGTTTACAATAATGGCAGCAAACACTATTGGAATACACAGCAAGAAAATCATACTCTGGAATATAAATGGTTTCTGGAATGAACTACTTGATTTGTTCAATGCATTGCAGAAAAAGAATGTAGTCAACAAGCCTGTTGAAGACATGATGACATACGTTAATACATTCGAGGAACTAATAACACTACTATAAGTAAGTGACCATAACTATTTTTATAATATATATGTTCTATTTGGAAGATGATTTTTCACTTTAAGTTAAGGAGCGATTGCTGATATTATAAAAGTCACTTACTAAAGCATTATTAAAATAATTATGATTAATTAAGATGCGAAAGATAATAGGAATAGGAGAAACAATAATGGACATTATCTTCAAGGACGAGCAACCAACAACAGCCGTTCCAGGAGGTTCTGTGTTCAACGGCATAATATCACTTGGCCGATTAGGTCAAAACGTCACAATGATAACTGAGACAGGTAATGACAAAGTCGGTAAAATGATAAAGAAATTCATGGTGGATAACGGTATCGACACAAGCAGTGTTTGCGTATACGAAGATGGAAGAACTGCCATTTCCCTTGCCTATCTCAACGAAAAGAATGATGCGGAATACACTTTCTACAAGGACTATCCAAAAGCAAGACTTGACGTTGAATGGCCAGAAATAAACGCAAATGATATCGTCATGATGGGGTCATACTTTGTCCTTAACCCTGTATTAAGAGATAAAGTAAAAGAGTTTCTCAACTACGCAAAAGAAAAGGGTGCACTAATATACTACGACATAAACTTCCGTTCAAGTCATAAGTCTGAAGCAATAAAACTCTATCCTACTATCTTAGAGAACTTCGAATACGCAGACATAGTACGAGGTTCTACAGAAGACTTTGACAACATGTTTGAGATATCAGATCCAATAGAAGCATACAAGAACAAGGTCTCTTTTCATTGCAAAACAATGTTATGTACAGATGCCGATGGTGATATTAGACTTATAACACCACGCTATAATAAAAAATTCTCTGTACAAAAGATTGATACAATTAGCACTATAGGCGCAGGAGACAATTTTAATGCAGGTGTAGTGTATTCACTCATGGTCAATAAAGTAAGGAAAGAGGATATAGAGGACCTGGACGAGGCAACTTGGAGTAAGATTGTCAGTATGGGGCAAACACTTGCATCTAACGTATGTCAAAGTCTGAATAACTCCATAAGCAAAGACTTTGCAGACAAGATAAAGCAGGGAGAAGTATGATTGCTGCAAAAAGAAAGGTCTCAAAAGACGAAGCTTACCTGAAACTATCTGCACTATGTGCCAACGCAGAATACTGCGAATACGATCTACGAAAGAAAATGCTACGATGGGAAATGCCAGAAGGAGCAGAAGACGAAGTAATTGAAAAACTTGTCAAAGAAAGGTTCGTTGACGAAGAAAGATTCGCAAGGGCATTCGTAAGAGAAAAGTTTCGATTTAACCACTGGGGGAAGATAAGGATTACCCAAGAACTGAAAATTAAGAGAATATCTCCAAGCGTCATAGAAGACGCATTGGAAGAGATACCTCAAGATGACAATATTGAAGCTTTAAGAAACATCATAGCAACTAAAAGAAAGAGTGTAAAAGGCAAATCAGATTATGAAATAAAATGTAAACTTATTCGTTTTGCTCTTTCAAGAGGTTTCGAGATGGATGACATAAGTAAGGTTATAGACTAAGTAAACAAAACAATAAGGACATGAACAACAATGACGATAATATGAAATGGAAGATTCGCAACAGCGAATCAATTTTCAACAATCCATGGCTAACAGTCAGAAAAGATCAGGTAGAACTGCCAAACGGCAAAGTGTATGACGAATTCTATGTTCTACACTACCCTACCTGGATCAACGTCATCGCAATTACCGAAGACGGTCAATTTGTCCTTGAAAAACAATACAGGCACGCTCTGTCACATATATCAACAGAAATATGTGCAGGATGTGTTGAAGAAGGAGAAGATCCACTTGTAGCAGCAAAACGTGAGTTACTTGAAGAAACAGGATATGCAGGAGGTACATGGACAGAACTAATGACACTTGCACCAAATTCAACTTCAATGGACAATGTATGCCATTGCTACCTTGCTGAAGGAGTAAAGAAAGTAAGCGGACAGAATCTTGACGAGACCGAAGACATCAAAGTATTTCTCCGCAGCAAGGAAGAAGTATTCGAAATGCTTAAGAATGGTGAATTCATGCAAGCCCTAATGAGTGCATCATTATGGAAGTACTTTGCAACAAGAGGATAGACAAGACTAATCTTCACCTACTAAAGATATATTACGAATCAAACCTTCATACTTGGCACGTTTGACAGCAGAACCCTTAAAAAGGGTACGATACTCTTCTACAGTCAAACTTTTCCAATCAGAAGGACGCATAGACAGGAATTCATCTGAAGGGATGAATTCCTTTATTTTTGTGGGTTGTGCAAACCTATTATACGGGCAAGCCAATTGACAACGGTCACATCCATAAATATAAGAGGAAGCACAGGTGTTGAGTTGTGAATTATAAGTACCAGCACCACCATCTACTGACACTCCCGATATCGACTGGGGAAAAACTCCTCTATGCTCAATTGTAAGGTAACTAAGGCATTTGTTTGCATCTATCGTATATGGAGTCCCAAGAGCCCTTGTAGGACATGCTTCAAGGCATCTTGTACAGTTTCCACAACGGGAGTCGAGAGGTGTATCATATTCCATTTCAAAGTTCACAAGAAGTTCTGCGAGAAAGAAAAACGAACCCGCATGGGGAATTATAAGATTAGTATTCTTACCTATCCAACCAAGTCCTGCTTTCCAAGCCCAATAACGGTCAAGTATGGGAACCGTATCAACACAAGGTTTTGCGATAATATCATTACCACACAAAGACTGAATGAAGGCAGTCAACTCCGAGAGTTTGACCTTAATGACATCATGATAGTCTTTTCCATAAGCATAATAGGCAAACTGATATTGGTCATCATTAAGTTTACGCTCAGGATAATAGTTCAAAGCAAGTGAAATAATACTCTTTGCTTCAGGCATCAGAAGTGTTGGGTCAAGACGCTTATCCAAATTATTCCGCAAATACTCCATACCAGCATTCTTACCATCATTCAACCATTCACGATAAGAATCAGCAATACTTGCATCAACAGGTTCCGCCTTAGCGATACCACAAGCAGAAAAGCCGAGACGAAATGCCTCGGCTTTAATCCTATGTGTCAAATCACAAAGAGCCTTATTCTCCATAATCGTTCACTTTAGATGTCGACTTCTTTGTTGGTCTTCATCAAAGACCTTGAACTCATATCCATTATCACGTAACCACTCTATAGACTTAGGCAACGCAATCTTTAACTTGTCAATACTCTTCAACGAGTCATGAAATGTTATAATTGAACCATTTCTTGAATACGTCTTTACATTTTCAAACACATCCTCAGCAGTAAGCAGTTTAGAATAATCACGCGTAACAAGATCCCACATGATAATAGTATAATGGCGACGCAACCTATAATACTGAGAAGGTTTCATCCACCCATGAGGAGGTCTAAACAAATTAGAGTGAATCAATTTATCTGCTTTATTGGCATTCCACAGATAGCGCCAGCTCCACACCTTCAAACCACCAACATGATTGAATGTATGATTTCCCAGACGATGTCCATGAGACTTGATAAGTTCTAACAACTCAGGATACTTTCTAACATTATCACCAACCATGAAGAATGTAGCCTTAACATTATACTTATCAAGAGTCTCTATTAGCCAAGGAGTAGATTCTGGGATTGGACCATCATCAAAAGTAAGATAAACAGCCTTCTCCGTAGGATCCATTCTCCAAATTGCACTTGGATAAAGCCATCTAAGCCATTTACTCGGTTGTTCAATTATCATATTATACTAAGATGGAGAAAACATTCACCTCTTTCCCAACAAAGAGAAAGAGGTGAAATTTTTATGTTTATTGTGGTACAACACCACAAGACTCACATTTAGCAGCAAAAGCATTATACTTCTGATTAATCATGTCATCAAGCTGCTTTGCCTTTACAGAGTACTTCTTCTCACCTGGAACTGATTCTGCAATAGCCTCGATTGTCTTGACAATGCTAAAGAGAACACGGAACTCATGAGTACAATCTCTCACATCAGCCTTGAAGCGGTTTGGATTAAGAGAGAGATACCAGTCAATATATTCCCAGCTTCTCTTTTCTACCTGATCCATGATAGCCATACCCTTATCGTACTTGCCACAAGCAACATAAGATGCAGCAAGGTCAAGAGAACCGCTATTTGCATTATGAGGAATATTGTAAGATGGAATCTCCTTCTCACACTTTTCGAGAACCTTCAATGCCTTATCAAACTGATGCTTCTCACAAAGACTTGTCACAAGAGCAGCAAACCAGCGACGATGTGTAAAGCACATACGCTCAGTTGTCTCATCAATATAGAGGTCAGGCTTACTCAAGTTACCATAGCGGAACTTGTTCATCATATTCTCGTACTGCTTGTCAGTATCAATAACAGTATTCATATAAGGATCATTCTCCTCAAATGTGAATGGAGTAATACGCCACGCAATACCTTCAAGGATGAAGTGACGATAAAGATTACCATAGTTACTTGCACCAACAGTTGTTGACATATAGAGTGGACGCGAGAAATTAGCCTGTCCAATCATCTCAAGGAGCATCATGAAGCTCTTTGTGATACGGCTCTGTCCAGCAAGACTGATTACCATCACATCAGGAATAGAATCCTTAGGAATCATCATGCCAGAACGACGGACTGCTTCCTTGTCAACATTCAAGTACAGAGTATCAGAAGGAAGACATGAAGGAAGTCCCTTTACAAGTTCCTTATACTCCTCAGGAATACCTTCCTTAAGTACAAACTTCTTAATTGCAGTATTAATCTCGAAAGGATTATCTCCCCAGAGGTTTCTTGCAAGAGTTGAGTCGTTCTTGTATATTTCCTTTATAAACTCCTTCATAGGGATTGAACCCTCTCCGAGGTTTACAGCAGGATTAACATCTATCATCTCATGCTTTCCTGACACATACTGAAGACGAGACCATGAGATAGGAAGTGGACTTGACATGCCCTCACCCTCAAATACAGGACGCTTCATCTGGTCTATGTACCAGTCTGTCTGGAGATAAGAAAGGTTACAAACACGTACATCAGTACGGTTACCTTCTGTATCCTCATTGTACCAAAGAGGGAATGTATCATTATCACCATTTGTAAAGATAACACCATCATGAGGTACTGTCTGTAAATAGTTGAGACCAAAGTCACGGCACACATAACGGTCAGAACGGTCATGATCATCCCATGTCTGACTTACCATCTGAAGAGGAACAGCTATTGCTGGTATGAAAGCGATGACAGAGGCAGCTATTGTAGCAACTCTCTTCTCCATCTTATCGCCAAGAACCTTTTCAAGCCAAGAGTAGATGGCTGTGATACCAAGACCACACCACATAGCAAATGCATAGAACGAACCAGCATATGCATAGTCACGTTCACGAGGTTGACTTGGAGTCTGGTTAAGGTAGATAACGATTGCAAGACCTGTCATGAAGAACAGGAAGAATACAACCCAGAACTGCTGGATACCCTTCTGTCCACGACCAAATGCCTGCCAGAAGAAACCAATAAGACCAAGGATGAGAGGTAAACAATAGAACACATTATGTCCCTTGTTCTCCTTAAGTTCTGTAGGAAGAAGATCCTGGTCACCGAGCATGAAGTTATCAATAAACTTGATACCCGTTATCCAGTTTCCGTGTTCAAGTTCTCCAAGACCCTGCTTATCATTCTGGCGACCGGCAAAGTTCCACATGAAGTAACGCCAGTACATGAAGTTAAGCTGGTAAGAGAAGAAGAAACGCATATTGTCATATTGAGTAGGTATAGTAACCTGGCGCTTGCCGACCTGAGGAATATCATACTCTACTGTCTTGCCTGTCACACCCCCAAGCCACATCTCATAGTTTGCCTTATGGTCATCACTATAGATACGAGGGAAGAGCATACATTGGCTAAATGGATATACGAGATCTATCTTGTCACGAACCTTTTCGTACTGATCAGGATCATTTGGATTTTCCTTTTCCTTCTGCTGATAAACAGGTGCACCCTTCTTTGTCTCGTAAACAAGATCGCCATCACCATTCACAATGACATTTGGTGAAGAAGCATATGTCTGTCCCCAGAAGAGAGGACGGTCACCATACTGCTCACGACCAAGATACTCACCAAGAGTAAAGATATCCTCAGGAGAGTTCTGGTCCATTGGTGGATTAGCTGTTGAACGGATAACGATAACCGCATAAGAAGAATAACCCACAGTCATGAGAGCCATACAGAGAATGCTTGTGTTCAAAATACGAGCAGAAACCTCCTTAACCTTGAAAAGAAGGTAAGCAAGCACTCCAAGTACTACGATACCGATAGCAACAGAAGTAAAGCCATGTCCATAGAATGGTATACCGAGCATACCTGTGCTAAGAAGGAAAGCAACATTCATCTGTGTCTTGCTCTTAGCCTGTACAGTAACATAGAGTGACCACACAAGACATGCAACAAGAAGAGTAAGATAAATGTAAAGTCCTGTATTGAAAGACATTCCGAGAGCATTCACAAAGAGGAGTTCAAACCAACCACCAATCTTCACGATACCAGGAACAACACCATAGAGTACTGCTGCAACAATAACAACAGATACCCCAAGAACACAGAGAGAACCTTTACCTGTAGGGTTCTTACTCATCTTATAGTAGTATACAAGCACTATTGCTGGGATACAGAGGAGATTCAACAAGTGAACACCAATACTAAGACCCACAAGGTAAGCTATAAATACTATCCAACGGTCAGAACGAGGATCCTCAGCATTATCTTCCCACTTAAGGATAAGCCAGAACACAAGAGCCGTGAAAAAACTTGAGAACGCATAAACCTCACCCTCAACGGCAGAGAACCAGAATGTATCGCTCCAAGTATAGATAAGAGCACCAGCAACACCAGATGCCATGATTGCAATAAGCTTGCCAGTTGGCACTTCCTCATCATCCTCACATATAAGTTTCTTAGCAAGATGCGTTACACTCCAGAAGAGGAAAAGAATACATCCAGCAGAAAGGAGTGCCGACATTATGTTCACCATCTTAGCAATCTGTGAAGGATCACTTGCAAACTGGCTAAAGAAATTACCGAGAAGCATGAAGAATGGTGCGCCAGGTGGGTGTCCAACCTCGAGTTTAGCTGCTGTAGAGATAAACTCAGGACAATCCCAGAAACTTGCGGTTGGTTCTATTGTTGAGCAGTATGTAAATGCTGCCACAGCAAAGATAACCCAACCAAGAAGATTGTTTACAAACTTGTAAGTTTTCATTGGGTTTTGTTATTTTTTAGTTTTTTATAATTCATAAGTTATTACCGCCTTGTCACCTACAGAATCCAGAACATCCAGAAGACATATAGCATCTTGAATGCCCAGAAGGTATAGCGAGAAACATTATTCCAACAAAAAAGCGGTTTGTTCGGGCCATACACCCTAACAAACCGCAAAGATACGACTTTATTTACTTCTTTTTGCGAGATTTAACTTTTTTTGACTTTCCTTTAGATTTTTTAGCATTAAAATCACCAAAGCTCTTAAAGAAAGCAGTATTCTCGAAAGCATCATCAGTTAATTTCTTGACAAACTCATAGTCAAGTTGCTTACGCATCAAGTTTGCCTGTGCCACCTTGATACGAACCGGATCACCAAGAGTAAAGGTATGGTGAGTCTTACGACCTACAAGGCGGAAATTCCTGTCATCATAGTCGAATGCCTCTTCTCCAAGGAAACGAACAGCGATGAATCCCTCACATTTATTCTCATCTATCTCAGCGTATATACCGAACTCCGTCACTCCGCTAATCTTTGCATCAAACTCTTGACCAATCTTGTCAGACATGAACTCAACCTGCTTATACTTTATACTTGCACGTTCTGCAGCTGCGGCAAGTTGTTCCATGCTACTACTATGTTCACAAAGAGCCTCATACTTCTTCTGACTTGCACTATTGCCACCAGCATCGTAACGAGTAAGGAGTCTATGCACCATAGTATCAGGATAACGACGAATAGGAGAAGTGAAATGAGTATAATAGTCAAATGCAAGACCATAGTGACCTATGTTCACAGTTGAGTAACGAGCTTTCTGCATAGCACGAAGACTCACATTCTCAACAAGATTCTCTGCTCTATTGCCCTTTGTACCAGCAATAAACTTATTAAGGCTATCTGCAACCTCAGTCTTTGTTCCTGTTGTACGAAGCATGAATCCAAGTCGAGCAGCAAGTTGAGCAAGATTCTCAAGCTTATTTGGGTCTGGAAGATCATGAATACGATAAGGAAGAACCTTTACTGTTCCACCCTTCTTAACCTTGCCAACACTCTCAGCTACAATCCTATTAGCAAGAAGCATAAACTCTTCCACCAACTTGTTGGCATCTTTTGCCCTCTTGAAATATACACTCAGAGGTTTGCCTTTCTCATCTATCTCAAATCGAACCTCCTCACGGTCAAAGTTAATGGCACCCTTCTTGAATCGAGCCTCACGCAACTTCTTTGCCAGGCGATTAAGAATGATGAGTTCATTAGCGTATGTCTCTGCATCAGGTTGAACTGTATCTGCTGTAACCTCCTGTGCAGGAACAGGCTCTGTTGGTTTCAGTTTACCCTCAGCAATCTCAGCACATTCTGTTGCCTCATTATGATTCTCAAGCAAAGCCTGAACCTCCTCATATGTGAAGCGACGGTTACTCTTAATGACAGTATGCTTGATGCGGTAGTTAAGAACATCAGCATCCTCATTCAACTCAAATATAGCAGAATATGTAAGTTTCTCTTCATCAGGACGGAGAGAACAGATGAAGTTACAGAGTCTCTCAGGAAGCATTGGAATGGTTCTATCAACAAGATAAATAGAAGTAGCACGTTTCTGTGCCTCCTGATCTATCACACTACCCTCAAGGACATAGTGGCTGACATCAGCAATATGTACACCAACTTCCCACACCCCATCTTTTATCTTCTTTATAGAGATGGCATCATCAAAGTCCTTTGCATCACGAGGGTCAATAGTGAATGTAAGGGTTTCACGGAAATCCTCACGCTTGCTTATCTCCTCAGGAGTAATCTCTGCACTTATCTTATTAGCAGCATCCTCCACCTCCTTAGGATAAGAATAAGGAAGACCATATTCTGCAAGTATGGCATGCATCTCCGTATTGTTATCACCACTATCACCCAACACATCCACAACCTCACCTATAGGGTTGCGCACATTCTCAGGCCAGTCAATGACACGTACAGCCACCTTCTGACCATTCTTTGCATCCTTTATCTTATCGAGAGGAATGGCAATGTCATGAAGCAGACTTGTATTAGGAGTGAGAAGATAGGCAAGGCTATGCTGTATCTGTATAGTACCTACCCAGACACGGTCACTACGCTGTATAATCTCTGTCACACTACCATGCAACTTACTACTACCTCTCCTCTTTGCAAACAAATTCACACGAACACGATCGCCAGGAAGAGCATGAAGAGTGTCCTCGTCATAAACAGAGATACCCTGTCCGTCATCTGTATCCACAAAGTTTCGACCTCCGGCAGTACGAGTGAACACGCCCTCTGCAGAATGAGCCTTAGCATTATAGATAAACTCACCCTCATCATTGCGAGCAATGAAGCCCTCATCAAGCAATTCGTTAAGGACATCGACGCAAAGCATTCTTAATGGATGACTAGTAAGTCCAAGAGCGCTGAAGAACTTCTTCAACGTATATGTTTCACAAGGATTCTTTGTAAGGTATGCAGTTACCATACCTTGCAAATCCTTCTTGTTTACATGTGATTTTGTTAATCCGCTTTTCTTTCCCATAATCTTTTGAGTATTTTCAAATTTCCGTATAAAAGTATAAAAAATATTCCACACCAATTGTTATCTTTATATTAAATCGTTGAAAAACGACCAAATTATACTACCTTTGTCCCAAAATAATAGTAATAATGAATATACTGATAACAGGAGCAAGCGGTTTTATTGGCAGTTTTCTCTGCGAAGAAGCCCTTAACAGGAACATGAATGTATGGGCTGGAATGCGTGCCCATTCAAGCAAAAAATACCTTCAGGACGAGCGCATCAACTTCATCTGCCTCGACCTTTCAAATAGGGAAACACTCACTTCACAGCTAAAGTCTTTTAAGGAAGAAGGGGGTAAATGGGACATCATCATTCATGCTGGTGGTGCAACAAAGTGTCTACATAAGGAAGACTTCTATAAGCACAATTATGATTGTACAAGAAACTTCGTGAACACACTCAAGAATCTCGACATGCTTCCACAGCAGTTCCTCTATGTAAGTAGCTTGAGTGTCCTTGGTCCTCGTCGCGAGGATATGGTGGCAAAGCATCGTCTCACCATTCCTGAGGGAATAAAAGTTGAGCAGTCATTCGTAGACACATATACAATCAAGGAATCTGTATATGAACCAATGCTTGCCACAGACACACCAACACCAAACACAGCTTATGGCGAGAGTAAGGTGATGAGTGAGAAGTTTCTTAAGGAAAGTGGAATCAACTACACAATCTTCCGACCAACAGGTGTATATGGCCCACGCGAGAAAGACTATTTCCTCATGGCACAGAGCATAAAGCAGCACTTCGACTCTGCCGTAGGTTTCAAACCACAGGAGATCACTTTCGTCTATGTTCGTGACCTCGTAAATGCCATTCTTGCTGCTATAGGCAAGAATGTAAGTGGCAAGATATATAGTGTAAGTGATGGATTCGTATATAACAGTCGTGCCTTCAGCGACCTTCTCCAGAAGGAGATGGGTACAAAGTGTGTACTTCACATCACCTTCCCACTATGGTTCCTCAAGACTGTATGTGCTGTTTCCGACATGATGAGTCACATAACTGGCAAGTTGAGTGCACTTAACAATGATAAGTACAGCATACTTAGTCAGCGTAACTGGCAATGTGATATATCTCCCCTCAAAGAAGATCTTGGTTTCGTACCAGAGTGGAATCTTGAAAGAGGTGTGAAGGAGGCAATCACATGGTACAAGGAGAATAAGTGGCTGTAAAAAGACCCACCCCAGCCCACCCTAGAGGGAGGATGACTAATGCAAAATCATGGAAATTATAGATTATCTATAGATTCTAGAGTATCTAGAACTTCTAGAACCTCTAGAACCTCTAGAACAACTAAAACAAAACTCTCAACAACTAACTTGTGAAAGACTTACTAAAGAAACAATTTGAGCCAGGTCTATTAAGCCTTGAGGTAATAACAATCCTATATGTAGCATTTACGACTGCACTCGTTATTTTCTACTGGGGCGGACTCAATGCCCCGGTCACAATGCTGGGTGCCCGTGCTTTGGCTCTGGCATGTATAGGAATAGGCTACCACATCTATAAACGATTCCCATACAGGATTATTCGTATTGCAAGACTCATACCTATGATGCTGCTTCTCATAGTATGGTACCCTGAGACATACGACTTCTGTAGTCAGTTACCATACCAGGATCATATCTTTGCAGGCATAGACCATAGCATATTTGGATATCAGCCAGCATTAGAGTTCAGCAAGGCTGTCAACTCCACATTCTGGTGTGAGGCATTCAACATGGGCTACTACGCCTACTATTACATGATGGCAGCAACCATATTCTTCTATTATCTATGCAGATACGAAAAGGCAGACAAAGCAGGATTTATCTTCCTCGGCTCATTCTTTGTTTACTATATAATATATGAGTTCTTGCCAGTAGCAGGTCCTCAGTATTATTTCAAGGCGGTAGGAACAGAATGTGCAGAACTCGGATATTTCCCTGATGTACAGTATTACTTCAAGACCAATACAGAATGTATTCCTCTTGATGTCCGTGGCATATTCAGCAGTCTTGTTCATGCAGCCCAGGAGGCAGGAGAATGTCCTACAGCAGCATTCCCAAGCAGTCATGTTGGTATGAGTACAGTTACCATGATCCTTGCATTTCGTTCTGGCAACAAGCCATTATTCTACATCATGCTCCCATTCTATCTGTTGCTCTGTTGTGCAACAGTTTATATCAAGGCGCATTACTTCATTGACTCTATCGTAGGTTTCCTCTTTGCATGCTTCATATACTGGGTGATGTTCAAAGTCTATGACAGACTGATGAACACAAGGTACAAGGCACTCGTAAGCTGACATAGCCTGTCCTCCAACAGACTAGAGCATCTATAACATATAGAATCTCTAGAGCTTCTAGAATAACTAGAGCCTCTAGAACCACTAGACCACAAACAACTCAAACAACATTCCATTCCCCAAAAAGCTAATGAATATGCATTAGTCAACCCTACCAATTATGGGGGAGGGGATAGAGTCCGATTCCTATGCATATTCGTGACAAGCAGATTCTGCACATAGCACTACCAAGTATCGTGAGCAACATCACGGTTCCACTTCTGGGACTTATTGATGTTGCCATAACTGGTCATCTCGGTTCAGAGACATACATTGGTGCTATTGCTGTTGGTGGAATGCTTTTCAACATCATCTACTGGCTCTTTGCATTTCTCCGTATGGGAACAAGTGGAATGACAGCTCAGGCACTCGGAAAACACGATCTTAGTGAGGTTATGCGACTGCTTGTCCGTTCACTTGGCATAGCACTCTTCGCTTCCCTAATCCTCGTTGCTTTTCAGTATCCTGTCCGAGAACTTGCACTCTATGTCATAGCACCTTCTCCTGAGGTTGGGGAACTTGCAGCAAAATACTTCAATATATGTATCTATGGTGCTCCAGCATCATTCGGACTCTTTGCCCTTACTGGTTGGTATGTGGGTATGCAGAACACCCGTATTCCTATGATTGTTGCCATAGCTCAGAACATAGGCAACATCATTCTCAGCCTCATCTTTGTGTTCGTATTCCATATGAAGGTTGAGGGAATTGCACTTGGAACAATACTGGCTCAATATCTTGGTTTGGTGACAGCTTTGGTTGCTCTCCAGCGCTACTATATCAGACGACTATACAAACATCTTCCATGCCAGTTCCTCAAGTGCTTCCTACCAAGTTCTAAGGATATCTGGAATAAGACGGAGATTCTCAGGTTCCTTAATGTAAACAAGGATATCTTCTTCCGTACATGCTGCCTTGTTTCGGTTCATTTTGCATTCATAGCAGCAGGTTCAAAACAGGGTGACACGGAACTTGCCGTCAACACCCTGCTTATGCAGCTGTTCACTCTCTATTCATACATCATGGACGGATTTGCTGCAGCAGGTGAGGCGATAGCAGGAAAGGCGATTGGCAACAATAACAGAATAATCTATTTCGACGTCATCAA